>JALHMM010000067.1 GCA_022844045.1 Reyranellaceae bacterium | reverse complement strand
GCGCCGCGCCTTCGGCCGCCAGCAGCGCCGCCGTGGCGGCGTGATAGAGCCCGCCCGCCGCAATACGACTGCGGTTCTCCAGGTCGGGATCGGCGGCGACGCGCTCGGCGAAATCGGCGGCGCGGCCGATGGCGGCGTTGAGCTGGCCGCGGAACTGGCCGGGCAGGTCGGACGCCTTGCCCAGCATGTCGGCGAGCGCGTCCTGCATCACGCGATGGCCGTTGGACTTGCCGACGGCGCGGCCGACCACGTCGAGCGCGTTGATGCTGCTGGTGCCTTCCCAGATCGTGCCGATCTGCGCGTCGCGCACGAGGCGGGCATTGACCCACTCCTCGATGTAGCCGACGCCGCCGCGCACCTCGAGCGCGTGGCTGGCGACGCGAATGTTGTCGCGGCACGCCCGGTACTTGAAGACCGGCGTGAGGATGCGCAGCAGATCGGCGGCGCCGCGATCGCCCTTGTCGGCGCGGCCCATGGTGGCGGCCGACCACATCGCCATGGAGAGCGCCTGCTCGGTCGGTAGCATGATCTTCATCAGCTGCCGGCGCATCAGCGGGAAGGCGTCGATGGTGCTGCCGAAGGCGCGGCGATGGCGTGCCACCATCAGCGCCTCGTTCAGGCAGCGGCGCATCATCGAAGCGGCGCGCACGCCGTGCGACAGGCGCGACAGGTTCACCTGCTCCATCATCTGCTTGAAGCCGTGGCGTGCGTCGCCGATCAGGTAGGCCGTGGCGCCCTCGAGCACGATCTCGCCAGAGGCCATCGAGCGCGTCCCCAACTTGTCCTTCAGGCGCACGATCCGGTAGGCGTTGCGCGAGCCATCCTCGAGATGGCGCGGCAGGGCGAACAGGCCCAACCCCTTCGTGCCCGCCGCCGCACCGCGTGGCCGCGCCAGCATCACCGCGACATCGGCATCGGCGTGGCTGCAGAACCACTTGTCGCCGTGGAGCTTCCAGCGCTCGACGCCGTCGGCACCCATGCCCAGCGGCTCGGCCTCGGTCTCCAGCGCGCCGACGTCCGAGCCGCCGGCTTTCTCTGTCATGAACTGCGTGCCCTTGAGCATCGTGGCGAAGTCGGTCGACAGCAGGCGGTCGAGCAGCTTGGCCTTCAGCGCGGCGGAACCATACTTCTTGATGACGAAGTTCGAGGTGTCCGAAACGCTGATCGGGCACATCAGCCCGAACTCGCCCTGCACAAAGAGGTAGGTGAAGCCGTACTTCACCAACGGCGGCGCGGATTCGGGCATGCCCAGCACGCCGGCGCGATGGCTCATGGCGTGCATGCCGAAATCGCCGAAGGCGATCTTCTCCATGGCGCGATAGCTAGGGTGGTATTCGATCCACTCCTCGTCGCGGCCGAAGCGGTCGCGCGGATGCAGAACGGGGCCATGCTTGTCGGCGACGTCGGCCAGTTCGTCCAGCTCGCCGCCGGCGATCCCGCCCATGCGGTCGAAATGCGGCTCGATACGCGCGCGCCAGTCCTCGTCCATGTACAGCGAGAGCAGGTCGCGGAAGCCGGAGTCGAGGCGATAGAAATTCTGACCCCGGCAATCGGGCGCGATGTGGCGCGCGCCGAAGGGCTTGGCGGTCTCGAGCCGCCAGCGGGCGCTGTCGTCAGGCATGGGATAACCCTCCACTCAGCAGTCTGTCGACAAAGGCCGGCACCACGTCCGTGGCCGGACCGTAGATCCCGTCATGGAACATCTGGTAGCCGTCGGAGCGCTCCATGTTGAGCTCGACGGTGCGCGCGCGCCGCTTGCGACGGACATGCTGCACGAAACCGGCGGCGGGATAGACCGCCCCTGATGTGCCGATGGAGATAAACAAACCACAGGCA
Organism: Reyranellaceae bacterium; assembly: GCA_022844045.1. GTDB lineage: Bacteria > Pseudomonadota > Alphaproteobacteria > Reyranellales > Reyranellaceae > JAFAZJ01. The sequence goes on along the minus strand of JALHMM010000067.1, from coordinate 34,680 downwards.
TCGAGCGCGGTCATGATCTCGTCCATGGAGAGCGGCATCTCGCCGAACCATACGACATGCGGTCGGGTCTGGCCCACGGCGCCGCAGGCAACGCACACCGTCTTCACCGACAGCTCGGCGTCGGAGTCGGTGATGATCTCGCAGGCCATGCAGCGCAGCTTGCCGGCCTGGCCGTGCATGTGCAGGACGTTCTTCGAGCCGGCGCCCTCATGCAGCAGGTCGATGTTCTGGGTCACCACCAGAACCTCGGCCGGCCATTGCTGCTCGAGGCGGGCCAGGGCGCGATGGGCGGCGTTGGGCGTGATGTTGCGGCCGGCGAAGAAGGCGCGGCCGGCATTGTGGAAGTCCAGCACCTTGGCCGGGTCGCGGTGCCAGGCCTCGATGGTGGCGACCTCCTCGAGGTTCACCCGGCTCCATAGACCATCGGCGTCCCGGAACGTGTCGATGCCGGATTCCTTGGAGATTCCGGCGCCGGTCAGGATGACGATCGGGGGATGGCCGAATACCTGCTGCATCGCGCTTCACTCGTCGCGCTTGACTCGGGAGAGCGACAACCATACCCGGTCCGCCAGAGCGGGTGTACGGTACCTGCCCGCCCTGCGGAAGCGTGGAGACGACATGATCAGCGTGCTGTTCGTCTGTACCGGCAATATCTGCCGCTCGCCCACGGCGGAGGGCGTTTTCCGCGCCATGGTCGAGCGCGAGGGCGTGGGCGGCGCCTTCCGCGTCGAATCGGCCGGCACCTATAACGGCCATGCCGGCGAGCCGCCGAGCGGCCCGGCGGTCGCCATCGCCAAGCGCCGCGGCTACGATCTGTCCGACCTGCGGGCACGACCGGTCACCACCGAGGACATCGTCACCTTCGACCACGTGCTGGGCATGGACCGCACGCACCTCGCCGCCTTGCGCCGCCTTGCGCCCAAGGGCCTGACCGGCAAGCCACGCCTGTTCCTCGACACCGCCCCGCATCTGGGCCTGCGCGAGGTCGCCGATCCCTGGATGGGCCAGGCGGCCGACTATGAGCGCGCGCTCGACCTGATCGAGGCCGGCTGCGCCGCCCTGTTCGAGCAATTGCGCAGCACCTCGCTGACGGCGTGAACGCGGACGGCCTCGCCGATCGCATCGAGGCCGCGCTGGGCCGCAGGCCCGACCGCATCAGCCGCGTCGCCGGCACGGTCTGGCGCCTCGACGTCGGCCGCGAGATCCTGATCGCCAAGGCGGCACCATCGCATCTCGCCAGCGAAAGCCGCATGCTGGCGGACCTCGCCGCGGCGGGCGCGCCCGTGCCGCGGGTTCACTATGGCGACGACCGGCTCGTGGTCATGGACTACGTCGAGACCGACAGCGCCGGTCTGTCCGACGAAGGCGGCCGCGCGCTGGCCGAGACGCTCGCCGCGCTGCATGCCAACAGCGCCAGGGAGTATGGCCACGGCTACGACGTGATGATCGGGCGCCTGCCGCAGATCAACGAGCGCTTCGCCAGCTGGATCGACTTCTTCCGCTGGAAGCGCCTCGACGTCGCGTCGTGGCTCGCGATGCGGCGTGGCCACATCTCGCCTGAGCTGAACGAGCGCCTGTGGCGGCTGGGCGAGCGGCTGCGCGACTGGCTGCATGAGCCGCCCCAGCCGGCGCTGCTGCATGGCGATCTGTGGATCGGCAACGTGCTCTGCCGTGGCGGCCGCGCCGTGGCGCTGATCGACCCGGCGATCGCCTATGGCCACCCCGAGATCGAGCTGGCCTTCACCCAGCTCTTCGGCGGGTTCCCACCCTGTTTTTTGCGACATTATTTCGAGATCGCCCCGCCGCCATCAGGCTTCCACGAGACCAGGCGCGCGCTCTACCAGCTCTATCCGCTGCTGGTGCATGCCGCCCTGTTCGGCGGGCCGTATGAGTCGCAAGTCGAGGCCATCGTCGCGCGCTTCGAGCGTCAGTATCCCAACGGGTACTCCGCCTCGACCTCGTAGACCGAGCCCTCCGGCCGCAAGGTGCTCGAATAGAGCCGGAAGCTCTCGACCTCGAACGGCCCGGCGCGGAACAGGCTGTGGGAGGCGACGAACTGCGCCATGTGGTGGCCGATCTCGGCGCGGCGGCTAAAGTGCGCCAGGGTGACGTGCGGGCGGAACTTGCGGCGCTCGAGCTTCACGCCTTCGCCACGCAGGGCCCGCACGACCTTCTCGCGCAGGCGGATCAGACGCTCCTCCCGCACGACGCCGGCGTAGAGCGCCTTGGGCTGATGGCCGTCGACGAAGTGATCGACGCCGGCCAGCTCGATGTCGAGGATCGGCCCGTCGATGGTCGCCAGCGCCTCGTCGATATCGGTGGTCATGCCGCCATCGACCTCGCCGATGAAGGCGAGCGTGATGTGGAAGTTCTCCGACGGCACCCAGTTGGCGTCGGGCACGCCGCCCTGCAACGCGCTCAACTGATCGGCGACGTCGTCGGGAATCGGCAGGCCGACGAACAGACGGGGCATCGGCCGCGTCCTACCCCACGATGCGGCCCAGCCGCACGATGGTCACGCCCGGCCTCACCTTGTGGTTGGCCGGCATCACCAGCACGCAATCGTCGTAGGGCGTGTGCACGGGCTCGCCCTCGTCGTGGCCCAGCAGGGTGCCGGCGCGGGCGATCACCTCCTGGCCGTTCATGCGACGCACGAACCTGAAGTCGCCGCGCTTGGTGGCCACGGCCTGCGTCACCTGCACGACGCGCTGCGCCGGCGGATCGGGCTGCCGCCATCCCGCCGGAAGATCGCCAGCCTCGACGATGCCGCTCACTTCGAGGAACCGCGCGGTCACGTCCTTGGCCACCACCACCGAGGACGCGCGCCAGTGCTGGCCGGTCTCGATCAGCAGCGCGTTCTTCGGGCTGTCGGGATCGCCGAAGCCACCATAGTCGCGCATGCGCCGGCCGGCGGCGTGGCCACGATCGCGCACGACGTCGATCGGCGCACCGACCCGCTTCGCCAGCTCGACGCCCTTGTCGAGCGGCCCGCAGAGCATCAGCGGCACGCAATCGTCGTGCATGGAATGCAGGTCGAGCAGCAGGTCGGCGCGCCGCACGAAGGGCAGCAACGCGCGCGCCCGGGTCATCTCCCGGGTTTCCGCCTCGCCCGAAGGCGGCGCGTCGATACGGCCCCAGACGCGGTTGAAATCCTCATCGAGCATGCGCGACTTGAACGGGGTCTCGGCCTTGAAGCTCTGATAGGCCGCGACGTTGGCGAAGCTCAGGATCAGCGCGCCCCGCCTGGGCTTGAGGCCGGCGGACAGCAGGGCGTCGACGACGATGGCGCCGGACACCTCGTTGCCGTGGGTCAGCGCGTTGACCATCACCACCGGCCCCGGCACGCCGCTTTCCAGCACATGCACGAACTCCGCGCCGCTCGCCGACTGGCGCCAGCGCTCGATATCGGGGAAATCGAACTCGATGGGGTGATGCTCTTCTTCGGCCATTACTCAGCTCCTCGGCGGGCCCCTTATAGCGGATTTGTCGCCGGACGCTTGATTCGTCCTGCCGCATCGGCCATATCCCGCCCGCCGCCGCCTTCCACGGCGCGGTGCGGTCCGCCTCAGGCGGACCACCGATCGACATACGGGAGTCCACATCCATGCCTGACGCCGTCGCGGCGAACGCCGCCAATCCGCATCTCGCCCAGTACAACGCCCGTGGCCTGGCCGGCCGCATCTTCTCGGGCGTGCAGCCCACCGGCAATCTGCATCTCGGCAACTACCTCGGCGCGATCCGCAATTTCGTGCGCTTCCAGTCGAGCTACGACTGCATCTTCTGCGTCGTCGACCAGCACGCCATCACGGTCTGGCAGGACCCGAAGGAACTGACCAACCAGACGCGCGAGATCACCGCGGCGTTCCTGGCCGCCGGCATCGACGCCAAGACCCACATCATCTTCAACCAGTCGCTGGTGCCGGCGCATGCCCAGCTCGCCTGGGTGTTCAACTGTGTGGCGCGCATGGGCTGGATGAGCCGCATGACGCAGTTCAAGGAGAAGGCCGGCAAGGACCGCGAGAACGTCTCGCTGGGCCTGTTCGCCTATCCCTCGCTGATGGCCGCCGACATCCTCGCCTACAAGGCCACGCACGTGCCGGTGGGCGAGGACCAGAAGCAGCATCTCGAGCTGACCCGCGATATCGCGATCAAGTTCAACAACGATTTCGGCGTGGCGGACTTCTTCCCGGTCACCGAACCGCTGATCCAGGGCGCGGCGACGCGGGTGATGAGCCTGCGCGACGGCACCAAGAAGATGAGCAAGTCCGACCCGTCGGATTACTCCCGGATCAATCTGACCGACGATGCCGACACCATCGCGCAGAAGATCCGCAAGGCGAAGACCGATCCGCTGCCGATGCCCGACAGCGAGGCCGAGGCCGAGAAGCGGCCCGAAGCCGCCAACCTGCTGGATATCTACGCAGCCCTGGTCGATGCCGAGCGAGCCGACATCATCGCCAGCTTCGCCGGCCAGCAGTTTAGCGCCTTCAAGACGGCGCTGACCGAGCTCGCGGTCTCCAAGCTGGGGCCGATCGGCGCGGAGATGCAGCGGCTGATGAAGGATCCCGGCCACGTCGACTCGGTGCTGCGCAACGGCGGCGAACGCGCCCGCGCCATCGCCGAGCCGATCCTCGCCGAGGTCTACCGCACGGTGGGATTCCTCAGACCTTAGCTCGCTTCAGGATGGTCATGCCGCGGCTTTCGACGCTTCAATGTGGCACTCGACATCCGGTGCCAATCCCACCACCCTGAAGATAGGGCGGCAGGCATAAAGCACACAGGGCTCAGGTAAAATCCAGGTTTGTGAGTCGAATGACAGTCGAGGGTCCAGCGCCGTCGGAGCACAAGGAAGCCAGCGCGGCGCCCGTCGTCGAAGCCGCGCCGGCGGTGACGGGAGTCAAAGCCGTCGAGTCGCCGGCGGCCCGTCTCCGTCAGCAGGAAATTCTGGCCGAGCTCGGCGTCTTCGCCCTTCAAGGTCCTTCGTTTACCGACCTGCTGAATGAAACCGCCCGACTCACCGCCGAGGGGCTGGATGCGGAATTCTCAAAAGTCCTGGAGTACCTTCCGCTCGAGAAGCGCCTGCTGGTGCGCGCGGGCGTGGGATGGGGTGAGGGCATCGTCGGATCGGCGACCGTAGGCGCCGATCTCGACTCACCGGCCGGTTTCGCCCTGCACAGCGGCAGGCCGGTCATCTCCAATCATCTGAAGGATGAGCAACGCTTCAGGACGCCGGAGCTTCTCCTCCAGCACGGCATTCGCCGGGCGATGAACGTGATCCTGCAGGGCGAGGGCAAGCCGTTCGGCGTGCTGGAGGTCGACAGCAGGTCGGACGGCGAGTTCGGCGAGCGCGACATCGCGTTCCTGCAAGGCGCCGCCAATATCCTCGGCATGGCGATCGAGCGCCAACGCACCGAGCGCCAGCTGACCGCGGCCCTGGCGCATCAGAAGGTGCTCGTCGAGGAGATCAATCACCGGACCAAGAACAGCCTGCAGCTCGTTTCCAGCATGCTGCAGCTCCAGGCCAGGGACGTCGGCGACGCGGAGGTCGGCAGACATCTCGCGGTGGCGGCGGGTCGCGTCTCGGCGGTCAGTCGACTCTATGCCCGTCTGGCGTATCATTCCGGTTTCGAGAAGATCGATCTCGGCGCCTACCTTCGGGAAGTTTGCGGAGACATGGAAGCGGCGCAGCCCAATGTCGCGATTGTCGCCCAGGTCGAGGAAGTCGTCATGCTCGCGCCCGAGCAGGCCATCCATCTCGGCCTCATCGTCAACGAGCTTGTCACCAACGCCTCCAAGTACGCCTATCCCGAACGTTCGGGTGGACAAATCTGGGTGCGCGTCGAGCGCGACGGAAAGTCTCTCCACCTCTCGGTTCGCGACGAGGGCGTCGGCCTCCCGGCGCAGTTCGACATCGATGCGGGAAAGGGCCTCGGCATGCGGATCGTCAAATCGTTGACCAGCCAGCTCGGCGCGACCCTGACGACACGACATCGTACGCCGGGCGTGGAGTTCGTCGTCGTCGTCCCGCAGGAGGGTGATGGGTCAGTTTGAAAGCCCTTCGGCTTGGCCAGCACTTCCGACCCGCGCGCGCGTGACGTCATCGGTCCAGCACAAAGCGCCCGAAACGCCCTCGCGATACGCTCCCGCGCGCCAACCTCTCTCACTCGTCCGGACCAACGCGTTCTCAAGGACGGCCGAGAACCACGCGCATGCGATTGCGATCTACTTCATGCCCTACAACTTCTTGCGCATGCGCCAGTCTCTGCGCGCTACCTCGGCCAAGGCCGAGAAGGTCACCGATCGCCTTTGGGACGTGGACGATATGGTGAAGGTATCGCGGGCTTGGAAAGCGCGGCAGTGCACAAGGTGCCTCGCTTAGGGAAGCGCCTGTCCAAGGGAACCTTCTATCCAAACGTACGTTTTGTACTGAATGACTTGGGGAGCAACGTTATGGGTGCTGCGCTTTCATTCGTTCGAGCCGCGCCTGAGCATGATGATCCTGACTCGGTCGCCGCGGGCGACAGCGAGGAGAAGGGCAACGGACATCCGGCGCCATCAACGATCCTAGTCGTAGAGGATGAAGTCCTTATCCGCTTCGCCATTGCGGACTATCTGCGAGACTGCGGCTACCGGGTATTGGAGGCGAACAACGGAGAGGAAGCGCAAGCCCTGCTCCGTGCTGGAGAGTTGGTCGAAGTACTATTCACTGACGTTAATCTTGGCCGCGGCATCACCGGCTTTGAGTTGGCGACGTGGGTGCGCGCGAACTTCAAGGACATCCGCATCATCATCACGTCCGGGGTCCACAAGGCGGCGGAGGTCGCGGCCGATCTCTGCGACGGCCCCCTGTTTACCAAACCCTATTCATATGAGCGCCTCTTCGAACACATTCAGCGGCTGCTAGGCTCGATGGGCCGGCGCAGCGGCAGATGATTCAAGCTGAGGGGTGACGTCGAGACATACATCAGCTGCGCCGAGCTACGCACCACCACAGGCCGAGCGTCATCAGCGCGGCGCAGGTGCCGTAGAGCGGCCCCTGCGGCACCGCAACGAACACCGCGCCGGCGACCAGAGGGCCGACCGCCGCGCCGAGATCGCGCCACGTCGAGTAGGTCGCCTGCGAGGCTAGCAGACCGCTTTTGGCGCGCGCCGCCACCATGACCGGTACCAGCGTGTTGAACAGGCCGCGCATCGTGACCACGAGGATGCTGCCGGCCAGCTCGTGGCCCAGTGCGATCAGCGCCAGCCCGCCGATCAGGGCCAGGCCGCCACCCACCGCCAGTGGCCGGGCGCCGAAGCGGTCGGCCAGCACGCCGCCGATCGGCGCCGTCACCACCTCCATGCCCCAGCGCATCGCCAGCAGCAGCCCGGTGGCGACGACCGGCGTCACCGGCAGCTGAGTGTCCTTCATCAGCAGCGCCAGGGTTACGAGGAAGATGCCGTCGATGATCAGGCCGAGCGCGAAGCCCCAGAGGTCGAGCCGTCCGGGCTTGGGCAGGGTGAAGCCCGCCGCCTTGCCGTCGTCGATATCGAGCGCCGGCAGGCGCAGCGACAGCAGCATGGCCACGAGGCCGAAGCCGGCAATGACGAGGAACACATCGCGCGGCCCGACGAAGGCCACCAGCGCCGTGCCGCCGGCGAGGGAGATCACCTGGAAAAGCCCAAGCGCGGTGCGGTTGACCGCGACGCGCTTGCCGGCATTGGCGCGATCCGAGACCGCGTAGGCCAGCACCGCGAGATTGAGCGCGGCGAAGGAGACGCCCCACATCATGCGCGCGCCCATCAATACCGCCTCGTGCGTGGCGATGGCATAGGCCAGGGTCGACAGCGTGGCTGTGGTGGCGGCGACGATCATCATCGTGCGCACGCCGATGCGCCGGGTGAAATGCGCGATGATGGAATTCGCCAGCAGCCGGACCCAGCGATTGAGCGAGAGCAGGATGCCGACCACGAACAGCGAGACACCGAAGGCGTCGGCGTAGAGCGGCAGCACGGCGTAGATCAGCGAATCGCCCATCTGCGCCAGGGCGATGACCAGCGCCGGCACCGCCATCGGCACCGGCGACGTGGGTGCAGGGTGATCGCCTATCGCGTTTTCCTCCCTCTCCCCGCGTGCGGCAGGGCTATCGCACATGGACTTACCTTCCCCCGGAGGGGGAAGGTGGCGCGCGAAGCGCGACGGATGGGGGATGCTTCAACGAGGACGGTGTTCGTCTTCAACATCCCCCATCCGCCCTTCGGGCACCTTCCCCCTCCGGGGGAAGGTAAGGCCAAGTCAAGTCGGCCATATGCGCCAACCCCGCGCTCAGGCGCGCCGCTCGATCAGCGCTTCGCGCAGCGCCAGCGCCGAGGTCGCGATGGCACGTCGCGCCGTGTGCAGCAGGGCATAGCTGCCGAGGAAACCGTGATTCATGCCGCCGAACTCGATGTGATCGACACGCACGCCGGCGCCGATCAGCCGGCGGACATAGGCGCGGCCTTCGTCGCGCAGCGGATCGTAGCCGCAGGTGATCACGAAGGCCGGGCATACGCCTTGCAGCGAGGCCGCGTGCAACGGCGCGGCGCGCCAGTCCATGCGATCCGCCTCGTTCGGCAAGTAGCAGTCGATGAACCACCGCATGTTGGCGCAGGTCAGGCCGTAGCCGGTGGCGAAGAGCTGATACGACTCCGTCGTCGTCGCAGCGTCGGTCACCGGATAGGACAGCAGCTGAAAACGCAACGCCGAGATGCCCTCGTCGCGCGCCTGGATCGCCACGGCGGCGGCGATATTGGCGCCGGCGCTGTCGCCGCCGATGGCCAGGCGCGAACCGTCGACGCCGACCGACGCGCCGTTAGCGACCAGCCAGCGCAGGGACGCCACCACGTCGTCAAAGCCGGCGGGAAACGGATGTTCCGGCGCCAGGCGGTAGTCGACCGACATCACCGCGACGCCGGCGAAGACGCTGAGCCGCGCCGCCGTGACATCGTGGCTTTCCAGATCGCCGATCACCCAGCCGCCGCCATGCACATAGATCAGCGCCGGCAGCGCCTGATCGGCCGCGACCGCCGCCGGGCGATACACCCGCACCGGGATCGGGCCGGCCGGTCCGGGAATCGTGCGATCGCTCGAGACCACGCCGTCGGGTCGCTTGCCGCCGGATGCGCCGCGCGATTTCAGGAACATCTCGCGCGCGGCGACGGCGCCGACGCTTTCCCAGGGCGGCGGATTGAGCGTCGCGGCGATGTCGAGCAGGCGCTTGACCTCGGGATCGAGCGCCATCTCAGCCACCCAGCGCTTCGCGCACCGCCTGCGCCGCCGTGGTGATGCCGCGTCGCGCCTGCGGCAGCACGCCGGGCATGCCGAAGAAGCCGTGGATCAGGCTGCCATACTCGACATACTCGACCCGCACACCATCGGCGGCGAGACGGCGCGCGTAGTCCGCGCCCTCGTCGCGCAACGGGTCGAAGCCCGCGGTGATCACCATCGCCGGCGCGACACCGGCCAGGGTCGCGGCGCGCAAGGGCGAGCAGCGCCAGTCCGAGCGGTCGGCCATGTTCGGCGCGTAGTGGTCGTAGAAATACGTCATCGCCGCCGTGGTCAGCAGATAGCCCTCGGCGTTGCGCGCCATCGAGCCGGTATTGGCCAGCGCGTCGACGGCGGGATAGATCAAACACTGATAGCCGATCTTCGGCGCCCCGGCGTCGCGCGCCATGAGCGCGACGATGGCCGCGAGGTTGCCGCCGGCGCTGTCGCCGCCCACCGCCAGCTTCGCCGCGTCGCCGCCGATCGAAGCGGCGTTGGCCGCCACCCATTGCGTCGCCGCCCAGCAGTCGTCGACGGCGGCGGGATAGCGATGCTCCGGCGCCAGGCGGTAGTCGACGGAGACGACCAGCAAGTCGCCGTCCTGCGCGAAGCGCTGGCAGACCGTGTGGTGGGTCTCGATGTCGCCGATCACCCAGCCGCCGCCATGGAAGAACACCAGCACCGGCAGCTTGACGTCAGCCGCCGCCGCTTTCGGCCGGTAGATGCGCACGGGAATCTGGCCGGCCGGGCCGGGGATCGTGCGGTCGTGCTGGGAAACGGTATCGAGGATCGGCCCCTGGATGGGTGCACGGGTGTCGCGCATCATCTGGCGCGCGTCGACCGGCGAGAGCGTGTGCAGCGCCGGACGGCCGGCGGCGATCGCCGCGTCGAGCAGCTGACGGATGGTTGGGTCGAGCGCCATCGCGCGGATCCTTTTTCCAGGTTTATCCAGATGGCGCGAATGATGGCGACCTTCGCCGCACTGGTGCAACGGCAAACCATCTCCATATGATCATGGCCGGCGTGCTACAGTGACGTTGCCTGCCCGGCGTTTCCCAGAGGGATTGCGAGACAGCCCGCGCCCATGTCGTTCGATCCGGAACCCCGCCCCGCGGCGGCCGTCGTAGCCCAACCCCTGTGGCGTCGCGTCCTGGCCTGGCGACCACGCCTGGGCGGCACAGGCATCGCCGCGGCCGTGCCCAAGGGGCGCTGGCGCTGGTGGCTGCTGATCCTGGTCGTGCCGCTGCTCTACTACACGATCGGCATGCTGGTCGTGCACGCCATCGACGACAATCTCGAGTTCCGGCCACAGGACGTGCCGCCGGGCGAGAGCCGCGCGGTGGCGGCGGCGGCGGCCCTGGTGACGCGCGAGGTCGACCAGCACCGCTGGGTGGCGAGCGATCCGTTCTTCCTGCCGGCCTGGCCGCTCGACAACATGCCCAATTTCCAGATGGGCATCATGGCCTCGGTGGCGCGCTTCACCACCGAGATGAAGGACCAGCTCGGCCGCACCCGCGGTTCCAGCCAGATCGATCGTGATCTCCAGGAGGCCGCCGGCCAGTTCCAGTTCCGCGGCGATCGCTGGGTATGGGATCCGCAGATCTCGATCTGGCCATCGGCGACCTCGGCGCAACAGTACCGCGGCGGCTATCGCGCGCTGATCGCCTACAATAAGCGGTTGGGCGTCGGGCAGGCGACCTACGATCGACGAGCCGACAACCTGCTGTCGCTTCTCGAGCGTTTCGCCAGCGACCTTGGCTCGGAGTCGGCGCGCATCGACCAGCATATCGCGCAGCGCGGCGGCGATCTGTTCGACATGCGCTGCGACGACGTCTTCTATTCGGTGAAGGGCCGTGTCTACGGCCAGTTCATCCTGCTGCGCGAGATCGGCGAGGACTTCAAGCAGGTGATCACCGACCGCCAGCTGACCGCGACCTGGGCGCAGATGCTCGACTCCTTCCGCACCGCGGCCAACCTGCAGCCACCGGTCGTGCTCAACGGCCGGCCGGACTCGACGCTGCTGCCGAGCCACCTCGCCTCACAGGGCTTCTACGTCATGCGCGCCCGCACCCAGCTGCGCGAGGTCGTCGACATCTTGCAGAAGTAAACCGCCGACCTCGCCCTTTGGCCTTACCTTCCCCCGGAGGGGGAAGGTGCCCGAAGGGCGGATGGGGGATGTCGAAGACGAACACCTGACGCGTTGAAACATCCCCCATCCGTCGCGCTGCGCGCGCCACCTTCCCCCTCCGGGGGAAGGCAGATCTGAAGTCCATATGCGATAGCCCTGCCTTGAGAAGCGGTCCGCAGGGCCGCGCCTCGAAGCGTGAGGTCAGTCGCCGACCGTCAACCGCACGCGCCGCTTGCCGCCGTCGCGGTTGCCGACGACCTTGAAGCCGTGCGCCGCGAACAGCCGGCGTGTGCCGGTCCAGGCGAAGGCCGGCGGCGACGGCGCGCCATCCTTGGCCGGCTTTACCGGATAGCCCTCGATGATCGCCACACCGCGCTTCTTCAGGCGCTCGACCGCGAAGCCCAGCAGCGCCGAGGCCACGCCCTTGCCGCGAAAGCCTGACTTGATGAAGAAGCACGGGATCGACCAGACCTCGGCGGGGTCGGCGCACTTGAAGCTCGGCGCGCGGTCCAGCTTGTCGAAGTCGGCGCGCTTGTCGAACGACACCCAGCCCACCGGCTCGCCCTCGACATAGGCCAGCGCGCCATGCGCGTGGCCGCCGCAGACCAGATCCTCGAAGCGGCGGCGGTTCTCAACGCCCTTCACCGCGTCCCACTTCTCACCCTTCTTCTGGCGCCAGAACATGCACCAGCAGCCGCCGACAGCGCCACGCGGGCCGAACAGCTTCTCAAGGTCGGGCCACAACTCAGGCGTCAGCTCGCGGCAGGCGATGCGCATCGGAGTGTCCTTCCATCGCGACCGAGTCGCGGCCTACGATGGGCCCGCGACGATCAACGAAGCCATGGAAACGCCAATGAACACCCGCCGCAAGACTCCCGAACAGCTGCGCAGCCATCGCTGGTATGGCGCCGACGACCTGCGCTCCTTCGGCCATCGCTCGCGCACCAAGCAGATGGGCTACGCGCGCGAGGATTGGGCGGGCAAGCCGGTGATCGGCATCATCAACACCTGGTCGGAGGCCAATTCCTGCCACTTCCACCTGCGCCAGCGCGCCGAGGAGGTGAAGCGCGGCGTCTGGCAGGCCGGCGGCTATCCCATCGAGATGCCGGCGATCTCGCTGGGCGAAGTGCTGATGAAGCCGACCACGATGATGTACCGCAACCTGCTGTCGATGGAGACCGAGGAGCTGCTGCGCTCCAATCCGATCGACGGCGCGGTGCTGCTGGGCGGCTGCGACAAGAACATCCCCGGCCTGCTGATGGGCGCGATCTCCATGGACATCCCGGCCATCGTCGTGCCGGCCGGCCCGATGCTGCGCGGCAACTGGCGCGGCAAGCCGCTGGGCTCGGGCAGCGACGTCTGGAAGTACTGGATGGAGCTGAAGTCCGGCGGCATCCAGAACGCCGACTGGGACGAGATGGAAGACGGCATCGCGCGCAGCTTCGGCACCTGCATGGTTATGGGCACGGCGGCGACCATGATGTCGATGGCCGAGACCTTGGGTTTCACCCTGCCCGGCGCATCGTCGATCCCGGCCGCGGACTCCAACCACGCCCGAATGGCCAGCTTGGTCGGACGGCGCGTCGTCGACATGGTGTGGGAGGATCTGAAGCCCTCGGACATTCTCACGGCGAAGTCCTTCGACAACGCCATCCGCGCCCTGATGGCGATGGGCGGCTCGACCAACGGCATCATCCATCTCGTGGCGCTCGCCGGACGCGCCGGCATCCCGCTGACCCTGGATCGCTTCGACGAGATCGCGCGCACGACGCCGCTGATCGCCAACATCCGTCCCTCGGGCCAATACCTGATGGAGGACTTCTTCTACGCCGGTGGCCTGCGCGCCTTCCTCGAGAAGCTCAGGCCGATGCTGAACCTCGACGCGCGCACGGTATCGGGCAAGACCCTGGGCGAGGATATCGCCGGCGCCGAGACCCTGATCCCCGAGGTCATCCTCGACGTCGACAAGGCGCTGAAGGCCGACGGCGCGCTCGCGGTGGTCAAGGGCAACCTCGCGCCTGATGGCGCGGTGATCAAGCCCGCGGCCGCCGAGCCGCGCCTGCACAAGCATTCGGGTCCGGCGCTGGTCTTCGAGGACTACAACGACATGGCCGCGCGCATCGACGATCCCGACCTCGACGTCACCGCCGACACCGTGCTGGTGCTCAAGCAATCCGGCCCGCTGGGCGGCCCTGGTATGCCCGAATGGGGCATGCTGCCGATCCCGCAGAAGCTGCTGAAGCAGGGCGTGCGCGACATGGTGCGCATCAGCGATGGGCGCATGAGCGGCACCAGCTACGGCGCCTGCGTGCTGCACGTCTCGCCCGAGAGCCATGTCGGCGGCCCGCTGGCGCTGGTGAAGACCGGCGACATCATCGAGCTCGACGTCGAGGCGCGCACGCTCAACATGAAGGTCAGCGACGAGGAGCTGGCGCTGCGCCGCGCCGGCTGGAAGCAGCAGCCGGTGGTCTATGGCCGCGGCTATGGCTGGATCTTCACCCAGCACGTCCAGCAGGCCGACAAAGGCTGCGACTTCGACTTCCTGCGCGCCGATGCCGGGCCGAAGGTGCCGGAGCCGGAGATTCATTGATGGGAATGCGCATACGACTTGTGGCGCTTGTGGCGGGTTGCGCGACATCGCTGCTGGCCCAGTCCGCTTTGGCGGAGTCCCCTCTAGCGCCTTTGCCACCCATCTGCGGCACTGCGATATTCGAGCATGGCTCATCAGCACTACAGGCTGACGCCTTGACCATCGCGTGGATCCTTACGAAGGAAGTTCGGAAGATGTGTCCGGACGGTCCGGTCGAAATCTATATCAGTGGTTGGTCCGCAGCGTCAGAGCGAGATTCTTCCCTCGCGCTAGCATCGCGGCGCGCCGACCGCGTTCAGGACATGTTGAAGAGGTTTGGCGGCCCCTCCGTCATCTCAAATGTCGCCGTTCGGCAAGCTATTCCCCACCACTACAGCAATCCGATGTTCCCGGATTACAAGAGCGCAACGGACAGCCGAGCCGACTACTGCATTGTTGGACGTTGCAGATAGGACATTGATGCTTGTCCCAAATTGGGACTTCGCTAGAATGACCGCATGCGGGTGATCGCGCCCAGCAAGCTCAAGCGCTTCGGAATGGATCCGCGCTATCGCGACGCGTTCGAGCCGTTGATGGCTTGGTATCGCGTGGTCAAGGCGGCGGACTGGTCCGGTCCGGCCGCCGTCAAAGAGAGCCTGCGGAGCGCCAGCGTGCTCCGCGCGGGGCGCGTTGTATTCAATATCGCCGGCAACAAGTATCGGCTGGTCGTCAAGATCAACTACGACTATCGGGTGGTCTATGTCCGTTTCGTCGGCACGCATGCGCAATACGACACGATCGACGCGAACACGATCTAGCGCCGACTCGGCGAGGGCCGTGACGGTCTTCGCGATCCGTGGCGAGCGCGACCACAGGCGCGCCCTGCGGGAGATCGAGACGCTGATGGACGCCCGCAATGGCACACCGGAGGGCGACAGGCTGGACGTGCTGGCGACGCTCGTGGAGGCTTATGAAGCGGCCCATGAACCGATGCCGTTACCGGACCCGATCGAGGCGATCCGCTTTCACATGGAGCAGAACGGCCTGGTTGCCGCAGACCTTGTCCCCTTCATCGGCAACCGCAACCGGGTTTACGAGATCCTCCACCGACGCCGCCCGCTTACCCTGCGCATGGCATGGCAGCTTCACGCTGGCCTGGGTATTCCCGCCGAGTCGTTGATCCGCGCGGGCGAGGCGCGCACAGCCCACGGGCGATCGAAGCTCGCGGCCGAGTAGGCTCCCCATCACCATGCGCACCGCCCCATGACCGACCTCGACACCTTTCTCTCCACCTCCCCCGGCCTGCGCTTCGCCTTCATGGTGAAAGTCAAGGTGGCGCCGATGATCGACCTTGGCGTGACCTCGGCCGGCCATCGCCGGGTGATCGACATCCTCGGCGGCGAGGTGTCGGGGCCGCGGTTGACCGGCGAGATCCTGCCGGGTGGGGCGGACTGGCAGATCGTGCGGCCCGACGGCGCGATCCATGTCGAGGCGCGCTACACGATCAGGGCCGCGTCGGGCGGGCTGGTCTATGTGCGCAACGACGGTGTGCGGGTGGCATCGCCCGAGATCCTGGCGGCGCTGGGGCGCGGCGAGGTCGTCGATCCGGCCAGCTACTACTTCCGCACGTCGCCGCGATTCGAGACCGCCGATCCGGCGCTCGCCTGGATGCAGGATGCGGTGTTCGTCGGCGTCGCCACCCGCGCCGCCGCGGGCGTGGCGATCGGCTTCCACGAGGTGCTGTAGCGGCCGCTACTCCGCCTTCACCACCGTCCACGGCTTGGGCATGAAGACCCAGCGGCCGTTGACGTGGACCAGGCCGTCGACCGCCAGCCCCGTGGTCTTGCCGGGCTCGACATACTTGAAACGCGCGATCGGGATGCCGCGCTTGAGGTAGGGCAGCACGCGGCGGTAGCCGCCGGGGAACTCCGACAGGACGGGCTTGCCGTCGATCAGGTCGTCGGTCGGCACGACGATCATCAGGATCTCGCTGCGCGTCGCGCCGACGCGCAGGGTTTCGCCCTTCTCCCAGTGGCGATCGTTCTCGGCCTCCAGCGCGCCGGCCACGGGCTCTTTGTAGACCGCCAGGTAATCGGCCTGGGTTGGTCGCAGCTTGCTCATCGCCGCGCGCTGGTCGACGCCCGAACTGGCCAGAAACTGCGCCGCCACGGCGCGGGCGCCGCGCTCGGTGGGCGGAAAGCCCTCCTGCCCCGAGGCGAGCCGCGCGAACGGCAGCGTCGCGGCGGTCGCGAGCAGCACGCGGCGCGAGACGAGCGATAGGATCATGGTGGCCTCCCCTCGATCAGCCAGCCATCGGATTGCGGCGAGATCGCGGTCGGGATTCACGTGCCACAGAAAGGCTTTCGTTGCATCCGCGCAGCGAAGCGCGCACAAGGGAATCGGTGTCGTCGGAGACGGACCGGCGCACCCTGGAAGCGCAGTCGTGGAAGTCTACCTCCCCATCGCCGAGCTCTCGCTGACCTGGCCGCTGCTGCTAGCGCTGGGCGCGGTGGCGGGCGTGCTCGCCGGCATGTTCGGCGTCGGCGGCGGCTTTCTGCTCACCCCCCTGCTGATCTTCGTCGGCGTGCCGCCCGCGGTGGCTGTGGCGACCCAGGCCAACCAGGTGATCGCCACTTCGGTCTCGGGCCTGCTGACCCAGTGGCAGCGCGGCAATGTCGACGTGCGCATGGGCCTGATCATGCTGCTGGGCGGCCTGTTCGGCTCGACGGTCGGCATCTGGATCTTCGGCATCCTCAAGCGCATCGGCCAGATCGACCTGACCATCGCCATCGGCTACGTGCTGCTGCTGACCAGCATCGGCGTGCTGATGCTGATCGAGAGCGTGCGCACCTGGCGGCGGCGGCGCAATCCCGAGGCGCCAAGGCGCAAGCTGCACCAGCACTACCTGGTGCACCGCCTGCCGCTGAAGATGCGCTTCTACAAGTCCCGGCTCTACATCAGCGCGCTCCTGCCGCTGGGGCTGGGCTTCATCATCGGCGTGCTGTCGGCGATCCTCGGCATCGGCGGCGGCTTCATCCTGGTGCCGGCGATGATCTACATCCTGGGCATGCCGACCCTGATGGTGATCGGCACCTCGCTGTTCCAGATCGTCTTCGTCGCCATCAACGTCACCTTCCTGCAGGCGACGCAGAACCAGACCGTCGACATCGTGCTCGCCCTGCTGCTGATCATCGGCGGCGCGATCGGCGCGCCGATCGGCGGGCGCGTGGCGGCCAAGCTGCCGAGCTTCCAGCTGCGCGGCATGCTGGCGCTGCTGATCCTCGCCATGGCCGCGGAGCTGCTGTTCGAGCTCTTCGCCCGGCCCAGCGCCATCTACACCCTGGGCGTGGCGGCGCGCGGCCCATGATGCGCTTCGTAGCCCCCCTCCTCGCCGGGATCCTGCTGCTCGCCGCCGCGCTGCCCGCCGCTGCCCAGGCCCTGCTCTTCGACCTGTCGCGGCCGCGCGTGTCGATCACCTCGGCCTTCGCCGGCACCGACATCCTGGTCTATGGCGCGCTCGACGCGCCGGCCGACGTGATCGTCACCGTCAGCGGCGCCCCCTCGCGCCAGACCGTCCTGCGCAAGGAGCGTATCCTGGGCCTGTGGGTCACCGGCGCGCGACAGACCTTCGACGACGTGCCGGTCTACTACGCCGTGGCGGCGACGAAGCCGCTGGCGCAGATCCTGCCCGCCGACGGGGTGCCGGGCGTCGCGCTCACCTTGGCCGAACGGCTGGCGGCGATCGAGGCCAGGGGCGCCCAGCGGCGCTCGCCCGCCGAGCTGAAGGCCTTCGTGGACGGCCTGATCGAGGCCAAGCAGCGCGACGGGCTCTATCCGGAGGGCGTCACGCCGATCACGGTGCTGGCCGGCCGGCTGTTCCGCGCCGAGCTGCAGTTCCCCTCGCGCCTGCCGGTCGGCGATTACGAGATCACCGCCTACGTGATGCGCGACGGCCAGCCGGTGACGGCGGTGTCCAAGCCGCTGATTGTCAGCAAGGCGGGCTTCAGCGCCGAAATCTCGGAGTGGGCGCGCGACGAGGCGCCGCTTTATGGTGGCTTCGCCATCGCCATGGCATTGCTCGTAGGCTGGGTCACCGGGGCCCTGGCCCGCCGGCTGTAGCCGGCGGCGCGGCCCGACACGGGGAGAGAAGCGACCATGTCCGATACCAGCGCCACCGAACCCCTCGGCGAACGGGTCTTTCTCGTGGTCGTCGACGACACGCCGGAGCTGCACGTCGCGCTGCGTTATGCCTGCCGCCGCGCCAAGCGGGTGGGCGGCCGGGTCGCCCTGCTCAACGTCATGGACCCGCCCGAACCGCAGAGCTGGGCGGCGATCGGCGACCTGCTGCGCGAGGAAACCCGTCAGCAGGCCGAGGCGCGCCTGGCCGCCGTCGGTGATGAGGTGGCCAGCCTGCTCGGCCGGCCACCGATCCTGCATCTACGCGAAGGCGGGCAACGCGAGCAGCTGCTGAAGCTGCTGGCCGAGGACGCGACGATTTCCGTCCTGGTGCTGGCCGCGGGCACCGGCTCGGAGGGCCCAGGCCCGCTGGTCTCCTCGCTCGCCGGCAAGTACGCCGGCGGCCTGCGCTGCGCGCTGACCATCGTGCCCGGCGGATTGAGCGACGCCCAGATCGACGCGATTTCATAAGTTTTTATGCAGATTGTTTGTGTGCAAAGCGGTAAGTCATTGGTTTTATCCACAGTTTTTATTCTTGACTCTTACGAACTCAAAAAAAAGACAATAAAAAACGATAGCCGAATGGCTGTTGATAAATCAGCGCAAAAACCTGATTTTCCGTATTATATGATCGAATGCTCATAATTTTGATCTTGAAGGCACCCTGACCGCTGACTAACTCGCGATTACCGCGACGGTCGAGAGGGGCCGCCCGCGACACCCGAAAGACACAGACCGGCGATGTTCATCCAGACCGAGCAGACCCCCAATCCATCGACCCTGAAGTTTCTTCCGGGTCGGGTGGTTCTGCCGAACGGCACCGCCGACTTCCCCGACTCCGACGCCGCCAAGCGCTCGCCGCTGGCACGGCGCCTGTTCGAGGTCGAAGGCGTGCGCCGTGTGTTTCTCGGCTCCGACTTCGTCACCGTCACGCGCGGCGACGACGTCGACTGGCAGATCATGAAGCCCGCCATCCTGGGCGGCATCATGGAGCACTATACTTCAGGCGAGCCGATGCTCGCCGAGCAGGCCGGCGCGCCGTCGGGAGAGGTCGACGCGGCGGACGATGACGAGGTGGTGGCGCAGATCAAGGAGTTGTTGGACACGCGCATCCGTCCGGCCGTAGCGCAGGACGGCGGCGACATCGTGTTCGACCGCTTCGACGACGGCGTCGTCTACCTCCACATGCAGGGCTCGTGTTCGGGCTGCCCTAGCTCGACCGCGACCTTGAAGATGGGGATCGAGAATCTCCTCAGGCACTACGTGCCCGAGGTGGTCGAGGTCCGCTCGGTCACGTAGTCCAAGCGTAACGGACAACCAAGCGTTGGGCGGCTTCTGGCATGCCAGAAGCCGGGGGGCTCGTTTGTTCGTCGCTGTCAAGGCAATGCCAGGCGGTTAGCCATGATGATGCTTCATCGCGCGTCCTATGTCGGACGCCAATATTCATTGATCGGCGCCCTGGGCGCCTGTGCCGTGGCGGCCCTGGCGCTGGCGCCGGCAAAGGCCACCGACGAGACCTCGCACGACGTCAAGCGGTCTGGTTCAGCCCGGGCGCTCGTTCAGCTCGCGAGCGCCCTGCCCGAGCCCGTCCAGACGCCGCCGGTGTCCGGCCTCGAGCTCGCACCGCCATCGGGCGTGCGCGAAGCGCTGGCCGCGGTGCTCGAGGACTACGACGACATGGCGCGCGGCGCCGCACAGGCGGTGAACGCCGCGCTGGCGCGCATTGTCGGCACGCCGCACGCGCCCGTCGTCGAGGCGCGGCCGATGCACGGCTGGCTGTCGCACGCCTATACCGGCCAGCGCCGCGGCCGCGTCGTCGCCATGCGCGTGTCCAACACCGAGCAGCTGGCGCAGGTCTTCCAGGCGCACGACTATTCGCTCGATCACGCGCGCCGCGGCCAGCCGATCCCGGCGCTGCAGATCGATCGTGTGCCCGCCGATCTCGGATCGCTGCGGGACGGCAACGAGCGTAAGTGGCTGTTCATCAAGGCGCTGCTGCCGATCATCCTCGAGGTCAACGAGCGCATCCTGGCCGAGCGCAAGGAGCTCTTGCGCCTGCGCGATTTGGCCAGCGGCGGCAAGGAGCTCAGCGTCGCCGAGCGGCTGTGGCTCGCCGACCTCGCCGAGCGCTACGGCGCCGATCCCAGCAACCTCAACGAGATGCTGCTGCGGGTCGATATCGTCCCGCCGTCGATGGCGATCGCCCAGGCCGGAGTCGAGAGCGGCTGGGGCACGTCCTACGCCGCGCGTGTCGGCAACTCGCTGTTCGGCCAGATCCAGGTCAGCGGCCGCCACGCCGTGGACGTGCCGTGGAAGGCCGGCCCGGCCATGCCGCAGCCCTTCGCCAACGTCGCCGAATCGGTCGAGGCCTACTTCCTCAACCTCAACACCCATTTCGCGTACGCGTCGTTCCGGTCCGAACGGGCGCAGCAGCGCGCCCAAGGCGCGCAGCCCGACGGCTTCAGGCTGATCGGTCAGCTGTTGCGCTATTCGGAACTCGGCGTGCACTACATCAACTACGTGCGCAACATCATCCGCGAGAACCAGCTGTCTGACTTCGACGGCGCGCGGCTGTCGCCGAGCTGAACCGTCGAACCCATCCGCCCGAACGCGGCGCGAGATCCTGGAGCGCCCAGGGTCCGTCGTCGCGCGCGAGCCGACAGCGCGCCCTATCGCATCATCGATGCCGGCAGATCGGCGTCCGCGACCAACGGAAAACGGCGGGCATCAAACAGTTGGTAGTGCCACCATTCGTTGCGGTAGAAGTCCCAGCCCGCCGCGGTCATCAAACCCATCAGCAGGAACCGGTTGCGCTGCGCCGTAGGCGACACATCGGTACGGCCGTGATGCGACAGTGGCGTGAAGGCGTCGAAAGCCGTGCCCATGTCGAGTTCGCGCCCTTCGCCGTCGATCAGCGTCAGATCGACCGCCGCGCCGCGCGAGTGGGGCGAGCCCTTGCGGGGATCGGCGAGGAATTCCGGATTGGGGTCGGCGTTCCATAGCGCCCATTGCGCCTCAACCGGCCGCAGCGCGTCGAAGAGGCGAAAGCGCAATCCAAGCGGGGCCGCGAGCTCGATGGCGCGCGCCAGCAGTCGCGCGGCTTCGCCATTGAGGTAGCACCGGGCGTTCCGGTAGACCGGTCGTCCGGTTATGTTGGCCGGCGTCGCGTAGGCGAGCGCGATGTCGATGTCGAAAGCGGGAGCGGCGATCTCAACGATGTCCATGGACGCCAAGATGCCGCGCGAAACCGCGACACGCCAGCCGCGTTCCGGCGCCGCATGGCGCGCCCTGGCGATCGACACCTGTTTCGCCCGCTGCGCTGTGGCGCTGGCCGAGCGGCGCGAGACCATCGACATCGTCGCCTCGGACACGCAGGCGATGACGCGCGGGCATGCGGCGCTGCTCACGCCCATGATCGAGATGGCCCTGCGGCGGTGCGCGTGGCGCGCCGCGGACCTCGATCTTGTCGCGGTGACGATCGGTCCCGGCAGCTTCACCGGCGTCCGCATCGGCGTGGCCATGGCGCGCGGCCTGGCGATGGCGCTACGCGTCCCCGTCGCGGGTGTCGCGACAACCGACGCCCTGTTCCTGGGTGCCGCGGCGGCCGATCGCGCCGACACCGGTGGCGCGCTCGTGGTCGCCATCGAGTCCGGGCGCGGCGATTACTTCATGGCAGTCGCCGGTGGATCGCCGTTCGCGGGAACGGCGCAGACGCTGGCGGCGCGGCTGACGGATCGACGGGCGATCCTCATCGGCGACGGCGCGCGGCGTCTGGCCGGCGCTCTAGAGGCGCTTGGCGTTCGAGCCGAGATCGGCGCGTCCTCGCCATCGATCGACCCAGCCGTCGTCGCCGCCCATGCCCTGGAAGCAGGCGTCGAGTCCTGGGCCGGACGTGGTCCGCCGCGCCCGCTCTATCTGCGCGGCGCCGACGTCACGTTGGCCGACGGCGCGCGCACGACCGCCGACCTCGAGAGCTGAGCATGGTCGCGCCGGCCTGGCGGACCGAAGCGCTGACGTCGGCGCAAAGCGACGTCGCGGCGGCGCTGCACCGTTCGGTCTTTCCGCAGCCATGGGAGCGGCCATGGTCGAACGACGAATTCTCGGCATTACTTGCGACGCCCGGCTGCTTCGGCCATGTGCTCCTCGACGGTCCGGACGATCGGCCGTGCGGCCTGATCCTGCTGCGCGTCGCCGCCGACGAAGCGGAGATCCTGACGATCGGTGTGCTGCCGGAGCGCCGCCGTCGTCGCGGCGCGGCATGGCTACTCGAGCAGGCGATGGCGCAATGCGCGGCGCGCGGCGCGCGCGTCATTTTCCTCGATGTCGCCGACGACAACGAGCCGGCGCGCCGCTTTTACACGCGGCGAGGCTTCAGCGAGATCGGCACGCGCCCATCATACTACGCGCGCGGCACCGCGCCGGCAGTGGCCGCGAGGATCATGAGCCGCAAGCTTTCGTGCGAGTCGTGAGCTCAAGGGCGCGTGATGCGCAAGAAGTGGACACGACCGCCAGAGCTCTCCGGCCCGAGCTCCTCGACGCGATAGCCTTCGGCGCGCGCCGATCGCGGCACATTGCGCAAAGGCTCGCCGTCGTTGAGCCGCACGATCAGCGCCGCATCGGGCGCCATTCGCTCCAGCGCCAGCTTGACGCGCACGAAGGTCATCGGACACACGTCCGACGTGATGTCGATTTTTGTCTCGCTGTCGATCCGCATCGTCAAATTGCCATCAGTTCGTCGTCAGTCGGATTGATCCTGGCTGAATACCAGACTATAGGGGCTGGGCTCCCAGTTGGGGCAAATCATGGTGAAGGACAAGATGTCAGAAAACACCGGGGCCTCGGCCGATATTCTTGCACTGACTTCGCAGATCGTTTCAGCGCATCTGTCAAATAATACTGTGTCGATCGGCGATGTACCGAAGTTGATCGAGCAGGTCTTCGCCACCTTGAATGGCGTGCAGGGAGCCGGCGCGGCCATCGCGGTGAAGCGTGATCCTGCCGTGCCGGTCAAGAAGTCGATCACCAAGGATTACCTGATTTGCCTCGAGGACGGTTCCAAGCACAAGATGCTGAAGCGCCATCTGATGAGCGCTTATGGCATGACTCCCGATCAGTACCGTACGAAGTGGGGATTGGATTCCGACTATCCCATGGTGGCGCCAAGCTATTCCAAGGTGCGTAGCGCGCTCGCCAAGAAGGTCGGGCTCGGCACCAAGCGCATGCGCGCCCGGCTCGCGCGGGCAGGAAAGGCCTGACGGTCCCTGGGGACATGACACGAACGACCCGCGCCGTCGCAAGCCGGGTGGCGACGTATAGGCTGAACGCTGTATAGAGGGGCCGAGGACTGGAACCTCCAGCCACGGAGCTTCACTGTGCCGACATCGGCCAAATCGCGCCTCGAGCAGCGCTGCATCGACAAGGGCCTGAAGATGACCGAGCAGCGCCGGGTGATCGCGCGCGTGCTGTCGGAGGCCGCCGACCATCCCGATGTCGAGGCCGTGCACAAGCGCGCCACGGCCATCGACCCGCGTATCTCGATCGCCACCGTCTATCGCACGGTGCGGCTGTTCGAGGAGGCCGCCATCCTCGAGCGTCACGATTTCCGCGACGGCCGGTCGCGCTACGAGGAAGCGACCCACGCGCATCACGACCACCTCATCGACCTGCACTCCGGAAAGGTGGTCGAGTTCAACAATGAAGAGATCGAGGAATTGCAGCGCGCCATCGCGCGCAAGCTGGGCTATCGCCTGGTCGACCACCGGCTGGAGCTGTACGCCGTGCCGGTCGAGGCCGAGGACGGCGGCGGAAAGAAAGCCGGCGGCCGATAAAAACCGGTGGACGCTGCGCCCGCTCGCCCGATAATGGGCAGCATGAGCAGCGCCGCCATCGACAGCAGCACCACGCCGCGTCGATTCGACAGCAGCCTACCCCCGATCGTCGCTGGCGACCTCGAGGTTCGCCTGGCGCGTGACGAGGCCGACCTCGACGCCTCGCAGGCGCTGCGCTATCGCGTCTTCTACGAGGAGATGGCGGCGCGGCCGACGCCGGAGATGGAGGCGCGGCGACGTGATTTCGACGATTTCGACGCGCTTTGCGACCACCTGCTGGTGATCGACCGACGCCGCACCGGCGCGGAGTCGATCGTCGGCACCTACCGCCTGACCCGGCGCAGCGTCGCGGCCGCCTATGGCCGGTTCTACTCGGCCGCGGAATACGATGTCTCCCGCCTGACCAACTGGCCGGGCGAGGTGCTGGAGCTCGGCCGTTCCTGCGTCGAGGCCTCGGCGCGCACCGGGTCGACGATGAACTTGTTGTGGCGCGGCATCGCCACCTACGTGTCTCACTTCGACATCGAGATCATGTTCGGTTGCGCCAGCCTGCCAGGCAACGATCTGCAGCGCCTCGCCCTGCCGCTGTCCTATCTCTACCAGAAGCACCTCGCGCCGCCGGAGCTGCGCGCCCGTGCGCTCCCCGAGCTCTATGTCGACATGAACCTGCTGGCGCCGGGCAGCTACGATCTGAAGCTGGCCGAGCGCATGGTGCCGCCGCTGATCAAGGGCTATCTCAGGCTGGGCGGCTTCGTTGGCGACGGCGCGGTGGTCGACACCCAGTTCAATACCGTCGATGTCTGCATCGTGGTGAAGACCGACCTGGTCACCGAAAAATACTTCAAGCACTACGAGCGCGCCCAGCGCGACTCTGAATGAAGTCACCGGTTTCGGCCGAAAATCGCGCCTTTCGCGAGGCCGCGCCATCGCTCGGCTCCTCTGGCCGCGCCACCATCCGCCTCTTCGCCTACGCGCTGCTGACGCTGACGCTGATCCCTTTCCAGGCGCTGGTGGTCCTGTTGCGCATCGGCTTCCTGGCGCGCGGCATCCCTTACTATTACCACCGCCTCGTCTGCATCATCCTCGCACTGAAGATCGAAGTGCGCGGCACGCGCTCGACCGAGGCGCCGACGCTCTATGTCGGCAACCACGTCTCCTATCTCGATATCGAGACCTTGGGCTCGAACATCCCGGCCTCCTTTGTCGCCAAGCAGGAAGTGTCTACCTGGCCCTTCTTCAACGTGCTGGCGAAGCTGCAGCGCACGGTCTTCGTCGAGCGCCGCACGCGCGCCACGCGCGAGAGCCGCGACAGCCTCATCGGCCGTCTGGAAGCCGGCGACAGCCTGATCCTCTTCCCCGAAGGCACCAGCAGCGACGGCACGCGCGTGCTGCCGTTCCGCAGCGCGCTGTTCGCCGCGGCCCAGGTCAAGCCGGGCGGCAAGCCTTTGCGCGTGCAGCCCTTCACCGTCGCCTACACCAGGCTCGACGGCATTCCGCTCGGGCGCTACTGGCGGCCGTACTTTACCTGGTACGGCGACATGGAGCTGGCCGGCCATCTATGGAACGTCTGCAAGCTCGGCGAATGCAGCGTGGTGATCCAGTTCCACGACCCGGTCGACATCACCATGTTCGGCGATCGCAAGAAGCTCAGCGACCATTGCTTCCGCGTCGTCTCGCAAGGTCTCCAGTCGATCAACCGCGGCGAGCCGGTCCGGCCAGCGCCGGCCAAGGCGGCGGAGTAATGAACAGCCTCGACCTTCTCCCGGAGGGGGAAGGTGCCCGAAGGGCGGATGGGGGATGTTTCAACGCGCTCAGTGTCCGTCTTCAACATCCCCCATCCGGCGCTCCGCGCCACCTTCCCCCTCCGGGGGAAGGTAAGGCGAGGCCGACTCGACGCCCCGGGATCGCGGTGATAAGGAGGCGCCGACCGCGACGCGACCAGTGCGTGCGCGGCCCAGACCCGAACGCATGACAGAAACCACCCAGCCGACCGAGGCCGCGCCGCGCCGTAAACTGTTCATCCGTACCTACGGGTGCCAGATGAACGTCTACGATTCGCAGCGTATGGCCGACCTGCTGCGGCCGCTCGGCTACGGGCTGACCGAGACGCAGGACGACGCCGATATGGTGGTGCTCAACACCTGCCATATCCGCGAGAAGGCCTCGGAGAAGGTGTTCTCCGAGCTTGGCCGACTGCGCCTGCGGCGTGAGGAGAGGCGATCCGAGGGCGCCGATCTGGTTGTCGCCGTCGCCGGCTGCGTCGCGCAGGCCGAGGGCGAAGAGATCCTGCGTCGCGCACCCATGGTCGATATCGTCGTCGGCCCGCAGGCCTATCACCGCCTGCCCGAGATGGTGGCGCGCGCCTTGCGCGCCGCCGGCGCGCGCCGCGGCGGACGCGGTGCTGGCGTGCTCGACACCGAATTCCCGGCTGAGCCGAAGTTCGACTTCCTGCCGGCGCCCACGGCGGTGACCGGCGCCTCCGCCTTTCTGTCGATCCAGGAGGGTTGCGACAAGTTCTGCACCTTCTGTGTCGTGCCCTACACCAGGGGCGCGGAGTATTCGCGCCCGGCCGCCGCGATCCTCGCCGAGGCACGCGGCCTGGTCGCATCGGGCGCGCTCGAGCTCACTTTGCTGGGCCAGAACGTCAATGCCTGGCACGGCGAGGCGCCTGATGGTTCGACATGGAACCTCGCGCGGCTGATCCGTGCGCTGGCCGAGATCGATGGCGTGCGACGGCTGCGCTACACCACCTCGCATCCGCGCGACATGGACGACGAGCTGATCGCCGCCCATCGCGACGTGCCGGCGCTGATGCCCTACCTGCACCTGCCGGTGCAGTCCGGCTCAGACCGCGTGCTCGAGGCGATGAACCGGCAGCACGGCCGCGACCTGTTCCTGCGCATCGTCGAGACACTGCGCGCCGCGCGGCCCGACATCGCGCTGTCGTCGGACTTCATCGTCGGCTTCCCCGGCGAGAGCGACGCCGATTTCGACGACACGATGCGGCTGATTCAGACGGTCGGCTTCGCCTCGGCCTTCTCCTTCAAGTACAGCCCGCGCCCCGGCACGCCGGGCGCGGCGATGACTGACCAGATCCCGGAGGCGGTCAAAGAAGCGCGGCTGGCGGCGCTGCAGTCGTCGCTACGCGCGCAGCAGACCGCGTTCAACGCGAGCATGGCGGGCAAGACGGTCGAGGTGCTGTTCCAGGAGCGCGGCCGACGCGACGGCCAGTTGATCGGCAAGTCGCCCTGGCTGCAGTCGGTCCATGCCCAGGCGCCCGAGCGACTGATCGGCCGACTGGTCGAGGTGCACGTCACCGGCGGTCACGCCAACAGCCTCGCCGGCGAGGTGGCCGCCGGCCTCGGGGTGGCGGCATGAGCGACGACAGCCCGCAGCGCGGCAACGACGTGCGCCGCATCACACTCGACGACAACACGCTGGTGCAGACCCTGGTCGGCCAGCACGACCGCAACCTCGTGCGCGTCGAGCAGCTCATGGGCGTGCGCATCGACAGCCGCGGCAATCAGCTGGCCATCGCCGGCGCCAGCGAGGCGGTCACGCAGGCCAGCGCGGCGATCAGCGCGCTCTACGAACGCCTGCGTCGCGGCCAGACGGTCGAGGCGGGCGATGTCGACGCCGCGGTGCGTTTCGCCCAGGTCGGCGGCGGCCCGGCCGCCGGCGATGCCGTGACCATCCGCACCCGCAAGCGCGTGATCCAGCCGCGCACGCCGACCCAGCGCGACTATGTCGAAGCGATCCGCGACCGCGACCTGGTATTCGGGCTGGGACCCGCCGGCACGGGCAAGACCTACCTCGCGGTCGCCATGGCGGTGTCGATGCTCACCGCGGGCAGCGTCGAGCGCATCATCCTGTCACGCCCGGCGGTCGAGGCCGGCGAGCGGCTGGGCTTTCTGCCTGGCGATCTCAAGGACAAGGTCGACCCCTATCTGCGCCCGCTCTACGACGCACTGCACGACATGCTGCCGGCCGACCAGATCGACAAGCGGCTCGAGTCGGGCGAGATCGAGGTGGCGCCGCTGGCCTTCATGCGCGGCCGCACCCTGGCGCACGCTTTCGTCATCCTCGACGAGGCACAGAACACCACGGCGATGCAGATGAAGATGTTCCTCACCCGGCTGGGCGAGGGCTCGCGCATGGTGATCACCGGCGATCTCAGCCAGATCGACCTGCCGCCAGGCGCGCCGTCGGGCCTGCGCGACGCGATCGACACGCTGAACGGCGTCGAGGGCGTGCGCTTCGTCAATTTCAGCGACCGCGACGTGGTGCGCCACGATCTCGTCGCCCGCATCGTGCGCGCCTACGACGCCCGCGACCGCCGCCGCGCCGCCGGCCAGACGACGACGTGACCATCGACGTCGAGGTTCTCGATCCGCGCTGGCTCGAGGCGTTGCGCACGGCGCGCGCGATCTGCCGCCGCGCGGCACAGGCTGCTATCGACGGCAGCGGAAAGCGTCTGTCCGATCATGTCTCCGTCGTCGTGGCACTCGACAGCGACGCCGCCGTGCGCCGTCTCAACCGCACCTATCGCGGCAAGGACAAGCCGACCAACGTTCTGTCATTTCCGGGCGACAAGCCTTCCCTCGGCGACATCGTGCTAGCCCGCCAGACGGTGCTGCGCGAGGCGCGCGAGCAGGGCAAGCGGCCGGCCGATCACCTGACGCATCTAGTGATGCACGGCACGCTGCACCTGCTGGGCTACGACCATGAGCAGGGCGAGCGTCAGGCGCGGCGCATGGAAAAGCTGGAGACGCGGCTGCTCGCCGCGATGGGAATCGCCGATCCATACGCTGATTGACTACCTTCCCCCGCTGGCGCAGGGCTGTCCGGGGAACGGTGCTAAGTGATTCAAATGACTCACATTGGCAGTTCTGAGTCGAGAGTGCTGACCAAAGCGAATAGTTCGCGTGGGCGTAAGACTTTGAAGCGACTCGCAAATTTTTCCCCGGACAGCCCTGCCGCTGGCGGGGGAAGGTGGCAGCGCGAAGCGCTGACGGATGGGGGTGGCCGCCATTGCGGCCAGCCACAGTCATCGGAATTGTCGCACCAGCCACCCCCATCCGGCGCTTCGCGCCACCTTCCCCCGCCAGCGGGGGAAGGTAGGTGGGTCAGCTCATCGCCAGCGAGGTCTTGCGTTTGGGCGGCGGGAAGGCGCGGTCGAGATCGATGAGGTCGGTCTCGGTGAGCTTGACCTTCAGGGCGCCGAAATTCTCGCTGACCCTGGAGCGGTCGGCGGATTTCGGGATCGCCACCATGCCTTCCTGTTGCAGCAGCCAGGCGAGCGCGACCTGCGCCGACGTGGCGCCGTGGCGCTCGGCGATCGTCTTGAGCGTGGCGTGGCGCAGCAGCGGGCCCTGGTCGAGCGGCGAATAGGCCATGACGGGAATGCGGTGCTGGCGCTGCCACGGCACGAGATCGAACTCGATGCCGCGGCGCGCCAGGTTGTACATGACCTGGTTGGTGCCGCAGCGCCCGCCATCGAGCGCCGCCCATTCCTCCATGTCGTCGCGATCGAAATTGCTGACGCCGTAATCCTTGATCTTGCCGTCGCGGCGCAGGCGTTCGAAACCCTCGAGCGTCTCGGAGAACGCATGCTGGCCGCGCCAGTGCAGCAGATACAGATCGATGCGGTCGGTCTTCAGCCGCTTGAGGCTGCGCTCGCAGGCCGCAACCGTGCCCAGCTTCGAGGCGTTGTGCGGATAGACCTTGCTGACGAGATAGATCGCGTCGCGCTTGCGACCCTGCAGTGCGTCGGCGATGGCCTCCTCGGCGGCGCCCTCGCCGTACATCTCGGCCGTGTCGATCATCGGGTAGCCGATGTCGATGGCATGGGCGATGGCGTCGGTCTCCTGCTTGCGCCTGGACCGTTCGTTGCCCATGCGCCAGGTCCCCAGACCGAAGACCGGCATCGTCGCACCCGACGGCAGGGTCACGCTGGGGATATCGCTCATATGTGGAACTCCAGCCGATCACCCGGGTCGCTCTGCACACCGCGCTCGCGCGCGTCGCGGCAGAGGTCCTCGATGGTGATGGCGTCGAGCTTGCCCATCAGCTCCTCGCGCAGCCGCTGCCAGGTCGGCCACACCACCTCGTGCGCCAGCGCCGAACCCGTCTCGTCGTCCGGCTCGGTCTCCGCCTCCAGCGTGCGCACGACGCGGATGATCTCGCCCAGCGTGATCAGCCGGCGCTCGCGGCCCAGCTTGTAGCCGCCGCGCGGGCCACGCTTGCCGGCGAGGATGCCAGCGCGCACCAGGTGCTGCAAAACCTGCTCGAGGTAGCGTTTGGGGATCTTCTGCCTGCGTGTGATGTCGCCGCTGCGCACCGGAATCTCGCCGGCGTTGAAGGCGACGTCGAGCACCGCTTCGATGGCGAACATTGTCTTCTTGCTGAGGCGTGGCACCGCGCTGGCCTCCCTCAGCCCTTGAGACCAGTCGAGCCGAAGCCGCCGGCGCCGCGCGCGCTCTCGGGCAGCGCCGAGACCTCGTCCCAGGCGGCGCGGGCATGGCGGGCGATCACCATCTGGGCGATGCGCATGCCGCGCGTGATGGTGAAGGGCTCGGCGCTGAGATTGACCAGGATAACGCCGACCTCGCCGCGATAGTCGGCATCGACGGTGCCCGGGGCATTGGCGACGGTGACCCCGTTCTTCGCCGCCAGTCCGGACCGGGGCCTGACCTGCGCCTCCCAACCGGCGGGAAGCGCGATGGCCAGGCCGGTAGGCACGATGGCGCGGCCCAGCGACGGCAGCACGAGATCCGATGCGATCGCCGCCAGCAGATCCATGCCAGCGGCCTGGTCGCTGGCGTAGGTTGGCAGGGGCAGGTCGGCCGCGTGGGGCAGGCGAGTCACCGCGACACGCACATCGACGTCCACCGCCACAGCCAGATCCCCGTCAGCCATACCCCAACTCCGTTCCGACCATCATGACGCGGCCACTGCATCGCCCGTGCCAAAGTGGCGGACAACCCGTCGCGCGAGCTCTTCCGCCACCGCGCCTTTCGCCAGTGTCGGCCAAGCTTCAACGCCCGAGGCCGTCACAAGATGCACCGTGTTGCGATCCCCGCCGAAGGTCCCGGTGGCCGGCGACACGTCATTGGCGACGATCCAGTCACAGCCTTTGCGCGCGCGCTTGGATACCGCGTTGGCGACGACATTCTCGGTCTCGGCCGCGAAGCCAACCACGAGCGCTGGACGCTGCGGGCCGGAAGCGGCCAGGCTCGCCAGGATGTCCGGGTTGGGCACCAGCTCGAGCGCCGGCGGCGCACCGCCAGGCACCTTCTTCAACTTGCCATTGGCGGCGTTCCGTACCTTCCAGTCGGCGACAGCGGCGGCACACACCGCGACGTCGGCCGGCAGCGCCGCGCGACATGCCGCCAGCATGTCGTCGGCCGATTCTATCCGTACCACCTTCACCCCGGCCGGGTCGGCGACACCGACCGGGCCGGTCACCAGGGTGACCTCCGCCCCCAGCGCCGCGAGCGCCTCGGCGATGGCATGGCCCTGCTTGCCGGAGGAATGATTGGAGATGTAGCGCACGGGGTCGATCGCCTCGCGCGTCGGCCCCGAGGTGACGATGGCGCGGCGACCGGTCAACGGCCGATGCGCGATGGCGCCGCCCCTGGTCTCGGGCGCCATGTGGATCACCGATGGTCCGGAGATGAGCGGCGGCGGCTCGGCGGCCGGCAGGCGGCCGACGAAGTACGCTTCGACGGCGGCGACGATCTCCAGCGGCTCCGACATTCGACCCGGCCCGAACTCGTTGCAGGCCATCGCGCCCTCGTTGGGGCCGACGAAGGCCACGCCGCGCGCCCGAAGGGTCGCGACATTGGCCTGGGTCGCCGGATGCAGCCACATGCGGACGTTCATCGCCGGCGCCACCAGCACCGCCTTGTCGGTGGCCAGCAGCACGGTGGTGGCCAGGTCGTCGGCCAGGCCCTGCGCCATGCGCGCCAGGATATTGGCGCTGGCCGGGGCCACGACCAGCAGGTCGGCCTCGCGTGACAGGTTGATGTGGCCCATCTCGCTCTCGTCGGTCAGCGAGAACAGGTCGCTGTAGACCTTGTCTTCGCTGAGCGCCTGCAACGACAGCGGGGTGACGAACTTCGTGGCCGCTGGCGTCAGCACGCAACGCACCGAAGCGCCGCGCTCGCGCAGGCGGCGGATCAGGTCATGGCATTTGAACGCGGCGATACCGCCGCTCAGGATCAGCAGGATACGCTTTCCGGTCAGCATGGATCGCCGAGGCCCTCCGCTCAGGTCGCCGCCAGACCAATTCCACCCCAGTTAAGGAGGGAATTGCCGATCCGCAAGGGCCGCGCTGAATCTCGGCGACTAAGCCGCCATCGACAGGACGTGTGGCACACCGTCCGCGTCGGTCGCCGAGATCGTCGTGCGCACCATGTGACGGATCTGGTCGCCGGGCCACGGCCGGCCGCGATGCATGGTGGCGCGGTTGTCCCACATCACCACGTCTCCCGGCCGCCAGACATGCAGGTAGGTGTACTCTTCGCGTGTGGCGTCCTCGATCAGGCCACCGAGCAGCGCCTTGGCCTCGTTGTCGCCCATGCCGTCGATCGCGCCGGCATGCGAGGCGATGTAGAGCGAGGTGCGGCCATTGACCGGGTTGCGCCAGGTCATGCGCCAATCGACGGGCGGCAGCGCCTCGCGCTCGGCCGGCGACATCAGCCTGGGCGAGATCTGGTCGCGCGAATTGGCGTAGCTATGCCAGACTACGAGGTCCTTCAGCTTCGCCTGCGTGGCCGGCGGCAGGCGCTCCCAGGCCAGGCGGGTCGAGGCGAACTGCGTCTCGCCGCCGCGACTGGGGATGGTGCGCGCCGACAGGACCGAGGCCAGGGCCGGCGAGCGCTTGAACGAGCTGTCGGTATGCCAGAGCTGGTTGGCGCGGGCGCGCAGCGCTTCCTTGTGATCGTCGGGCACGATCTTGCCGTCGGCATCGAAGTTGCGCAGCACGCCGTAGAACGTGCCGTGACCCAGCGAGCCGACCTTGGACAGCTCCAGCGGCCCGAAAGCGCGGGAATAGGCGACCTGCACGTCGTCGCTGATGCGTTGGTCGCGGAACAGCAGGACCGAGTGCTCCTCGAACGCCGCGCGCACCGCCTGATAGGCGGTAGCGCTCGACGCCACGTCGATCAGATCGACACCCCGCACCTCGACGCCGAAGCCATCAGCCAGCGGTATCAGTTCCATGGATGCGTCCTCCGGGCGCCCATTCTAGCGCGCCGGACGCGGCGATCACCCGGCTATTTCAGGCCGCTCAGCGCCACCACGCCAGCGCCGCCGCCAGCAGGGCGAGCGCCGCCAGCACGCCGCTCCAGGTGGGTTTCCACGCCGCCCAGCGCGGTGGTGGGGCGCGGTGGCGCTCGCCCTCGGCGAGTTGCTCGAGTGTGCGCAACAGCTGCGGCAGCCGACGCGCGCCCTCCAGCGCCTCCGAGACTGCGCGCTCAACGCGCGCGCGCGGGCCGAAATGGCGGCGCATCCAGTCCTCGATCAGCGGTCGCGCCAGCTCCCAGATGTTGACCTCGGGATTGAGCTTGGTGCCCATGCCCTCGGCCATCAGCATGGTCTTCTGCAGCAGCAGCAATTGCGGCTGGGCCGCCATCTCGAAGCGCTCGGTGACGCGCAGCATCTGCGCCAGCAGGCGGCCGATCGAGATCTGGTTGGAGGGCTTGCCGAAGATCGGCTCGCCGATCGAGCGGCAGGCCTGGGCGAAGAGCTCGACCGACTGGTCGAGCGGCACGAAGCCGGCGCGGAACTGCACCTCGGCCACGGCGCGGTAATCTCGGCGCAGGAAGGCGATCAGCAGCTCGGCGAGGTAGCCGCGCGTGTCGTTGTCGACGCGGCCCATGATGCCGAAGTCGACCGGCACGATGGCGCCGGAGGCCTCGACGAACGCGTTGCCGCCGTGCATGTCGCCGTGGAAAAAGCCGTCGCGGAACACCTGGTAGAAGAAGGCCTCGGCGCTCTTGCGCAGCACCTCGTTGACGTCGTGGCCGGCCGCCAGTAACCGCTCGCGCTCGCCGATCGGAATGCCCTCGATGCGCTCCATGGTCATGACGCGCTGGGCCGAGAGGTCCCAATAGATGCGCGGCGTGCGATAGCCTGGATCGTCGGCGAAGTTCTCGCCCAGCTCCTGCGCAGCGGCGGCCTCCATGCGCAGGTCCATCTCGGTGCGCGTCACCTCGGCGAAGGCGCGCACGGTCTCGACCGGCTTCAGCCGGCGGAATTGCGGGCGCGCCACCTCGACCAGCCCGGCCAGCCAGTAGAAGAGGTCGAGGTCGCGCGCGAAGGCCGCCTCGATGCCGGGCCGCAGCACCTTCACCGCGACCTTCTCGCCGGCGATGGTCTCGGCGTAGTGGACCTGCGCGATCGAGGCGGCGGCGATCGGCACCTCGTCGAAGCGCGCGAAGAGCTCGGCGATCGGCTTGCCGAGCTCGAGCTCGATGGTCCGCTTGGCCTCGATGCCGGAGAATGGCTGCAGGTGGTCGACGAGCTGGCCCAGATCGAGCGCGACCTGCTCGCTCAGCAGGTCGGCGCGGGTCGAGAGCGCCTGGCCGAACTTGATGAAGCTCGGCCCCATCTGGGAGAACGCCGCCGCCAGCCGTTCGCCCGGCCGGCGCCGATCGCCGCGCCGGCGCACCAGGCGCGCCAGCGCCACGAC
>JALHMM010000066.1 GCA_022844045.1 Reyranellaceae bacterium | reverse complement strand
GCTTCGACTGGCCGGTGCGCGGCCGCACCCTGGCCGGCTTCGGCCCGCGCGCCGGCGGGCAGCAGAACGACGGCATCGACATCGCCGCCGCCTCGGGCACGCCGGTCAAGGCCGCCGATGGCGGTACCGTGGTCTATGCCGGCAACGAGGTGCGTGGGCTGGGCAATCTGCTGCTGGTCAGCCATGCTGGCGGCTACATCACCGCCTATGGCCATCTCGACCAGCTCTCGGTGGCCAAGGGCGCGACGGTGAAGAAGGGCCAGACCATCGGCACGGTCGGCACCTCGGGCGGCGTTTCTGAGCCGCAACTCCATTTCGAGATCCGCCACCGGAACAAGCCCGTCGACCCGGTCGGCCTGCTGCCGCGCTGACTCTTTCGCGTCTTGTTTGCTAGGCTGCCCCCGTCTCGTTCAACGGAGGGAAAGCATCATGGTCGAACGCATCAACGCCGGCCCGCGCATGAGCCAGGCCGTCGTGCACGGCAACACCGTCTACCTCGCCGGCCTCACCGCCGACGACAGCAAAGCCGACGTCAAGGGCCAGACCAAGCAGATCCTCGACAAGATCGACGCGCTGCTCGCCAAGGCCGGCACCGACAAGAGCAAGATCCTCTCGGCCAATATCTGGCTCACCGACATCGCGACCTGGAGCCAGATGAACGAGGTGTGGGACGCCTGGGTCGCGCCCGGCAACACGCCGGCGCGCGCCACCGTCGAGGCCAAGCTCGCCGCGCCGGGGCTGAAGGTCGAGATCATGGTGCAGTGCGCGAAGTGACGACGTCGGGAGGAGCGCACCGCGCGCTCCTCCCCAGTCGTCATCCCGAGCGCAGCGAGGGATCTCCTCGCAGCGAGTCTCGATCTCCAGGAGATTCCTCGCTGCGCTCGGAATGACGACAGGTCACGGCGCGGCGGCCGCCGAGCACCGGATCCGGTGTCTTGGGCCCGACGGGAACAAGATGTGGTGTCTCGTGACGGCACGTTGATGTCTCGACGATGTCGTCGGCCGCCCGCGAAGACACACACGACACAAATGGCGGCATCTGACGACATGTGTGAGACGCGGCGGCGCGGCATGATGGCGGCATGAGCGACGCGGCGAAGGCGACCGAGCAGTCCATCGATCCCGCCGATCCCGCGGTCGAGCGGGAGCTGACGTCGCGCCTGCTGCGCCGGAACATGGGGGTGCGCAGCCTCCTGCTGCTGATCTGGCCGATCTATGCCGTGCTCGACGCTGGGCGCAGTCCGTGGTGGCTCTTCGTTGCGCTGGCCGCGCTGCATATCGTCGGCCGGCTGGGCTACCCGCGCCTGGAGCGCGACTACGGCGCCAACGGGGATCGCCGGACGCCCGTCCAATGGCAGGTCCTGCATCTGGCGTTGACGTTGTGGAACGGACTGGTCGTCGGCCTCGGCGCGGCGCTGGTGGCGCTGTCGGCCGATCCGCCGGTGCGCTTCTCGCTCTGCCTGCTGCTCATCATCATGGCGCTGGGCTCCCCCTCGCGCGCCTACTCGATGCGCAGTTACGCCGGCTACGTCTTCGCCCTGCTCGTGCCGATGTGCGTCGCGCTGATCGTCGCCGGCGACAGGCTGTCGATCATCCTGGGTGCCGCATGCCTGCCACCCTTCGGCCTCGGTCTCTTGCTGGTCGCGCGCGGCCAGCAGCGCTTCGCGCGCGAGATGATCGCCGTGACTCTGTCGCACGAACGGCTTCTCGGGCGGCTCGAGGAAGCGCGCGGCGAGGGCGAGGAAGCACGCGCGATCCTGCGGACCGCGCTCAACGCGCTGAGCGAGGCGGTTTTCCTCTACGCGCCCGACGGCCGGCTGCTGCTGCTCAACGACGCCGCCTACCAGATGCACGGCATCGATCGCCAGCTACCTCTCATCGGCCGGAACTTCCGCGAATTCGTCGAGGCGCAGGCCGTTCGCGGCGACTTCGGGCCGCTCGACGGGCCGGCGCGCGAGGCCGCGATCGCCGATCGTATGGAGCAGTTCCGTCGCGGTACCAATGGCTGGCTGTTGGCGCGCCGCCGCGACCGCTGGCTGGAGCTGTCGACCAGCGTACTGCCCGATGGCCATCGCCTGATCGTGCATCGCGACGTCACCGACTTGAAGAACAGCGAAACCGCCGCGACCGAGGCGCGCGAGACGCTGCAGACCGCGCTCGATGCCTTGAGCGATGCCGTCATTCTCTATGGCCCCGACAAGCGACTGCAGTTCATCAACCTGGTCGCGCGCCAGACCCTGGGAGACATTCCCGCCGAACGGCTGATCGGCGGCACGCTTCGGGAATTGGTGGAGCGGCAGGTCGACGTCGGCGTGTTCGGCCCGCTCGACGCGCAGGAGCGGGCGGCCGCGATCGCCTTACGCGAGGAGCTTCTCGAGAACGGCACCAACGGCTGGTATCCGTTGCGTCGGCGGGATCGATGGCTGGAAGTGTCCGTCGTCATCCTGGCCGACGGTCGCCGCGTGGTCGTGCACCGCGACGTCACCGACCTGAAGAACAACGAGACCGCGGCCAAGGAGGCGGGTGCGAAGCTGATGGCGGCTATGGAGACGGTGGCCGGCGGCATCGCCTTTCTCGACGCCGACGAGCGCATCGAGTTGTGCAACGAGGCCTACAAGCGGTTCACGAACGACGATCCTCTCATGTACGCGCCGGGAGTCAGGCTGGAAGACGCCTTTCGCCGCGGCGCGCTGCGGCTGCCGCCGGAGGCCAGGGAAAGGGCGGTCGAGGAATCGGTGCGCCGCTATCGCGCCGGCGAGCCGGTCCTTATCCCCTTCGGCGATAGTCGCTGGGCGCGCATGGACATGCGCCCGACGGGCGACGGTCGCTGGACATTGCTGCTGACCGACGTGACCGAGCAGCGCCAGCGCCAGCGCGAACTGGAGCAGGCGCTGGCATCGGCCACCGAATCGCGCACCAAGCTGATCGCGGCGATGGAGACCATGGCGGGCGGCATCGCCTTCATCGATGCCGAGGAGCGGCTGGAGTTGTGCAACGAGGCCTTCAAGCGCTTCATGAACAACGATCCCGTGATCTGCGCACCAGGGGTCACGCTGGAAGCCGCCAACCGCCAAGGCGCGTTAAGGCTGCCGCCGGAGATCAGGGAGAAGGCCGTCGAGGACGCCTTGCGCCGCTATCGCGCCGGCGAATCGGTGCTGATCCCGTTCGGCGACAACCAATGGGCCAGGCTGGTGATGCGTTATACCGGCGACGGTCGCGCGACTTTGCTGGTGACTGACGTGACCGAGCAGCGCCAGCGTCAGCGTGACCTGGAACAGGCCCTCGCCGCCGCCACCGATT
This sequence comes from Reyranellaceae bacterium, assembly GCA_022844045.1. GTDB lineage: Bacteria > Pseudomonadota > Alphaproteobacteria > Reyranellales > Reyranellaceae > JAFAZJ01. The sequence goes on along the minus strand of JALHMM010000066.1, from coordinate 33,315 downwards.
CGCGCTCCAAGCTGGTGGCCGCGATGGAGTCGATGGCCGATGGCATCGCCTTCTTCGACGCCCAGGATCGCCTGGAACTGTGCAACGAGGCGTACAAGCGCTTCATGGGCGACAACCCCGAGCTCTACAAGCAGGGTGTCCCGCTATCGAATGCCGTGGTTGTCGCCGCCTATGCTGGTGCCGTGCCGGCGGACCAGACCGCCGACTGGATCGCCGACACGCTGCTCAACCTCAGGACCGGCGATCCAATCCTGTTCCGGTTCGGCAAGGGTCAATGGGCGCGGGCGCTGGCCCGTTCGACCGGTGGGCGCACGACGCTTCTCGTGACCGATGTGACCGAGCAACGCCGCCGGCAGCGCGAGCTGGAGCGGGCGCTCGAGGCGGCGGAGGCGGCGCGTGTCGAGTCCGACGCCGCCAACCAGGCGAAATCGACCTTCCTCGCCACCATGAGCCACGAGATCCGCACGCCGATGAACGGCGTGCTCGGCATGATCGAGGTGCTAGGCCGCGAGCGGCTGAACGACGACCAGCGCGATCTCGTCCATACCATGCGCGACAGCGCCGGCGCCGTGCTGCGCCTGCTCGACGACCTGCTCGACTTCTCCAAGATCGAGGCTGGTCGCACGGATCTGGAAGCCGCCGCTTTCTCGCTGTCGAGCGTTGTCGAGCGCGCCGCCGATAACTTCCGCGCCGCCGCCACGGCCAAGGGCGTCAATCTGAGCGTCGCCATCGCGCCGGGCTCGGCCGACGCGCTGATCGGCGATCCCACGCGCGTGCGCCAGATCGTCGCCAACCTGATCGGCAATGCGGTGAAGTTCACCGAGCGCGGCGCGGTGATCGTGCGCGCCTTGACCCGGCCGCTCGGCGAGGGCCGTACCGAGGTCGAGATCTCGGTCAGCGACACCGGCATCGGCATGGACGAGACGCAACTCTCCGGTCTGTTCAAGCCTTTCGCGCAGGCCGACAGCGGCACGACGCGGCGCTACGGCGGCACGGGATTGGGCCTGTCTATCGTGCGCCGGCTGGCGCAGCTGATGGATGGCGACGTCAAGGCGCAGAGCGCGTCGGGCGCCGGTTCGACCTTCACCGTGACCGTGGTCCTGATGGCCGCGCCGGCCGACTCTCCCCTGGTCGAGCTGCAGACGCTGAGCGCTCCCACCGGCTCGGACATCGCCGTCGCGCCGACGGTTTCCTCGCGCGCACGTGTTCTGGTGGTCGACGACCACCCGGTGAACCTCAAGGTGGCGTTGCGCCAGCTCGCCTCGCTGGGCGTCGCCGCCGACACGGCAGCCAATGGTCGCGAGGGGCTGGAACGCTGGCGCGACGGCGACTACGCGCTGATTCTTGCCGACGTCCATATGCCCGACATGGATGGTTTCGAGATGACGGCGCTGATCCGGCGCGAAGAGATCACCCGGGCCCGACCGCGCACGCCGATTGTCGCCAGCACGGCCAACGCCATGAAGGGCGAGGACGAGCGCTGCCGCGCCGCTGGCATGGACGGCTACCTCGCCAAGCCGGTCGAGACCGAGCGCTTGCGGGCGGTGATCGAGCGGTGGCTTCCGGCGATCGAGCAACCCGGCATCCGCGCCAGCCTCGCGCTGGGCACCGCTGTCGACGATGCCGGGATCCTCGACCGCACCGTGCTGCTGCGCTGGTCGGGTGGCGACGCGGCCTTCGAGCGCGATCTTCTCGACACCTTCGAAGGCGAGCTGAATCAGTCGGAGCACGACATCGACGCCGCGATGCGCGCCGGCGATCTCGCGCGCGTGGCGCAGGCTGCGCATCGCCTGAAGGGCTCGGCGCTGCAGATCGGTGCCAAACGTGTGGGCGCGGCGGCACTGGCGCTGGAGGAGGCGGGCAAGGCCGCGGATCGCCAGCGTTGCCAGGACGCCCGCGGCCACCTCGCCGCGGAGCTCCGTCGTCTGACGTCGGTCCTTCAGTCGGCGGGCGGCACGAACATGTAGCCGGCGCCGCGCACCGTGCGGATCGCCTCGGGATGCGCCGCGTCGTGCTCGACCTTGCGGCGCAGGCGCTTGATGCGCAGATCGATGGAGCGCTCGAAGGCGTCCATATCGCGATGGCTTGTGACCTCCAGCAGCCATTCGCGCGTCAGCGGCCGGTTGGGATTCTCGGCGAAGACCTTGAGCAGGTCGAACTCGCTGGCGCTCAGCGATTCCTCACCGCCATCCGGGTCGACCAGCAGGCGCTTGTCGAGATCGAGGATACGGCGGCCCATGCGCACGCGGCCGGCCGCCTTAGGCGTCACCGCGCCGGCGCCGGTGGCGCGCCGCAGGCCGGCCTTCACGCGGGCCAGCAGCTCGCGCGGATCGTAGGGCTTGGCGACGTAGTCGTCGGCACCGGTCTCCAGTCCGACGACGCGGTCGACCGGATCGTTCGCCGCCGTGACCATGATGATCCAGACCCGGCTGCTGCGTTCGCGGAGGTAGCGCGCCAGGGAAAACCCGTCCTCGTCGGGCAGGCCGACATCGAGCAGCACGACCGCCGGCATCTCGCGGTCGACCAGCCGGCGCAGCATGGCGCCGTTTTCGGCGCCGCTGACCTTGAAGTTCTGGCGCGTCAGGTAGTCGACGAGCATCTGGCGCTGGGAGGCGGCGTCTTCGACGACGACGATGTGAGGGCGGATATCCATGGACGGCGGCTAAACTCCACGAGGCCGAGCACGGCGTCAAGCGCGAGGCGCCATGACGTCGATGGCGTTTCGCTCCATGGCCAGACGCAGCGGCAGGCGCTCGCGCACGATCTCGCCGTCGACCACCAGACGGATCGAGCGCCGCCGTGTCGTGATGTCGATCGCGTCGCTGGACAGGACCTCGACCTGTTCGGCCTGCTCGAGCGTGCCGGTGAGGATGTGGCCAGCGGCGGCGAGGATATCCGCGGGAGTGGCCGATTTGACGATGAGCGCCGCCATGCCGCCCTCCGTTACCGACCGGACGATGGCCGGGTCGAGATTGAGATTGCCGACCTGCAGCGAGTTTGCGCAGAGGAAGATCAGCGGCGCGTCGATCCTATGGGTCTTGCCATCGATCCTCAGGGTCATCGCGTAGGACGGTGTACCGCGCAGCAGCGTCGCCAGCGCGGAGAAGATCGCGACCAACCGGTTGCGACCGAAGATGTCGGTGTGCCGTTCGCGCTCCTCGATCAGCCGGACATAGAGGCCCAAACCGACATTGTTGAGGAATACACGCTGGTTGACGCGCCCGACATGCAGCTTGCGTGGAATGCCGTCGACGAGGGTGCGCGCCGCTTCCGCCGGCTTGCTCGGGATGCCGAGCAGGCGGGCGACGTAGTTGAACGTGCCGAGTGGCACGATGCCCATGGTGATGGACTTGCCGAGCAGGGCCGCGGCGACGGTATTGATCGTACCGTCCCCACCCGCCGCGACGACGATGTCCTTGCCGCGATCGGCTTCCCGCGCCACGCGCCGCAGAAGCGCCTCGTCACCGATCTGATGGAACGACACCTCTCGTCCCGCCTGACGCATCGTCTCGGCGATGGCCTCGCGCGCGGCGTTCTTGTCGCCACCGCCCGACCCCAGGTTCATGAAGACATGGATCATCGCGACGACAATAGCTCGTGAGAGCAGCCAAGCGGTAGGTTTCCTCTCGCGGACGATTGATCCCCGGATGGCGGCGATTCTCAAGGTAAGCCGCGTCGCCAACCACCCTTGCGACGTCGCCTATGCGGCGCATGACGCGCGACATGGGATCGGCGGGCGGCGCCCACTCAAAAGGGCCCGCCAAGATCTCGGTCGGAGCGGCGTTCGTTCAATACCGATCAGTTCATCGGTCCGAAGATCTTGCCCGGGTTCATGATGTTGTCGGGGTCCAGCGCCTTCTTCACCGCGCGCATGAGGCTCACCGCCTCGCCGTGCTCGGCGTAGAGATACTTGATCTTGCCAATGCCCACGCCGTGCTCGCCGGTGCAGGTGCCGCCGAGGTTTTGCGCCCGTGCGATCATGCGGTCGTTGAGGCCCTCCGCCCGCGGCAGGTATGTCGGATCACTCGGATCCACCATCATGGTGAGGTGGAAATTGCCGTCGCCGACATGGCCGACGATGGGTGCGTAGAGGCCGTTGGCCACGATGTCCTTCTGGGTCTCCAGAATGCATTCCGCGAGGTTGGAGATCGGCACGCATACGTCGGTCGCCCACATGCCCCAGCCCGGCCTGGCGGCCTTGGCGGCCCAGGCGGCGTCGTGGCGCGCCTGCCACATCTTGCTGCGTTCCTCGGCTTGGCTGGTCCAGGCGAAGTCGCCGCCGCCATTCTCGGCGGCGAGCGCCTGCACCATCTCGGCCTGTTCCTTGGTGCCGGCCTCGGTGCCGTGGAATTCCAGCAGCAGCAGGTTCTTGTCCGGCAGGCTGAGCTTGGAGTACTTGTTCACGGTGTCGACCGTCTCGGTATCCATCAGCTCGATGCGGGCGACTGGAATGCCGGATTGGATCGTCTGGATCACGGTGTTGACCGCACCCTCGAGGCTGTCGAACGCGCAGGTCGCCGCGACCATCGATTCGGGGATGCCGTAGAGGCGCAGCGTGATCTCGGTGATGACGCCCAGCGTGCCTTCGGCGCCGACGAACAGCTTCACCATGTCGTAACCCGCGCTCGACTTGCGCGAGCGCCGGCCCAGGCGCATCAGCCGCCCGTCGGGTGTCACCACCTGCAGCGCCAGCACGTTCTCGCGCATGGTGCCGTAGCGCACCGCGTTGGTGCCGGAGGCCCGCGTGCTGGCCATGCCGCCGATCGAGGCATCGGCGCCGGGATCGATCGGGAAGAACAGGCCGGTATCGCGGATGTATTCGTTGAGCTGCTTGCGCGTGACGCCGGGCTGCACCACCACGTCGAGGTCGGCCTCGTTGACCCGCAGCACCTTGTTCATGCGGCTGACGTCGAGCGAGATACCGCCATTGGGGGCGCTGATATGGCCCTCCAGCGAGGTGCCGGTGCCGTAGGGGATGATCGGCGTGCCGTGGCGCGAGCAGATCTGCACGATCTTCTGCACCTCCTCGGCCGATTCGGCGAAGACCACGGCGTCGGGCAGTGGCGCCTCGTGATAGCTGATGTCCTTGCCGTGCTGCTCACGCACGGCGTGCGCCGTGCTCAGCCGCTCGCCGAGCATGGCCTTGAGCTCGGCGATGGTGGCGTCGACGTTTAGTGCACGCACTGTGGCGGTAGCCAAATCGGACCTCCGGGATGGTCGGCGGACAATGGCCGCATTGCCGCGGCGATTCAAGCGCTCGAGGGGCCGTGCTAAGCTACAGAAAAGGTGCGGCAAAAGGTTTCCAACACGATGGCCTCTGGATTCATGGACGGCAGCGGGCCGCTGCAGCGGCTGGGGCGGGTGGCGCTGTCGCTGGTGCCGCGCGACGCCATGATGCCGGTGCTGTCCGGAATCAACCGCGGATATCGCTGGCGCGCCGGTGCGGGCATCCATCGCTGCTGGTTGGGCCGCTACGAGGCGGACAAGCTTGCGCTGCTGGCGCGGGTGACGGCGTCCGGCGCCACGGTCTATGACGTCGGCGCGCATGCCGGGTATTACAGCCTGGCGGCCTCGCGTCTGGTCGGCCCCGCCGGCAAGGTTTTCGCGTTCGAGCCGGACGCCCACAACCTCGCCGACCTGCGCCGTCATCTCGCGCGCAACGGCCTTACCAACGTCACAGTCGTGCCGCACCCCGTGGGGCAGGCGCATGGCATGATGGTCAACTTCGGCAGCGAGCACGGCAGCTACCAGGGCCATGTGATCGACAGCGCCGGAGCAGGGGCGCTACGGCTGCTGTCGCTTGACGGCTGGCGGGCGGAGAGCGGGGCGCCGATGCCAGATGTCATCAAGATGGATGTCGAGGGCTTCGAGGTCGAGGCGCTCGACGGTGCGGTCGACATCCTGAGCGCCGTGCGGACGGTGTGGCTGATCGGGCTGCACGGCGATCCGCAGACCGTCGGCTGCTTCGAGCGACTGCGTTCCCACGGCTACCGTATCTTCGAGTTCGACGGCCGCGAGATCGCCGAGGGCGCGCCTTCAGGACTGTTTGAGGTCGTCGTCTTGCCGCCGATGCGCGATCCGCAGTCGATCTTCGGGTGATCGCCCCGTTTTGACGGGGACGCAGGCAACCTATCCGGTGTGTCCCGGCGTTATGTCCGATCTGGGGCTCCCTGGAGGCAGCCGGAGGCAAGCGCATGGCCGCGACGACGATGGACCGGATCATCGAAACCGACATCCCGGCCCGGCTCGACCGACTGCCTTGGGGCCGTTTCCATACGCTCGTCGTGATCGCGCTCGGCATCACCTGGGCGCTGGACGGACTGGAGGTGACCTTGGCCGGTACCCTGGCCGGGGCGCTGAAGCAGAGCCCGGTGCTGCAGTTCTCCAACACCCAGATCGGCCTGGCGAGCAGCGCCTATCTGGCCGGCGCGGTGCTGGGCGGGCTGGGCTTCGGCTGGCTCACCGACATACTGGGCCGGCGCAAGCTGTTCTTCATCACCCTGGCGCTCTACATCGCGGCCACGGGCGCCACGGCGTTCTCCTGGGATTTCTGGAGCTTCGTCTTCTTCCGCTTCCTCACCGGCGCCGGTATCGGCGGCGAGTACACCGCGATCAACTCGACCATTCAGGAACTGATCCCGGCGCGGGTGCGCGGACGCACCGATCTGGCGATCAACGGCTGCTTCTGGCTGGGTGCGCTGTTCGGCGCGGGCGGCGCGACCGTGCTGCTCGATCCGGCGCTGTTCGAGCCCGACCATGGCTGGCGGCTGGCCTTCCTGATCGGTGCCGTGCTGGGCCTGTTCATCCTGCTGATGCGGTTCTGGATCCCCGAAAGCCCGCGCTGGCTGGTGTTGCATGGCCGCGTCGATGAGGCGCGCAAGATCGTCGAGGCCATCGAGAAGAGCGTCACCGATCGCGGCCACCGCTTCGATCCCGCGCCGGTGCCGATGCTAAAGCTCCGAGCGCGGGAGCGCCTGCGAGTGCGCGAGGTCGTGCATGTGCTGTTCGACCTGCATCGCCGGCGCGCCATCGTCGGCCTGGTGCTGATGGCGGCGCAGGCCTTTTTCTACAACGCGATCTTCTTCACCTACGCGCTGGTGCTGACCGACTTCTACGGCGTGCCGTCAGGCAATGTCGGCCAGTACATCGTGCCCTTCGCGCTGGGAAATCTGCTGGGGCCGCTGATCCTCGGCCCGCTTTTCGACTCGGTCGGGCGACGCATCATGATCGCGCTGACCTACGCCGTGTCGGGCGCACTGCTGGCGGTGACCGGCTGGCTGTTCTGGGCGGGCTATCTCGACGCGACCACCCAGACCATCGCATGGTCGGTGATCTTCTTCGTCGCCTCGGCCGCCGCAAGCTCGGCGTATCTCACCGTGTCCGAGACCTTTCCGCTCGAGCTGCGCGCCGTGGCGATCGCGGTCTTCTACGCCATCGGCACGGGGATCGGCGGCGTCGCCGGCCCGGCGATCTTCGGCGCGCTGATCGACACCGGCTCGCGCTCACACCTGGCTGTCGGCTACATCGTCGGCGCCGTGCTGATGCTGGGCGCGGCGCTGATGCAGTGGCGTTGGGGCGTCGCCGCCGAGCGGCGCTCGCTGGAATCGGTCTGCCGGCCTTTGGCCGCCGTCGATTGACTCCTGTATGCTTTCCGCAAAGCAGGGGAGTGAACATGGACGGCATCCACCCGATTGTGCCGCCTGACGTCGGCGACGAGTTGCACATCGTGCGTCGGCTCGGCTGGGCGCTGCTGTATCAGTGGGATCGTGTCCCCGACGATTTGCGGGAGCGGCTGATCGAGCAGGCCGTGTTCACGAAAGAACGCTACCAGACGGCCCAGCTCAAGGAGCAGATCGCTGCGTTCGCGCGCAAGCAATCCGAGGCCTTCGATGCGCAAAGGACCTGACGGTCAGCGCACGCCAGATGCGCCGCTGGAGTGGCGCGTCCCGAGCGATTGACCTACCGTGCGGTGATCTTCTTCCACCCGTCGCCCGGAGCTTCATCGTGAACCAGATTACGCCCACCCTGCGCAACGAGCCCGAGGGCGTCAGCATCAACGCCTGGTCCTCGATCAAGGACACCTTCGGCTCGCCCAAGGTGACGCGCGCCGAGGGCGTCTATTTCCACGACGACACCGGCAAGCGCTGGCTCGACTTCACGGCGCAGCTCTTCAACGTTAATCTCGGACATCAGGACCGGCGCATCATCGAGGCGATCAAGGCGCAGGCCGAGAAGCTCTGCTTCATCTCGCCGTTCTATCGCAACGAGCCGCGCGAGGAGCTGGCGCGGCTGCTGGCCACCGTGACGCCGGGTGATCTCAACACCTTCTTCTTCATGAACTCCGGCACCGAGGCCAACGAGGCGGCGCTGACCTTCGCGCGCATGGTCACCGGGCGGCCCAAGGTGATGTCGCGCTACCGCTCCTATCACGGTACCGGGCTGACCACGCTGGGCGTCTCAGGCGATCCGCGTCGCGGCGCCAGCGCCAACAACTTCGCCAGCTCGGTGAAGTTCCCCAATCCTTACTGCTATCGCTGCACCTTCAAGCAGACCTATCCGTCCTGCGGCGTGGTCTGCGCCACCAGCATCGAGGAGCAGATCCTCGCCGAGGGGCCCGACACCATCGCGGCGATGATCTTCGAGCCGATCACCGGCGGCAACGGGCCGATCATCGCGCCACAGGAGTACTACGGAATCCTGCGCCGCCTCTGCGACAAGTACGGAATCCTGATGATCGCCGACGAGGTGATCAACGGCTTCGGCCGCACCGGCAAGTGGTTCGCCATGCAGCACTATGACGTCGTGCCCGACATGATGACGGTGTCGAAGGGCATCAACGGCGGCGTGCTGCCGCTGGGCGCGGTGATGATGAGCGACGCCATCGCGCAGAAATTCTCCGACCGCAGCGTGGCGATCGGCTCGACGCAGACCGGCAACCCGCTGTCCTGCGCCGCTGGTGTGGCGGCGATCTCGGCGATGATCGAGGACCGGGTGGTCGACAACGCCGCGACGCTCGGCGTCTACCTGATGCGCCGACTCAAGGAGCTGGAAGCGAAACACCGGCTCGTCGGCGAGGTGCGCGGACTGGGCCTGCTGGCAACCCTAGAGCTGGTGAAGGACCGCGCCACGCGCGAGCCGCTGGTGCAATGGAACGCGCCCGATCCGCTCGTGGGCCGCATCAAGGCGCTGTTCAACGAACGCGGCGTGCAGATCCACGTGCGCTCGAATCAGATCGTGATCTCGCCGCCGCTCACCATCACCGAGGCGCAGCTCGAGGAAGGCCTGAAGGCCGTCGACGAGGTGCTGACCATCCTCGAAGCGTAAGCGAGTTCCCTTCCCCCCGGAGGGGGAAGGTGCCCGAAGGGCGGAAGGGGGATGTCGAAGACGGCCTCCCGCGTTCGTCTTCGACATCCCCCATCCGGCGCTACGCGCCACCTTCCCCCTCCGGGGGAAGGTAAGATGGTCCTGTGCTACATAGCTCCGCCAACGGAACAACAGAGGGACCGCCATGACCATCCGCTTCGACAATCGCGTCGCCATCGTCACTGGCGCCGGCAACGGGCTGGGCCGCGCGCATGCGCTGCTGCTGGCCAGCCGCGGCGCGAAGGTGGTGGTCAACGATCCGGGCGGCGCGCGCGACGGGCGGGGCGGCGGCCACGCCGCCGCCGACAAGGTCGTGGCCGAGATCAAGGCGGCGGGCGGCCAGGCCGTGCCCAACTACGACAGCGTCGCCGACAAGGAAGGCGCCAAGAACATCGTCAAGACCGCGACCGACGCCTTCGGCACCCTCGACATCGTGGTCAACAACGCCGGCATCCTGCGCGACAAGTCGTTCCCCAATATGACGATGGAGGATTTCGACTTCGTCGTGCAGGTGCATTTCCTCGGCACCGCCTATGTCACGCACGCGGCCTGGCCGATCCTGCGCCAGAAGGCCTATGGCCGCGTCGTCGTCACCTCGTCGAACTCCGGCATCTACGGCAATTTCGGCCAGGCCAACTACGCCGGTGCCAAGCTGGCGCTGGTCGGCTTCGTCAACGCGCTGCGCCTGGAAGGCCAGAAGTACAACATAATGGTCAACGCGCTGGCGCCGGTCGCCGCCACGCGCATGACCGAGGACCTGATGACGCCCGAAGTGCTGGCCAAGATGAAGCCGGAATTCGTCTCGCCCATGGTCGCCTATCTGTGCAGCGAGCAGTGCCAGCACACCGGCGACATCTGGGCCGCCGGCGCCGGCTACTTCTCGCGCATCGAGTATCGCGAGGGGCCGGGCGTGCGCCTGGGGCCGCAGGCCACGGTCGACGATGTCGCGGCCAATATCGAGAAGATCGCCGATCTGTCGACCACGGTGCGGTATCGGACATCGAGCGAGGAGGTCCAGGCGGTGCTGGGTGGCTGACGGCGATCGCCGCGATACCGGCTGGGATCTTGGGCCGGTCCTCGACTGGCTGGCGCGCGAGGGCCGGCTGCTGCCCGATGTCGTGCCGCTGGTCGACGCGCTGGGCGCGCGCCTGCTCGCGGCCGGCGCGCCGCTGTGGCGCCTGACCGTCGGCCTGCAGACCATCCATCCGCAACTGCGCGCCATGGGTACGGTGTGGCGCCGCGACCAGCCGGCCTACGAGCAGGGCCGGCCGCACGGCATCGAGAATTCGCCGGCCTATATCGGCAGCCCGCTGTACGAGCTGGCGACCACCGGCCGGCCGGTACGCTATCGCCTCGACCGCCTGGCGCCGATGAACCATCCCGTGCTGCACGAGGTCGCCGCCGAAGGCGGGCGCGACTACTACGCCCTGTCAGTCGCGGTGGCGCATGGCCGCTGGCCGGCGCTGACCTTCTCGACCGACCGCGCCGAGGGCTTTCTGGACTCCGACATCGCGAAGTTCACGCGGCTCGCCGACCATCTCGGGCCGGTGCTGGAAGGCCATCTGCACTACCGCGTCTCGACCACCTTGCTGGAGACCTATCTCGGCCGCGAGACCGGTCGGCGCATCCTCGACGGCCTGATCCGCCGGGGCGACGGCGAGGCGATCAACGCCGTGCTGTGGTTCTCCGACCTGCGCGGCTTCACGGCGCTCAACGAGCGGCTGCCGCCGGCCGAGCTGCTGGAGCTGCTTAACGCCTATTTCGAGACCGTGGGCGACGCGCTGGCGCGCCACGGCGGCGAGATCCTGAAGTTCATCGGTGACGGCGTGATGGCGATCTTCCCGGTGCTCGACGCCGGGTTCCTGCCCGACGTTACCGGCGGCGCCTACGACGCGGCACGCGAGGCGCACGCGGAGTTCGCCGAGATCAACTTCAATCGCGCCGAGGCAGGACGGCAGGCGATCCGCTTCGGCGTCGGCCTGCATGTCGGCATGGTGACCTTCGGCAATATCGGCACGCGCGACCGCCTCGACTTCACGGTGATCGGCCCGGCGGTCAACCGCTGCTCCCGGATGGAGGGCATGACCAAGGCGCTGGGCGTGTCGACCGTCGCCTCGGCGGAGTTCAACGCGCTCTGCCCGCGCAAGCTGCGCCCGCTGGGCGCGCATCGCCTGCGCGGCGTGCCGCAGCCGGTCGAGCTCTACGCGCCGGAATGGGCCTGAGCTTTCGCGCGGCGAAAGCGACCTTCCCCGTGATTGCATGGCCGGCGCGCCGCCCTATACTCGCGCCATGCGCAGAACGTCCTACGGCCACATGAACTGCTCGATCGCCGCGGCGCTCGACATCGTCGGCGAGCCGTGGACCTTCCTGATCGTGCGCGACGCGCTCTACGGCGTGCGCCGCTTCGACGACTTCCAGGTCAATCTCGGCATCGCGCGCAACGTGCTGACGGCGCGCCTGAAGCGGCTGGTCGAGGCCGGCGTGTTCCGTCGCGTCGCCTACCAGCAGCGTCCGCTGCGCTATGAATACCGCCTCAGTGAGAAGGGCGCGGCGCTGTTTCCCATCATCATCGGGCTCAAGGAATGGGGCGACCGCTTCGGCGCCGCCGCCGAGGACGGCCGGCCGATGGAGCTGGAGGACGCTACCAATGGCCATCGCGTCGAGCCGGCGCTGGTCGATCTGCGCACCGGCCGCAAGCTCGACCTGATGGGCGTGCGTGCCGTCGCCGGCGAGGGCGCCACCGCCGAGACAAGGCGCTTCTTCGAGCGCATCGCCTTCGAACGCGCCACGACAAGGCGGGTGGCGCGCCCGTGAAGCCGTGCCGCTTGACGGGCGGCGCGGCCATGCATGGCGTGATCGTCCATCGCCCGCACGGCGTCTTCGACTTCACGATTTCGTGTCGTCGTCCTTGAGGTGCGCCGCGTGCGCGCGCCGCGCACGCTCCGCCTCGAGCCGGCTGGCGCGCTTTTCGGCGCCGGTCCGGCCATGGATCGCCCGGTTGGCGTCGGCTTGCGTCTCGCGCTCGCGTCGCGCCTTGTCCTTGCGCGCCCGCCTGAGGTTGACGATATCGGCCATGTCGTATTGTCGCCCCGTTCCTCGCTTCTGATAAGGTCGAATCGACGCACGGAGGGTCCCATGCTGAAGAAGGTCGCGATCGGGTTGGGCGCGTTCGTCGCGCTGATCGTCGCCGTCCTGCTGGCGGCGCCGTTGCTCATCGATGCGGAGAGCTACACGCCCAGGATCGGGGCCGCGAACCGCGACGTGACCGGCCGCGAGCTCACCATATCGGGCCCGGTGAAGCTGCGCCTGCTGCCCTCGCCGGTGGTGGAGGCTGCTGACATCAAGCTGTCGAACATGCCGGGCGGCAAGGCGGCCTCGATGGTCGAGGCCAAGTCGCTGCGCTTGGCGGTCGGCGTGTTCTCCCTGCTGGCCGGTCGGCTGGATGTCTCGGAGCTCAAGCTGGTCGAGCCGCGCATCGCGCTGGAGGTCACCGCCGACGGTCGCGCCAACTACGACTTCAGCCCACCGGCGTCGGGACAACCCGCCGCCGCGGGCGCCGCGCCGCCGAAGGCCGCCGGCGAAGGCTATCGCATCACCGCCGAGCGAGTCGTCGTCGAGAACGGCACGGTCAGCCTGATCGACGCCCGGGCGAAGCGCGAGATCCGTCTGGAGCAGATCGCACTCACCGCTTCGCTGAAGGGGCTGCCGGCCCCGGCGACGCTCAATGGCACGATGGTGGCCAACGGCGTCAGGCTGGCGCTCGAGGTGAACCTCGCGGCCCCCGATGGCGCGCGCCAGCCGGTCGAGGCGGTGCTGAAGGTTGACGACGGCGACCTGCGTCTCACCGGCGCGATCGAAGATCTCGCGAAGGCGCCACGCTATGTCGGCTCGGTGAAGCTCGCGGCGGCGGATTTCGCCGGCTTCGTCACGCGCCTGGCGCGCGCGACTGGCACGCCGCCCCCCGATCTGCCGCCGGCGCTGGCGCGCAAGGTGACCTATGAGGGCGGCCTCGACGCATCGGCGGCGGCGATCGTCGCACGCGACTTCAAGCTCGGGCTGGGCGAGGAGTCGGGCACGGGGTCGCTGTCGGTGACGCTCGCGCCGCTGAAGATCGACGGCAAGGTCAGCTTCACCCGGCTCGATCTCGACAAGTGGCTAGCCGCCGCGCCGGCCAACACGACCGCCGCGCCGGCACCCGGCACGCCCGCGGCTAGGCCTGCAGCCAAGCCCCCCGCCGGCGTGCCCACCGACCTAGCGCTGAAGCTCGACCTGCGCGCCGCCGACATCGTCTATGGCGGTCGCGGCGTGAAGGATGTCGTGCTCGACGTGGAGCTGGCCCAGGGCAGCCTGGCGCTGCGCAAGCTGGCGGCGATCCTGCCCGGTGGCACCAAGCTCGACGCGGCGAGCAGCGCGCAGGGCAAGGCGCATCGCGGCACGATCAGCCTCGAGGGCGAAAGGCTGCGTGAGCTGCTGACCTGGCTCAAGGTCGATGTCGCGTCGGTGCCGCAGGGCAAGCTGGGCGCCTTCTCGCTCAAGGGCACGCTCGCCGGCAGCGGCCTCGACACCATCTCCATTACCGACGCCACGGCGCAGCTCGATGGCACGAGCATGAAGGGCGCGCTGACCGTGGCGCTCCAGGCGACGCCGGCCTTTGCCCTCGACCTGCAGGCCGACGCCCTCGACATTGACGCCTGGCTGCCGAAACGCGCCGACGCCGCACGCCCCCCGGTCAAGGGCGCGGCGCCCCAAGCGGCACCTCAGCCGGCGGCGCCCGCCGACCTGTCGGGCATCGATGCGCGCGTGAAGGCCAGGATCGCGCGGCTGATCTATAGCGGCGAACGCCTCGATGGCGTCGATGCCGACGTCACGCTGCGCGGTGGTCGGTTGACGATCACCGACGCGCGCATCGCCGGGATCGCCGGCGGCGCGCTGAGCCTGAAGGGCAGCGTCGCCAATCTCGCGGCGGCTCCCATCTTCGACCTCAACATTGGGGCGCAGAATGTCAACGTGGAGCGCCTGGCGAAGCTGGCGCACCAGCCGCCGCCGACCAAGGCGCCGATCGGCGCGCTCACCGTCCAGGGTGGCATCGCCGGCACGGCGAGCGATCTCACCATGCGTGATCTGCAGATCGCGGCGCTGGGCAGCCAGCTGCGGCTGACCGGCAAGCTGGCGCTGCAGCAGGGCGGGCCACGCTATGACTTCAGCGCCTTCTCTCTGCGCACTGATGACCTCGGCAGGCTTTTCGCCGCGATCGGCCAGGAGCCGCCCGGTGTCACGGGCGACATCAGCGCCGCCGGCGCGCTGCAGGGCGATCCCAAGGTCGTGTCCTATCGCGGCAATTTCGCGCTCAAGGGCATCCAGGCGCAGGGTTCGGTGCGGGTCGATATCGCGGCGGCGCCGCGGATCACCGCCGATCTACGCGTCGGCGATCTCGATATCGATAAGCTCTTCGGCGGCAGCACGGCCGGCCCGGCCGCGGGCGGTACCGGTGGCGGCGGCGCCGGTGGACGTCACTCGCGCGCGCCGATCGATCTGTCGCCGCTGAAGGCGCTGGATGGTCAGTTCAAGCTGGTCGCCGCCACCTTGCAGAAAGGCGTGTGGCGGTTGGAGAACGCGCAGCTCGAGGCCTCGTTGAAAGCCGGTGTGCTGAGCATCGCGCGCCTCAACGGCGGTTTCTATGGCGGCACGCTCGATCTCACCGGCAAGATCGACGGTGCGCGTGCGCCCGGGCACCTCGATGCGCGGGTGATCGCGGCCAACGTCAATCTCGGGCGCTTCGTCCCGGCGGTCGTGGGCTCCAACCGCATCGGCGGGGTAATGAACGCCAACGTCGTCTTCAACGCCTCGCTCGCCAGCGTCCATGATCTCGTCGGCACGGTGGACGCCGACGGCAAGATCAACGGCACAGTGCGCTTCAACGTGACGGACGCCGAGCGCCTCGCCGGCCAGGCGGTCGGTGTGGTTGGTGGCGTGGTCACGCAAGGCGCCGCCGGCGTGCTGCGCGACATCACCGGCCCGGTCATCGGCGGTGTCGCGCGCGGCGCCGGCGACGCCGTGGAGGGGCTGGGTCTCGCCGTGCGCATCGCCATGGATCGATTCGTCGGCCGCAACGCGCCGATGACCGGCGATATCACGGTGCGCGACGGCGTGCTGAGTACGAACAATACGCGCGTCGACGGCGAGCGGGCTTGGGCGATGGTCGTGGCCAACGTCAACCTGCCGGTCTGGACACAGGACACGACGCTCAATGTCTTCGTGCAGGAGGATCCAAGTCGGCCGGCCGTCACGGTGCGTCAGACAGGCAGCGTCGATAATCCTCAGCGCGCGATCGCCACCAGCGGCGCCGGTGCACCGCAGCGGCAACAGCAACAGCAACCGCCGCAGCAGCAACCGCCGGCGCAACAGCGACCGAGCCCGGTTCCAGGGCCAGTACGGGATATCCTGAAGGGACTCGGCCGGTAAGAGCTTTTTCGGAGCGCGCCACTGCGGTGGCACGTCTTGTCGATCGTTCGCCGCGCCACTGCAGTGGCGCGCCCCCAGGCTCTTGAGGGCAGTTCACTCCGCTTCCAGCCGCTCCCGGAGATCGCCGAGCACGAAGAGACGCAGGGCGCCCGAGAGGTTTGGTGCGCTGGCGAGGTCGCGCCCGGCGATGCGCGCGCGGTCGACCTCCGCCACCAAAGCCGCCAGCGATTGTCCGCGGCGCGCGGCGATTTCCGTCAGCTCGTCCCAGAACGCCGCCTCGAGCGAAACGCTGGTGCGATGCCGGCCGATGGCGATCGAGCGCTTGCGCACGCGCGCGTCTGCGGGGATCACGCCGGCTCCTCGGGCCGCGTCATCGCGCCGGGCTTCACCCATTGGTCGAACTGCTCCGACGTGACGAAGCCCGAGGCGAGCGCCGCCTCGCGCAGCGACAGGCCTTCGAGATGCGCCTTGCGCGCGATCTTGGCCGCCTTGTCGTAACCGATATGCGGATTGAGCGCCGTCACCAGCATCAACGAGCGTTCGAGCAGATCGGTGATGCGCGCGCGGTTGGGTTCGATGCCGACGACGCAGTGGCGCGCGAAGCTTTCGGATGCGTCGGCCAGCAGGCGGATCGACTGCAGCACCGCGTCGGCGATCACCGGCTTGTAGACGTTGAGCTGCAGGTGGCCGTTGGCGCCGGCGAAGGTGACGGTGGCGTGGTTGCCGATGACCCGCGCGGCCACCATGGTCAGCGCCTCGGCCTGGGTCGGGTTGACCTTGCCCGGCATGATCGACGAGCCGGGCTCGTTCTCGGGCAGCGCCAGCTCGCCCAGCCCGGCGCGCGGACCTGAGCCCAACAGGCGCACGTCGTTGGCGATCTTGTGCAGCGATACCGCGACGGTGTTGAGCGCGCCCGACAGTTCGACCAGCGCGTCGTGACTCGCCAGAGCCTCGAACTTGTCGCGCGCCGGGGTGAAGGGCAGGCCGGTCAGCGCGCCGATCTCGCGCGCGAACGAGTCCGCAAACAACGGATGCGCATTGAGTCCGGTGCCGACGGCGGTGCCGCCTTGGGCCAGCTCGAGCACGCGCGGCAGCGCCGCGTCGAGCCGCGCGAGCGACAGTTCGGCTTGCCGCGCCCAGGCACCGAACTCCTGGCCCAAGGTCACCGGCGTGGCGTCCTGCAGATGCGTCCGGCCGATCTTGATAATCGACCCAAACGCGGTGGCCTTGGCCATCAGCGCCGCGTGCAGCTCACGCAGTGCCGGTTTCAGCCGCCGTTCGACCTGGAGCGTGGCGGCGATATGCATCGCGGTCGGGAACGAATCGTTGGAGGATTGGCCGAGATTGACGTGGTCGTTGGGGTGCACCGGAGTCTTTCCTCCGCGCCTGCCCGAGAGCAGTTCGTTGGCGCGTCCGGCGATGACCTCGTTAGCGTTCATGTTGCTCTGCGTGCCCGAGCCGGTCTGCCAGACAACCAGCGGGAACTCCTCGGCCAGCGTGCCGTCGATCACCTCGTCTGCGGCCTTGAGGATGGCGCCGGCCTGCGGCTCCTGCAGCAGGCCCAACGCGATGTTGGCCAGGGCCGCGGCCTTCTTCTGGAGACCCATCGCTTCGACCAGCGCGACCGGCATGCGCTCGCCGCCGATGCGGAAGTTCTCGACGCTGCGCTGGGTCTGCGCGCCCCAGTAGCGCGCGGCCGGCACCTTCACCTCGCCCAGTGAGTCGGTCTCGATCCTGATGTCCTTGCCGGCCATGCGGGAACTTTCTGGAAACGAAGAGGGCGGAACCCCGCGGCTCCGCCCTCCATGTCGTACCCATCGTGGCCGGGGTCAACCCGGCTATTGTTCAGCGCGGCAAGGTCGTTGAGCCCATCAGGAACTCGTCGACGGCGCGGGCGCATTGGCGGCCTTCGCGGATCGCCCAGACAACCAGCGACTGGCCGCGGCGCATGTCGCCGGCCGAGAACAGCTTGGGCACCGAGGTCTTGTAGTCCACAACGTTAGCCTTGACGTTACCGCGCGGGTCGAGCTCAACGCCGGCCTGCTCGACCATGCCCTTGCGCAGCGGCCCCAGGAAGCCCATCGCCAGCAGCACGAGATCGGCCTTCAGCTCGAAGGCGCTGCCGGCGATCTCCTTCATGGCCATGCGGCCCGAGGCGTCCTTCACCCACTCGATGCGCACGCATTCCAGCGCCGTGACCTTGCCGTTCGCGCCGATGGCGCGCTTGGTCAGCACGGCGAAGTCGCGCTCGGCGCCTTCCTCCTGCGAGGAGGAGGTGCGCATCTTCAGCGGCCAATCGGGCCAGGTGAGGCCCTTGTCCTCCTTCTCTGGCGGCTGCGGCATGACCTCGAGCTGGGTCACCGAGGCGGCGCCCTGGCGGTTCGAGGTGCCGATGCAGTCCGAACCGGTGTCGCCGCCGCCGATCACCACAACATGCTTGCCCTTGGCCGAGATCGTGCCGCGTGGTGCGGCGCGCGCCTCGTCGTCGCCCGCGACACGCTTATTCTGCTGCGTCAGGAAGGTCATCGCGAAATGGATGCCGTCGAGCTCGCGGCCCGGCACCTCGAGGTCGCGCGGCCACTCGGCGCCGCCGGTCAGCGCCACGGCGTCGTAACCCTCGAGCAGCGATTTCACCGAGATCGTCATGCCGACCTCGACGCCGATGCGGAACTCGACGCCCTCGGCCTCCATCTGCCGCATACGGCGGTCGATGAGGTGCTTCTCCATCTTGAAGTCGGGGATGCCGTAGCGGAGCAGGCCGCCGATGCGGTCGCTCTTCTCGAACAAGGTCACCGAGTGGCCGGCGCGCGCCAGCTGCTGGGCGCAAGCCATGCCAGCCGGGCCCGAGCCAACGACGGCGACGCGCTTGCCGCTCCTGTGCGCCGGCACCAGCGGCTCGATCCAGCCCTCCTCCCAGCCGCGATCGACGATCGCGCACTCGATCGTCTTGATGGTCACCGGGTTATCGTCGATGTTCAGCACGCAGCTTGCCTCGCACGGCGCAGGGCAGATGCGACCGGTGAACTCCGGGAAGTTGTTGGTCGAGTGCAGCACCTCGAGCGCGTCGCGCCACTGGTCACGATAGACGAGGTTGTTGAAGTCCGGGATCTGGTTATTGACCGGGCAGCCGTTGTGACAGAACGGGATGCCGCAATCCATGCAGCGCGCGCCCTGCTGGCGGACCGACTCCGCCGGCATCGGCAGCACGAATTCCTTCCACGTCTTGAGACGCGCCTCGACCTTCTCGTAGCCTCGGTCCTGGCGCGCGATCTCGAGGAAGCCGGTTGGCTTGCCCATCGCTTTCAAACTCCGTTCACAGTCCGTGTCGTCCCGAGCGCAGCGAGGGATCTAGATCCTTCGCTTCGTGCAGGATGACGGGGTTGGGTTACTCCGCTGCGACGGCCTTGGCCGCCGTGCGTTCGGCGCGCATGTCGAGCAGCGCGCGGCGGTAATCCTTCGGCATCACCTTGACGAACCGCTTCACCGCCTGATCCCAGTCGGCGAGAATCTCGCGGGCGCGTTCGCTGCCGGTGTAGAGCAAATGCCGCTCGACCAGGATGCGCAGGCGCTCCTCGTCGAAGCGCAGCATGTCGCCCATGCCGCTGTCATAGGCGCTGATCGAGCGCTGGCGCGGACGGTCGGACTCGTCGGCCGCGACACCGCCATCGCCCGCGCTTACCGGCTCGAGCTCGACCATCGCCATGTTGCACAGCGGCCTGAAGCGGTCCGCCGGGTCGTAGACATAGGCGACACCGCCCGACATGCCGGCCGCGAAATTGCGGCCGGTGTCGCCCAGCACCGCCACCACGCCACCGGTCATGTACTCGCAGCCGTGGTCGCCGGTGCCCTCGACGACGCAGACCGCGCCCGAGTTGCGCACCGAGAAGCGCTCGCCGGCGACGCCCTGGAAGTAGGCCTCGCCGGCGATGGCGCCGTAGAGCACGGTGTTGCCGACGATGATGTTCTCGGTGGGCGTACGCGGCACGCCCGGTGGCTGCTTCACCACGATGCGGCCGCCCGACAGGCCCTTGCCGACATAGTCGTTGCCGTCGCCGGTGAGCTCCAGCGCCACGCCGCGGGCGAGGAAGGCGCCGAAGCTCTGTCCGGCGGTGCCGGTAAGTTTCACCGCGATCGTGCCTTCGGGCAGGCCGGCATGGCCGTAGGCGTGCGCGATCTCGCCCGAGAGCATGGCGCCTACGGTACGGTTGACGTTGCGCACCGGCCGCTCGATCTGCACCAGCTCGCGCTTGTCCAGCGCCGGCCGCGCCGCCTCGATCAGCTGATGATCGAGCGCGCGCTCCAGCCCGTGGTCCTGTCGCTCGCTGTTCCAGATCGCCACGCCTTCACGCACCGGCACCTGGTACAGGATCTTCGACAGGTCTACGCCCTTCGCCTTCCAGTGGTCGAGCGCGCGGCGCATGTCGAGCCTGTCGACGCGGCCGATCATCTCATTGAGCGTGCGGAAGCCGAGCTGCGCCATGATCTCGCGCAGTTCCTCGGCGACGAAGAAGAAGTAGTTGATGACGTGCTCAGGCTGGCCGGTGAAGCGCTTGCGCAGAACCGGGTCCTGTGTCGCCACGCCCACCGGGCAGGTGTTGAGGTGGCACTTGCGCATCATGATGCAGCCGGCGGCGATCAGCGGCGCGGTGGCGAAGCCGAACTCGTCGGCGCCCAGCAGCGCGCCGATGGCGACGTCGCGGCCGGTGCGCAGGCCGCCGTCGACCTGAACAGCAATGCGCCCGCGCAGACCGTTGAGCACCAGCGTCTGCTGGGTCTCGGCCAGGCCGATCTCCCACGGCGAGCCGGCATGGGTGAGCGAGGTCAATGGCGAGGCGCCAGTGCCGCCCTCGAAGCCGGAGATCGTGACATGGTCGGCCTTGCACTTGGCGACGCCCGCCGCGACCGTGCCGACGCCGACTTCCGAGACCAGCTTCACCGACACGCGCGCGCGCGGGTTGGCGTTCTTGAGGTCGTGGATCAGCTGCGCCAGATCCTCGATCGAATAGATGTCGTGGTGCGGCGGCGGCGAGATCAGGCCGACGCCCGGCGTGCTGTGGCGCACGCGCGCGATGTTCTTGTCGACCTTGTGGCCGGGCAACTGGCCGCCTTCGCCGGGCTTGGCGCCCTGCGCCATCTTGATCTGCAGGTCGTCGGCGTTGACCAGGTACTCGGTCGTCACGCCGAAGCGGCCGGAGGCCACCTGCTTGATCGCCGAGCGCATCGAGTCGCCATTGGGCAGCGGCTTGAAGCGGTCGGTCTCCTCGCCGCCCTCGCCGGTGTTCGACTTGCCGCCGATGCGGTTCATGGCGATGGCGAGCGTCGTGTGCGCCTCGCGGCTGATCGAGCCGAAGCTCATCGCACCGGTCGCGAAACGCCGCACGATGGCAGCGGCCGGCTCGACCTCCTCGATCGGCACCGGCTTGTCGGCGAACTTGAACGACATCAGGCCGCGGATGGTCAGCAGCCGCTCGGTCTGCTCGTTGATCGTGCGCGCGAAGGCCTTGTACTCGTCGGGCAGGTTGCCGCGCACGGCGTGCTGCAGCTTGCCGACGGATTCCGGCGTCCAGGCGTGATCCTCGCCGCGCAGGCGGAAGGCGTAGTCGCCGCCGACGTCGAGCATGTTGCGGTAGATCGGGCTGTCGCCATAGGCGTCGCGGTGGCGCCGCACGGTCTCGTGCGCGATCTCCAGCAGGCCGGCGCCCTCGATCGTCGTCGCCGTGCCGGTGAAGTACTTCTCGATCAGGGCCGAGGACAGGCCCACCGCGTCGAAGATCTGCGCGCCGCAGTAAGACTGGTAGGTCGAGATGCCCATCTTGGACATCACCTTCAGCAGGCCCTTGCCGACCGCCTTGATGAAGTGCTTCTGCACCTCGTAGGCCTTGAACGGCAGGCCGTTCTCGACGCGGATCTTCTCCAGGGTCTCGAAGGCGAGATAGGGATTGATCGCCTCCGCGCCGTAACCCGCGAGCACGCAGAAATGGTGCACCTCGCGCGCTTCGCCGGTCTCGACCACCAAGCCGGTCTGCATGCGCAGCCCTTGGCGGATCAGGTGGTGATGCACCGCCGCCGTGGCGAGCAGAGCGGGGATCGGGATGCGATCGGCCGACACCTCGCGATCCGACAGGATCAGGATGTTGTTGTCGGCGAGCACCGCGTCGGTCGCCTCGTGGCAGATGCGCTCGAGCGCGTCCTCGAGGCCCTCGGCGCCCTCGGTGGCCGGCCAGGTCGTGTCGATCGTGGCGGTGCGGAAGGCGCCGTCGAGCAGCTCGGAGATCGAGCGGATCTTCTCGAGATCGCCGTTGGTCAGCACCGGCTGCGAGACCTCAAGCCGCTTGTGCGTACCGGCCTGGTGACCGAGCAGGTTGGGCCTGGGGCCGATCATCGACACCAGCGACATCACCAGCTCCTCGCGGATCGGGTCGATCGGCGGGTTGGTGACCTGCGCGAAGTTCTGCTTGAAGTAGTTGTAGAGCAGCTTCGACTTGTTGGAGAGCACGGCGATGGGCGTGTCCGTGCCCATCGAACCCACCGGGTCGTCGCCTTCCTTGGCCATCGGCTCGAGGAAGAACTGGATGTCCTCCTGGGTGTAGCCGAAGGCCTGCTGGCGATCGAGCAGGGTGGCGGGATCGTTGCTCGGTGCCGGCGTCGGCTGGTCGGGCAATTCCGAGAGTTCCTCGAGCTTGTACTGCGTGTCCTTCAGCCACTCCTCGTAGGGCTCGGCCTCGGCCAGCGTGCGCTTGATCTCCTCGTCGTCGATGATGCGGCCCTGCTCGAGGTCGATCAGCAGCATCTTGCCTGGCTGCAGACGCCACTTCTTGACGATCTTCTCCTCGGGGATCGGCAGCACGCCGGACTCGGAGGCCATGATCACATGGTCGTCGTCGGTGACGATGTAGCGCGCCGGCCGCAGGCCGTTGCGGTCCAAGGTCGCGCCGATCTGGCGGCCGTCGGTGAAGGCGATCGAGGCCGGGCCGTCCCACGGCTCCATCAGGGCGGCGTGGTATTCATAGAAGGCGCGCCGCTTCTGATCCATCAGCGGGTTGCCGGCCCACGCCTCGGGAATCAGCATCATCATCGCGTGCGCCAGCGGATAGCCGCCGGCGACCAGCAGCTCGAGCGCGTTGTCGATGCAGGCGGTGTCGGACTGGCCGTGCGGGATCAGCGGCCACATCTTGTCGAGGTCGGCGCCGAGCAGCTCCGACTCCAGCGTGCGGCGGCGCGCGTACATCCAGTTGACGTTGCCGCGCACCGTGTTGATCTCGCCGTTATGGGCGATGAAGCGGTAGGGGTGCGCCAGCTTCCACGACGGGAAGGTGTTGGTCGAGAAGCGCTGATGCACGAGGCAGAGCGCCGACTCGGTCAGCGGGTCGCGCAGGTCGTCGTAGAAGCTCTCGACCTGCGGCGCCAGCAGCAGGCCCTTGTAGACCACGGTGCGCGTCGACACCGAGGGCATGTAGAGCTGCGTCAGGCCCGGCAGCTTGCGCTTCTTCTCGAGTTGCGCGAGCGGGTTCTGGGTCTGCTTGCGGATCACCAGGATCTTGCGCTCGAAGGCGTCCTGATCCCGGGTGTTCGGGCCGCGACCGATGATGCACTGCTTGATGACAGGCATCGTCTCGATGACGCGCGTGCCCAGCCCCTCGAGATTGGTCGGCACGTCGCGCCAGCCGATCAGGATCTGGTTCTCGACCTTGATGAAGTGCTCGAACTGCTTCACCGCGAAGGCGCGCGCCTTCTCGTCCTGCGGCAGGAAGCACATCGCCACGGCGTATTCGCCAGGCGGCGGCAGGGTGAGGCCCTGGCGACCGGCCCAGGTGCGCAGCAGTCTGTCGGGCATCTGGATCATGCAGCCGGCGCCGTCGCCGACCAGCGGATCGGCGCCGACGGCGCCGCGGTGATCCAGGTTGACCAGGATCTGCAGGCCCTGACGGATGATATCATGCGATTTGCGGCCCTTGATGTTGGCCACAAAGCCGACGCCGCACGAATCGTGCTCGTTGGAGGGGTCGTAGAGCCCCTGTCTCGGTGGCAGAGCCATCGCGATCATCCCTGCTACAGTGCTCGGTCGTCGGGAGACGAGCGACCCGGGCGTCCCGCCCGCCCCAGTCGCAAGCACGCTGTATGCCGCAAAGCTTTGGGGAAAGCGACTCGATTCGTCAGTACTATTGTCTTAATTTTGCAGACTCAAGCATCAAAATGTCATGAATCTGTATCGTGCCGATGCTTTATGTCGTGCTCTGTACCGATGCGGTACCAAATGGAATCCCCACGGCGGCTGGAACGGTGACCGACCAGCCGCGCTCCGGAACCCGACTTGCTGCGGCGCAGCAACATCCGTATAAGCCCCAACCGCCCCCGCCCGAAAGCGTACCAATGAACCTCCGCAACATCGCGATCATCGCGCACGTCGACCATGGCAAGACGACCCTGGTCGATGCGTTGCTGCGCCAGAGCGGCACCTTCCGCGAGAATCAGCAGGTCGCCGAGCGGGCGCTGGACTCCAACGACCTTGAGCGCGAGCGCGGCATCACCATCCTCGCCAAGTGCACGTCGGTGGTGTGGAAGGACACACGCATCAACATCGTCGACACGCCGGGCCACGCCGATTTCGGCGGCGAGGTCGAGCGCATCCTCTCGATGGTCGACGGTGTCGTGGTGCTGGTCGACGCCGCCGAGGGCGTGCTGCCGCAGACCAAGTTCGTCACCGGCAAGGCGCTGCGCCTGGGCCTGCGGCCGATCGTGGTGATCAACAAGATCGACCGGCCCGACGCGCGGCCCGACGAGGTGCTGAACGAGATCTTCGACCTCTTTGTCGCGCTCGACGCCAACGACAAGCAGCTCGACTTCCCGACGCTCTACGCCTCGGGCCGCCAGGGCTGGGCCGATGCCGAGCTCGTGGGTGCCCGCAAGGACCTCTCGCCGCTGTTCGATCTCGTGCTCGCGCACGTGCCGCCACCGAAGGTCGAGGCCGAGGCGCCGTTCCGCATGCTGGTCACGACCTTGGAGTACGACTCCTTCCTCGGCCGCGTGCTGACCGGCCGCATCCTGAGCGGCGCGGTGAAGGGCAACTCGACGGTCAAGGCGCTGTCGCGCGCCGGCGGCCTGATCGAGCAGACCCGCATCACCAAGCTGCTGGCCTTCCGCGGCCTGGAGCGCACCGGCGTCGAGATCGCCGAGGCGGGCGACATCGTCGCCATCGCCGGCTTCAAGACCGCCACGGTCGCCGACACGATCTGCGAGCTCGCCGTCGAGACGCCGATCGCCTCGCAGCCGATCGATCCGCCGACGCTCGCCATGACCTTCTCGGTCAACGACTCGCCGCTGGCCGGCCGCGAGGGCGACAAGGTCACCAGCCGCATGATCCGCGGGCGTCTGTTTCGCGAGTCGGATGGCAACGTCGCGATCCGCGTGCGCGAGACCGAAAATGCCGACGCCTACGAGGTCGCCGGCCGCGGCGAGTTGCAGCTCGGCGTGCTGATCGAGACCATGCGTCGCGAGGGCTTCGAGCTCGCCATCAGCCGGCCGCGCGTGCTGTTCCGCGCCGATCCGCAGACCGGCCAGCAGATGGAGCCGATCGAGGAGGTCGTGGTCGACGTCGACGAGCAGTTCTCCGGCGTCGTGGTCGACAAGCTCTCGCAGCGCCGCGCCGAGATGCGCGAGATGCGGCCGAGCGGCGCCGGCAAGGTGCGCATCGTCTTCCACGCGCCGTCGCGCGGCCTGATCGGCTATCACGGCGAGTTCCTCACCGACACGCGCGGCACCGGCGTGATGAACCGGCTGTTCCACAGCTACGGCGCGCATCGCGGCCCGATCGGCGGCCGCTCCAAGGGCGTGCTGATCGCCAATAGTGCCGGTGAGGCGGTGGCCTACGCGCTGTGGAACCTCGAGGATCGCGGGCCCATGTTCATCGATCCCGGCACGCAGGTCTATGAGGGCATGATCATCGGCGAGCACACGCGCGACAGCGACCTCGAGGTCAATCCGCTGAAGGGCAAGCAGCTCACCAACATCCGCACGACGGCCAAGGACGAGGCGGTGCGCCTGACGCCGCCGCGCCGCATGAGCCTCGAGCAGGCCATCACCTATGTCGAGGACGACGAGCTGGTCGAGGTCACGCCCAAGGCGATCCGCATCCGCAAGCGCCTGCTGAACCCCGAAGACCGCAAGCGCGCCAAGAAGCAGGCGGCGGCGAACGGCTGAGCTTCAATCGAACGGGTTGATCAGCGCCACGCCAGTGGTCGCGAAGTCGTGAACATTGCGCG
The DNA here is from genome assembly GCA_022844045.1 of Reyranellaceae bacterium. Lineage (GTDB taxonomy): Bacteria > Pseudomonadota > Alphaproteobacteria > Reyranellales > Reyranellaceae > JAFAZJ01. The sequence continues at coordinate 7,231 of JALHMM010000066.1, read as the reverse complement.
TGACGACGGCGAAGCCGCGAACGAGCGCTGTAGCGGCAATCAATCTGTCTTCCGCCTTGGCCGAGGGATTTTCGGCCATGAGTAGACCTCACTGACGGGCGATCGCGCGGTCGACGGGCAAGATTCTCTCGCCGAACTGCAACTCGACTGCCGCGACCCACTGGGCCAGCGGTACCGCACGGGCGAGGTTGCGGTTGCGCGCCATCGCAACACCCTTGTGCAACTCGCCGATCGTGATCGCGCTCAGGAAAAGCTCAGACGCGTCGTTGTCGGCGAGCCACCGGCGCACGCCGGCATCGGGATGAGTAGCGATGGCATCCGAGAGAACATTGGTATCGAGCAGGAACACACTAAGTTCCCGCGAATGGATCGCCGCGTCGCGAACGCGAACGCCGCCGCTCGGCGTCGAGATCGATACCCATTTCCTCAAGACCTATGCGGGGGGCGTTCAACAGGAACTTGGCAAGGCTCGGCTTGCGGTTGGGATTAGCAAGTCGGTTGTACTCGTCAAGAGAAAGCACGACGGCGACTGGTTTGCTGTGTCGCGTGATTTCTTGCGGCCCATCACGCATCGCGGCCTCGACCAACTCGCTGAAGCGGTTCTTTGCGTGCTGCAGCTGCCACGTCGCAGGCGCGGCTTTGAACGGCCGCGCCTTGGGTTCGGCGAGGCCGCGGGGCTTGCGCGGACGGCGCGGCGGGGTGGGCTTGCGGGCCATCCGCAAATTCTAGCCAGTCTGGCCAGAATTCACAAATGCCCGCCGGTGAGCGAGGCGCGCTGGGAGATCTCGATGAAATTGCCGTCGGGATCGCGCACGAAGGAATAGCGCACCGTCTCGCCCAGCACGCGCAGGGGCGCGCCTTCCTCGCCGCCGCGCGCCAGGATGCCTTCGTGTTCCTTCGCCGCGTCCCAGATCTGCACCGTGGTGTAGCGGTAGCCCGGCGCGCGCCATTCCGCGCTCTTCTCGACCTTGCCTTCCTCACCGACGATCACCAGCGAATCGCCGCAGCGATAGACGCCGTGTCCCGCAGCCTCGAACTGCATGACATGGCGATAGAAACGATCGGTCGCGTCGCGATTGTTGACGCGCAGCACGACGCCGATACCCACGACACCCTCGCAGCCCTTCGGCACCAGGGTGACTCGATTGCCATCGGGATCGATCAGGTGACGCGGCGTGTCGAGATCCTCGCGCGCGATCAGCACCTCGACGATGCCCGAGGGCGGCAGCGAGGGCAGGGGCTCGCGCGCGTGGTTCATCTTCAGGATCGAGCCGTTCATGTGATGGCGGTGCTGCTGCATGCCGCCGCCCAGCTTGCCGAGATGGTCGTAGGGGAGGCCGACCGGCCCCTGCCAGAAGGCGAGCTGCTGGTCGCGCTGGTTGCTGAACAGGCCGACGTCGATGTGGTTCTTGGCGAGGTTCATGCCGTTAACCGATCAATCCGAAAGTGAGACCGATGATCGCGAGGCGCATACCACAGGCCGCCGAGTATGAAGCCGGCGATCGTGGCGACGAGGATGGAAAGGATCATGGCGGTGGTCATCGGCGACTCCCCGGGGCGGCACGCCATACCTTGGGCCGATGCGCGACGCACCGGCAAGAGGGTCGCGCGTCACGCCGCCAGAGGCGGTATCTCGTCGGTCCATACCTTGAAGCCGGCCAGCGTGTTGACACCAAAAGCGTTGCTGATCGGCACGTCGGCGGCGTCGCGGCCGCGGGCGATCAGGACGCGCCCTTTGCGCGGCGTGTTGTTGCGCGGATCGAACATGTACCAGCGGCCGTCGAGCCAGACCTCGACCCACGCCGCGAAGTCCATGGTTGCGTAGGGTGGTGGCTCGCCCACGTCGCTGAGATAGCCGGTGCAGTAGCGCGCCGGGATGTTCATGCAGCGGCAGAATGCGATAGCGAGATGGGCGAAGTCGCGGCACACGCCGGTGTGCTCGGTAAAGGCGTCGAGCGCCGATTTCGAGGATCGGCCGTGCTGGTAGCCGAAGGTGATGTGGCGGTGGACGAAATCACAGATCGCCTGGACGCGCGCCCAACCCAGCGGTGTCTTGCCGAACAGATCCCAGGCCGGCTGCGAGAGCTTGTCGGTTTCGCAGTAGCGGCTGCCGAGCAGGAAGACGAGCGTCTCGTCCGGCAGGTCCTGCACCGGCTGCTGACGCGCCTGCGGCGCCACTTCGTCGGCAAGGCCCGTGTCATTCACCACGGCGTTCGACCACAGCACAGTGCGACCGGCCGGCACCGTCAGTCGCGAGCACCAGTTGCCGAAGCCGTCGTGATACGGCCGAACCTCCACGGCGGGCGAGGTCTGGAGCCGATCGGGCACGATCAGATCGGCGACGCGTGAATGATGGACGTTCACAGTCAGAATCATCGGCGTCGGCTGCGGACACTCGTAGATCAACTCGTAGCCAAGCTTCAGACGCATCGGGATTCTCCTCGGGCTGTCGGCGGCTCTGCCGCATCGTGCCCCCCTGGGCAGTGCAAGTCGCGTGCTACAGCCAGCGCTCCAGCCAACCGGTTGTTCGGATCGCCGCCCAGACCGTTACGCCGGTCACGGAGAGCGAGGCGAGCGCGGCGAAAAGCGCGATGCACAGCAGCACGCCATCCTCCTCGAGATAGGCGAAGGACAACAACATGATGACCAGCGCCGGGATGATGTGGCTAAACGGGAACGGCCAGACCAAGGTTGCCGCGAGCAGCAGAACGACCAGACCGACCACTCGCTTCGTCGCCTCAAAGGGCGTTGGCCAGCGCGGGCGGATCACCAGTTCCATGCGCCGCAGCACGGGCAGGATGCGATTGCCGACACGACGCACTTTGGTCACCGGCAGGCGCCGCTCGACGATCAGGCGCGGCAGAACCGGCGCCTCGTGCGCCAGCATCATCTGCAGCGCGGGAAAGGCGAGCAGGATGCCGACGATACCGGAGGCGCCGGGCACCAGGCCGAGCAGCGCCATCAGCAGCAGCACCACGCCGAACGAGCGCTCGCGCAGGTTGGCGATGAACCACGCTGGCGTCACATCAGGCGGCGCGCGCTCGAACAGGTCTTCCAGAACGACCGAGGTTGGCACGCGCGCGGTCATCTTGCGCCCGTCGACGTGGTGCTGGAATCGTTGGCGAATATGACCACGCGTTGGCCCACGGCAAACATGCTTAGGTGAATCGGTCGACGAAGCGCATACTGCCGCCTCCGGCAGATCACATCGAGAATCCAAGGCTGCGATGTCGGCGAACCCTACCAGGAGGAGCGACATCATGGCGGAAAACAAGAGCTTCGGCCGACGATTCGAAACCTATCGCGGCTCCAAGACGATGATCTTCTGGTCCTGCGCGGGCTGCGTCCTGGCGACCTTGATCCTGGGCTTCACCTGGGGCGGGTGGATGACCGCCTCCTCGGCGCGCAAGGCGGTATCGCAGGCGGGCTACGACGCGCGCGCCGATATGGCGGCGGCGATCTGCGTCAAGCGTTTCGGCGGCAGCCCCGATCACGTTGCCAACCTTGCGACGCTGAAGGGCACGGATACCTGGAAGCGCGACGAGTTCATCGTCAAGGGCGGCTGGCTCAAGATCGATGGCCAGGAAGGCGACGTCTCCGGCGCCAGCACGCTGTGCGCGCAGCGGCTCATCGAAGGCAAGCCCGGCGTGACCAAAGCCGCGGGCTGACCGCTAGGGCGGAACGCCGCCGTCTCGACTTGAGGGGTAAATTGCCCGACAGTCGGGCGGCGTGTCGTTCTTCACCGCCCTCGTCGTCGACGGAATCCTCGCCGGATCGATCTATGCGCTGATCGCGCTGGCCTTCGTCGTCGTCTACAAGGCCGCGCGCATCATCAATTTCGCGCTCGGCGAATGCGTCATGCTGGGCGCGTTGCTGGTCGCTTTCGCGCTGCACGGCCTGAGCCTTGGCCTGGCGGGCGCGCTGGCGCTCGCCGCCGCGGGCATGGCGGCGCTGGCGCTGCTGTTCAGCCGCCTGGTGCTGTACCGTCTGTTCGGTGCGCCGCTGATCTCGCTGATCATGGTGACCCTGGGACTGGGCGCGCTGATCCGTGGCGGCGGCACCATCATGCTGGGCGGCGTGCCGCGCGAGATCGCCCTGCCGATCCCGCGGGCGCCGCTGGAAATCGGCAGCCTGCAGATCGCCACCGACCGGCTGGCAGCGGCGGTCATCGCCGCGCTCTGCGTCGCGTTGGTGGCCTGGTTTCACCACCGCAGCCGCACGGGCGTGGCGCTACGCGCCATCGCCGAGGATCGCACCGCGGCGATGGCTTCGGGCATCGATGTGCGGCGCTACGTGGCGCTGACCTGGGTGGCGATGGGCGTGATCTGCGTCGCCGCCGGCGTGCTGTGGACCTTCGTCTCCGGCGGTGGGTTCAGCGTCGCGCTGGTCGGGTTGAAGGTGTTCCCGATCGTCATCATCGGCGGCCTCGACAGCATTCCAGGCACGATCGTCGGCGCGATGATTGTCGGCGTGCTGGAGAGCCTCGCCGCCGGCTATCTCGATCCCGGCTTCGCTCCCGTCGCCGCCTGGCTGGTTCTGCTGATGGTCTTGATCCTGCGGCCGCAGGGCCTGTTCGGCACCCGGCGCGTCGAGCGCGTCTAGCGTATCGCCGGCAGCACTTCCTTCTCGAACAGGGCACGACCGACGGCGGCGTCGTTCGGGTCGGCACCGCGCGTGGCGCCGCTGGTCGCGATGCGCTCGAGTCCCAGCTTCTTCAGCGCCTCGAAGCGCTTCACGCAGGTCTCGGGCGGGCCGACGATGGCGAAGCGGTCGATGAATTCGTTGGTCAAGGTCGTCGCCTGCTGCGAGTCGCCGCGCGTATGGGCGCGCATATCGTAGGCGTTGCGCAGGTTGTTCAGCACGTCGCGATCCTTGCCGCTGAGCGGCCCGCTGGTCTTGCCGTGCATGACCGAGAAGCGCGCGAAAGTCGTCAGCCCGCCGCGCACCAGGCTACGCGCGACCTCGACATTGGCGTGGCAACCCGAATTGACGTAAGCGCCATAGGTGATGCCGTCGGGATCGAGGTCGGCGTCCTTGCGCGTCTTGCGCGCCAGCTCGATGCCCCAGGCGATGCGTTCGACGTCGGCACCCAAGGTGAACATGATGCGATCGGCGTGCAGCGCCGAGATCGCGATCACTTTCGGACCGCTGGCGGCGACCTCGACCGGCACCTTGGCGCCCTCGGCGATCCAGCCAATGCGGCTGGCCGACGGCGCGTTGGCCAGCTCGAGCTCGGACATCGGCGGCGCCACGTCGAACGGGATGTCGATGTCGTCGAACGCCACCGACTCGCCGCGCAGATAGATCTGCAACTGGCGCAGATAGCGCTCGAACTGCGCCAGCTTCGCCGGCGCGCGGCCGAGATGCGCCAGCGCCGAGTCGCCGCGTCCGATACCGAGCACGGCGCGGCCCTTCGACACACGGTTGACCGAGGTGATCGAGTTGGCGGTCACAGCGGCGTGGCGCGTGACGGAGTTGGTGACCCCGGTGCCCAGCCCGAGCTTCGTGGTCACCGTCGCCGCCATCGCCAGCGCGACGTAGGGATCGCCGGAGAGGTTCTGCGAGTCGACCACCAGCAGACCGTCCCAACCGGCTTCCTCCGCCTGCTGCGCCACCCGCATCGTGCCCCGCGGTGAGGCGACCGTCGTTGTCCAGAGCTGCATCGCGACGATCTCCTTTACGTTAGGCCGGCGACGGGCGTGGACGGGCGGCGATCGACGCGATGCTCGACCAGGAAGCGTGCGGTCGCCGGGCGGCCGTCCTTAATGTACGCCGCCAGCAGCGTGTTCTCGATCAGGTCGCGCTGGGCGCGGCTGCCACCGATGCGCACGGTCTCGACCAGGACCGGCTCGAGCGTCGCGATAGCGGCCTTCCAGTCGCCGCGGCCATAGGCCTCGAGGCCGGCGGCCAGCCGTGGCACGACATCGCCGGTGACCGAGCGGCCGGACTCGACACGCTGCTTCAGGTCGGCGGCGATGGCGGCGAGGCCATCGGCGTCGCCCGCCGCGACGCAAGCCAGGGCGCGATGCACGTCGATGAAGGCGATGCCGGCCCTAGGGAAAGACTTCTGCGCGTAGTCGCGGATGTCGCGCCACTCGCTCTCGCGGCGGGGATGGCCCGCGAGCTCCGCGCGCCACAAGAAGGCGGGCGAATCGGTAGCGACATTGAGCGCCGGACCCCAGGCGCCGCCGGGCCGAACGGCCTTCTCGTAGACCTGCCAGGCACGCTCGGTCTGGCCCAAGGTCAGCGCGAACATCGCGACGTGCCAGGAGATGTGGCAGTGCATAAGTCCCTCGCGCGGATAGCTCGGCAGCCAGGAATCGAGATAGGCGAGCCCGGCGCGATCATCGCCCATCTCGTACAGCACATGCGCCTTGATATGCGCGCCGTGCGCGTTCTTCGCGTTGGTCGCCATGCTGCGTTCGATCAGCACCAGCGCTTCGTCGAGGCGGCCGACCTCTTCGAGCGCGAAGGCGAGGACGGACTGGTACCACCAGTCGTCTTCGAGGTGCCGGCGCAGCGGCTCCAGGAACTCGACCTGCTCGGGCTCGCGGTCGCGTCGGCCGGAGAAGCCGATCAGGCCGAATACGCCGGTGGCCGGCGCCGCGACCATGGCATCACGGGGATACGCCGTCAGATGGGCGCGGGTCGCGACCAGCGCCTCGACCGGCTTGCCCTCCATCGCCAAGCAGAGCGCGTCGACATGCGCCTGTTCGCGCGGCGTGGCCGTGGCCGCGTGCTCGCGCGCCTTGGCGATCGACGCGCGCGCCTCGCCGACATTGGCCATCAGGAAGTGCGCCCGTGCCAGCCCGGCGTGGGCGACGGCGAGATCGGGCTGCGCCATCAGCGCGCGCGCGAGATGCGCTTCCGCGCCGTGCGCCGCCGACAATACGCAATCCACGCCCGCTATGTAAGCGTCACGGGCGGTGGGGGAGTCGGTGCTGATCGGCAATCCGTAGCGGTCGGCGAGCATGGCAGGCGTTTCCTTGGCTGATCTTGCCGCGAGGCTAGCCGGTTCAGCGCGTCGGTGCGATGCAAACGATGTTGCGCGCCAGTCGCCGCGCCGGCGTGCCGCTGTGCGAACTGCCTGTGGTCCTTTTTCTACCTTCCCTCGGAGGGCAGGGCTATCGCATATGAAAAAAGAGGCTGAGAAGGAAGTCGTCGTTCCATCCGGCGCGAAGGATTTTGCGTCGCATGGAGGCAGGATAGGGACATGCCTGCAGAGTATTGA
>JALHMM010000065.1 GCA_022844045.1 Reyranellaceae bacterium | reverse complement strand
GGCGCGGCCGCCCGCCAGCGCGTCCTTGAACAGCGCCAGCACCGGCGCGCGCGGCGGCTCGCCGCCGTCGGCCGCGTCGCCGCACAAGCGCTCGATACTGGCGAGCACCGCCTGCCGGCTGATGATCGCCCGGCGGCGAAGGATATTGTCGTAAAGCGCGGCCATGGGTGCGGCGCATCATACAGGCTGACCGCGCGCGGGGATATCGCCTGCGACGTCAGAGCTTGCCGTTGAGCGGCGTATAGTTGCCGTTGGCATCCCCCGATGGCACGCGTTCGCCGTTGTACATCACCGGTTCCGGATAGTCGTATCGCCAGAGCTGGCGGTCCATGGTGGCGACGTAGCCGGTCAGCAGGAACGAGTCGGAAATCAGCTGGTCACCGCCTTCGAACTTGTCCCATTCGGCGTGCATCAGCCCGTCGCGGGTCATCACGACCTTCACCGGGTGGGTGTGATACCAGGCGACCGGTTCAGTGCCCGTCGGGCAGCCGGCATTCCATTCCTTCCGGGTTTTGCCTTCGGGCGCCCAGACCCTGACGTCGACATGGGTTGGCGAGTCGCCCTTGAACGGGCCGGTCTTGCCCAGCTCGCCGGTGGCGGTGTTGCGGTAGATGACGCCGCCATATTCCCGCTGGTCATCGACCGACTTCTTGATCAGCGGGGCCAGGATCTGTCGCGCATATGCCTCGACGGTCATCTCGGCACGCGTTGCGCTTTTGGGTTGGGCCATGGAATGATCTCCGCGCCGCTGCTGTCGTTCGTCAAGTAGGGGTCACGATACCATGGCTCAATGGCGATGGTCGTACACTGCGGACGATCGATCTTGGAGGCTGACTATGCGCGTCCCTCGCCAGCTGCTGACCGCCATCCTGCTGGGTGCGGTCGCCCTCTCGCCGGTCGGCGCCCTTGCTCAGGCGACCAAGCCCGCCACGCCGCCCGCGGCGCCGGCTCCCGCCGCACCGACGACCGAGCTGATCGACATCAACACCGCCGACAAGGCGACCTTGATGACCCTGGACGGGATCGGCGACGCCCGCAGCGACGCGATCATCAAGGGCCGTCCCTACCGCGCCAAGAATGAGCTGGCCGACAAGAGCATTATTCCCGAGGCGGTTTACGACAAGATCAAGGACCGGATCATCGCTCGCCAGCCGCCGCCGAAGCCGGCTACGCCCGCCAAGAAGTAGCGGATCGGGGCGACGCCTGATCAATGCCGGCGAAAACGAAGGCGATTCTTAAATAACACCACGAGTGTGTGTAAAGTGTTGATTTAACAATCCCGGTTGCGGAAGGCGGCTGCCTCCGCGATATGGGCACCATGCGCATCACCCTCAGTCGTCTGCCGCCGCTCAATTCGCTGCGCGCCTTCGTGGTGGCGGCCAAACACATGAGCTTCTCCAAGGCGGCAAGCGAATTGCACGTGACGCCGGCGGCGGTGAGCCAGCAGATCCGTCAGCTCGAGGACTATCTCGGCGTCGAGCTGTTCAAGCGCTCGAACCGCAACCTGCTGCTGACCGCCGAGGGCCAGAGCTGCCTGCCCGGCCTGACCGAGGCGTTCGACGGCATCGTGCAGTCGCTGCAGCAGCTTTCGGCCGGCGGCAAGTCGGGCCCGCTCACCGTCTCAGTGGCGCCATCTTTCGCCGCAAAATGGCTTGTGCCCCGGCTCGACGATTTCCGCACCGCCGCGCCGGAGATCGACGTGCGCATCACCGCCTCCATGAACCTGGTCGATTTCGACGCCGACGACATCGACTGCGCCATCCGCTATGGCGCCGGCAACTACGCGCCGCTGTTCCACGAGAAGATCCTCGAGGAGACCGTCTTCCCGGTGTGCAGCCCGTCGCTGGAAGTGATCGGCCGCCTGCCGGCGACGCCCGACGAGCTGCGCCACCTCACCCTGCTGCACGACGACAGCCCCGACCAGGATCCGAGCTGCCCGGACTGGCGCATGTGGCTGCGCGCCGCTGGCGTGAGCGGCATCGATTCCGCCCGCGGCGTGCGCTTCAACCAGTCGAGCCTGGTGCTGGAAGCGGCGATCGCCGGCCAGGGTGTGGCGCTGGCCAAAGGGCGGCTGGCGGCTGACGACATCCGCGCCGGCCGGCTGATCCGCCCGTTCAACGTCTCGCAGACCCTGGATTTCGCCTATCACTTCGTCTGCCCGACGCGGAAGACGACTCTGCCCAAGGTCGCCGCATTCCTGTCGTGGCTGCGCGCCCAGGCCGGCGGTGAAGCCGATATCGATTCGGCGGCCGGGAGGCAGGCGGTGTGAGCTCGCAGGTCGTTGCGCGCGCGGCGCCAGCCCTCGGCCGGCGTTTCGGCACATGGGCGGCCTCTTGGGCCGACCGCGCCTGGTTCGGCTTCCGCGCCAACGGCTTGCGCCTGCGTCGCGCCGTTCATGATCTTGGCGCGAGCGAAACATTCGCCGGCGAATTCGTTGAACGCTGCTCGGATTGGCCCGCCACCATCGGGGCGTCGCATACGCCCCTGTGGAGTCTCACGCGCGGGGATGAAGCGGGTGCGGGCGCCGAATGGAAGCTGACCGCCGGCAAGGTGCAGAACCTGCGCGTGGCGGCGCGTCGCCTGAACGGCCTCTTCATTCCAGCTGGCGGGGTGTTCAGCTTCTGGCGCGCGCTGGGCCGGCCCCTGCGTTCGCGCGGCTATGTAGCCGGCCGCGAGCTGCGCGAGGGCTGCATGGTGGCGAGCACCGGCGGCGGGCTGTGCCAGTTGTCCAACGCGCTGTACGCCGCCGCGCTCGACGCCGGCCTGGAGATCGTCGAGCGCCACGCGCATTCGAAGGTTGTTGCCGGCTCGCTCGCCGAGCGCGGCCTGGATGCCACCGTGTTCTGGAACTACGTCGATCTGCGGTTCCGCGCGTCGGTTGATTGCGTGCTCGACGTCAGCCTGGATGCGACGCATCTCCATGTCAGGCTGCGCGCGTCTTCCTTCTCCCCGCGCATGCGGGCAGAAGCTGCCCGAAGGGCGGATGAGGGGCTTCGCGGTGTTTCAACAACGACGGAGGCGGCCGTTGCGCCAGGAAGCCCCTCATCCGTCTCGCTGACGCTCGGCACCTTCTCCCCGCATGCGCGGGGAGAAGGGAAGAACGACCCACACGATCACGATCACGCCCACGACTGCATCGGCTGCGAGCAACGGGACTGCGTCGAGTACATCGCGCCGGCGATCCAAGCCGGCCATACCGCCTGGTTGCTCGACGAGGTCTGGCCGGAGTTTGACCGCTGGATGGCCAAGCGGGCGCGCGCCGGCGATCAGGTGTCGCTGCCGATGGACGGCAAGCGCCGCGGGCGCGCCGCTTATGCCTGGTCGGTGGCCGCGCTACCCAAGGTTCGCGTCCGCGAGCATGTCGCGCTTACCATCACGCGCGGCCTCGCCACGCGCTTGCTCGGCGCCCAGGGCGCGGCGCGTCAGCGCGGCCTTTTGCGCTTGGACCGCATGCTCGCCGACACCTATGCGCGCGACCTCGCGCTCGAAGCCGATCGCCTGGTGATCTCGCTCAACCTCCTGCCGCATCTGTGGCGCGCCGGTGTGCTCGGCGGACGGCACTACACGGTGCTGCTGAACCGCTCGCCGCTCAGCCTGCTGCATGCCCAGCTCGATCGCGCCAGCGCCCTGCATCCGCAATCGCCGACTCTCGCCGACTTCCGCGCCGATGCGGCGCTGATCGAGGCGGAGGAGGAAGCCCTGCGCGGCGCCCATGCGCTGGTCACGCCGCACGCGGCGGTGGCCACCTATTGCCGTGCGCGGTATGGCGGCCTGGTCCAGCAATTGGACTGGGCCATCCCGCAAGCGCGCGATGTCAAAAGTTCGCTCGAGTCTCGCGGCGCCGTGCTCTTCCCGGCCTCCGCGCTGGGCCGCAAGGGCGCGTTCGACGTGCGCGCGGCCTGCCGCGCGCTCGGTCTGCCGGTGCGCGTGCTGGGACAGGCAAGCGAGGGCGCGGACTTCTGGTCCGGCGTCGATGCGTCTCCCGCCGACCGCCGCGACCCTTGGGCTGGCATCGCCTGCGTTGTCCTGCCGGCCTTCGTCGAGCACCGCCCGCGCCTGCTGCTCGAGGCGTTGGCGCGCGGCGTGCCCGTGCTGTGCTCCCAGGAATGCGGCCTGCCCGCCGGCACACCGGGCGTGCGGATCGTTCGCGCCGGCGACGGGGCGGCATTGATCACCTTGCTCGCGCAGGTCGTATCGCGGTGAGATAGACTGGATCTCGGGAGGCGCCCTTGATGGCCCGTTCCGTTGTCCGTCTGGTCTTCTCTCTGCTGCTGCTCGTCGCCTCATGGGCGCCGGCGGCGGCGCAATTCGATCCGGCCCGGGTGCCGGCCCAGGCGCCCGCCGTCGCCGCGCTCTATCCCGAGCCGCGTGTCACCTACACCACGCCGTCCTTCGCCCCCGGCCGAGTCGATTTCACCTCCTATGCCGAACTGGCAAGGTTCCTCGCCGCGACGAGCGAAGGCGTGGCGCATGTCGCCGTGCGCACCATGGGCTGGTCGCAGGAGGGCCGGTCGATCGCGGCGGTGATCTTCGCCCAGGGCGGCCCCGACATCGCGGCCCTGCGCCGCAACGGGCGGCCCACGGTGCTGATCATCGGCCAGCAGCACGGCAACGAGCCGGCGGGCGGCGAGGCGGCGCTGGTGGTGATCGCCCGCCTGGCGCGGGGCGATCTCGCGCCGCTGCTCGAGCACATCAACGTCGTGGTCGTGCCGCGCGCCAATCCCGATGGCGCCGAGGCGTTCCGGCGCATGACCAGCAACGGGATCGACCTCAATCGCGACCATGTGCTGGCGCGCACACCGGAGGCGCGCGTGCTGATCGGCCTGATGCGCGAGCTCGATCCGGCGCTGGTGATCGATGGGCACGAGTACACCGTGGCCGGCGGCTGGGTGCGCAATTTCGGCGGCCTGGCGCGGCCCGACGTGCTGATCCAGGCCGCGACCCAGGCCAACCTCACGCCGGCCATCACGCTCTTGCAGGACGGCACCTTCCTGCCGGCGCTGCGCAACGCCTTCGACGCGCGGGCCCTGACGCACGACTGGTACTTCACCGCCGATCGCGATCCCAAGGTGGTCAACATGGGTGGCATCGAGCCGGAGCTGGCGCGCAACGCCTCCGGCCTGCGCCATGCCGCCGGTATCGTGATCGAGACGCGCGGCATCGGCATCGGCCGCACCAACTGGAAGCGCCGGGTCTTCGCCCAGGTCACCGCCATGGAGGCGGCGCTGGCGACGGCGGCCAGGAACCACGTCGCGCTCAACGTGGCGCGCGACGAATCGCGGCGCTTCGACCTGGCGCGCGATCCCGCGCGCATGCTGGTGGTGCGCGCGCGCCAGTCGCCCGAGCGGCGCGACCTGGTCTTCGTCGATCCCGTGAGCGGCGCGTTGCGCCCGGTGACGGTCGATTGGCGATCCTCGCTGAAGCTGATTCCCGAGGTCAGCCGGCCGCGGCCCTGGGGCTATGTGCTGCCGCCATCGGCCATGGAGGCGGCGCGTCGCCTGGTCGAGCTGGGCGTCGCCGTCGACACGCTGGGCGCCCAGGCGCGCCTGACCGTCGAACGCTACCGCACGCTTTCCATCGAAGCCGGGGCGGGCGAGACAATCCTGGGACGCTTCGAGCTCGAGCGGGGCGAGGAGGCCCTTCCAGCCGGCAGCTTTGTGGTGACGCTCGACCAGCGGCTGGCGACGTTGGCGGCGCTGCTGCTCGAGCCGGACAGCGCGTCGGGTTACGTGGCCCATCGCCTCGTCGCCCTCGACGCGGCGGGTCGCGTGCCGATCCTGCGCATCGCCGAACCGCCCGATACGCACGTCTTGGCGCTGTACCCCCTGCAATGACATAGTCTGATTGCATGGCCGGGGCTGAAGACACCATCTACGCGCTCGCCACGGCGGCGCCCACGCGGCGCGCCGGGGCCGGCATCGCCGTCATTCGCGTCTCCGGCAAGCGCGCCAGCGACGCTTATGTCTTCCTGACCGAGCCGGGCGCGTTTCAGCGTGGTTTCTCGGCGCGCGATCCCAGCCTGCCGTCGTCGCGCCGCGCCGCGGTCAAGACAATGATCGACCCCGAGACCGGTGAGGTGGTCGATCGCGGCCTGGCGATCTGGTTCCAGGCGCCACGCACCTACACCGGCGAGTCGATGGCCGAGTTCCATATCCATGGCGGCCGCGCGGTGATCGCCGCGGCGCTGGCGGCGCTGGCCAAGCTCGATTTCTGTCGCCTCGCCGAGCCGGGCGAGTTCACGCGGCGCGCCTTCGAGCACAACAAGTTCGACCTGACCTCGGCCGAGGCGATCGCCGATCTCGTCGCCGCCGAAACCGCGGCGCAACGCCGTCAGGCGCTGCGCCAATACGATGGCGCGCTGTTCAAGCTTTACGATGGCTGGCGCGACACGCTGTTGCGCGCGGTGGCGCATCTCGAGGCCAGCATCGACTTTCCCGACGAGAACCTGCCGACCAACGTGGTCGAGAAGATCTGGCCCGAGATCGAGCGCCTGCGCGGCGAGATCGCTGGCCACCTCGACGATCGGCGCGGCGAACGTCTGCGCGACGGCGTGACCATCGCCATCATCGGTCCGCCCAACGCCGGCAAGTCGTCGCTGCTCAACCTGATCGCCAAGCGCGACGCGGCGATCGTGTCGGCGACAGCGGGCACGACGCGCGACGTGATCGAGGTGCATCTCGATCTCGGCGGCTATCCCGTGACCCTCGCCGACACCGCCGGTCTGCGCGCCTCGGCCGACCCGATCGAGCAGGAGGGCGTCCGGCGCGCCAAGGCGCGCGCCAGCGACGCCGACATCCGCGTGCTCGTGGTGCAGTCGACCGATTCGTCCGGCTTGCCGGGCGACTGGCGGCATGTGGCGCGCGACATCTGGAGCACCGCCGACGTCTGGAACGGCGCGACCGATCTGATCGTGGTCAACAAGGTCGACCTGTTGCCCGACCAGGGCGCCGATATCGACACGGCGGCCGACGACATCGCCGCCGACGGCACGCGCCACGCGACCTATGTCGGCGTCTCGGCGCTGTCGGGCCACGGCGTGCCGCAGCTGCTCGAGCGGCTCGAGGGCACCGTGGCGGCGATGCTCGGCGAGGTCGAGATCGTCGGCGAGCACACTGCGCTTTTGGCGCGCGCCGCGGCCACGCCGCCGCCGCTCACCCGCGCGCGCCACCGCGAGGCGCTGTCGCGTTGTGCCCAGGCGCTCGATCGCGCCATGGAAGCGGCGCGTGCCAATCCCGGGATGCCCGAGCTGATCGCCGAAGACGTGCGCCTGGCCTCGCGCGCGCTGGCGCGCATCACCGGGCGCATGGACGTCGAGGACATGCTCGACGTCGTATTCCGCGACTTCTGTATCGGGAAGTGAGCGGTCTTTCCTTCCCCCGAGGGGCAGGGCGATCGCATATGGATTGTTGACTGTCTTGGGGCCGCGCCGCTTCAGCGGCGCTCAAGTTGCGTCGCTGGAGCGACGCGGCCCGAAAACATTGAAAACCGCTGCCCGGTCGGGGCGCGCCCCCGGCCTTGAAGGCCCTATGCGATCGCCCTGCCCGGAGGGCGAAAGTGCCCGACCTTCCTTCGCCCGCCGAAGCGGGCTTCGCGGAGGCGGGAGGGCGGATAAGGGGATGTCGGAGACGAACGCAGCAGTCCGTCTTCGACATCCCCCCTCCGTCGCTCCGCACCACCTTCCCTCTCCAGGGGAAGATAGAATCAAGAAAGCATCACTCCGCGGCGATCGCGGGTGAGTCGGCGGCCGGCGTGGCCGGCGCGCTTGGCAGCGTGAAGCGGAAGCGCGCGCCGCGGCCCTCGAGGTTTTCGGCCGAGATGGTGCCGCCCATCTGGCGCACGATCTCGTAGCTGATCGACAGGCCAAGGCCGGTGCCCTTGCCGCCCGGCTTGGTGGTGAAGAACGGTTCGAACAGGCGCGGCAGGACCTTGGGCGGAATGCCGGGGCCGTTGTCCTCGACGTCGACGACGACGCCCGAGCCGTCGGGCTTGGGGTAGGCGCGGATACGAATCGCCGGCGGCGCGTCGCCGGGCTTCTCGAGCATCGCGTCGCGGGCGTTGAGCACCAGGTTGATCACCACCTGCTGCAGGCGATTGGCGTGGCCCAGCACAGGGCTGCAGGCCTCGTCGAGCCGCAACTCGATGCCGACGCTGGCCAGGCGTAGCTGCTCGTTCACCAGATCGGCGGCGCCGCGCAGCGCGTCGGGCACCGAGAAGGCTGTCGGCTGGTCGTCCGGTTTGCGCGCGAAGATGCGCAGGTCGCGGATGATCGTCGAGGCGCGCTCTGTCTGGTTGGCGATGCGCGTGAGCTTGCGCTCGGTGAACTCGCGCAGGTCGGCGGGGACCGCGCCCGGCTCGGCGAGCTGGAACTCCTCGTTCAAGGTCTCGGCGGCCAGACGGATCACCGCCAGCGGCTGGTTGATCTCGTGCGCGATGCTCGAGGCCATTTCGCCCAGCGTGGCCAGGCGCGAGGCGTCGAACAGGCGGACCTCGGCGGCGCGGCGCGCCGTCTCGTCGACGCCAAGCAACACGAGGTGGCGCATGCGGCCGTCCTCGGCGTAGTCGGCCTGCGCCGTGACGTGGATGATGCGCTTCTCTTGGCGGGTGTCGATCAGGGTGACGTCGAACTCGACTGGCGCGGGTGTGCGCGCGCCGTCGCCCTTGGTGAAGGTCTCGACCAGGCGCACGTCGGGTGGGCAAGGAATGACGGCGTCGAGCGGCTGGCCGACGACATCCTCGTGGCTGAGCCCGGTCAGCGCGAGGAAGCCGCTATTGGCCATGGTGACACGGGCGTCGCGGTCGACCAGCAGGATCAGCGCGCCGCTCGAATGGACGATGGAGCTCAGGCGGCTCATCTCGTTGCGCAGCTGCAGGACGAGGTGGTGCTGTTTGTGGATGTCGCGGATCACGCCGCTGATGGCGCGGTTGCCGGCCTCGTCCGATTCGCCGGCGCCCAGCCGGATCTCGACATAGCGCGCGGCGCCGTCGGGCCGGACGGCGCGGCAGACCACCGTGAGCGGCGCGCCGCGCGGGTGGACGCTGCGCATGGCACGGCGCACCTTGTCGTGGTCCTGCTCGTGGAACAGCGAGAGGATGTCGCGGCCGTTGAGGCTGTCCGCGGCGTAGCCCAGGAAGCGTGTGACGCGGGCGCTGATATAGGTGATGGCGCCGGCTCGGTCGCATGAGAACACGACGTCGGCGAGCGAGTTCACCAGGCTCTCGTAGCGCCGTCGGCTGGACTGCAGCTCGGTCTCGCGGCGCTTCAGCGGCGTGATATCGAGCTGCATGTGCACGCGCCCGCCGCCGACCATGCCGACACCGAAGTTGCGCTGCCAGGAACCGTCAGCCGCTGGCGAGTCGTAGGGCTCGGCGGCGTGGAAGCCCTCGATCTGGAGCTGGCGGGTAGCCGCCCAGTCGTGGTCGGGCCGCTTCGCGCGCTCCCGCGCGATGAAGTCGTCGAGCAGCTCGATGAAGGTGCGGCCGAGCGCGTGCGGGCCGACGACCGCGCCGTTGAGCTCCGCCGAGCGGCGATTGTAGAGAACGAGACGCTCGTTGCGATCGTACAAGCCGAACGATACCGGCAGCGCGTCGATGGCCTCGAGTAGCAGACGCGTGGTCGAGGAGGCGCGCGCGCGCTCGGCGTTGGTCGCCAGCGTACGCTGGGCGAGCAGCACCAGGACGATGCCCAGCAGCACGCTCAGCGCGCCAGCGCCGGCGATATAGCGCGATTGGCGCGCCTCGACCCAGCCGTTGATGGCGCCGAGATCGAAGCCGACGGAGACGATGAGCGGCGCGCCTTCGAGGCGGCGATAGTGCGATAGGCTTTGGCCGGTGGGCGTGTCGCGCAGCAGGCGGCCGCTCGGGGCGTCGCGCGTGGCCGCGACGAGATCGGGCGCCTTGACGGCGCCGGCCAGCGCGGCCTCCAGGGCGTAGGAGCGCGCGCGCAGCAAGCCGTCGGTGCCGACCAGCTCGATGTGGCCGCCGGCGGCGAGGTTCAGACCGCGCCAGGACTCGGCGAAGTAAGCGGGGTCGACGGCGGCGGTGATGATGCCCAGCAGCCTGCCGTCGGCGTGGTGCACCGCGCGCGACGCATGTATCGACCACTTGCGGCTGACTTGGCCAATGACCGGCTCGCCGATCAGCAAGCCCGCGTCGGGCGCGCGCAGATGCGGGCCGATGTGGCTGCGGGCCGTCAGATCCGGCCCGTTTTCGATCGGGCCGTCGTCGGTCTGTACAAGCCGGCCGCGGTCGTCGACGAGGCCGAGCACGATGACCTTGTCGAGCGAGACCGCGCCGTCGTCGACCAGCGCCTGCAACGACACGGCGCCGCCGCCGCGGCGCATCTCGCGGGCGACGAAGCGCAGGCGCTCGTCGACATTCGCCAAGGTGCGCTGCACCTGCTCGGCGACGATGGCGGTCAGGCTCTCGGTGTCGCGAAAGGCTGTTTCGTAGGCCTCGCGCCGGGCGGCGTCGCTGAGCTTTATGGTGCCGGTGACGATGACGCCGATCATGATCGCGCCGATCAAGAGGACCAGCCGCAGCACACGGATGAGGTCCCAAAGGCTGAGCGATGTCTTGTCGCCCAGCGCGGGCGCGAGGAACCGTTGGGCGTGCTCGACCGAGAGCGCCGTGGCCTCGCGGTCAGGCGTGGGCGAGTAGCTGTCGGTCGCGGCCACCATGGGTCTCTTTCATCGCCGGGAGGCGAGCCGCTAGCGGTCCTTGCCCGCGATATCGCGGGGACTCGCATCCGGCTGAATCGCGCGGGTTAGTTCGGAGAGGCTGAATGGCTTCAGCAGCACGTGCTCGGCGCCCGACGCCTCCGCCTGGTCGATGCCTTCCTGGTCGAGATGGCCGGTCATCGCCACGCGGCGCAGGGTACTCTGGCCGTCGACACCAGCGGAACGCAGCAGGTCCAGACCGCTGCCGCCGGGCAGGCGCACATCGGTCAGCAGCAGGTCCAGACGATTGGCGCAATCCTTCAGCTGCGCGAGCGCTTCGTCGAAGTTCGAGGCGGTTCGTACGTCGTGCCCGCGACGACGCAGGAAGGCGGAGATCTCCGCCAGCAGCTCGATCTCGTCCTCGACGAGCAGAATCAGGCGGCGATGGGTTGGGTCGGTGATGGCGGCGTCAGGCGGGGCTGGCATCGAGCGCACCGATGAAACGGGCAAGAACCGCGAGGGGCACCGGCTTGTCGACGACCTGCACCGAGGGCAGCCGGGCCAGCGTGCCGTAGCGTACCAGCTCGCGATTGCCCGACATCAGCACCCATTTGGTGCCGGGCAGGCTTTCGGCCATGCGCACGCAGAAGCTGACGCCGTCGCCATCGGGCAAATGGATGTCGGAGAGGATCAGTCGCGGCTTCAACCCCTGCTGGCAAGCTTCATCGGCCTGGGCGATGGATTCACAGCACACGACGCTACGACCGCGACGCGCAAGAAAATCGACGATTTCGTCGCGGAGAAACGCGTCGTCTTCGATGACCAAGATTTCATTGGACATGAATAAATCCTGAGGGATTAATATCTTAACTATGGAAGTTTTATAATCGCTTTAGATGTGCGATAGCAAGCTGTCATTACACTGTCAGGACCCTCATTAGTTGCGCTTGGCATGCGGGAAAACGCGCGGGGAGCGCGTCGAGCACGCCGGGGATTTTTTAGCGCCCAGGCCGTTGACCCCATGGCTGGTAGATGGGTTGGTGGAACAGCCCCATGGATGGCCTGTGGAGGCGAGAGCAAACTCAACGAGGGATTGAATAGGCAGCCCAGCGCTGGTGGCCCCGGGTCGACCGGGAGCGGTGGGCGCGGCGAGTATGCTTCAGGAGCTATGCGCTAACGGTCCAGTTACACTGTAACCTGTCGCGCTGCATTCACGGTGGGTGGTGGCGGCTTCTCGGGGCGATGACGATGAATCTGCGACAGATCGAGGCCTTCCTGGCGGTCTTCGAAGAGGGCACGTTCAGCGCCGGCGCCGCGCGGCTGAAGGTCTCGCAGCCCACCGTCAGCAAGCTGATCAACGCGCTGGAGCGTGGCCTGGGCTACAAGCTGTTCCGCCGCAGCGGCGCGCGCGTCGCGCCCACCGACCAGGGTTTCGCGCTCTATCGCGAGATGACGCGGGTCAAGCGCGGCTTCGACTTCCTGTTGCATCAGGCCAGGGATCTCAAGGGACAGGGCGACGGCGGCGGACGGCTGGTCGTCGGCGCCGGCTCGGCGCTGTGCGGGACTCTCGCGCCGCGCCTGATCGCACGTTTCCGCGCACGCTATCCCGACGCGCACGTCACGCTCGAGGCCGATGGCGCGCGCTATCTGATCGAGCAGCACGTCAGCGGCACGATCGATGTCTTCCTCGAGACGAGCACGACGCACAGCACGGCCTTCAACGCCGGCGCCGGCGCCGTGGCGACCGAGCGTTTCGCCGAGGGTGAGGTCGTCTGCGTATTGCCGGCCAATCACAGGCTCGCGGCGAAAACCGTCGTCGCGTTCGCCGAGCTCGCGGACGAGCCCTATGTCGGCATCACGTCCAGCGTCGGCAGCCGTCGGGAGATCGACGACAGGCTGGCGCGGGAGGCGAAAGCGCCGGCGCGCCTGGTGGCGGAGGCCTCGACCCCGGCGGCGGCCTGTTCGCTGGTCGGACAGGGCGTTGGCGTCACGATGGTCTCCGATCTGAGCGCGCTCACCGCCGGCGCCGGCGATCGGCGCTGCGGTTTCGTCTGCCGGCCGATGCGGCCCGCGGTCGGTTATGCCGTGGGCATCGCCGTCTCGCCGGCGGCGCGCAATGCCCAGCTGGCCGAAGCGTTCCGCCGGATGACGCTGGAAGAGGGGCCGGCGTTGCACCGCGCGCTGGTTGCGTCGATCGGAGGGATGCGGTGAACCTCAGGCAGATCGAAACCTTCCTTGCCGTCATCGAGGAAGGCACGTTCAGCGCCGGCGCGGCGCGGCTCAAGGTCTCGCAGCCCACCGTGAGCAAGCTGATCGACGCGCTGGAACGCGGGCTGGGCTACAAGCTGTTCCGTCGCGTCGGCGCGCGCATGGTGCCGACCGACCAGGGCATGGCGCTCTATCGCGAGATGACGCGGGTCAAGCGTGGCTTCGACCTGCTGCTCGAGCAGGCGCGCGATCTGAAGCTGGATGGCGGCGGACGCCTCGTGGTCGGCGCCGGCTCGGCGCTGGCGCCGGCCTTCATGCCGCGCCTGATCGCGCGCTTCGTGGCGCTGCATCCGCGGGCGCATGTCACCTTCGAGGCCGATGGCGCGCGTTATTTGATCGAGCAGGTGTTGAAGGGCTCGGTCGACATCGGCTTCGCCACCCGCACCTTACGCAGCCGCGCGCTGGCCGATGTCGGCACCTTGGCGGCCGAGAACGTGGTCAGCGGCCGTGAGGTCTGCGCCGTGCCGGCCGGGCACAGGCTGGCGCGCAAGGCCGCGATCGAGGCGGCCGATCTCGATGGCGAGGGCTTCATCGGCAATACCGCTGATCTCGGCAGCCGCCGCGACATCGACGCCACGTTGGCCGCCGCCGGCGCCAGGGTGCGTGTCGTCGCCGAGGCGTCGACGCCGGTGGCCGCCTGCGCGTTGGTGGCGCAGGGGCTGGGCGTGACCATCGCGTCGGACCTCAGCGCGCAGGCCGCGATGGTGGCCAATGGCGGCGGCATCGTCGTGCGGCCCTTCCAGCCGGCACTGGGCTACAACGTGATTTTCGCCATGTCGCCCGCCAGCCGCGACAACCCGCTGGCCGCCGCGTTCCGGACGTTCGCGCTGAAGGAAGGGCCAGGGGTGCATCGCGAGCTGGTCGGCGGAAAGACGGCGACGGGCTGAGCCGGGCGCGTCGCCAGGCTTGACTCGGCGAGGCGCGCTCGCAATGTGCGCGCCGTGAGCCGTGACCCTGATTCTTGCGACATCATCGTCATCGGCGGCGGCCATGCCGGTACCGAGGCGGCGGCCGCCGCCGCGCGCATGGGCGCGCGCACGCTGCTGCTGACGCACGACGTCGCCACCATCGGCGAGATGTCGTGCAACCCGGCGATCGGCGGGCTGGGCAAGGGCCATCTGGTGCGCGAGATCGACGCCCTGGACGGCGTGATGGGCCGCGCCATCGATCGCGCCGGCATCCAGTTCCGCACGCTGAACGCGAGCAAGGGTCCGGCGGTACGCGGACCGCGTGCACAGGCCGACCGCGCGCTCTACCGCCGCGCGGTCCAGACGATCCTGGCCGAGACGGCCGGGCTCGAGGTACGGGCGGGCGCTGTCGAGGACGTCTGGCTCGACGCCTCGGGCCGGGTCGCCGGCGTCGAGCTGGCGGATGGCGGCCGGATCGCCGCCCGCGCGGTGGTGGTGACCACCGGTACGTTCCTGCGCGGCCTCATCCATTGCGGCGAGCTCACCATCCCCGCCGGCCGGGCAAGGGGCCAGCGGGCGGCGGGCGGGCCGAGCGATCTGCCATTGGCGTCCGGCGCGTCCGGCGCGGAGGATGCGCTGGAGCCGCCGTCGAGTGGGTTGTCCCGCACCCTGGCGCGCTTTGGATTCCAGCTTGGACGCCTGAAGACCGGTACGCCGCCGCGCCTGAACGGCCGGACCATAAACTGGAAATCCCTTGTGGAACAACGCGGTGACGACCCACCGCAGCCGTTCTCCTATCTCACCGAGCGAATCACCGTTCCGCAGATTTCGTGCTTCCTTACTTCCACGACAACGGCAACGCACGCGCTGATCCGCGAGAATCTGCATCGCGCGCCGATGTACTCGGGCCAGATCGAATCCTCCGGCCCGCGCTATTGCCCCTCGATCGAAGACAAGGTCGTACGCTTCGGCCAGCGCGAGCGGCATCAGATCTTCCTCGAGCCCGAGGGGCTCGACGACATCACGGTCTATCCCAACGGCATCTCGACCTCGCTGCCGCGCGAGGTGCAGGCGGCGATGCTGCGCACCATTCCGGGTCTCGAAGACGCGGCGATGCTGCGGCCGGGTTACGCCATCGAATACGACCACGTCGATCCCCGCGAGCTGCGCCACACGCTGGAAACCCGCCGGATTCCCGGGCTTTACCTGGCCGGCCAAATCAACGGCACAACCGGCTACGAGGAGGCGGCGGCGCAGGGCCTGATCGCCGGCATCAATGCCGCGAGCTCCCGCGACTTCATCGTCGATCGCGCCGACGGCTATGTCGGCGTGATGATCGACGACCTGGTGACACGCGGCGCGCCCGAGCCCTACCGCATGTTCACCTCGCGCGCCGAGTACCGTCTGTTGCTGCGTGCCGACAATGCCGACCAGCGGCTGACCCGGCGCGGCATCGAGATCGGCTGCGTCGGCGCCGCACGGATCAAGGCGTTTGGCGCCAAGGCCGAGGCGCTGGCCGCCGGCCGGGCGCTTCTGGCGGCGCACGCCCTCTCGCCATCAGCCGCGCTGAAGCACGGGATCGCCGTCAACCAGGATGGTGTCGTCCGCAGCGCCCAGGATCTGCTGGCGCTTCCCGGCATGTCCCTGGCACGGCTGGCGACGATCTGGCCGGACATGGCGACCCTATCGCCCGATATCGCCGAGCAGCTCCAGATCGACGCCCTCTACGCCGGTTACCTGCGGCGCCAGCAGGCCGACATCGACGCCTATCGGCGGGACGAGGCACTAGCCCTGCCCGATGATCTCGACTACGCCGCTATGGGTAGTCTTTCCGCCGAGATCCGACAGATCTTCACGACCCATCGACCGGCGACCTTGGGCCATGCCGGCCGACTGGCCGGCGTCACCCCCGCAGCGCTGGTCTCCTTGCTGCGCCACGTCAGACGTTTCACGTGAAACATTTCCAACCTCGCACCGGGGCGGGTCTTGCCTTCTCCCTTCCCCCGGAGGGGGAAGGTGGCGCGCGCAGCGCGACGGAAGGGGGATGCTTCAACGCGCGGGGTCTCCGCCTTCGACACCCCCCATCCGCCCTTCGGGCACCTTCCCCCTCCGGGGGAAGGAAAAAGACGTGTTTCACATGAAACACTCCCGGCCTCATCCCGAGGTGGGTCCTTTGCTCTCCCTTCCCCCGGAGGGGGAAGGTGGCGCGCGCAGCGCGACGGAAGGGGGATGTTTCAACGCGCGGGGTCTCCGCCTTCGACATCCCCCATCCGCCCTTCGGGCACCTTCCCCCTCCGGGGGAAGGAAAAGGACGTGTTTCACGTGAAACACTCCCCCAAGCTCCGGACCTATGCCGAGTTGCTGCGCAAATGGCAGAGATCGATCAACCTCGTTGGCCGCTCGACGATCGACGATCTGGAGCACCGCCATCTCGATGACTCCCTCCAGCTCCTCGGCCTGCTGCCTCCGCAAGCCCGGACCTTGGTCGATCTCGGCTCCGGCGCTGGGTTCCCCGGCCTGGTCATCGCCGCCGAGCGGCCGGACATCGCCGTCACGCTCGTCGAGTCGGACCAGCGCAAGGCCGCCTTCCTCATCGAGGTGGCGCGCGCCATCGCGCCCAACGCCTCGGTCAAGGCCACCAGGATCGAGGCGTTGCCGCCTTTCCCCGTCGATGTCGTGACCGCCCGGGCCCTGGCGCCGCTGCCCATGTTGCTCTCTTGGGCCTCTCCCTTCGCAACTGACCCCGCTATTTGCCTTTTCCACAAGGGCGCCAATGTCGACGCTGAATTGACCGAAGCGGCGCGGGACTGGATGATGGACGTCCAGCGCGTGCCCAGCGTGACGGAGCCCAACGCCTCCATCCTCAGGATCTCGCAGCTGCGCCCGCGCACCTGAGAAACCGTTTGTCCGACGCCCCCGACGCCCAGACGACGCCCCCCCGAATCTACGCCCTGGCCAACCAGAAGGGTGGCGTCGGCAAGACGACGACCGCGATCAATCTCGCCACAGCCCTGGCCGCGGTCGGCCAGCAGGTGCTGCTGATCGACCTCGACCCGCAGGGCAACGCCTCGACCGGGCTGGGCGTCGGCGCCGCGCAGCGCAAGACCGGCACCTACGAGGCCTTGCTCGGCATGGCGCCGCTCGACGAGGCGATCGTCGAGACGCGCATTCCCAACCTGTTCGTCGCGCCCGCCAACGTGAACCTGGCCGGCGCCGAACTCGAGCTGATCGACATCGAGCGCCGCGAGTTCCGCTTGAAGGACGCGCTCGAGGCCAGCGCTGGCAAGACCCGCTGGGACATGATCCTGATCGACTGCCCGCCCTCGCTCGGCCTGCTGACATTGAACGCATTGGTTGCAGCGGACGCCGTGCTGGCGCCGCTGCAATGCGAGTTTTTCGCGCTCGAAGGCATCGGCCATCTGGTGCGCACCGTCGATCGCATGCGGCGGGCACTCAACCCCAGATTGCATATCGCCGGGATCATCCTGACCATGATGGACCGCCGCAACAACCTCGCCGTCCAGGTCGAGAAGGACGTGCGCACGCATTTCGGCGACGTCGCCTTCGGCACCACGATCCCGCGCAATGTCCGCATCTCGGAGGCGCCCTCGCACGGCCTGCCGGTGCTGATCTACGACAAGGACTGCACCGGATCGCAGGCCTACATCCTGCTGGCGGGCGAGCTGCTGCGCCGGCGCCGGCTGGGTATTCCCGCATTGGAGAGAGCCGCGCCATGAGCAAGGAACCGATCAAGCCGCGTGGCCTGGGCCGTGGGCTGGCGGCGCTGCTGGGCGACGATCCGCCGGCAGCCGCCGCCGACGCACCCGAGCGTCCGACCGCCGCTCCTCCGTCCGTTGCGCCTGGGCCGCTTGCCGCCGCGCCGCCGCTGCCGACCATGACCCTGCCGATCGAATGGCTGCGGCCCGGCAAGTACCAGCCGCGCCTGGACTTCAGCGAAGAGAGCCTGGCGCAGCTCGCCGAGTCGGTCGCCGCACATGGCGTGGTGCAGCCGATCCTGGTGCGCCCGGCGCGCGACCGCGACAACGTCGTGATCCAGCAGCGCTACGAGATCGTCGCCGGCGAGCGGCGCTGGCGCGCCGCGCAGCGCGCCCAGCTGCACGAGGTGCCGGTCGTCATCAAGGCGCTGGCCGATCGCGACGCGCTGGAGATCGCGCTGATCGAGAACGTCCAGCGCGCCGATCTCAACCCGATCGAGGAGGCGATCGCCTATCGCCGCCTGCAGAACGAGTTCGGCCACACCCAGGAGCGCATCGGCGCCACGGTGGGCAAGAGCCGCGCGCATGTCGCCAACACGCTGCGCCTGCTCGAGCTGCCGGCCGAGGTCGCGAACATGGTCACTGACCATCGCCTCGACGCCGGCCAGGCGCGCGCGCTGCTCGGCACCAAGGATCCGGCATCGCTGGCGCGCTTCGGCCACGAGCAGGGATTGAGCACGCGCGAGTTCGAGCGGCTGGGCAATCTCGCGAAGGAAGCGGCGAAGGCGGGCTGGGACGGCAAGGGTGTGCCGCCGGGCTGGAGCACATCGGGCGCGAAAGGCCAGGGCCGCGGCCCAACGCCCAAGCGGACGATATCGAAAAAGGGTTCGGACAAGGACGCCGACACACTATCGCTCGAGCGAACGCTGATCGAGTCGCTGGGCCTGCGCGTCGAGATCGACCACGTCGGGCCGGGCGAAGAAACGAAGATGACGATCCACCTCGAGCACTTCGACCAGATGGACATGGTGGTGCAGCGGCTGACGCGGAAGTAGTTGATCCAGGTTCTATCGCCAGCTTTCGACTTCCACACAGTTTTGCATTGCTCGATGAGCGATCTCGGTCCCCGGTAGATGTTCGGATGGCATTGGCACCGAATGCCAAAAGCCGACGTCTGAAACGGTGACACCTTGTTGTGCAAGGAAAACGCGTAGGCTGTAGGCGGCAACTGCTTGATTCAAGACTTCTATCCCGCCGGTTGCTCCAACCGGGGCGCCGAGTTTCTCAAGTATCTTCTGTGGAGCGGCATAACCCCGGACAAATCCCAGGACATTGCCCATTGCATCAAACACCGGGCCACCGCTGTTCCCGCGCTGAACCGGCGCAGATATGTGAAAACATCCGTCAACCGGCAGATTGAATCCGGACACGAGTCCATCGGTAATGGAAAGGTTATGTGTAAGGATCGGACGTAGTGGAAATCCGCAGACGTAAACTCGTTCTCCAAGAAACGGTGGCGAACTGAGCCGAACATCTGGCACACGAACAGATGGCAAATCGGCCCGAAGCAGAGCAACGTCCAGCGCCGGCTCGCGTCCCACCAACTCCGCAGTGGAGCGATGAAGACCAGCTCTCACTGTGTAAGCGGCTCCATCCACGACGTGGAGCGATGTGAGAATGTGTCCATCCGAAGATATGACGACGCCGGAGCCACGAGCCTTTATCGCTGTATCTTCGACGGTCTGTGGGCCAATGGCCGAGATGGGCGAGATCGCGCCCTCATCGCAAAAGATCAGCACGTCTCTGCGATGGTGCCCTGTATGGGCTGGGTATAGCTGACCAGTTACCTCAACCACGTGGCCCAGAAACGACTCCCATGGGGCGTGTCCGCGATCGGGTGCCATTGGCACGAGGTGAAGTTCCCGAACACCGCGACGACCAACAGAACAGACACCCTCCTCGCCCGCGGCCTCGCTGGCGTCGATGTCGATTGGCGTATCGAGCCTGAGAATGATCGCCCCTTCATACATATCCTGAAGGGGCGTAAGTCCGTAATTGGGTGGTCCGTAGTGGTGCTCCGAATGCAACAGGCCGCGGAGTGTTACGAATGCTGGCGCATACTTCATGCCCATTGCTTGTTCGGCCCAACCTTTAAACTACCAGTCACTATAGACTATCCTCGGCTCGACAATGTTGCGCCCGTCTGAACGAGAGGCGAATTGCTTGCTAGTGAAAACAGGCCGTTCAACGAGCGCTCTCGCGCCAACCCGAGTTCCAGCGCCAGGCGCCGCACGTGCTGACCGATTGGCTCGGTGCGCGGGGCCAGTTCGATCGACCGCATGAGCACGTCCACGGGTTCCACCGCGCGCTGGCGCGTCGGCGTCGATTCGGGCGGCACCTTCACCGACATCTGCCTGTTCGACGAGGCGACCGGCCGCGTCGAGGTGTGGAAGGTGCCGTCGACGCCGGACGATCCCTCGCGCGGCATCGCCGAGGGCGTCGAGCAGGGCATGAAGCGCGTGGCGGCCGAGGGCGGCGCGATCGTCTATTTCGGCCATGGCACCACGGTGGCGACGAATGCGCTGATCCAGCATCGCGGGGTGAAGACCGGCCTTATCACCACCGACGGGTTTCGCGACCTGCTCGAGATCGGCCGGCAGAAGCGGCCCGACCTCTACGACATCCAGGCCGACAAGGCGCTGGTCCTGGTGCCGCGCGATCTGCGGCTCGAGGTGCCCGAGCGCGTGCTGTACAGCGGCGAGATCGCGACGCCGCTCGACGAGGCGGCGGTGCGCACCGCGGCGCGGCGGTTGAAGGCCGCCGGCGTGCAGGCGGTCGCGGTCTCGTTCCTCTACGGTTTCCTGCGGCCGGAACACGAGAGGCGGGCCGTGGCCATCCTGCGCGCGGAGCTGCCCGATGCCTTCATCTCGGCCGGCCACGAGATCGCGCCGGAGTTCCGCGAGTACGAGCGGCTGTCGACGGTGGTGCTGAACGCTTATCTCGGACCCGTCATGGCGCGCTACATCAAGCGCCTCGCGCCCAGGCTCGAGAGTCTCGGCATGACGGCGCCGCCGCATCTCACGCAGTCGAATGGCGGCGTGATCGGCTTCGCCAGCGCCGCCGACATGCCGGTGCGCACGATCCTGTCCGGCCCGGCGACCGGCGTCGTCGGCGCCCAGGCGATCGGCCGGCTGGCGGGCTTCGAGGATCTGATCACCTTCGACATGGGCGGCACCTCGACCGACGTGGCGCTGCTGCAGGGCGGGCAGTGCAAGCTCGCGCCCGAGGCGATCGTGCACGGCTATCCGATCAAGGCGCCGATGCTCGACATCCACACCGTGGGCGCGGGCGGCGGCTCGATCGCCCACATCGACGAGGGCGGACTCCTGAAAGTCGGGCCGCGTTCTGCCGGCGCCGATCCCGGTCCGGTCTGC
The DNA here is from genome assembly GCA_022844045.1 of Reyranellaceae bacterium. Taxonomy (GTDB): domain Bacteria; phylum Pseudomonadota; class Alphaproteobacteria; order Reyranellales; family Reyranellaceae; genus JAFAZJ01. The sequence goes on along the minus strand of JALHMM010000065.1, from coordinate 15,639 downwards.
TACGACCGGGGCAATCATGAGCCGGTGACGACCGACGCCAATGTCGTCCTGCAAACGCTCAATCCGCGCCATCTGCTTGGCGGCCGCATGAAAATCCGCCAGGACCTCGCCCAGCAGGCGGTCGGGCGGCTGGCCGAGCGGCTGGGCCTTGGCCTCGAGGAAACGGCGCAGGGCATCCTCTCGGTCGTGACCGCCAACATGGCGCGCGCGATCCGCGTCATCTCGGTGCAGCGCGGCCATGATCCGCGCGACTACACGTTGATGGCGTTCGGCGGCGCCGGGCCGCTGCACGCGGCTCGGCTGGCGCGCGAGCTCGACATCAAGCGCGTGCTGGTCCCGGCCAACCCCGGCATTCTCTGCGCGATGGGACTGCTGCTCACCGACCTGCGCGCCGACTTTGCCGGCACGCGACTGCTGCCCGCGACCGATGCCTCGGTGGGCGAGGTGGCGCAGGGCTTCGCGGCGCTTGCCGAACGCGCCCGCCAGTGGTTCGCGCACGAGGCCATCGCCGCGGCCGACCGCCGGCTCGCGCGCACCGCCGACATGCGCTACGAGGGGCAGAATTACGAGCTGGGCGTGCCGGTGCCCGACGGTCCGATCACATCCGAGACCATGCGAACGCTCACGGCGCGCTTCGCCGATGCGCATCGCCAGCGCTATGGCTTCGCGCCGGAGGCCGATCCGGTGCAGGTCGTGACCTTGCGTGTCGAGGCGACCGGGATTGTCGCCAAGGCCGCGCTCAAGTCCCATCCCGACGCCGGCGCCGATGCCTCGGGCGCCATCAGCGAGCGGCGACCGGTGTGGCTGGCCGAGACGCGCGGCGTCGTCGACACGCCGATCTATGCCCGCGACAGGCTGCGGCCGGGCAACCGCTTCGCGGGACCGGCCATTGTCGAGCAGATGGACGCGACGACCTTGGTGCCGCCTGGCATGACGGCGCGGGTCGACCGCTGGCTCAACCTGATCCTGGAGGCGGCATGAAACGCGGCACTGTCGATCCGATCACGGTCGAGGTGATCGGCGCCGCCATGGCCTCGATCGTCGAGGAGACCGGCGAGACGCTGATCCGGGCCTCGCACTCGACCAACATCAAGGAGCGGCGCGACTGCTCGACCGCGTTGTTCAACGCCGCCGGTGAGACGCTCTGCCAGGCCGAGCACATCCCGATCCATCTCGGCAGCTTCCTCGACCTCATCCCGCACATCATGCGGCGCTATCCGACCCAGGACATCCGCCCGGGCGACGCCTTCATCGGCAACGACGCCTACGAGGGCGGCGGCACGCACCTACCTGATATCGTGATCGCCGAGCCGATCTTCATCGACGGCAAGCTCGCCGCCTGGACGGTGAACCTGGCGCACCATGCCGACTTCGTCGACCGCGGCCATGCCCACATCTACCAGGAGGGACTGCGCATCCCGCCGGTGCGGCTCTATCGCTCCGGCGAGCTGCAGAAGGACGTCCTGGACCTGATCCTGCTCAACATGCAGGTGCCGAAGGAGCGTCTCAGCGATCTGCGGGCGCAGATGGCGGCCAATCGCGTCGGCGTCCAGCGCTTCCAGGCGCTCGCCGCCAAGTATGGCACCGACACGGTGCTCTCGGCGGGCGGCGCGCTGATGGACTACGCCGAACGCAAGATGCGCAACGCCATCGCCGCGATGCCCGATGGCACCTGGCGCTTCGAAGACGTGTTCGACAACGAGGAGGTGGCCGGCACGCTGACCTTGGCCGTCGAGCTCACGGTGCGGGGCGATGCGATGTCGCTCACGTTCGACGCGCCCGAGCAGATGCGCGCCGGCATCAACATGACCATGACCGCGCTGCTCGCCACGACCTATTACGTGGTGAAGTCGGTGCTCGATCCCAGCATTCCACCGAACGCCGGACTGGCGCGGCCGCTCCAGGTCGAGGCGCCGCTCGGCAGCATCCTGAACTGCGTATCTCCGGCCGCGGTCAATGGCCGCCTGCAAACCTGCCAGCGCGTCGCCGACATGATCCTGGGCGCGCTGGCGCAACCTGTGCCGCAGCGCGTGATGGCCTGCTCCAACTCGGCCTGCACCGTCGCTTACTTCATCGGCAAGAAGCCCAGGGACGGTTCGACCTGGGTCTATCTCGAGACCATCGGCGGCGGCAGCGGTGCGCGCTCGGCCAAGGACGGGCTCGACGGCGTCCACGTCCACACCACCAATACCTCCAACCTGCCGGTCGAGGCGCTGGAGATCGAATATCCGCTGACGCTGCTGCGCTACGAGCTGGTCGAGGATTCGGGCGGCGTCGGCCAGTACCGCGGCGGCATGGGCCTGCGCCGCGTCTACCAGGCGACGCACGACTGCCGCGTGCGCGTCGACCTCACACGCCAGCGTTCGCAGAGCTGGGGCCTGTTCGGCGGCGGCGCCGGCGCGCACGGCAAGGTCGAGGCGGGGCCGGGCGTGACGTTCGACGGCGACCAGGCCGTGCTGAAGGCGGGCCAGTGGTTCGCGCTGGTGACGCCCGGCGCCGGCGGCTTCGGCCCGCCCGCCCAGCGCGATCCGGCGGCCGCCGCGCGCGACTTCGCCGAAGGCGCGATCAGCGCCGCGACGGCGCGGGGAGTCTATGGCGTCGGCGACTGACGCGGACATAGGCCTGGGATTGGTGAGTGCGTCCACGGCGTGGTAACCTGACGACATGAACAAGGTTCTCCGCGAAGCGCTGGCCGAGGCCGAGACCCTGTCCGACGACGCGCAGACCGCGTTGGCCGAACAGCTGAAGCGCGATATCGAGCTGCGCCGGCGGATCGATGCGGCCCTGGCGGCGGCAGAAGATTCGCTGCGCGAGCAGGGCGGTATCCCGGCTGAAGCGATCCGGGCGGAGATGCGCCGGCGATATGGCGGCTGACGTCGAGTTTGCGCCCAGGGCGCGCTCCGATCTGATCGACATCGGCGACTATATTCATAAGGACAATCCGACAGCGGCGGCGCGCGTCATCGATATGATCGTGGCGCGGTGTGTATCCTTGTCGTCCTTTCCAGAGCGCGGTCGGCGCTATGACCAAGACTACCGCGCCCTCACGATCGGTTCTTACGTCGCGTTCTATCGAGTCGAGCGAGACACCGTCGTGATCCTCCACATCCTGCATGGCGCCCGCGATATCGCTCGGGTCTTGCGCCAGCGTGCGGCGGAGCGGCCATAGTCGTCGCCGTCATTCCCATGTCAGCCGCCCGGCAGTACCCTCGGGTCGTCCATCCGGACCAAACCGAGGGAAGGATCCGCCCATGACTCTGCAACGACGGCATCTGGGTATCGCCGGCGCGGCCGCGCTGGTGGCGATGGCGTCTGGCGGCGGCGCGCTGGCGCAGTCGGCCGACGAGGCCGCGGTCGCCAAGGCGGTCGAGGCGTTCCGCGACGCCATGCTCAAGAAGGACAAGGCGGCGTTCGAGAAGCTCTGCGCCGAGGAGATGAGCTACGGCCATTCGGCCGGACGCATGGAAACCAAGGCGCAGTTCATCGCCGACGCCACCGGCGATCGCTCGATGTGGAAGTCGATCACGCTCTCCGACGCGTCGGTGAAGATCGTCGGCACCAACGCCATCGCGCGCCACAAGCTGACCGGCGAGAACGTGAGCGACGGCAAGACCAACGCCATCAACATCGGCATCCTGATGGTGTGGGCCAAGCAGGGCGCCGACTGGAAGCTGCTGGCGCGTCAGGCGTACCGGCTCTGAGGGCCCGTCTCGAAAGAGTTGGGTGACGTCGGAAGGATGTGGCTCCGTCGGCTTGCGACGCGCGATGGAGGTCGCGGCGACATGGGCCAAAGCCGTCCCGGTGGCGACATCGGCGTGACGGACTGCGCCACGCAAGCGACCAGACGGGCCAGGGATGGTCGGTGGTCGAGGTCTTGATGCCAATGGCTCGGGGCCGCCGGCGGCGAGCAACGATGCGTTCGTGATGGGCTGGCCGGGAGGCCAGCCCGAGCGCCGGCGTTATCATCGGCCAGCCAGTAACGACGAATGAATGCGGCGGCCCGCGTGGTCGCGACGTGGGCAAGAAGGACGTGGGCAAGAGGGGCGTGGGCAAGAGGGGCGTGGGCAAGAAGATCGAGGGCCGCATGCGCCACATCGTGACCGATACCGAAGGCCCTCCGGCCGCGGCCGGTACATCACAAGACGCGGGCGGGATGCCGCCGCCACAGGCCAACCGCGCGCTGCCGCTGCCTCGGTCGCTGTTCGGCGGTTCAATCGAATCTAAGGCGGCGTAGTGATCCAAACGGCTGAGCCGCGTGTAATCCAAGCCGAGATAGAAAGATCGCATGAGGCAGAAAGCCACTCGATGCTGCTGATCGCCTTGAAAATGCTGTTCGGGGACCCGATGAAGCTGATCGGGCTGGTCGCCGGCATAGCCTTTTCAACGTTGCTGATGTCGCAACAGGGTGGCTTCTTCATCGGACTGATTTCGCGCGCCGCGAACGTGATTTCAGACGCGCGCGAAGCGACGATCTGGGTCATGGATCCCCAGACCGAAACCGTCGAAGGCCCGACCAACATGCGCGCGACGGAACTCCTGCGGGTGCGCGGCGTCGAAGGCGTTTTGTGGGCGGTGCCGCTGGTCAGGGCGTCGGGCACGATCCGGACCGCGGAGGGACGCTCGACCACCGCGTCCTTTATCGGCGTCGACGATGCCAGCCTGGTTGGCATGACGAGCCGCTTTGTCGTCGGTGCCCCGGAGGACCTGCGCAGGCCGGACGCGATCGCGATCGACCAACTCGGCTTTGCGCGACTATGGCCGGGAGAGCCACTGGAAATCGGCAAGATACTCGAGGTCAACGACAGGCGTGCCATCATCGTCGCCATCACCGACGCCGCCCCCGGATTCGGCGCACCGGTCGTCGTCTATGCTCGCTTCTCCCAAGCTCTTGTCTACGTTCCGGGCGGGCGCAATACCCTGTCCTTCGTCCTGGCTCGCCACGTGCCGGAGAGCGACGCCGCGACGGTGGCCCGACGGATCTCCGAGTCGACCGGCCTGCGCGCCCTGACGTCGCAGGCGTTTGAGCGGGCAACCATCGACTATGTTCTCGCCAATACCGGGATCGCCTTCTCCTTTGGCGTCGTCATCGTGCTGGGCGCCATCGTCGGCGTCCTGGTCTGCGGGCTCACCTTCACGCTGTTCGTCAACGACAACATCCGGCAGTTCGCCGTGCTGAAAGCGATTGGTGTTTCGAACTTCAGGATCTTCGGCATGGTCGCGAGCCAGGCCGTCGTGGTGGCCTTTATCGGCTATTCGATCGGCATCTGGCTGTCTTCGGCGTTTTTCGATGGCGTCAACCAGCCGCTGTCCGACCTCAAGGGCTTTTGGCTGCCCTGGCAGGTCGCGGCGCTGTCCGCCGCCGCTGTGCTGGCGATCGTCCTCTTGTCGACCGTGCTGAATCTGCGGCGTGTCTTCACGCTCGATCCCGCCATCACCTTCCGGGGTTGAGACCGTGTCAGCCGTCGTCGCCCGGGGACTGTGCAAGCGTTTCGGCCGAGGAGAAACGAGCGAGGTCGTGCTCAATCACACGGACTTCGAGGCCCGCGCCGGCGAAATGACCTTGCTCGTGGGCCCCTCGGGCTGCGGGAAGACGACGTTGATCTCCATCTTGTCCGCGATGCTTCGGGCCGACGAGGGAGATGTCACGGTTTTCGGCACGGACCTCAAGGCCCTGAGCGGCCGGGCGCTCAGCCGCTTCCGCGGTGAGACCGTAGGCTTCGTTTTCCAGCAGTTCAATTTGCTCCCCGCCCTCGACGCCGCCGAGAACGCGGCGGTACCGTTGATCGTGCATGGCATGTCCTCGGGACGTGCCCGCCGTCGGGCGAGCGAACTGCTCGACCGGCTGGGGCTCGCCGAGAACATGAACAAGTTTCCACGCGAACTCTCGGGAGGCCAGCAGCAGCGCGTGGCGATCGCGCGCGCGTTGGTCCATGATCCGAAATTCATCGTGTGCGACGAGCCGACCGCCTCGCTCGACGGCGCATCGGGGAACGCGGTCATGAACCTCCTGCGCAGCCACGCGGTGCGACCCGATCGCGCGGCGATCGTCGTCACCCACGACGAGCGGATTTTCCGCTTCGCCGATCGAATCGCCTTCATGGCCGATGGCAGGGTGATCCGGATCGAAGAGCGTCCTCGCGACGAGAAGCATTGATGGCCGCCCGCTCCCGCCTCCTCATGTTCGGCCTGCCCGCGATTGCCGCTGTCGCGCTCACCGCCGCGGTCGTGTCGATCATCAACTCGAATTCGCCCGACACGACGGTCGCGCCCCTGAACATGCCGCCGACGGCCCGGGCGCAGGCGCCGTTGACGGCAGCCTCGTCGCCGCCGCCGCCGAACACCGCGCCGGCGGTTATCGGCGCGCTCGGCGCGGTCGAGCCCGCCGACCGCGAGGTCGCGGTCGCGACCCGGTTTCCAGGCGTCGTGACGGAAGTCCGCGTCACCGATGGCGACAAGGTGAGAGCGGGCGATGTGCTCTTCGTCATCGATACCGCGCTGGCGACCGTCACCGTCGCCGAGCGCCAACGCGAGCTCGAGGTCGCCGAGGCGCGCCTCGCCCAGGTCAGGCAGCGGGCGGCGGTGCTCGCCGCGGACGTCGCGATCGCACGCGGCGTCGCGGCCTCGGCGGAGGCGGATCTGGACGAGGCCAGCGATCTTGTCCGCATCGCCGGTCAGCTGCAGAGCGGATCGTCGATCACCGAGCGCGAAATGGTCCGTCGCCGGAACCTTTTGCGCACCGCCGAGGGGCGCCTTGCCGAGGCCAGGGGCCGCCTGGCCCGCGCGGAGGCGGAGTTCGCGCTTTTGGATCCTCTGACCAATGGCTCGTCTTTCCGCATCGAGGAGGCGACCGTCAACCAGGCGAAGGCGTCGCTGGCATTTGCCGCAGCCGAGCTCGAGCAACGCACCGTGAGGGCGCCCTCGGACGGAACCGTTCTGGCGGTGAACATCCGTCCGGGCGAATTCGCGAGCGCTGGCGCTTCGACGCCGCCGATTCTGCTGGGCCGGCTCGATCCCCTCCATGTACGGGTGGATATCGACGAGGCCGATATTCCGCGGTTCGCCTCCGGCGCCAATGCGGTCGGTCTGCCCCGCGGCGCGCCGGATCGACGGATCACCTTGCGATATGTGCGCGCCGAGCCGTTGGTAAAGGCCAAGCGCACCCTCTCGGGACTGAGCAGTGACCGCGTCGATACGCGGGTGCTGCAGGTCGTCTACGCCGTAAGTCCGCCGGTCGAGGGCCTCCGCCCAGGCCAGGTGATCGATGTGTTTATCGACGCCGCGTCCGGACGTCCCTCGGTCGCCCCGGTGAGACGCTAGCGCGGTGCGCGATTAATCGGACGCGGCCGTCATCCCGAGCGGAGCGAGGGATCCAGGCGGCAGGCCCTGGATCGATGCGTCAAGGGCGCGTTCGTCATCCAACGAATCCAGGATTGCGATGATCGTTGTATGCTGGCGCCAAGACCCACTCCAGCCCACATCTACTTTTGACCGCAAAGCTCGCCGCTCCTTGACTGACCGCACCCACTCTCGCGTCACACTCTGATCCGACGTCGCATCGGCAACCATGTGGCGCAAGCCGTTGCCCGTGCTCGCGCCACCGTCAACTGCAAGGACACTCGCCATGCCGCTCACCCTCGCCCAAGCCAACGCCATTATCGCGGGTGCGCTCGCCAAGGCGCGCGCCATGCGGATCAAGCCGCTGGCCGTAGTCGTGCTCGATGAATCGGGCCACGTGAAATCGGCGCAGCGCGAAGATGGCGCCAGCATGTTCCGCGTCGATATCGCGTCAGGCAAGGCGTGGGCCGCCGTCGGCATGGGCGTCTCGAGCCGCACCCTGCTGGGCCGCGCCAAGGAGAACCCGCAATTCTTCGGCGCGCTCGCGGCGACGGCGCAGGGCAAGTTCCTGCCGCAGACCGGCGCGGTGCTGATCAAGGACGCCTCGGGCGCCGTTCTCGGCGCCGCCGGCGCCTCGGGCGGCACCGGCGACGAGGATGAGGCCGCCTGCATCGCCGGCGTCGAGGCGGCGGGGCTGACGCACGGCTGAGCTGGCCGCGTCAGTCGCGGCAGATCATGCCCCAGGTCTTCACCATGCCTTTCGACGTGTTGTCGTACTTCTGCTTGCGCGTCTCGGCGATCGAGCTGTCCCAGCCGTCGATGGTGAAGCCGCCTTCGCCCGCGTTGTAGGTGAACGGCCCGGTGTCCTTGATCTCCTGCATATGGACATTGGCGTCCCAGGGATCGTTGACCGTGGCGTATTTCGAGGAGAACGGCTGACGGATGGTGTCGATGACCACCCAATGCGCGCCGCCGAGATCCCAGTCGACACCCAGGATCACCGGCTCGACCGTCGCGATCGGGCCAATACCCGGCGTCACGCCGACCTTGGCGATCAGCTTCGCGGTCACGGCGTTGGCGGCGAGGTTGTGCCAGCGCCAGGTGCCCGGGGTGAAGCTGGTCAGGACGGTCGCGAGGTGCTGCGGATAGGTGCCGACAAGCTCCGAGTTGTACGCCGAGCCCAGCTGCGTCTGGTATTTCTTGCGGATCTGCTCCTCGGTCGTCACGGCGGTCTTGCCGGGGGTAAGCTTGTTGACCTTGAAGACGCACATCATCACGGAGGCCAGGCCGCACGACATGCCGGCCTCCTGGCCGTAGACGAGGTGCACATCCCCGAAACGCGTGAAACGGCTGAACCATGCCATGGCGATCTCTCCCCTCGGTCGCGATGAAAATGAACTGTAGCAGTCCTCGTCTGGCGGCTTCATGACAGCCGGCGTTGACGCGACCAGCACAGCCAGCGATTATACATCCATGCGCACGCGAGTCCCGCAGCTCAAAGCCAAACCGTTCCCATCTCGGGGGACCGGAGGTCTTTGCCTGCGCTGACCGCGCGCCGCATCGATGACCAACAGGCCCCGCCGTATCAGGACGGGGCCTTCGCTTTTTGGTGGTTTCCTCTCCTGCTCCGGCTCCAACAGGAGACGAGACCATGGCTATCACCACCGCATCCACCACCCGAACGCGCTTCAGCGGCGTCTGGCTGCCGCTGATCACACCCTTCCGCGATGGCGCGCTCGACGAAGCCTCGTTGCGCACGTTGCTGCGCCATTATGCCGGCCTGCCGATCGACGGCTTCATCCTCGCCGGGACCACAGGCGAATCGCTGACTCTCGACGACGACGAACTGCGCCGTCTGGTCGAGGTCTCGGCCGCGACGCCCGACGGCGCCAAGCCGCTGATGCTTGGCCTGTCGGGCAGCGACACGCGCAAGATGCTGAAGGCGCTGGACCATGTCGCGTCGTGGCCGGTCGGCGGCTATCTGATCACCTGCCCTTACTACACGCGGCCCTCGCAGGAGGGCATGCGTCGTCACTTCGAAGCGCTCTCGGACAAGAGCACGCGGCCGATCCTGGTCTACAACATCCCCTACCGCACCGGCGTGAACCTCTCGAACGAGACGCTGCTGCGCATGGCCGAGCGGTCCAACATCGTCGGCGTCAAGGATTGCTGCGCCGATGCCCTGCAGAGCTTCGAGCTGATCCGCAACAAGCCCGACGGCTTTTCCGTACTGACCGGCGAGGACGCGCTGTTCCGCACCATGGTGGCGCAGGGCGCCGATGGCGGCATCCTCGCCGCCGCGCATGTGCAGACGGCGGGCTTCGCGCGCGTGCGCGAGCGGCTGCTGGCCGGCGACGCCGCGGCGGCGCTCGACGACTGGCGCGGCATGATCGAGCTGGTGCGCCTGCTCTTCGCCGAGCCCAACCCGGCGGCGATCAAGCACTGGCTGTGGCTCGACGGCCTGATCGCCAGCCCCGAGCTGCGCCTGCCGATGACGGCGGCGAGCCCGGCGCTGGCCGCACGCCTCGCCGCCGAGCACGGAAGGCGCCAAGCGAAGGCGGCGTAATGACCCTGCCTTCCCCCGGAGGGGGAAGGTGCCCGAAGGGCGGAAGGGAGATGTCGAAGACGGACACCGGGTGCGTTGAAACATCCCCCATCCGTCGCTTCGCGCCACCTTCCCCCTCCGGGGGAAGGTAAGAGCAGCGCGATTGTGTCAGGACATCTTCGGCCTCGACAGAACCATCGCGCGCAGCCGGGATGCTACGGCATAGCGTCACCCACGCTCACCGGAGATCCATCATGGCCACGCAAGCCGACAAGATCGCCAGCTTCCGCGCGCTGCACGCGAGCGGCACCTTCGTCATTCCCAATCCCTGGGACATCGGCAGCGCGCTCTACCTGAAGAGCCTCGGCTTCAAGGCGTTGGCCAGCACCTCCGCCGGCTTCGCCTGGACCATCGGCAAGGCCGACTTCCAGTGGTCGGTGAGCCTCGAGGAGATGCTCGAGCATCTGCGCGTGCTGTCCGCCGCCACCGACCTGCCGGTGAACGCCGATTTCGAATCGGGTTATGCCGACGATCCCGAGGGTGTCGCCGCCAGCGTCACACGCTGCGTCGCATCAGGCGTAGCGGGGCTGTCGATCGAGGATCACACGTCGCTCAAGGACAAGCCGCTCTACGACTTCTCCGACGCGGTGGCACGCATCCGCGCGGCGCGCGCGGCGATCGACGCCACCGGCCTGCCCGTCCTGCTGACGGCGCGCAGCGAGGCCTGGCTGGTGCGCCATCCCGAGGCGAAGAGTGAAAGCATCAAGCGACTGGTGGCCTTCGCCGAGGCCGGCGCCGACGTGCTCTACGCGCCGGGCGTGCGTACGGCCGAGGACATCGCCGAGCAGGTCAAGGCGGTGGCGCCCAAGCCGGTCAACGTGCTGGTCGGTTGGCAGGGCCTGCCGGTCAAGCAGCTCGCCGATCTCGGCGTGCGGCGCGTCTCGACCGGCGGTGCCTTCGCGCGCATCGGCTTCAGCGCCTTCATGGCGGCGGCCGACGAGCTCGCGAAGGAAGGCACTTTCAACAGCTTCGCCGGCGGCCGCAACGTCAACGAATTCTTCCGTTCCTTGTCTTGATGGGTCGGGGCGCGCCCCCAGCGTTTGGAAGGTCAGATGCGATTGCCCCGCACTTGACGGTGCCCGCCGGCCATCGCTCCTATGCTGCCAACAGTAGTGGGAGCGGACGACGATGGGCCTGAAGACGGCGGCGCAATACATCGAGAGCCTGCGCGACGGGCGCGAGACCTATTGGGGTGGCGAGCGCATCGCCGACGTCACGACGCATCCGCGCTTCCGCGTGCCGCTCGATGTCGCGGCGCGCGACTATCGGCACGATTCGGCCGAGCGCCGCGCGCGCATGACCTACACGGCCGAGGACGGCAGCGCCGCGCATCGCATCTTCCAGATCCCCAGGAGCGAGCAGGATCTGTGGTCGCGCATCGCCATGATGCGCGAGCTGTCGATCGTCGGCGGCGTGTCGAGCGTCTACATGGCGCTGATGAGCGTGGTCGAGCAGGTGCGCAAGGTGAACCCGCAATACGCCGCCAATATCGAGACCATGTATCGCCAGGCGCGCGACAACGATCTGCGCGCCGCCGAGGTGATCACCGATGCGAAGGGCGACCGCAAGCGCCGCGCGCACGAGCAGGACGATCCCGATCTCTATGTGCGCATCGTCGAGCGGCGCAACGACGGCATCGTCGTGCGCGGCGCCAAGCTGCACATCACCGCGGCGTCGTTGATCCACGAGCTGGTCGTGATGCCGACCAAGGGCATGCGGCAGGACGAGACCGACTACGCCGTGTCGTTCTCGGTGCCGGTCAACGCCCCCGGGGTGAAGGTGATCAACCGCAGCTTCGCCGCCAGCGAGCTCAACGCCTTCGACTATCCGGCCTCGGCGCATCACTCCATGCCCGAGGGCTTCGTCGTGTTCGACGACGTCTTCGTGCCGTGGGAGCGTGTGTTCCTCGCCGGCGAGGTGCCGCTGGCCACCGTCTTTGCCCAGTCGCTCGGCCTGTGGGAGCGCACCGGCAGCGTGGTCGAGGCGGTGAAGATGTCGGAGATCTTCGTCGGCCTGGCCCAGCTCGTCACCGAGCAGCAAGGCAAGGAGCGCGATCCCGTCGCGCAGAACACCATCTCCGAGCTGATCGCCTATGCCGAGACGCTCCGCATGTCGCTCGACTACGCCTGCCGGCATTTCCAGACCACGCCGTCAGGGATGGTCCATCCCAACATCCTGGCGATCAATGTCGCGAAGTATCACTACGCCGCCAACTTCCACGCCGCCGTGCGCGGCCTGCACGATCTCGGCGGCGGCCTCGTGCTGACCCTGCCGCTCGAGGCCGACCTGCGCAGCGGCGTCACGGGCGATCTGCTGCGCAAGTACCTGCACACCAAGCCCGACGTCGATGTCGAGACCCGTATGCGCGTCTACAATTTGATCCGTGACATGACCGCCGACGCCTATGGCGGCTGGCACCAGGTGGTGGCGCTGCAGGCCGGCGGGGGCTTGAACGCGCAGCGCATCATGATGCACCGTGCCTATGATATGGCCACGGCGCGCGAACGAGCGCTGAGCGCCGCCGGCGCGCGGCCGGCCACAACGCATTGACACCGGACATGCTGCCGACCGACCCCGACTATCTCTACGACGTCGCCATCGTCGGCTTCGGCCCGACCGGCGCGTTGCTCGCCAATCTGCTGGGCCGCGCCGGACGATCGGTGCTGGTGCTGGAGCGCGATGCGGAGGTCCATCCGTTGCCGCGCGCCGTGCATTTCGACGGCGAGGCGATGCGCATCTTCCAGTCGGCCGGGCTGGCCGAGGCGGTGCTCGGCGTCTCGCGGCCGTCGAGCAAGGGCATGCGCTTCATCAACGCCGAGGGCGAGACATTGATGGAGCGCCGCGGCCTGGAAGGTGTCGGGCCGCAGGGCTGGGCCAACAACTGGTACTTCCACCAACCCCGGCTGGACTCGGCGCTGCGCGAGGGCGTGGCCGGCCTGCCCAATGTCACCGTCGCGCTCGACCATGAGGTGGTGCGCGTCGATGAGAACGCCGATTACGTGCGGCTATCGGCCGGCGCGCCGCTGCGCACGCGCGGCGTGACGCACCAGGCGCGCTATGTCGTGGGCTGCGACGGCGCGCGCTCGCTGATCCGCCGCCATATGGGTGTCGAGAACGATGATCTCGGCTTGCACCAGCCCTGGCTGGTGCTCGACCTGCTCGTCGATCCCGCCTCGCCGCGCGCGCAGGCGCTGCCGGATCACACCATGCAGCTGTGCGATCCGGCGCGGCCGATGACCATGGTTCATGTCGGCGGCCGACGGCGGCGCTGGGAGATCATGCTGATGCCGAGCGACGACCCGCTGGTCGCGATCCGGCCCGAGAAATTCTGGCCGCTGCTGTCGCGCTGGATCGCGTCCGAGGACGCCGTGGTCGAGCGCGCGGCGATCTACACCTTTCATTCGACGATCGCGCGGCAATGGCGCCGCCGCCGCCTGCTGCTGGCCGGCGACGCCTGCCACCAGACGCCGCCCTTCCTCGGCCAGGGCATGTGCGCGGGGCTGCGCGACGCCGCCAACCTGGCTTGGAAGCTCGACGCGGTGCTGCGCCGCGTCGCGCCCGACTCGCTGCTCGACACCTATGGCAGCGAGCGTATCGCGCATGTGCGCGCCTTCATCGAGCTCGCCGTCTATCTGGGCGGGGTCATCCAGGCGACCGACAAGCGCGGCGCCGCCGCGCGCGATCGGCACTTCCGCGAGCAGGGCGCCGAGATCTTCGACTTCCCGCAGCCGCAGCTCGGTCCCGGCGCGCATCAGGACGCGCCGCCGCCGGTCGGCGTGATCTTTCCGCAGCCGCGCCTGCCCGATGGCCGCCTGCTCGACGAGGCGATCGGCTGGCGCTTCGCGGTGATCGGCACGGCGCGCACGTTGGGCGGCGTGACGGCGCAGACCCGGCGCCACTGGCATGAGCGCGATATCATGGTCATCGACGAGGGCGGGCCGGTGATCGAGGCCTGGCTCGCCGCGCACGACTGCGGCGCGCTGATCCTGCGACCCGACCGCTACGTCTTCGGGACCGCGCGCACGGCCGCCGACCTCGACGCGCTGACGAACGCCCTGCCCTAAGCGGCGACCGGCCGGGACAGGTAGTCGAGGATCTCGCCCTGGGCGCGCTCGATCTCGAGGCGATAGCCCGAGCTGAGCGCCGCCCACTCCTCGGGCCGCGCCGACTTGCGAAGCGTTTCCAGCAGCCGCTCAAGCCGCGCCACACGCTCGCGTGCGACGGCCAACTCAGTGTCATCGGCGATCATCGACGATCTCCAGCAGACCTCGCTTGCGCCCATCTCGGCCAATCTGCCACGTCTCCAGAAACTCCGCCATCTCGTCTGGAGGCAGCGAACCCTTGCGAATCCAAAAGATGCTTGCCCCGAAACGGGCCTCGGCATCAGCGTGAGAGAATAGCGTTCTGGCCTCGCGCGGGGCATCCTCGACGCGAAACGCCTCGTCATAACAAGAACGATATCTACATCACGCGGCGCTGGTTTCCCTGAAACGAAGCTTCCAAAGACCAAGAACCGAGCCAGGCAAGCGGTGGTTGTCGCGAGGTCGTGCAGAAACCGAAGCTTGATCAGGGCACGACGCCGGGCTGGGTCGCCTTGGCCGTAGACCTGCGCGACTTCGTCCCAGTTCGCCCGGTGGACGCCAGGTGGCAGTTCTCCGGATCGATTGGTTGGTGGAAGGCCCAACAGGCACCTCGTTCAATCGTGCATCTCTACCAGACACGTCTGGTCGGCGCTGCGACTTCTGAACGGCCTGCCTGCCTGCCATACTAACGGCGGGAGGATCGTTCATGATCGCGGATATCAAGGCCTGCATCTTCGACGTCTTCGGCTCGGTGGTCGACTGGCGCTCGAGCCTGATCAAGGATCTCTCGGCCTTCGGCGCGGCGAAGGGCATCACCGGCGTCGACTGGACCGAGTTCTCGGTCGCCTGGCGCAAGATGTACCAGCCGGCGATGGAGGAGGTGCGCTCCGGCCGCCGGCCGTTCACGCAGCTCGACACGCTGCACCGCGAGAGCCTCTATGTTTTGCTCGACCGCTTCGGCATCAAGGGCCTGACCGGCGCCGACATCGAGCATATGAACAAGGTTTGGCACCGCCTCGATCCGTGGCCCGACGCGGTGCAAGGGCTGACCCTGCTGAAGACCAAATTCATCATCGCGACGTGCTCGAACGGCAACGTGGCGCTGATGGTCAACATGGCCAAGCGCGCCGGCCTGCCCTGGGACTGCATCCTCGGCGCCGAGGCGACGCGCGCCTACAAGCCGACGCCGCGCGCCTATCTCGGATCCTGCGAGCTGCTCAACCTGATGCCGCACGAGGTGCTGATGTGCGCCGCGCACAACGGCGACCTCAAAGCCGCCAAGGTACAGGGCCTGCGCACCGCCTTCTGGCCGCGCCCGACCGAGCACGGCCCCGGCCAGACAACGGACCTCGCCGCCGATCCGGCGGCGGTCGACATTCCCGCCAACGATATCGTCGACCTCGCGCGCAAGCTTGGGTGTTGAATCCCCTCCGTCATCCTGAGCGCAGCGAAGGATCCAGCGGTATCGCGGTCACACGCGAGCGGCGCGCTTGCTTGCACCACCGCGAGATCCTTCGCTGCGCTCAGGATGACAGGCAGGGCTATCGCATATGGATTTGGATTGTCTTGGGGCCGCGTCGCTCCAGCGGCGCTCAAGATGCGTCGCTGGAGCGACGC
>JALHMM010000064.1 GCA_022844045.1 Reyranellaceae bacterium | reverse complement strand
ACGATCGAAGCCGCCACCGCCGCCGCCACGCGGGCCGCCGGGTGCCCGTTCCACTGCCGGTCGTACCGCGATGGCACGACCACCCAACTGGGATCCATCCAGCGCCGTCATGGCGTTGGCGCCCGCTTCGTCTGCGGACATTTCGACGAACGCGAAGCCACGGCTGCGGCCGGTTTCGCGATCCATCACGATTTTCGCGGATACAACTTCGCCATAGGGCGAGAAGATCTCGGTGAGCTGCTCGTTGCTGCAGGTGTAGGGCAGGTTGCCTACGAAAAGTTTACGACTCATTCCACTTGGGCTCGTTAGACGGGGATTGACGGAGGAACGGACGGGTGTGCCACCAGGGTCCCGACTCGCCCGCGCGAATCGGTGTCGGATAGGGAAGACTGGCTCTCGCTCAATACAGGACGATTCCGAGGCAACAACCGAAACGAGTGCACATTTGCCGGCCGGACTCACTCTCCTAAGCCCGCCGGACGTAACGGCACTGGGTGCAGTATGGCCCGGTCCGGCCCCAAAGTCCACCCGCCGCCCTGCCGATTCGGGAACGGTACGAGACTGTAAGTGGCGGATTTAACGCGGAATCACATCTGATTTGCGATCTGAAGACCGGCCGTGCGCGCACCTGCAAGCGTCGCTCTCGCGAGTCCCGCCGTTTCCGCATGGCGATGCCCGGCCCTTGGGCCTGACACGACGCGCATCCGCCGTGCTATCGAATCGACCTTCATCGACTCCTTGCGCATCGGGACCGCCATCATGTCCGCCACTCCTCCTACATCGAACGGCCTCGTGCGACGCACCGGCGGCCAGGTTCTAATCGATCAGCTGCGGATCCACGGCGTCGACCATATCTTTGGCGTGCCGGGTGAAAGCTATCTCGCCGCGCTCAACGCGCTCTACGACCAGCGCAACGCCATCAAGTTCGTGATCTGCCGGCAGGAAGGCGGGGCGGCCAACATGGCCGAGGCCTATGGCAAGCTCACGGGCAAGCCCGGCATCTGCTTCGTCACGCGCGGACCGGGCGCCACCAACGCCAGTATCGGCGTGCACACCGCCTTCCAGGACAGCACGCCCATGGTGATCCTGGTCGGCCAGGTGGCGCGCGAGCAGGAGGAGCGCGAGGCGTTCCAGGAGATCGACTACCGCCGCATGTTCGGTCCGTTGACCAAGTGGTCGGCGCAGATCGAGGACGCACGACGCATTCCCGAGCTGGTGAGCCAAGCGTTCCATCGTGCCGTGTCGGGCAGGCCGGGCCCGGTGTTGCTGGCGCTACCCGAGGACATGCTGACTGACGAGGTCGAGGTGCCTGATGCGCGCCAGTACACCGTCGTGCGCAGTGCGCCCGCGCCGGAGGACATGGAGAGGCTGCGCGGCATGCTGGAGAAGGCGCAGCGGCCGGTGATCATGCTGGGCGGCGGCGGCTGGACGAAGCAGGCCTGCGACGACATCCGCGGCTTCGCCGAAGTCAACAAGCTGCCGGTGACCACGGCGTTCCGTAACGCCGATCTGATCGACAACCGCCATCCGCAGTATATCGGCAATGTCGGCCTGGGCTCGGAGCCGTCGCTTACCAGGCGCATCAAGGAGTCCGACCTGGTGATCGCCATCGGCCCGCGCCTGGGCGAGATCACCAGCGCCGGCTACTCGCTATTCGACATTCCCGTGCCGAAGCAGCCCCTGGTGCATGTCCATGGCGGCGCCGACGAACTGGGCCGCGTCTACGAGGCCACGCTGATGATCAACAGCGGCATGGCCAACTTCGCGAAGGCCGCGAAAGCGCTGAAGCCGGTGGGCAACACGCCCTGGGCCGGCGATGTGACGACGGCGCATCAGGAATATCTCGCCAGCATCAGGCCGACCGGCTCGGTGGGCGACGTCGATCTCGGCGAGATCGTCGCCTGGCTCAATACGCGCCTGCCCGACGACGCGCTGGTCTGCAACGGCGCTGGCAACTACGCCGGCTGGGTCCATCGCTTCTTCCAGTATCGCGGCATCCGTACCCAGCTCGCGCCGACCAGCGGCGCCATGGGTTACGGCGTGCCGGCGGCGGTGGCGGCCAAGATTGTCGAGCCGCGCCGCATCGTCGTCGCCTTTGCCGGCGACGGTTGCTTCCTGATGAACGGACAGGAGTTCGCCACCGCGCTGCAGTTCGGCGCCAACCTCGTGGTGGTCGTCATCGACAACGGCCAGTACGGCACCATCCGCATGCACCAGGAGCGTGAGTATGGCGGCCGCGGCCACGGCGTGGAGCTGCGAAACCCCGACTTCGCCGCCTATGCGCGCGCCTTCGGTGGCCACGGCGAAACGGTGCTGAAGACCGCGGAGTTCGCGCCGGCCTTCGAGCGCTGCCTGACCTCGAACGTGGCCTCGATCATCCACGTCAAGACCAGCCTTGAGCAGATCAACTCGCGCACCACCATCACCAAGATGCGCGAGGCGCACGCCGCGAAGCAGCAATAGAGGCGCGCCATGACGCTCACGATCTCGAAGCTGGGCGATCGCCTCGGCGCCGTAGCCGAGGGCGTCGATCTGAACGCGCTGAAAGCGAACGACGCGGACGTCCTACGCGCCGCGCTGCTCGACAACCTCGTGCTTTGCGTGCGCGGCCAGAATCTGGAGCCGCAGGCCTACTTCGATGCGATGGGTGTGTTCGGCAAGCGGATGCCGCAGCCCAGCGCCAGCGCGAACCATCCCGTGGTGAAGGATCTTTTGGTCCTGTCGAGCGAGGACCGCGACGTGCTGGGCGACGGCAAGCGCATCGTCGTCGGCGCCGCCTGGCATACCGACGACAGTTACAGGGCGGTGCCGTGCTCGTTGACGACGCTCTATGGTGTCGAGGTACCACCGACAGGCGGCGATACACAGTTCATCAGCATGTATGCCGCTTACGATGATCTGCCTGATGCGACGAAGCAGCGGATCACCAGGCTGCGCGTCGTGCACAAGTACGACTCCAGCCGCAAGGAAAACAAGATCGCCAAGCGTACCGCCGAGGACATGGCGGCGATGCCCGATGTGACTCACCCGATGGTGCGCACACATCCGGTGACAGGACGGAAGGCGCTCTACCTCAACCCCAATCGCATGGAGAGCGTGGTCGGGCTGGAGCGCGCCGAGAGTGACGCGCTGCTCGACGCGATGACCGCGCACGCCACGCGGCCGAAGTACCAGTACCGGCACAAATGGCGGCAGGGCGACATCGTGGTCTGGGACAACCGCTGCACCATGCACAAGGCGAACGCCGACTATCCCGCAGGCGCGCGGCGCTACATGCTGCGTACCATCATCGAGGGAACGGTACCCGTCTGATCACCAGCGCGGCGGCCGCTTTTCGTTGAAGGCGTTGAGGCCTTCCTGTGCGTCGGGCGTCGCGATGATATTGCAGATCGTCTCGACGGTGGCCTCGATCGCGCGGCGATACTCAAAGTCGTTGATGCGCATGTAGCTGTCGCGCGCCAGCTTCATCACCAGCGGCGACTTCTTGGCGAAGTCCCGGGCCAGCGCGCGGGCCGTCTCCTTGACCTCTGCCTGGGGCACGACGCGGTTGATGATGCCGATGCGCTCGGCCTCGACGGCGCTGATCGGATCGCCGTTGAACAGCAGTTCGAACGCCTTGTGCCGGCCGATCTGGCGCGGCAGGTGCACGAAGTGCATCGCCGGGATCACGCCGACCTGGATCTCGGGATAGCCGATGCTCGCGGTGTCGGCAGCAACGATGACATCGCACGTCACCGCCAGCGTGACGCCGGCGGCACGCGCCGGACCGGTCAGCGCCGCGATGGTGGGCTTGCCCATGCGGTACTGCATGTCGTGGACGCCGAAATAGAGCTTCTCCAGGAAGCGCCGCAGCCGCATGCCGTCGCCGCCGTGCATCATCGCGAGGTCCATGCCGCCGGAGAACGCGCGATCGAAGGCGCTGGTCAGGATCACCGCGCGCACGCCCTCGTCGTCACGCGCCTTGGCGTAGGCTGCCAGTAGGTCGTCGACCAGCGCGTGATTGATGGCGTTGACCGGCGCCCGCTTCATGGTGATCTCCGCCACCCGGTCGCGCACGACGTAGTCCAGCGTCTCGAAGCTCACTGAGTGTTCCTTTTGATGTCAGGCGATCAGGATCGGCACGCCGTATCGTGGCGGTACGGCATGGCGTGTCACGAGCGTCAGGTCTTCGATCATCGCTTGGGCGATCAGCAAGCGATCGAAAGGATCTCGATGATGCCGGGGTAAAGACGAAACAAGCAGCGCGTTCGTGTCGAGAAGGCACCTCACGTCTTGTCGGGTGGGTGCTTGTCGCCCTCATAAAACAGGCGCTCGATCTCGGCATTGGTTTCGGGTGAGTCCCAGTCGTCCGCCATCCAAATCTTGCCGCGCAGCAATCCCAGTTTGCGCGGCTCCTTGCTTTCGACGTGTGTGGCATCATCCTCAACGGGGACCAGGCGCATCTGGTGATCGTCGGAAGTCGTGACGATCACCTGATCGCCGGCAGCGCGCGCGCGCTCGATGAGCTTGGAAAGCGCTTCGTCGGCTTTGTAGATGACGGTATCGGGCATCGCGTCCTCGCGCCGCCCATCATAATCGCGCTTGACCGGCGGCGCCACGAGGTATAGCACGACTGCACCGTGGGATTTGAGCCGACCAGCTTGCGGCCACGTTAAAAACCGCTAAAAGGTCGGAGGCCCACGAAAAAGCCCCGACCGAACGGTCGGGGCTTTTTCGTTGCGTCGGCGCTGCCGCGCAGGAGGGTGAGGCTATGGACGGCGATCAGAAGGCGCGCATCGCGGCGGCGCGCAAGGAGAGCCAGAAGAGCTGGCGGACGGCCACGCGCGCGGTGCGTGGCGGGCTGAAGCGCTCGAATTTCGAGGAGACGTCCGAGGCGCTGTTCCTGACCTCCGGCTACGTCTATCCCAACGCCGAGGAAGCCGAGGCCGCCTTCGCCGGCACGATTGACCGGCTGCAGTATTCGCGCTTCGGCAATCCCACCGTCACTATGTTCGAGGACCGGCTGGCGGCGCTCGAGGGCGCCGAGGCGTGCCGCGCCACGGCCACGGGGATGAGCGCGGTGTTCTACGCGCTGCTCTCGCTCCTGCGCGCAGGCGATCGCATCGTGGCGGCGCGCCAGCTGTTCGGCTCCTGCCACTACATCGTCACCGAGCTGCTGCCGCGCTTCGGCATCGAGCACGAGCTGGTCGACGGCCGCGATCTCGACGCCTGGAAGAAGGCGCTGTCGAAGCCGGCCAAGGCCGTCCTGTTCGAGACGCCCTCCAACCCGACGCTCGACATCGTCGACATCAAGGCCGTCACCGAGCTGGCGCACGCCGCCGGCGCGCGCGTCGTGCTCGACAACGCCTTCGCCACGCCGATCCTGCAGCGGCCGATCGAGTATGGCGTCGACATCGTCGTGCACTCCGCCACCAAGTACATCGACGGTCAGGGCCGCACCTTGGGCGGCGCGATCCTCGGGCAGAAGAAGTACATCCTCGACGAGCTGCAGCCGATCACCCGCAACACCGGGCCGAGCATGAGCCCGTTCAATGCCTGGGTGATGGTCAAGGGCCTCGAGACCCTGCAGCTGCGCGTCGAGAAGCACTGCGCCAACGCGGCCCGCGTCGCCGATGAGCTGGCGGCGCATCCCGCCGTGGCGCGCGTGATCTACCCTGGTCGCAAGGATCACCCGCAGCACGCGCTGGCGATGAAGCAGCTCAGTGCGCCCGGCGGCATCGTCGCCTTCGACCTGAAGGCCGGCAAGTGGGCGGCGTTCGAGACGCTGAACCGCCTGCGCCTGGTCGACATCTCCAACAATCTCGGTGACGCCAAGAGCCTGATCACCCACCCGGCGACCACGACGCACAAGCGTATCGGCGAGGTCGAGCGCGCCAAGCTCGGCATCGGCGACGGCCTGCTGCGCATCTCCGTCGGCCTCGAGGATGTCGAGGACATCATCGAGGACCTGACGCAGGCGCTGGCCGGTTGATGGCGCTATCGGCGACGCTGTGGGCGGCGAACGCCGACGGCGCCACGCGTATCCTGGCGCATCGCTTCGTGCGCGGCCTGGGCGATGGCACCCTGCCGCGCGCCAGCTTCGAACGCTACGTCGCGCAGGATGCGTATTTCCTCGAAGCCTTCGCGCGCGCCTACGCCTTTTGCCTCGCGCACTCGACGGCGCGCGACGATCTCTACGGCTTCGCCGAGCTGATCGGCGGTGTGATCGACGAGCTCAAGCTGCACAAGGGCTATGCCGAGCGCTGGAACGTCGATCTTGTCGGTGTGACACCGGAGCCGGCGACGCGGGCCTACACCGATTTCCTGCTCGACACCGCCAAGCGCGGCGTGCTGGGCGAGACCATCGCAGCCATGACGCCGTGCATGCGGCTCTATGCCTGGCTCGGCCAAAGCCTGGCCAAGGGTGACGTGGCACCGCTCTATGCCGAGTGGGTGAAAATCTATGCCGATCCGGGCTTCGAGTCGCTTGCTGCTCGGCTCGAGGAATTGCTCGATCGGCACGCCACCGACTCGCCCGATGTGCGCGCCAACTACGCCCGGGCGATGGCGCTGGAGTACGGCTTCTTCGACGTCAACACCTAACTGGCGATCGCCGCGACCTCCGCGCGGACGATCTTCTCGATCTCTGCCGCGGGGATGCGCGCCAACTCGCCGAGATTAAGGCCGCGTGCCACGCGCTCGGCGATGGCGAGGCCCAGGGCGTAACCGCTTCGCGCCGGGATATCCCCGCGATAGCCGTAGGAGAGATAGCGGGCGCGAGCCTGCCCGTCGGTGGCGGCGAGAACCGGTGGCAGCTCGCGCGCGATCTTGCGCAGGAGCTCGGGCGTGATCGCCGCGAGGTCGCTGTCGCCCAGCAGCATGCGCTGGCGCGTGATGCCGGGGTTCAGCACACCACAGGCATAGACCGCGAGGCCTTCCTTCCAGATGCCGACCCAGATCGTGTCGCCGCCCGGCAGGATCAGGCTGGGGTTCACCTGGTGGTGATAGAGGTGGAAGCACTCGTGATCGAGCAGGATTCCGAGATCGGCGCCGCGCCCGTGGATATGCACGACGCCGTCGAGGCCGACGAACAACACCAGCCGATCGCGCCACAGCCGCACGCGTGCGTCGAAATTCATGAACGACAGCATGATTGTCACGGGTGCGTCGCTCGCCGCATCCGGCAGATGGCGCCGGAAGCGCTCGACCTGCTCGCGCCAGATCGCTGGGAATGCCGTCGACAGCCGGCGTACCTCGTCGGCGATGGGATCGAAGATCGCCAGCCAGCGCGCGAGATCGACGCGGCCGATGCCGGCGCCTTGGTGGACCGCGACGTGCGGCTGGAAGTAGCCGGCGATCAGAGCCCGGGCGCGGGCCTCGATCGGCTCGCTGCGGCTGGAGTCGTAGATCGGCCAGAAGCTCGGCAGCAGGTCCATCGCAGCGGATGGCTGGCCGAGGCCCGGTCGCGCCATCGAGGCGGCGAGCACGCCGCCCAGCAGGATCCGGCGGCCGAGCATCACGCCCGCGCCAACATGCGCTCCACGATCCGCCACCCCGCCAGAGCGCGGACGCGCACGCGATCTACCATGTTCTCGCCGCGCGAGGCGGTGTCGTAGACGCCGTCGAGCATGCGCTTGTAGACGCCCTGGCCGATGGCGCCGACGCGGAAGAGGTTGTAGGCCATGTAGAAGTCCCAGTTGGGCAGGCTGTCCATGCCCATGCGTCGCGCATAGGTGCGCACGAACTCCGCTTCGGTCGGGATGCCCGTGCCGGCGAGGTCGAGGCCGGCGAGGCCGCGCCCCTTGGTATCGGGTGGCGTGTAGTAGCTGAGGCACTGATAGGCGAAGTCGGCCAACGGGTCGCCCAGGGTCGCGAGCTCCCAGTCGAGCAGCGCCAGAAGCGTCGGCTCGCGCTCGTCGAAGATCGCGTTGTCGAGCCGGTAGTCGCCATGGACGATGGTGGTGCGCGCCATCGGCGGCACGTTGCGCGGCAGCCACTCGATCAGCCGCTCCATCTCCGGGATGTCGTCGGTCTGCGAGGCGCGGTACTGCTTGCTCCAGCGATCGATCTGGCGCGCCATGTAGTTGCCGGGCCGCGCGAAGTCGCTAAGCCCCGCTGCTTCGGGATCGACTTTGTGCAGGGCGGCCATGGCGCGGTTCATGTCGTCCCAGATCGCGGTGCGCTCGGCTGGGCTCATGCCGGGAAGAGACTGGTTCCACAGCACGCGGCCATCGACGAAGCGCATGATGTAGAACGCGCTGCCGATCACGTCATCGTCCTGGCACAGCGCCAGGGCCGGCGGCACCGGCACGTCCGTCTTGTTGAGCGCCGAGATCACGCGATACTCGCGATCGACTTGGTGCGCCGAGGGCAGCAGCTTGCCGTAGGGCTTGCGCCGAAGCGCGTAGCGCGCGCCGCCGGCGCCGACGAGATAGGTCGGGTTCGACGTCCCGCCATTTATGCGCTCGACCTGCTCGATCGGCCCGCGGAAGCCCTCGACTGTGTCGCGCATGAAGCGCTCGAGGCCAGAGAGATCGCGTCCGCCGGCCGTCAGGCCCGAGGTCACGCCGAGATTGTCTGTGCCGCTCATGCCCGAAGTGTAGTCCCCGGAGGCCGGCCCTCGCTACATGGCGTCGAGCAGTGCCATCGAGGTGCGAAGCGTGTCGTGTAGCGCGCTGGTCGCTTTCGCGCCCAGCGCTTCCCGCACTTCCATCTCGGCGGCGCGCCAGGTCGGATAGGCACGCCGCACCGTCGCCTTGCCCTCCGCCGTCAGTGACAGCGCGCGCGTGCGGCGATCAGGGCCGGGCGACAAGGTCATCAGCCCAGAGGCGATCAGAGGCTTGATGTTGCGGGTAAGCGTTGTGCGGTCCATCGCCATCACCTCGGCGAAGGCGCCGATCGGCATCGGCGGCTTGCCGATGAGGTTGGCGAGCAGGCCCCATTGCGTCACCGTCAGCCCGACATCGGCGAGGTGGCGATCGTAGATCGCCGTCATCTTGCGCGCCGCGCGGCGAACCTGGAAACAGGTGCAGCCGCCTTCCGGCATCGGTAAGGGTTTGTCGTTCCGCATGGCGGGAGGATAGCCGCGACCGCCGCGCCGGGGAATACTAAAGTGCATATGCACCTATTGGCGGGAGTCCTGTGATGTCTTCGTCCGCGGATCGGACCTTCGGCGTCGTCGACGCGGCGACGCTCACCAGCATGGCCGGCGTCGACTTCCTGCGTGGCTGGATCGAAGGCCGCTATCCGGCGCCACCGATCGGCAAGTTCATGAATGGCGGGTTGGTGGAAGCCGAGGTGGGCCGCGTCGTCTTCGAAGGCACGCCCGGCCCCGATCACTACAACCCGATCGGCAGCGTTCACGGCGGCTACGCCGCGACCCTGCTCGATTCCTGCATGGGCTGTGCGGTGCATAGCGTGCTCAAGGCCGGGCAGGCCTACACCACGCTGGAGATCAAGGTGAACTACACGCGCGGCATGACGCACAAGACCGGCGTGGTGCGCGCCGAGGGCAAGGTGATCAACGCCGGCGGCCGGGTCGGCCTGGCCGAGGGCCGCCTGACTGACGCGCAGGGGCGTCTCCTGGCCTGGGGCAGCACGACCTGCATGATCTTCACGCCCTGACCGCTCCTTGATTCGTGATGGCCGCGCACCACCTATTGCGGCGTCATCGTGAGCCGTGCCTAGACCTCGTCTTGGCGGTGACGCACCGAGGCGCGTAATATGGCGCCGAGGGCCGGTGTGACCGGCCCCATTTGTCAGCGGTGAGATCATGTTCACGGCCGAGACCAGATCGATCGTCGTCAGCGTGCGACCCGCCTATCTCGAGGACCAGTCGGAGCCCGAGCAGGCGCGCTGGGTGTGGGCCTACACCGTGCGCATCGAGAACCGCGGCAACGACAAGGTGCAGCTGGTCAGCCGCCACTGGAAGATCACCAACGCGCGCGGGCGTATGGAAGAGGTCAAGGGCCCTGGCGTGGTCGGCAAGACGCCGGTGCTGCAGCCCGGCCAGGTGTTCGAGTACACCAGCGGCTGCCCGCTCGACACGTCATCCGGCTTCATGACCGGCACGTATCAGATGGTGACGGAGAGCGGCGAGAAGTTCGATATCCGTATTCCTATGTTTTCGCTCGATAGCCCGCAGGGCTCCCGATCGATCAACTGAGTGGTGGTCGCATGAACAAGGTCATCAAACCCGGCGCGTTCTCCGCCGAGCAGGCACGGTCCGCCGGCAAGCCTAGTCGTGCCGAAGCTGAGGCCGCGGTGCGCACGCTCATCCGCTGGGCAGGCGACGATCCGGAGCGCGAGGGCCTGGTCGGCACGCCCGACCGCGTCGTGCGCTCCTACGAGGAGTTCTTTGCCGGCTACGAGGGCGATCCGCGCGAGATGCTGGCGCGCACCTTCGAGGAGACCGACGGCTACGACGAGATGGTGATCCTCCGGGACATCCGACTCGAATCGTATTGCGAGCACCACATGGTGCCGATCATCGGCAAGGCGCATGTCGGCTATCTGCCGCGCAACCGCGTGGTCGGCATCAGCAAGCTTGCGCGCGTCGTCGAGGCCTACGCCAAGCGGCTGCAGATCCAGGAGAAGATGACGGCGCAGATCGCCAATTGCATCCAGGAGGTGCTTGATCCGCGCGGCGTCGGTGTCGTGATCGAGGCGGCGCACCAGTGCATGACCACGCGCGGCGTCCACAAGCCCGGCGTCACCATGCTCACCAGCCGCATGCTCGGCACCTTCCGCGAGAATGAAGCGACACGGAAGGAGTTCCTCGCCATGATCGGCAAGACGACGGGCGGCTACGGCTGATCAAGAACCTCGCCCTGAGGAGCGCGTAACGCGCGGGTTTCGACGGGTGGGCAACGAACGAGGTGTCGCCATCCTTCAAGACGGTCGCTGCGCGGCCTCTTCAGGATGAGCTAGAGTATGAAAGCGGGCGCGGCGAAGATCGCGCCCGATTGTTTTCAAGGGGTACGGACCATGGCGGGCGAGACGGTCACTTCACTGGAGATGTTGCGACGATTGATCGCCTTCGACACGACGTCCCGCAACTCCAACCTCGAGCTGATCCATTACGTTCGCGACTACCTGAAGTCACACGGCGTCGACTCCGAGCTGGTGCCTAGCGAGGACGGCACCAAGGCCAACCTCTACGCCACCATCGGTCCGAAGGTGCCGGGCGGCGTCGTGCTCTCGGGCCACACCGATGTCGTGCCGGTCGACGGCCAGCCCTGGGACACCGATCCCTGGGTCGTCACCGAGCGCGACGGCAAACTCTACGGCCGCGGCACGTCGGACATGAAGGCGTTCTCCGCCATCGGCCTGTCGATGGTGCCGACGCTCAAGCGCGCCAACCTCAAGGTGCCGATCCATTTCGCGCTGAGCTACGACGAGGAGGTCGGCTGCATCGGCGC
Organism: Reyranellaceae bacterium; assembly: GCA_022844045.1. Classification (GTDB taxonomy): domain Bacteria; phylum Pseudomonadota; class Alphaproteobacteria; order Reyranellales; family Reyranellaceae; genus JAFAZJ01. The sequence goes on along the minus strand of JALHMM010000064.1, from coordinate 25,555 downwards.
GCACGCGCTGGCCGAACGGCTGATGGGCGACGTGCCGCGACCGCGTCTCGTCGTGGTCGGCGAGCCGACGATGATGAGCGCGGTGCACGCGCACAAGGGCACGCGGCGCTACCACACGCACTTCCGGGGCGTCGAGGCGCACTCGTCCATGACGCATCTGGGCGTCAGCGCCAACCACTTCGCCTGCGAGTTCGTGGTGTTTCTGCTGCGTCTGCAGGACGAGCTGGAGACGCGCGCCACCGCCGACAGCGAGTTCATGCCGCCCTATGGCACGATCACCGTCGGCACGATCCATGGCGGCACGGCCGCGAACATCCTGGCGCGCGACTGCGTCGTGCATTGGGAGTATCGCGCGCTGCCCGGCGCCGACGACCAGGAAGTCGTCACCCGTGCCCAGGCCTATGTCGCGGAAACGCTGCTGCCGGCGATGAAGCGCAAGCATCCCGACGCCGCGATCGAGTTCGAGATTGGGCCCGGCACGCCGCCCTTCCCTCCGGAGGGCAATGATGAGGCGGTGAAGCTGGTGCAGAGCTGGTCGGGCAGCAATGTGGTGACTTCGGTGTCCTACGGCACCGAGGCCGGCATCTTCAAGAACGCCGGCGGCGTGCCGACGGTGGTCTGCGGCCCCGGCGACATCGCCCAGGCGCATCAGCCCAACGAGTTCATTCTGCTGTCGCAGATCAAGGCCTGCGAAGCCTTCATGAACCGCATGGTCGAGTGGGCCTCGAGCGGCCGGTAAAGACTCAGCCGCCGGCGAGGTGATGGCGTAGCTGGCCGCTCACGGTGGCTTCGAACGTCGGCACGAACTGCTCCATCGCCGCGATCAGCATGGTGTGCCACGCGACCTGGCGGTCGGCGTCCTTGGCGCCCTCATTGAGGCTCTGACTCGACGTCGCCTCGGCCATGGCGAGGCCCAGCGACTGGCCGCTCTCGTGCTGGAACTCGAGGTCGGCGGCGAGCTTCAGCGTGTAGCGCTCGGCCGCCTGCTTGCGGAACAGGTCGCCCAGTCCCTTCTCGATGCGCAGGGTCTCGCCAACCAGGCTGGCTTCGCGGATGGTGAAGACCGCGGTGCGCGGACTGCCGGGCGATCCCACCAGCAGATGTTTGGTCGCCCAGCCGGCGAGCGTGTCGCTCGCCGAGACGATCATGCTGCCTTCATGGCGCGGTGGCTGGATCACCGGAATGAAGGCGCGAGTGACGATCAGCCGTCCCGCGGCCAGCCGCAGTGGCGGCCCGCCCAAATTCGGTATGGCGAAATCGACAGCCGGGCGCGCCGGTTGCGCCCTGGCGCGTGGCGCAGCCAGCATCGCGGCGGCCAGGGGCAGCAGCGCGCGGCGGCAGAGCGGTGAGTTCATGACGCGGAGTCTGGCGCCCGCAATCAGGCGGGATTGCGGCTATCCAGCGCCGCGAGCTGGGCGTCGTCGTAGTCGTAGGAGGTGCCGCAGAACTCGCAGCGCACCGCCACCAGGCCGCGCGAATCGCGCATGCCCAGAAGCTCCTCGCGCGGGATCGAGCGCAGCACGCTATCGATGCGCGCGCGCGAGCAGCGGCAGCGATCGGCCACGTCACGCCGCTCGAAGACGCTGGGCGCATGCTCGTGGAACAGGCGCCACAGCAGCCGGTCGGCCGATAGCGCGGGATCGAGCATCTCGGATTCACGCGCGCTGCCCATCAGGATCAGCGCCGTGCGGAAGCGCTCGTCGCGTTCCTCTGCATCGGTCTCGGCGATGAGCTCTTGCGAGGGCAGGGCCTGCAGGATCAGCCCGGCGGCGCGCCAGCTTCCGGCTGCGTCCCGGCTGGTGGCGAGCTTGATGCCGGTGGCGAGCTGCTCGGACTGGCGGAAGTAGTGATGCGCGCAGTCCGATAGGCTGGCGCCCTCGAGTGCCACGACACCCTGGTAGCGCTCGGTGTCGGCGCCCTGGTCGACGGTGAAGGTTAGGTGGCCGCGACCGAGCAGCCGCGGCACGGCGTTGGCCGATTCGACCGGCATGGCCGCGACCTTGTCGGCATCGAACTGCGCGTAGCCGCGCAGCGCGCCGTCGGAGGTCAGGTCGACGACCAGCAGGCGCACCGGGCCATCGCCGCGCATCTGCAGGGTGAAGATGCCCTCGTATTTCAGCGAGGAGGCCAGCGCGACGCAGAGCGCCAGCGCTTCGCCGAGCAGGGCGGCGACCGGCGGTGGATAGTCGTGGCGATGCAGGATGGCGTCGACCGCCGGACCCAGGCGCACGATGCGGCCGCGCGCGCCCAGCTCGGACAACGCGAACGGCAAAGCCAGATCGTCGGCGACAGGCGCGCCGGGGTGCGGCGCGCCTGTGCCTTGGCCACTCATGTCAGACGTGCCCGAGGCACCAGGCCATGATCGCCTTCTGCGCGTGCAGTCGGTTCTCGGCCTCGTCCCACACCACCGATTGCGGTCCGTCGATCACCTCGGCGGTGACCTCCTCGCCGCGATGCGCGGGCAGGCAGTGCATGAAGACCGCGTCGCCTTTGGCGAGCTTCATCAGGCGCTGGTCGACCTGGTAGGCCTTGAGCAGATTGTGTCGTCGGCCGGCCGACGCGGCATCCTCGTCGCCCATCGACACCCAGGTGTCGGTGACGACGCAATCGGCGTCTTTCACCGCCGCCTCGGGATCGTGCGTGACCGAAATCCGCGCGCCCTTCTTCTTCGCCCAGTCGAGCACGTCCTGCGGCGGCTTGAGCTCGGCCGGGCAGGCGATGCGCAGCTCGAAATCGAACTGCGCCGCCGCGTGGATCCAGCTCGTCGCCATGTTGTTGCCGTCGCCCGACCAGGCGACGACCTTGCCCTTGATCGATCCGCGATGCTCCTCGTAAGTCATCACGTCGGCCATGAGCTGGCAGGGATGCGTCTTGTCGGTGAGCCCGTTGATCACCGGCACGGTCGCGTACGAGGCCATGTCGAGCAGCTTCTGCTCGGTGGTCGTGCGGATCATGATCATGTCGACATAGCGCGACAGCACGCGCGCGGTGTCGGCGATGCTTTCGCCGCGGCCGAGCTGCGTGTCGTTGGTGCCGAGCATGACGATCTCGCCGCCGAGGTCGCGCATGCCGACCTCGAACGACACGCGGGTGCGTGTCGAGGGCTTCTCGAAGATCATCGCCAGAGTCTTGCCGCTGAGCGGCTGTCCGTGGCCCCCGTTGGCGCGGGCGCGCTTGTATTCCGCGCCCTTGCCGAGGATACGCCGCAGCAACTCCGGCTCGATCTTGTCGAGATCGAGGAAGTGCTTGGGCTCAGGCATTTTCCTTCGCCTTCGCCATCGCGTTCTCGAAGTCGCGGCAGGCCGCGTCGATGATCGCGACGCCCTCGTCGAGGACGCTGACCGGCGTGTTGATCGGCGGGAAAACGCGCACGACGTTCTCGCCGGCGATCGGCACGACCATGCCGAGCTCCTGCAGCTTCAGCACCATGTCGCCCGCCGGGACGTGGCATCGCAGGCCGAGCAGGAAGCCGGTACCGCGCGTTTCGGCGAGCACGGTCGGATGATCCTTCACCAGCTTCTCGAGCTTCGGGCGCAGATAGGCCGCGCGCTCGCGCACGCCCTCAAAGAAGCCCGGCGCCAGCAGGACGTCGAGCACCGAATTGGCCACGGCGGTGACCAGCGGGTTACCGCCATAGGTCGAGCCGTGCGTACCAGGCACCATGCCCTGCGCGGCCTTCTCGGTCGCCATGAAGGCGCCGATCGGCACGCCGTTGCCCATGCCCTTGGCGATCGCCATGACATCGGGCGCGACTCCGGAGTGCTCGTAGGCCCACAGCTTGCCGGTACGACCGAAACCCGTGTGGATCTCGTCGTAGAATAGCAGCAGGCCGAACTCGTCGCAGATCGAGCGCAGCTCGCGCAGGAACGCCGAATTGGCCTCGCGCACGCCGCCTTCACCCTGGATCGGCTCGACCAGAATACCGGCGGTCTCGTCGTCCACCATGTCGCGCACGACGTTGGTGTTGTTGAGCGGCGCGTGCATGTAGCCGGCGGCCGGCGGGCCGAAGCCCTCAAGATACTTCTCGTTGCCGGTCGCGGCGAGCGCGTTGAGCAGGCGGCCGTGGAAGGCGGCCTGGAAGCAGATCAGCTTGTAACGCTTTGGCTTGCCCGTCACGTACTGGTACTTGCGGATCAGCTTGATGCCGCCCTCGATGGCTTCCGCGCCGGAGTTGCAGAAGAACATCGTGTCGGCGAACGAGTTCGCCACCAGTCGCTCGGCCAGCTTCTCGCCGTTGCCGACGCGGAACAGGTTCGAGGTGTGCCACAGCTTCGCCGCCTGGTCCTGCAAGGTCCGCACAAGCTGCGGATGGCAGTGGCCGAGGTTGTTCACCGCGATGCCCGACGTGAAGTCGACGTAACGTCGGCCGTCGGTCGCGAACAGGTAGGAGCCTTCCCCACGTTCGAAAACGACGTCCTTACGTGCGTACGTCGGCATCACGGCCGTAACCACGGATCGATCCTCCATGCGGAGCCCACGCGACGGGACCATCCAGCCGCGCAAAAAAACACGCGACGCCCCAACGGTCGGTCACTGCCGACGGCCGGGAGGCGCCGCGCTGGCACTATCCGGACAGGGCCGCTTCATGTCAACGGCCGGCTGTTCTGACTTTGTCCCTGTGGTGGACGGGTGCCGGCTTCGGTATCAGGGTGCGTTTCGCCTGCCTGCATTCGATAGGCCTCTCATGTCAACGGTCTTGCACCTTCTCTCCCTTGTGATCTCCGGCATCGTCGCGGCTATTCCCGGCGTCGCCCTGGCCCAGTCCGGGTCGCGCGTACCGATCGACTGGACGACCGTGAAACTCGATTCGATCGGCGAGGGGCTGCTGCCCACCGCCGAGTACAGGGGCAAGGTGGTGCTGGTGGTGAACACGGCGTCGCTGTGCGGCTTCACCGACCAGTACGCGGGGCTCGAAGCGTTGTGGCGGCGCTACAAGGACGAGGGCTTCGTGTTGCTGGGCGTGCCGTCGAACGATTTCGGCGGCCAGGAGCCGGGCAGCAAGGCCGAGATCAAGACCTTCTGCGAGTCCAAGTTCGACATCACCTTCCCGCTCGCCGACAAGCAGGTGGTCACAGGCGACAAAGCGCATCCGCTCTATAAGTGGATCGCCGCGCAGGTCGGGTCGTTGGGCACGCCGAAGTGGAACTTCCACAAGTATCTCGTCGGCCGCGACGGCAATCTCGTCGAGTGGTACTCGGCGATGACCGGGCCGGGTTCGACGGCGATCGACAACGCCATCCGCAAGGCGTTGGCGGCCCCCGGGACGTAGTGGGCGAGGCGACGCCCAGCGTCTGGCTGCTGATCGGCGACAAGGCCGGCGACGCCGCGCAATTGCGCGTGCTGGGCGAGGCGCTGGGCTGGCCGGCGCGCGAGATCGTGCTCGAGACCAATCGCTGGCGCGACCTGCCCAACCTGCTGCTCGGCGAGAGCCTGCTGTCCTCGCGCGTGTCGCTCGCGCCGCCCTGGCCCGACCTTGTGCTGTGGGCGGGGCGTCGCGGCACGCCGATCGCGCGTTGGATCCGGCGCGCGAGCGGCGGTCGCGCGCGGCTGGTCAATCTCGGGCGACCGTGGGCGCCCTACGGCGCGATCGATCTGGTGATCGGCATGCCGCAATACCGCGCGCCGCCGCGATCGAACGTGCTGGCCGCGCGATTGCCGTTCAATCGTCAGCGCATCGATCAGCGGACCGGCGACCATGTCGTGCTGCTGGTTGGTGGGCCGGCGCCGCCTCTTGCGTTTGGGGTCGCCGAAGCACGACGCATCGGCGAGGAGGCACGTGCGCTGGCCGCACGCCTGGGCATGAAGCTGCGTGTCGTGGCCTCGCGCCGCACGCCGCTTGCCGTCGCAGCTATGCTCGGAGCGGCCGACGTGACGTACGCCGAGGCGCTGTCCGCGGCGGCGCACCTCATCGTGACCGGCGACAGCGCCTCGATGATCGCCGATGCGTTGTCGTCGGGCCGGCCAGTCGACATCGCGCCGTTGCCGTTCAGCCGCACGCCGCTGTCGCTGCTCACGCGCGGGCTCGACGCGACGCTGCCGCGTGCGCTGGTGACGGCCGCGCAGTCCGCTGGGCTGTGGGAGCGGCCGCGCGATATGCCGAGCCTGTGGCGCGCGCTGCTGGCGGGTGGGCATGTCGGCTTGCTCGGCGGCGCCGAGCCAGCGCATCGGGTGGCGCCGCCGGATGATCTGCCGCCGGCTCTGGCGCGCATCCGCGCGCTCGCGCTGAAATAAACTGAAACAAACGCGTCGTGGGCCGCGGGTGCGGCTCGCCTTGTCGCTCGGCGGCCCATCTGCTACACCGCGCGCCGTTTCGCCCGGCGCCAACTGCGCCGCTCGGCGTGTCCCCAATCTGTAAACGAAGTGCGGATGACCCCCACCGCCACGGCCAATACGACCCTGCCTTACCGCCGCGCCGGATTCGCCAGCGTGCCCGAGATGCTCGACTACGCGGCACGCGGCCAGACCGGCGTGAACTTTTTCGATCCGCGCGGGCGTCTCACGGCGGCGATGACCTGGGGCGAGGTGCGCGAGCGCGCCCACGTCTTCGCGCGTCGTCTGATCGGCGCCGGCTTCGCGCGCGGCGAGCGGCTGCTGATCACCGCCGACACCTGGCCGGGCTTCATGGTGTCGTTCTTCGGCGCGCAGTACGCCGGGCTGCTGCCCGTGCCGGTCTCGTTGCCCGCGGGACTGGGCGGCAAGGACGCCTATCTGGACCAGTTGCGGCGCCAGCTCCAGGCGTCGGGCGCGGTGGCGGCGCTGGCGACCGACGAGCTTGCCGGCTACCTCACGACCGCCGCCGAAGGCTCGGCCGCGCGGCTGGTGGGACCAATGAGCGCCTTCGAGGCGCTGCCCGAGAAGCCGGTCGATCTGCGGCCCTGGGGCGCGGGTGAGCGCTGCTATCTGCAGTTCTCCTCCGGCAGCACGCGCTTTCCGCTGGGCGTCGACATCCGGCAGGATGCGCTGATGGCCAATATCGCCGGCCAGGTCGGCGATGGCGGGCTGGCAATCGTCGCGCAAGACCACCTCACGAGCTGGCTGCCGCTCTATCACGACATGGGGCTGATCGGTTTCATGCTGGCGCCGCTGGCATCGCAGCGCGCGATCGACTACCTGAGCTCGCGCGATTTCGCGCGGCGGCCGCTGCAATGGCTGTCGCTGATGTCGCAACGACGCGCCACGGTCACATACAGCCCGAGCTTCGGCTATGACCTGACGACGCGTCGCGCGCAAACCCAGGCGATCGACGGGCTCGACCTCAGCTGCGTGCGCGTTGCCGGCATCGGCGGCGACATGATCCAGGCCAGTGTGCTCAGTCGCTTCGCCGCGCGCTTCGGCCCCGCCGGCTTCAACGCGAGTGCCTTCTTGCCGAGTTACGGCATGGCCGAGGTCTGCCTGGCGCTGAGCTTCGGCAAGATCGGCGACGGCTTTCATATCGACCACGTCGAGCGCGCGCGTTTATCCGAGGAACGCATCGCGATGCCGGTGCCCCAGTCGGAGTCCTCGCGTGCCTTCGTGCTCTGCGGGCTGCCATTGCCAGGGCATCTCGTCGAGATCCGTGACGAAGCCGGCAACCGCTTGCCCGAGCGGCGCGTCGGCCGTGTCTTCGCCAAGGGCCCGAGCATCATGGCCGGCTACTTCGACGCGCCCGAAGCGAGCGCCGAGGCGCTGAAGGATGGTTGGCTCGACACCGGCGATCTCGGCTACTGGCTCGACGACCAGCTCGTCATCACCGGCCGTGCCAAGGACCTGATCATCGTCAACGGCCGCAATATCTGGCCGCAGGACATCGAGTGGTCGGTCGAGGAGCTGCCACAGCTCCGGCGCGGCGACGTCTGCGCCTTCTCGATCGATGCCGAGGACGGCGCCGAGGGCATCGTCGTGGTCGTCAACGCCTGGCCAGCGAAGGAAGAGGCGCGCACGGCGCTCATCGGCGCCGCGCATCAGATCGTCAAGGAGACCGTCGGCGTCGACTGCGTCGTTCAATTGCTGTCGCCGTCGATCGGCTTGCCGATGACCTCCTCGGGCAAGCTCAGTCGCTCGCGCGCCCGCGCCCGCTATCTCGCCGGCGAATACGTCGACGGCAGCCGCCGGCCGGTGCCCGCCGCGACATGAGTCGCCTGGTCGCGGTCACCGGCGCGACCGGCTTCATCGGCCAGCACCTGATCCGGCAGCTCGCGTCGCGCGGGTATCGTCTGCGTCTGCTGGTGCGCGGCCTGCCGTCGCTGCCGGCGAGCGATCCGCCGGTCGAGCTGCAGCCCGGCGATCTGCGCGACCGCACCGCGCTCGCGCGCCTCGTCGAGGGCGCCGACGTCGTGCTGCACCTCGCCGGCGCGATCAAGGCGCTGGCCGACTCCGACTTCCGCGCCGTCAACGTCGACGCCGTCGCCGCGCTCGCCGAAGCCACGGCGCGTCACGCCCGGCCCGACGCGCAGTTCGTGCTGGTATCTTCGCTCGCCGCGCGCGAGCCGGCGCTGTCGACTTACGCCGCCACCAAGCGGGCCGGGGAAGATGGTCTGGCGGCGCTCGGACAGCGGCAACGGCACGTCATTGTGCGCGCCCCCGCGGTCTACGGGCCGGGCGACCGCGAAACCCTGGTGTTCTTCAAGGCCGCCGCGCGCGGCTGGTCGATGGTGCCGGCTGGCACCGATGGCCGGGTGGCGATGATCCATGTCCACGACCTCTGCGCGGCGCTCGTCGGCATCATCGAACGGCCGCCGCCCGATGGTGTCTATGAGATCGACGACGGCACCGAGGGCGGCCATACCCTGCGTTCGATGGCGGCGACGGCGGCCGAGGTGATGGGCCGCAAGGTTCGCATAGCAAAACTACCACATCGGGTGTTGAGGGGATATGCTGCGATGCAGCAATTTGCCGCTCGATTGAGCGGACAGCCCGCGATAGTGTCATCGGGCAAAGTCCGGGAGCTCCTGCACCCGGACTGGTCCGTGCGCGACCGCCGTCTGGCTGCCTGGCTGCAGCTGGGCCCGGCGATCGACCTCAGGACCGGGTTCACCGAGACTGTCGAGTGGTATCGCGCACACCGCTGGTTGTGAGCGAAGCCCTTCCCATTAACCGATGTAATAACGGTTAATAATATGTTAGTGGCCTGATTCGGCGAGCTTTTGTCCTATGTCGGAAATGAACCCCTCTCCGGAGTGGCCGAAATGCGCGCCAGCCATAAGTTCAAGGTTTACGAGTTCACGGACGAAGCCATGAGTGATGCGCCTGCCGTCTCGCGCGACGATGTGCGGGCCGATATCTGCCGGCGGCTCGATCCGTTCCGCACCGATGCCCGGTCGATCACCGGCGCCACCGTGATCACCAAAGATCTGAACATCGACTCCCTCGCCGTGATGGACATGGTGATGGAGCTCGAGGACACCTACGACATCTCGATTCCGTTGAATGTCGTGGCCGAGATCCACACAGTCGACGAGTTGACCGATACGGTCCTGAAGATCCGCGGGGAGCGCTGATCATGGGTCTGTTCGATCGCCATGCGCAGCTGTTGAACTTTTACCGCGGGGTCAAGGCCAGCGGCGCCGATCCTATCGGCGTCACCATGGAGCGCGTGCTGTCGCCGACCGAGGCGATTATCAACGGCAAGCGCACCCTTCTGGTCGGCACGAACAATTATTTCGGCCTGACTTTCGATCCGGCCTGCATCGAGGCCGCCGTCGAGGCGACCAAGGCAGAGGGCACGGGCACGACCGGCTCGCGCATCCTCAACGGCAGCTACACCGACCATGCCGACCTGGAGCGCGAGCTCGCCGAGTTCTACGGCATGAAGCACTGCATGGTCTTCACCACGGGCTACCAGGCCAATCTCGGCCTGATCTCGACCTTGGTGGGCGAGGGCGACTACCTGATCATCGACGCCGACAGCCATGCGTCGATCTACGATGCCTGCAAGCAGACCCAGGCGACGATCATCCGGTTCAAGCACAACGATCCGGCCAGCTTGGCGGCGCGCCTGCGCCGTCTCGACAAGGAGCCGGGCAACAAGCTGGTCGTGGTCGAGGGCATCTACTCGATGCTGGGCGACACCGCGCCGCTCAAGGAGTTCGTCGCTGTCACCAAGCGCCACGGCGCCTACATCATGGTCGACGAGGCGCACTCGTTGGGTGCGCTTGGCGAGCATGGCCGCGGCCTGGTGGAAGAGGCGGGCGTGCTCGACCAGGTCGACTTCGTGGTCGGCACCTTCTCCAAGACGCTGGGCGCCATCGGCGGCTTCGCGGTGTCGAATCACGACGGCTTCGACGTGTTGCGTCTGGCGACGCGGGCCTACATGTTCACGGCGTCGCTGCCGCCCTCGATCGTCGCCTCGGTGCGCGCCGCCTTGCGGATCGTGCAGTCGCGGCCGGAGCTCAAGACGAAGCTCTGGGCCAACGTCGCCACGCTATACAACGGCCTCGCCGCCGCCGGCTTCCAGCTCGGGCCGCAGCATGGTCCGGTGGTCGCGGTTCAGCTGCCAGACCTGCCTACCGCGATCACCGTGTGGCGCGCGCTGCTCGACGAGGGCGTCTACGTCAATATCGCCGGCTTGCAGGCCACGCCCGGCGGTGTGGCGCTGCTGCGCTGCAGCCTGTCGGCGGCACACAGCAAGGCGCAACTCGAGCAGGTGGTCGACACCTTCGTCAGGCTCGGCACCAGCTTTGGCCTACTCAAGCCGCAGAAGCGCGCCGCCGTCGGTTAGACATCCGACCACACCCTGAAGAGGCCGCCGCGCAGCCTCCTCGGCGCGAGGTCAGCGGAAGGCGCCCAGTCGCCACCAACGCCACGCCAGCAACGGGGCGCTGAGCAACGGGTGCCGGCGCTGCCACGGTGTGATCGCCAGCCGTCGGCCGGCATGGCGTTCGATCTTCCACACGAGATAATCGGCGCCGCCATCGAAGGTGAAGGCGGCCTTCGCCAGCCTGAGTACGCTCAGCAACTTTCCGTGCGCGCGCGAAAACCGCGGCGATGGCGGCATCCCCAGGAGACGGAAGCCGCCATCGTCGCTCTGTTCGACGGTGAATCCCGCGGCGTCGAGCGCGAAGCGTGTGACGACGGCGAAGCGCGACGCCTGCAGGTCGTGCAGCGAGGCGACGTGCTCGGCGCTCTCGGGCCGCAGCTCGCGGCCATAGCTGTCGGCGAGCAAGCGCCGCCACAGCTCGCGCGACGAGAAACGCCGACCAAAGGACGGCGCGGCCGCCGCCACCGCCGTCGTCACCGCCTCGGCCAGCAAGGCGACGATTTCGCGCCGCAATGTCGCGCCGCGCGCGAAGGGCACCGCGGTCGGCTGGCAAAGCCGTGCCCAGAAGTAGGAATCACGGGCATCCGACGACACCGCGTGCCGCAACTGCGCCAGGCCGACGACGCCGTACTTGCAGCGCAGCGTACCCGCATCCGTCACCAGCTCGAGGCGGAAGACATTGGGCGGCAGCACGCGATTGCCCCACGCGCCGAGCGCGCTGCCGTTGGCGGCGCGCAGGTCGTCGACCACGACGTAGAAATCGTAGACGCGATCATCGCCCGCGCCGGTCGCCGGCGTTCGCAGGCAGGAGCCATAGAACAAGGTCGCCAACGCCCCGCCCTTGAAACGTGCCAGCAGTGCCTGATTGATGGCCGTGGCCGCCTCGCTCAAGCGCTGTTCGGCTTCCGTCTCGACCAGCCGCAGCAACGCCGCGCGCGCCTCTTCGCGGTCGGCGGCCAGGACGCGAGCAGCCATCACGCGTCCGCCAGGAAAGACGTCACGGCGCGACCCGTGGCGCGTGTGACGAAGGCCTGCGCGATACGCACGCCGTGGAACGCCAGGCAGAGCAGCGTCCAGGCGGCGACGGCCGCCAGCCCGAGGTCTGGCCGACCAGCCAGCGTCGCGACGCTCAGCAGCAGGAGGTTGGGATTGCGGCGCGCCGTGATCAGGCGCGAACGCGCATCGAGCGGACGCCAGCCGAACATCTCGAAGCGGAAGGTGGCGAGGAACAGGCCTTCCTGCGCGCGGCCCAGGACATAGCCCGCGATCACGATCCAGACCGCCACGTCCATGTACGGCGGGTTCGCCGGGCCGAGGCCGGCGTACCAGGCGTACCACCAGAAGGGCGGATGCAGCAGGTCGGTGCCGTGATCGAGCACATCGCCGAGCTTCGACGCGGTGAGCGTCACGCGCGCCAGCTTGCCGTCGACCGTATCGAGGAAGCACATCGCCCAGGCCGCCAGCAGTCCAGGCAGATACCAGCCGCTGGCGAACAGCGCCGTCGCCGCGAGCACGCAGAGGAAGCTCACGACGGTCACGGCGTTGGGCGTGATGCGCGCCGCCGCGCACCAGCGTGTGACGAAGAAGGCTGGCGTCGGCCAGACATACTTGGTCACGATGTCGGTGATGCCTTTGTAGGTCGCGTCGTACATGACGCGTTCGACTTCGCGCGGCGCCATGGCGCGGGTCGACAGCGCGTAGGGCGGCACGCGATTGCGCAGCCTCGCGCGATAGGCACCGGCCAGATGTTGCGGCGCCGCAACGGCGAGCCCGGCGCGCGCGCAGTCGTTGGGCGTCCCGTCGAGCAAAGCCTGTTGCTGGTTCGCGCGCGTCGCATCGACGACGATCGCGGCGATGCCCGATGTGTTCGAGGATGAGAGCGCGAGATCGCTGGCCGCCGACAACGGCCCGACCAGCGCGTCGTCGAGGACGTGATCGGCTCGCATCAACACAACGCGGCCGCTGGCGGGCATCGGGGCCGACGCGCCGGCGACGTCGACGTCGGGAAACATCCGCTGGGCGCGTTCCAGCGCTGTGCGCGCGAACAGGCGCGGCCCTTCGGCGCCGATCAGTCGGACGGTCAAGCTGACGTCGTTCAAGGGCCCCCGGATCGTTTGCCTGGAATCCCTGTAGGCAAGAAGCGCTTGACCCGCAAGGCGGCGCACCTGATCTAGCCCCTATGTTTCGCTTCGCGCACCTCTCGGACCCGCATTTGCCGCTGCCTGGCGTGCGCATGCGCGACCTGCTGTCCAAGCGCGTGACCGGCTGGCTGTCGTGGCGCTATCAGCGGCGACGCATCCATGCGCCGGATGCGCTGGCGGCCGCGGTGGCCGATCTGCGCCGCGCCGCGCCCGACCATGTCGCCGTCACGGGCGACATCGCCAATATCTCGACCGCGGCGGAGTTCCTGCAGGCCGCGGCCTGGTTGGGCGAGCTCGGCCGGCCAGAGGATGTTACGCTGGTCCCCGGCAACCACGACGCCTACGTGCCCGTCTCATGGTCGACGTCGCTGGGTCTGTGGGGCGCCTACATGGCGGGCGACGGCGCTCCGCCGCCGGCCTCGCGCGATGATTTCCCGCTGCTGCGCCGCCGCGGCGCCGTGGCCTTTGTGGGGCTGAGCACGGCGGTGCCGCGTGCGCCGCTGATGGCCACGGGCGAGGTCGGCGCCGGTCAGCTCGCGCGTTTCGAGGCCATGATGCGCGATCTCCGCGGCCTGTGCCGGGTGGTGCTGATCCACCACCCGCCGCAGGTCGGCGGCGCCAGCCGGCACAAGGAGCTGAGCGACCAGCGCGCGGTACGCGAGGCGATCGCCCGGGTCGGCGCCGACCTCGTGCTGCATGGCCACATGCATCGCACCATGCTGGGCCGCATCGAGTCGCCGCTGGGGCCGGTGCCGGTACTGGGTGTGGCTTCGACGTCGGCCCATCCCGCCAGCAAGTATGGTGCCGGCGGCTACAACATGATCGCTGTCGAGCGCGATCCCGATGGCGGCTGGCGCTTCGACGTCGAGGTACGCTCGATCCGGGCCGACCTCTCGGGCTGCGACACCGGCAACCGCTTCCATCTGCGCTCGCCGCCGCCCGCGCTCGCGGCCTGACAAAGCGAAGAGCGTGGCTTGCCTGTCAAATTAACCATAAGTCGTTGATAGTAAACATATTTCATCGCTCTATACTTTTGATTTAACCATCTCAAACCATCTCATTTCGACGCTCGTAGCGGCGGAAATGATCGGGGCCGGTGGAGATGAGGTAGACTGCAGACCATGACGGTCATGGGCATCGCGACGGGTGGCAAGGGGCGGCGGGGGCCGCTGTCGGCCACCGTGTTCGACCGCTACGTGCTGGCGCGCACCCTGATGCCGCTCAGCGCCGCCCTCTTGATCGCGCTGCTGGCGCTCCTGCTGGAGCGCATGGTCCGCATCATGGACATGCTGGTGAACCAGGGCGGGCCGATCGTCTTGGTGCTCAAGCTGCTGGCCAATCTGGTGCCGCATTATCTCGGCGTCGCGCTGCCGCTGGCCTTGTTCCTGGGCGTCATGATCGCCGCGACGCGGCTCAGCGCCGACGGCGAGCTCGACGGTCTGCAGTCGTCGGGCATCAGCCTTAACCGCCTGCTGTGGCCGCTGCTCGGGCTGTCCTTCGTGCTCAGCCTGGCGATGTTGGCGACCACCGGCTGGCTGCAGCCGCACACGCGTTACCAGTACCGCGCGCTGCTCTATGTCGCGACCTCGTCGATGGTCGACCTGGCGATCGAGAAGGGCGCCACCTTCAACCGCTTCGGCGACTACACCATCGTCGTCGACGACATCGTCGACCGCGGGCTCACCCTGAAGGGCGTGTTCATCCACAGGGTCACGCCGCAGGGCGGCATCGAAATCATGACCGCCCGAAGCGGCACCGCGGCGCGCGTGCCGGAGGATTTCAGCGTCCTGCTCAAGCTGCGCGACGGCCGCCGGCTCGACACGCCGGCCGACGCCGGCCGGCTGAGCGTGCTGTCCTTCGACAGTCTCGATCTCCCGCTGGAGCTGACCGGCGCGGCGGCCTTCCGACCGCGCAACGCCGAGCGCGAACTGACCCTGCCCGAGCTGTTCGAACAGGCGCGCGAGCGGACGCTCGATGTGAAGCCGCACCGTATCCAGACCGAGATCCATGCCCGGCTGGTGCGCACCATCTCGACGTTCTTCATGCCGATCCTCGGATTGGCGCTGGGCCTCGCCGCTCCGCGCGGCCAGCGGGTCGCGGGGGTGGCTTGCGGCATCGCCCTGATCGCGATCTTCCACTACGGGCTGAATTTCGGCGAGAAAGCCGCCGATCTCGGTAAGGTCTCGCCCCTTATCTCGGTCTGGCTGCCCTTCCTGGCGATGGCGGGGCTGGCGGTGTGGGCCTTCCGCGTCGTTGCCGAGAGCCCGCGCGACAACGCGATCTCTATCCTGCTGGCCGCCATCGACCGGCGCCGCCGCGACGCGGTGGCGGCGTTGCGCGCGCTCGGCCGCCGGCCAGGACGGGCGTGATGGGCGTCGTGCTGCGCTATCTCTGCCGCCGCTTCCTGTCGCGCTTTGCGCTGGTGCTGAGCGGCGCGGCGCTGCTGATCGTGCTGTTCGACGCGCTGAACTCCATCGACACGATCGAGCAGCGCTACGGTTACGATCTCGCCTCTGTCACGCGCTACATGATCTGCCGTCTGCCGGAGCACGCCAACACCATCCTGCCACTGGCGGTCCTGGTCTCGGCGCTGATCACCCTGCTCGGCCTCGCCCAAGCCAACGAGATCCTGGCCTTCAAGGGCGCCGGCCTGTCCTTCGTTCGCATCGTCGTGCTGCTGTTGCCGGCCGCCGCGGTGGTGGCGGCGACGCATTTTGTCATTGGCGACCAGTTGGTGCCGTGGGGCCGCGCCACGCTGGCGGCACACGAGCTCGAGCGGCCCGGTAGCGCGACGGCCGAAGTCGGCCGCGGCGTATGGCTTCGCGACACGCCCTATCTGGTGCGCGTCGAGGCGGTGCACCGCGAGGGCCGCTTCCTCGCCGATATCTCGCTGATGCGGCGCGACGCCCAGGGCAACCTGGTCGAGCGGATCTTCGCCCGCGGCGCGCGTCCCGAGATCGGCGGCTGGCGGCTGATCGACGTTGTCGTCCAGACCCTCGATCCGGTGGCGCCGCGCAGCGAGCAGCTGGCCGAGCGCTTCTGGTCGACGACGCTTGCGCCGGGTGACTTCAACAATCTGACGGCCAGCCCGGCGCAGTTCACCGCCGCACAGCTGATCGCGCTGCGCGACGGCCAGGCGGTCGGCGCGCGCCAGCCGCATGTCTACGACACGTGGCTGCAGCGGCGCTTGGCGATCCCGGCCGTGATCGTGGTCATGCTGCTGCTCGCCGCGCCCGTCGCCCAGGCGCGCATGCGCGGCGCCAGCATCGGCGGCCGGCTGGTGATCGGCCTGGCGATGGGTTTTCTCTATTTCATCACCGACGGCCTGGCGCTGGCGCTGGGCGAGGGCGGCGCGATCCTGCCGCTGGTCGCCGCCTGGACGCCGGTGCTGGCCTTCGCCAGCGTCGGCGGCAGCGTCTTGATGCGCGTCGAGCGGGTGTGACGGCCAGACGCTACACCGCGCTGGTGCTGGCCGGTAGGCGCGGGGTCATGGATCCGGTAGCCGCTGCCGAAGGCATCGCCCACAAAGCCCTGGCGCTGGTTGATGGACGGCCGCTGATCGCCTGGGTCCTCGACGCCTTGCGCGACGCCAGTATTGTCGCCGACATCATCGTCGCGACCGACGAAAGCGATGTCGCGCGCGCGGCCGAGGGCTTCACGATCGTGCCGACCGCCGCGTCGCCCGCCGCCACCGTGGCGCGGGTGCTGGGCGCCACGCCATCGCTGCTGGTCACGACCGCCGATCATGGGTCGCTGTCGCCGGCACTCATCGAGACCTTCTGCGCCGGCGTGCCGCTCGCCTGCGACGTCGCCGCCGCCGTGGTGCCGCGCCGCGCCTTCGCCTGTCGGCCGGCGCGTCGCACCTTCTATCGCCTTGCCGACGACGACTATTGCGGCGCCAACCTATACGCGTTTGTGGGTGCGCGCGGCGCGGCGGCGGCGGCCTTCTGGGCCGGGCTCGAGGCGGAGCGCAAGAGCCCCGTGCGACTGGCCGCGCGGATCGGTCCGACGACGTTGCTGCGCTACGCCCTGCGCCGCCTCGACCTTGCGGCCGCCTTCGCATTGCTGTCGCGGCACGCCGGCGCGGCCATCGCGCCGGTCGTGCTCGATGACGCCGATGCGGCGATCGATATCGACACACCGGAGGATCTGGCGCTGGTGCGCGCCAGGCTCAGCGCTGGGCGACGTTGCGGCCGATCGCCATGAAGGCGCCGGCGATGGCGCCGAGCACGACCGCGCCGAGGCACTTGCCCGCCGCCTCCGCCACGATCTCGCGCGAGCCGGAGGTCAGCTCGCCGCCGAACAGCGACACGCCGACCGCCAAACCGCCCAGCGCGCCGAACAGGGCGAAGAGCCGGATGCTCCAGGTCGCCGGGCCCACCGTGACGGAGACCTGGCGATCCTCGCGCGTCGGCACCGGGCCGCCCATCGCCTTGGCGCGTCGGCGCTCCTTGCGGTTCATCGCCATGAACTCGTCACCATGAACTCATCACCATGAACTCATCACCATGACATGGCCTCGGCGGCGGCGAGATCATCCGCGGTATCGATCTCGATCCAGCGCCGGCCGTGGATCGAGCGCACGCTGATCTGGTCCTGCCGGGCCAGCGCGTCGAGCGCCTCGGGATAGAGCGCACGCTCGCCGCCGGGCGCCGCGAGACACGCCGCGACCTGACGCAGGAAGAGGCCGCGGCCCGCGCCACGCAACAGCGTGACGCCGATCGCCTCGCCGTCGGGCTGGGCCAGGTGCTTGCCGATGCGGTGAAGCTGGTTGTTGGTGGTCGTGACCTTCATATCGTCGGCATCGTAGAGCGGCTTGCGGTCGATCGCGATCAGGATCGGCACCGGTCCGGCCGCCAGCAGATCGCCGAGCACGCCATCTTCGATCAGCACGTCGCCGTTGAGCAGGAGGGTCGCCTCGCCGGCGAAATGGTCTCGCGCGGCGTGGCAGCTCGCGAGATTGTCCGTCGTCGAATGCCTCGGGTTGCGCACGCTGCGGACACCCGGCCGCTGGACGAGCTGCGCCTCGACCAAGTCGGCGGCGTGGCCGGTGACGACCGCGACCTCGCCGACGCCGGCGCGCTTCAGCGCCTCGAGCTGGCGATCGAGGATTGCGCGGCCGCCCACGGGCAACAGGCATTTGGGCCGCTGGTCGGTCAGTGGCGCCAGCCGTGCACCGCGTCCGGCAGCCAGGATAACGGCGCTCAGCTCCATGATTCAGGGCCGCCATGCGGCGGCCAGCCATGACAGGGCGGGGCGCGGCGGCTAGATTGCCTGATCACCGCGATGCCGCCCGATTCCCCAGCCGAGTCTCGACCCGGCATGGCCACCCCCGACTCCGGATCGGTCCCCGCCGCGGTGCCTGAAGAGCGATTGACGTACTGGTCGCCGCTGCGCATTCCGGCGTTTCGTCGGCTGTGGTGCGGCAACGTGCTCTCCAATATCGGCGGCTGGATGCAGACCGCCGGCGCCGGCTGGGTCATGACCGATCTGGCGCCGCGCGACCACCGTGAGATGTTCGTGGCGCTGCTGGCGGCGGCCGGCACCTGCCCGGTTTTCCTGTTCGGCTTCCTCGCCGGCGTGCTCGCCGACCGCTTCGATCGGCGCAAGTACCTGATCGCGACCCAGCTCTGGATGATGCTGTCGTCGGCGGTGCTGGCGGTGCTGGCCTTCACCGGGCTGCTGAGCGCCTGGAGCCTGATCGCGATGATGTTCTGCATGGGCATCGGCAACGCCATGAACGGGCCTGTCTGGCACGCCGTCGTGCCTGAAATGGTCGGCCGACGCTACCTGCCCGGAGCCGTGGCGCTCAACAGCGCCGGTTTCAATTTCGGCCGGACCATCGGCCCGGTGGTCGGCCAGGTGCTGCAGGGTCTGGCCGGCACCTTCGCGCTGTTCGCCATCAACGCCGCGACCTTCGCCGGCGTGATCTTCGCCGTCGTCACCTGGAAGCGGCCGCCGGAGGCCAGCGCGGCGCAGCGCCGCGAGGGCTTCATCGCCGCGTTCGGCAGCGGCATCCAGTTCATCCGCGCCACGCCCTCGCTGTGGGCGATCTGGGCGCGCGCGGTGTGCTTCTTCATTCCCTCCTGTGCCTTCGCCACCTTGCTGCCACTCACGGGCCGCGATCGGCTCCATCTTGATGCCGCCGAGTACGGTGTGCTGTTTTCCAGCTTCGGTGTCGGCGCGGTGATCGGCACCATGCTGATCCCGCGGCTCAACGCTTGGCTCGGCCCGGATCGCGCCAACCTCGCGGCGATGCTGGCGGTGGCCTTCGGCATGGGGATCTCGGCGATGATCGCCAACGCCATCGTCGTCGGGCTGGCGCTGGCGCTGGCCGGCGGCTGCTGGATGATCGTCAACGCCAACAACAACGTCGCCACGCAGCATCATCTGCCATCCTGGGTGCGGGCGCGGGGCATGGCGGTGCACCAGCTGGTCTTCTTCGGCAGCCTCGCCGTGGGCCAGACGGCGTGGGGCGTCGTCGCCTCGCAGGTCGGCACCGCCTGGGCGCTCGCCTGCGCCGCCTTCCTGCTCGTGGTGCTGACCGGACTCGCCGCGGCGATCCGACTGCCTGCCGCCAGCACGCCGGCGCGCGGTGACTGAGCGCGCCGTGTTGCGATTGCGCCACGTCGGATCAAAAAAGTTACAGATGTGAGTCGATTCTCACTTGCGTTGCGGCGCAATGAGCGTATTTACCAAACCCAGACGCCCACGCACGTGCCTATGGCCCATTGTGGTTATGCAACGACGGAAAGCGTCCTTCTTGGAAATGCCGGCTAAAGACCGGCGCCGAAAGGGACCTTTGTCATGCATACGATCCGTGCGGGGCGGAAGCACCCGCCTATTGTCGGACTGATCTTCGCGCTCGAGCCTTCGGGCTACGGCACGCTGTTCGGCCGGAAGAACCCTCTCTCGAGTATGTGCCGCTCCCGGTAAGGCATCCGCAGGGATGACCCGGGAGTGTTGGCCTCTTGTGCTCTGGCGCCTGGCGCTGGGACGCAGCCTTTCGCACTCCGTTTGAGACTGGTTCTTTCGACATGACCGACCGCATCCGACGATTCCTCGCCGACAAGCAGCCCGAGACCCCGTGCCTGGTGGTCGATCTCGACGTGGTGGAGTTCAACTTCCGCCGCATGCGCGAGCTGCTGCCGCAGGCGAAGATCTTCTACGCCATGAAGGCCAATCCGGCGAACGAGGTGCTCGCGCGCCTGGGCAAGCTCGGCTCGTATTTCGACACGGCCAGCCGCGGCGAGATCGAGCTGTGCATGGCGCAGGGCGTTGGCACCGAGCGCGTATCCTTCGGCAACACGATCAAGAAGGAAAAGGACATCGCCTGGGCGCACCAGAACGGCGTCCGCCTGTTCGCCTTCGACAGCGAGGCGGAGCTGCAGAAGCTCGCCCGCTCGGCGCCCGGCGCGCGCGTGTTCTGCCGCGTGCTGGTCGATTGCGGCGGTGCCGAGTGGCCGCTGTCGAAGAAGTTCGGCTGCGCGCCCGAGATGGCCCGCGACCTGCTGAAGCGCGCCAACGACATGGGCCTGGAGGCCTACGGCGTCTCCTTCCATGTCGGCTCGCAGCAGACCGACCTCGACCAGTGGGACCGCGCGCTCGCCCAGGTCTCGCAGATGTTCTACGCGCTCGCCGAGACCGGCATCGATCTGAAGATGGTCAATCTCGGCGGTGGCTTCCCCGCGCGCTATCGCAAGGACGTGGCGCCGGTCGAGGCGTACTGCGAGGCGGTGCAACGCGCGCTGGTGCGGCATTTCGGCAACCGCATGCCTGAAGTGATCATCGAGCCGGGCCGCTCGATGGTCGGCGACGCCGGCGTGCTGCAGAGCGAAGTGGTGCTGATCTCGCGCAAGTCGGCCAACGACCGCAAGCGCTGGGTCTATCTCGACGTCGGCAAGTTCGGCGGCCTGGCCGAGACGATGGACGAGAGCATCAAGTACCGCATCACCACGCCGTACCCGACGGGCGGCCGCTCGGGCCCGGTCGTGCTCGCGGGTCCGACCTGCGACAGCGCCGACATCCTGTACGAGAAGACCGAGTACAAGATGCCGCTGGCGCTGAAGGTCGGCGACAAGGTCGAGATCCTCTCGACCGGCGCCTACACCACGACCTACGCGTCGGTGGCGTTCAATGGCTTCGCGCCCTTGAAGACCTACTGCATCTAAACGGTAGCCCACACGGTCTATGACGACGGGGCCTTGAAAAAGGCCCCGTCGGCGTTTCAGTTTCCTGTTCACCGCTGTTTCTGGAGAACTTCGATGGCCGCTCCCCGCAAATCGAAGAAGGAGGTCGCCTTCGGCGGCCGCATGGTCATGATCGGCTTCGGCTCGATCGGCCAGGGCGTGATGCCCTTGATTTTGCGACACATCGCCATCAAGCCGAGCCAGATCACCGTGATCTCGGCCGAGGATCGCGGCGGCCTGCCCGAGCTCGAGCAGTACGGCATCACCTTCATCCGCAAGCGGCTGACGCGCGCCAACTACCGCGCCGAGCTGTCGAAGCTGGTGAGCAAGGGCGACTTCATCGTCAACCTCTCGGTCGAGGTCGCCTCGACGGCGCTGATCGAGTTCGCCCAGGAGAAGGGCGCGCTCTACATCGACACCTGCATCGAACCGTGGCCGGGCGGCTACACCGACCCCAACCTCTCGGTCTCCCAGCGCTCGAACTACGCCCTGCGCGAGGCGGCGCTGAAGCTGCGCCCGAGGTACCGCGGCGGGCCGACGGCGGTGATCGCCCACGGCGCCAACCCGGGCCTAGTTTCCCACTTCGTCAAGCAGGCGCTGGTGAACCTGGCGAAGGACACCGGGTTGAAGGCGAAGACCCCGACGGACCGCGAAGGCTGGGGCAAGCTGGCCCAGCGCCTGGGCGTGAAGGTGATTCACATCGCCGAGCGCGACACCCAGGTCTCGCCCAAGCCGAAGGAGATCGGCGAGTTCGTCAACACCTGGTCGATCGACGGCTTCGTCTCCGAAGGCTCGCAGCCGGCCGAGATGGGTTGGGGCACGCACGAGAAGGCGCTGCCCCGTGATGGCGCGCGCCACAAGTTCGGCTGCGACGCGGCGATCTATCTGAACCGGCCCGGCCTGCACACCCGCGTGCGGACGTGGACGCCGAAGGAGGGGCCGTTCCACGGCTTCATCATCACCCACAACGAGGCGATCTCGATCGCCGACTACTTCACCCTGCGCGGCCGCGGCGGCAAGGCGGTGTACCGGCCGACGGTGCACTACGCCTATCACCCCTGCGACCAGGCGATCATGTCGATGCACGAGATCTCGGGGAAGAACCTGCGGCAGCAGAAGCGCCAGCGCCTGATCGTCGAGGAGATCGACTCGGGCATCGACGAGCTCGGCGTTCTGCTGATGGGCCACAAGAAGGGCGCCTACTGGTACGGCTCGCAGCTCTCGATCGAAGAGGCGCGCAAGCTGGCGCCCTACAACAACGCCACCTCGCTGCAGGTCTGCGCGCCGGTGCTCTCGGGCATCATCTGGGCGATCGAGAACCCGAATCGCGGCGTCGTCGAGGCCGACGAGATGGATTTCGACCGCCATCTCGAGATCTGCATGCCCTATCTCGGCCCCGTCGTCGGCAAGTACAGCGACTGGACGCCGCTGCAGGATCGCGGCGGACTGTTCCCCGAGGATCTCGATCGCAAGGACCCCTGGCAGTTCAAGAACTTCCGCGTCGTCTGATGCGCCCCTAGTGTAGCGTTGCTCGAAGGGTGCCGGTCCGGGAGGAGATCGCATGTATCGCCGTTCGCTGCTTTTGTCCGCCGCCGCGGTCATCGCAGGCCTGCCGCCGGTCGTGGGTCGGGCGCAGTCGTTCCCGTCCAAGCAGCTCAGGCTGATCGTTGGCTTCGCCGCTGGCGGCGGTGGCGACATCGTCGCGCGCGTGCTGGCGCAGGAGCTGACCAAGAGCGCCGGGCTGTCGGTGCTGGTCGACAACAAGCCTGGCGCCGGCGGCAACATCGCCACCCGCGAGGCGCTGCGCGCGCCACCCGATGGTCACACCGTTCTGCTGGCCAATATCGGGATGCTCGCGGTCAATCCCTACGCGATGAAGGATGTTGGCTACGAGCCGCAGGACATCGCGGCGGTGACGCTGGCGGTCGACTTCTCCAACGTCGTGGTCGTGCATCCCAGCGTGCCGGCCAAGACGCTCGCGGAGTACCTGGCGCTGGGCCGGCGGCCGGAGGGTATCGACTATGGCTCCTCAGGGATCGGCGGCGCCGGCCATCTCGCCGGCGAGCTCCTGAAGGCGCGCAGCGGCGTGAAGCTCAACCATATCCCGTTCCGCGGCGGTGGCCCGGCGATGAACGACCTGGTGGCCGGTCATGTGCCGTCGCTGATCGCCAGCGCGCCGACCGCGACGGCCTTCATGCGCGACGGTCGCATCCGCGCGCTGGCCGTCACCGGCGCCAAGCGCTCGCCGTTCGACCCCGACATTCCGACCATCGCGGAGCAGGGCTTCCCCGGCTATGCCGCCACCAACTGGTACGCCGCCGTGGTGTCGTCCAAGACCCCGCCTGAGATTGTCAACGCCCTCAACGGCATCCTGACCAAGGCGCTGAACGCGCCCGAGGTGCGGGATGCGTATGCCAAGCAGGGCATGGAGACGCTCGCCAGCACGGCCGCCGACGCGACGGCCCATATCGCCCGCGAGACAGAGATCTGGAAGAAGGTCATCGCCGACGCCGGCATCCGCCTGGAGTAGGAGCCAGGAGCGTGACCGACATCAGCCGGGTGCCCAACAGGAAATTGCCGAGTAAGTCGTCGGTGGCGGTCTATCGCCTGCCGGGCGGCGGCGGCTTCCTTTGGGCGGTGGCGACGTCGCCGGATCGCGCCCAGGACATCCGCGTCCAGACCCTGGGCGCGCTCGGCGTCATCGACGGCTACCTCGGGGATGCCGGGCTCGATCGCACGCGCATCGTCAAGGCCGAGATCGTCGTGACCGACCACGACAACAAGCCGGCGTTCGACGAGGCGTGGGCCAGCTGGATGCCGGATGGCCACGGCCCGGTGCGATCCTTCGTGCAGTCGATCATGCCCGAGGGCGATCTGATCGAGATCATCATCACCGCCGCGTTACCGACTGTGGCGTGATCAGGCGGCAAGCAGCCGCCGGACTTCGTGCAGGTCCGAAGCGACATGGACCGACAGGCTCCTGATCTCCTCGGTTGCCGGCAGCAGATCGGGAACCATGATGGTCATCATGCCGGCCGCGGCGGCGGACCTGACGCCGTTGTGCGAGTCCTCCAGCGCGATACAAGACTCGGGCGGCACGTTGAGTAGCCGGGCTGCGGCGAGGAACGGATCGGGCGCGGGCTTGCTTCGTTGATAGTCGCCAGCGGCAACGACATGGTGAAAGCGGCCGTCGAGTCGATGCAGCGCGAGGTGGTGGCGTGCCGTTCCGTGCGATGATGACGTGGCGATGGCGCGCGGCAGCCCCATCGTGTCGAGCAGGTCGAGCAGTTCCTGGGCCCCGGGCTTCAACGGCACGTCGTGCTCGATCGCGCGCTGGAAATGGGCGCTCCATCGGTCGCGCAGCGCGTCGCAGGGATAGGACTCGCCATAGGCATCGACCATGCGAGCGCGATTGATCGCCCAGGATCCGCCGATGAGGCTGCGAAAGACCTCGACGGTCATCGGCACGCCAAGCTCGGCCGCCGCGGCCAGGATCGCCTCCTGGTACAGGCGTTCGGTATCAAACAGCAGCCCGTCCATGTCGAAGGCGACGGCGCTGGGCGGGCGCGGCAGGATTTTCATGCCGGCGACCTTACAGACTGACGGGTGCTCCTGTCTGGATGCGGCATCGTTTCATGGGTTGGGAATAGCCGCCCCGGGGTAGTGTTGAATCGGTAACTGGCCTGACGCGCCGGGTATTCGCTGGACGCGCCGGCCACCGGTCGGGTTGTATCGGGTCGTGGACGCCCTGCCGGATCTGTTGCCGCAACACGTGCCCGCGCTGCGCCGCTATGCGCGCGCGCTGGTGGGCGACGTGCAGCAGGCCGACGATCTGGTGCAGGACTGCCTGGAGCGGGCTTTGTCGCGGGCGCACCTCTGGCGGCGCCCCGGCAATCTGCGCGCCTGGTTGTTCACGATCATGCACAACCTGCACGCCAACGACCGGCGCCGCGCGGCGTCGCGGCCGCGCGCGGCGTCGATCGACGACGTGATGGAGCCGGGGCGCCCGGCGTCGCAGATCGAGAGCATGGCGGCGCGCGAGATGCTGACGGCGTTGCGTCACCTCTCGCTGGAGCACCGCCAGGTGCTCTTGCTGGTGGCGCTGGAAGGTATGTCCTACGCCGAGATCGCCGGCGTGCTGGGCGTGCCGATCGGCACGGTGATGTCGCGCCTGTCGCGGGCGCGGGAGCGATTGAGGATGACGGGCGGCGAGCGGAATGCCCCGCCGAGGAGTGGCGTATGAGTTCGCGGGAGCGGACAGGAGACGGCCCGATCGAGGAGGCCGACCTGCACGCCTATGTCGACGATCGGCTCGACGTGCGGCGCAGGCGCGCGGTCGAGGCGCATCTCGCTGCCGATGCCGAGGCGCGCGCCAAGGTCGCCGCCTGGCGTGAGCAGGTGCGCCTGCTGGGCACGCTCTACGATCCGGCGCTCGACGAGCCCGTGCCGTCGCGATTGACCGAGGTGATCGCCGAGGCGCGCGGCCGCAC
>JALHMM010000063.1 GCA_022844045.1 Reyranellaceae bacterium | reverse complement strand
GTGCGGCTGGCGCCGCCGGCGGCGGGCGAGTCTCGGCCGCGCGCTTGGCATCGGCGACACGACGCGCCAGCGCGTCCCAGCCGGGGTGTTGCGGATAGGACCGGCGACCGTCCGCCAGCAGGCGCTCGGCGCCGGCGAACTGGTTACGCGCGATCGCCGCGTCGATCGAGGCGGTGATCGCCCGGATCTCGGCCTCGTTACGCTGACGGTCGGCGCGCTGGCGCTCGATGTCGGCGCGCGCCACCGCGATCTCGGGCATGTTCGGCGCCAGCTGGTTGGCCTCGTTCAGCAGCGTGGTGGCGCGATTGTAGTCGCCCTGGCTCGACGCTTGGCGCGCCTGGTTGACGAGCACGGTCGCGCGCTCGCGTCGTTCCCGCTGCTCGCGGATCTGGCGATCGTCGCCACCGCGCGCGGCGGCGAGGCGACGGCGCTGGTCGTCCCAATCGGGCTGATTCGGATAGCGACGCGCGCCGTCATTCATCAGCCGGTCCGCCTCGTCGTAGCGCCGCGCCAGGATCGCCGCCTCGATGGCGGCCATCAGCAGGCGCAACTGGTCGCCCTGGGCGTCGGCGCGGGCACGGGCACGGCCAAGATCGGCGCGCAGCTGGTTGGCCTCAGGCAGACCAGGTGCGAGATCGTCGGCCAACGCCAGTTGACGCTCGGCGGTGCCGTAGTCGCGGCGCTCCATGGCACGCCGTCCCTCGGCCACGGCGGCGCGGGCGCGCGCGACGCGGTTCTGCCACTCGCTCTGCTGTCGGATCTGGTTCAACCGGTTGGCATGGGCGCGGATCTCGGGGTCGTTGGGGAAACGCTGCAGCGCCTCGGCGATCAACTGCTCGGCCTCCCACAGCGCGTAGGCCGACAGCGCCCGTTCGATAGCGATGTTGTACTGGTAGCGCTCGCGATAGCGCTGCCCGCGCTCGGCGCGCATCTGGGCGATCTCGGTGCGGGCGCGCGCGGTCTCGGCGAAGCCCGGCGATACCCGGTCGGCGTCCTGCAACAGGCGCTCGGCGCCGGCGAAGTCGCCGAAGCTCGCCTGCCGACGCGCCTCGACGATCAGGCGGCGAGCCTCTTCCATTCGCGCCGCGCGCTCCTGGTTGGCCTTGATGTTGGCCAGGCGCTGCTGGAATGGCGCCCAGGTCGCCATGGCACCCGGGTAGCGGCGGATGGCGTCGGCGATCATCGGTTCTGCGCGCAGGACGTCGTCGGCGAGCAGCGCCTGGTTGATGGCGGCGGCGAGCGCGCGCTGGTCGGCGTCGGCGCCAGTGGGCGCCGGCGGTGGTGGAACAGTCGCCACTGGCGCCCCTGCCTGCGGGAAGTCGCGGAAGGCCAGCTGGGTGCGTTCGCAATCCAGCCGGTCGTCGACATCGGCTTCGGGCTGTACGCAAGCGACAACCGCGCCGGCCCGGTCGCGCAACCAGATCCGGTCGCGTCCCTCGTGCCTCGCGACCCCCATAAAGGCCAGGCGGGTGTCGCTGTCGCGCGTCACGGGCAGTTCGGCGCAGCCGGCCTCGGCGCACCACAGGATCTGCGCGCGACCGTCGCGGTCGTCGAGCTTGCGCAGGATCGCGGTGCGTCCCGAGACCTGGTCGCCCTGACGGACCATGAACGTGCCGAGGAAGCTGGCGTCGCCGGTGCGCTCGTCCAGCTTGGTACAGCGATCGTCTAGGCAACTCAGGATCACCGGCCGGCCTTTGTTGTGGCTGGCGTGCTGGAACGAGAGGTGGAAGCGCCGGTCGGCGAAGCCCAGCGGCGATATGGTCGCGGCCGCCATGTCGCGCTCGGCGACGCCGTCGATGCGCACGGGCTTGCAGAAGGAGTCGGCGGCACACACCCACGGCGTGCCGGCGAGGCGGAACACATGGACGGTTGGCGTGTGGCTGAAGAGCAGCGGGCTATAGCCGCCCGGCGGATAGTCCTGGGCCGCCGCCGGCGCGGCGATCGCTCCGCCGAGCAGGACGACGATGGCCAGACGAGTGGAACCGGAGCGCATATCGTCTTCTCCGCGGTGGCTTATGTGATTCTTGAAGGTCGGAATGCGGCGAACTCATGAACCCGGCACGAGACGGTCGGTACGGCTCAACGCTGGTGGTCGTGGGCGGTTCCCGAGTTGCGGGCATTTCTCAAACGCGAAGCGGCGCCGGAGAGGTCCCCCGGCGCCGCTCGCGGTGATAGTGGCTATCGCTTTCTGGCTACTTCTTCTTCTCGATGTTCCAGAACACCGTCACGGCCGACTCGATGTTGCCGCTGACCGAGGTGCGGCGCGCGATCGGCTGGTTCCACTGGCCGAGGAAGATGTGCGTCGGATACTCGACGATGCGCATCTGCATCGCCTCGACGATCTCGCGCTGCTTGGCTAGATCCGTCGCCCGCGCGAAGTCGGCGCGCAGTTCGACCAGCTTGGGATCGCAGGCCCAGCCGAACCAGGCGCCGTCGCAGGCGGCGTTGGTCATGGAATTGACCAGCGGGTTGACGATGTCGACCGAGGCCGCCGCCGTCAGCAGCGCGTTCCAGCCGACCGGCGGCGGTTCCTTCTTGGCGCGGCGCGCCACCAGGGTCGACCAGTCCATCTGCTGCATGTCGACCTTCAGGCCGATGCGCTCCATCTGCGCCTTGGCGACCGGCGCGAGATTGTTGAGCACATAGAGGTCGGTCGTGCCCAGCAGCACCACCGGCGTGCCGTCATAGCCGGCCTCTTTGAGCAGGGCCCGGGCCTTCTCGATGTTGGACTGAAGCTTGTCCTCCCAGCCCTTGGTCGAGGCCAGCGGCGTGTCGCACATGAACATCGCCAGGCAGGTCCGGTAGTACTTGGGATCGCCGATCACGGCCTTCAGATAGTCCTCCTGGTTGAAGCCGTAGAGCAGCGCCTGGCGGATCTTCGGATTGTCGAACGGCTTGTGCAGCACGTTGAAGCGGAAGAGGTACTGCAGGCCGAGCGGATTGGTGGCGACCAGCTCGATGTTCTTGTCCTTGGCGAAAAGCGGGAACAGGTCGAACTGCGGCGACTCGATCATGTCGATCTCGCCGTTGATCAGCGCGTTGACCACCGTCTGCTGGTCGGACATCGCCACCCATTCGACGCGGTCGACCTTGGCGACCTTGCCGCCGGCCAGGCCCGAGGGCGGCTCGGCGCGCGGCTTGTACTTGGGATTCTTGACGTAGACGGTCTTGTCGCCTGGCTTCCACTCGTCCCGCTTGAAGATGAACGGACCCGATCCCGTGGTGTCGGAGAGCTGGGTGAAGGGATCGGTCTCGGCCACCCGCTTGGGCATGACGAACAGCGTGCCCGACGGCTTGGACAGGCCCATCATCAGCAGCGGCGAGGGCTCGGTCAGCGTGACGCGGAAGGTCTTGTCGTCGACCGCGGTCATGTCCTTGATGACCTTCATCATCAGCTGACCCAGCGGGTCGCGCGCCGCCCAGCGCTTGATCGAGGGGATGACGTCGGCCGACGTGACCGGCTGGCCGTCGTGCCACTCCAGCCCGTCGCGCAGCTTGAAGGTGTAGGCGAGCTTGTCGTCCGACACGGTCCAGGTGTCGACCATCTGCGGCTGGACCTGCAGCTTGCCGTCCAGCGCGAACAGCGTGTCGTAGATCATGTAGCCGTGGTTGCGCACGATATAGGCCGTCGTCCAGATCGGATCGATGACCTTGAGGTCCGAATGCTTGACCACGCGCAGCGTGGTTTGCGCGCCGGCGATACCGGCGGAGACGGTCAACGCGGAAGCGAACGCGAACGCCGATGCTAACAAGCGAATCGATCGCATGCCGAAGTCCTCCCTGATCGTTTTGTGGCACGGCTTGCCGCCGCTTTTCGTGGAGGGGGAGGTGCAGCGCGGATATCGTGAGCCCGCCGGGCACGGGTCGGCAAGGGCCGTTTGGGCGCCCCTCTCCCCGTCAACGAGCCGAGCCTAGGCGGCGCTGGCGGGCGTCTCGGCGCGGGCCGTCTCGCGACGCCGCAGCTCCTCGCGCAGGCGCCGATTGAGATAGAACTGCACGGCCTGGAAATCCTCGACGCGTACCCAGGGCTGTGCGAGGACGACGAAGCCGTTGTCGTTGAGCGCCTCGACTCCCACGACCGGATCGCCGCATACGCGCTTGTCGCTCTTGATCAGGTCGCGCACGAAGCCAAGCGCGCTGCCGATATCCTCGTCTCGCGGCATCTGCACGCGCAGGTCCAGCCGCCGAGTATTGTCGCGCGTATGCACGCGCACGATCTCGCCCCACAATTTGCCGTTGGGCAGCACCACGCGCGACCCGTCGATGGTCTCGACCTCGGCGTAGAACAGGTTGATCACCTCAATGGTGCCGAGCTGGCCACCGGTCTCGATCACGTCGCCGATGCGGAAGGGCCGGAACAGCACCAGCATGATGCCGGCGGCGAGTTGGCTCAACGTGCCCTGCAGCGCCAAGCCGATGGTCAGGCCGAGCGCGCCCAGCACTGCCACGAAGCTCGCGGTCGCGACGCCGAACGTCGTCAGCACGCCGACCACGGTGAGCACGATCACGGCGTAACGCGCGCCATTGGCGACGAACAGCGCCACGGTCGGATCGACCCGGCGCGTGCGGCTGAACAGGCGCGACACCGCGGTGAAGACGACGCGCGCGGCCCACCAGCCCAGCAGCAGGATGACGATGGCGCCGATGACGCGCATGCCATAGGTGGTGGCCAGGCCGATCACCACGCCCCCGGTGTTGCCCCATTGGAAGTCGAGATCCATGAGCTTTCAAACGGGATTTCGGGGACTGCGTTCCCTGCTAGACTCAGGGTCGAGAACCGTTCGAGGAGCCGCCCGCATGTCGATCGCAACCATCCTGACGCCGCGCGTCATCGTCATTGGCGGCGGCGCCGTGGCGCAGGTCGCGGACACGCTCACGCAGGTCGGCGGCACGCGGCCGCTGGTGGTCACCGACAAGTTCATGGTCAAGAGCGGCAAGCTCTCGGCCTGCACCGATGCGCTCGCCAAGGCTGGCATCCAGTTCGACGTCTTCTCCGACACCATCGAGGATCCGACCACCGACGTGATCGAGGCGGGCGTCGCGGCGCTGAAGGCCGGCAACTACGACAGCCTGGTGGCCTTTGGCGGTGGGTCGCCCATCGATACGGCGAAGGCGATGAGCGTGCTGGCGGCCAATGGCGGCAAGATGCGTCAGTACAAGGTGCCCAACCCGATTCCGAAGCAGGGCCTGCCGCTGGTGGCGATCCCGACCACCGCTGGCACCGGCTCGGAGGTGACGCGCTTCACCGTGATCACCGACACCGAGACCGACGAGAAGATGCTGATCGCCGGCGTGCCCTGCATGGCCGCCGCCGCCATCATCGACTACGAGCTGACTCTGACCAAGCCGTATCGCCTGACCGCCGACACCGGCATCG
Source organism: Reyranellaceae bacterium (assembly GCA_022844045.1). Taxonomy (GTDB): domain Bacteria; phylum Pseudomonadota; class Alphaproteobacteria; order Reyranellales; family Reyranellaceae; genus JAFAZJ01. The sequence continues at coordinate 32,173 of JALHMM010000063.1, read as the reverse complement.
ATTCGCTGACGCACGCCATCGAAGCCTATGTCAGCAAGCGCGCCAGCCCGCATGCCGACAGCCTGGCGAAATCGGCGATGCGGCTGATCCACGACAACATCCGCATCGTCTGCGACCAGCCCGACAACCGCGCCGCGCGCGAGAAGATGATGCTGGCCGCGACCCAGGCCGGCATGGCGTTCTCCAATTCCTCGGTGGCGCTGGTGCACGGCATGAGCCGGCCGATCGGCGCCTTCTTCCACGTGCCGCATGGGCTGAGCAACGCCATGCTGCTGCCGGCGGTCACCGCCTTCTCGGCCAACGCCGCGCTCGACCGCTACGCCGACTGCGCGCGCGCCATGGGCGTGGCCGGCGACGAGGTCTCCGACCAGACCGCCGTGGCGCTGCTGCTGGATTCGCTCGCCAAGCTCAACACCGACCTCAAGGTGCCGACGCCCAAGGCCTATGGCATCGACGAGTCGAAATACGTCTCGCTGATGCCGACCATGGCCGAGCAGGCGCTGGCCTCCGGCTCGCCCAACAACAATCCACGCGTGCCGACCAAGGACGAGATCGTCGAGCTCTACAAGCGGGTGTGGGCGTAGGCGAGCGTGCGGCCGCTCGGCCTCTGGAACGATTCGCGCTGGAACTATGCTCTCGGTGCCTTTCCCGCCGCCCTCGTGGGCTGTGCGCTCAGCGTATGGCTGGCGTCGTCCGCCTCGGGTGGAGAGCTGATCGGGTGGGCCTTCGTGGCGGGCGTTCCGGCCGGACTGGTCCTCAGTCTGTGCAGCGTGTTCGGCTACCACATGGTCGCGGCCAATCCGCGCTTGCATGTCGTTGCGCGTTGGATCGGGCTCTGCATGCTGACTTGGCTGTTCCTGTCGATGCTCGGGTCCGTTCTTCTCCTCACGAACCTCGGCTCCGAATTGCGGGTTATCGCCCCGCTCGCCGCGGTCCACGCGGTCTGGACTGCGTTGTTCCTGATCGGACGCGGGGCGCCGGAAAGTTGACGATCGGATAGTGTGGCCTATCAGGCCGCCTGATTCTCTATCTCGATCAGGCAGTCCGCCGGAATGTTCCATTCCCGGCTGAGCTTGCGGATCATCGCCAGGGTCAGCGGGCGTTTGTGGCTCAGCACCTCCGACGCGCGCGAGCGCGAGCCCAGCAGGCGCGCAAGATCGCGCTGCGTATAGCCCGCCGTCTCCATGCGATAGAGGATGGCGTCGACCGGCGAGGGCGGGTCGATCGGCCAGCGCTTGCGTTCGTAGGCCTCGATCAGGGTCGCGAGCACGTCGAAGTGGTCGGCGTCCGGCGTCCCTTTCCGCGGCGGGAGATCGAAGTATTTCTCGATCGCGCGCAGCGCCGCGTCATAGTCGGCCTCGGTCCGGATCGGCTTGATCTTCATCGTACGGTCTCCGCGTCGATCCTGTCGTACTCGGCATGGATGACGACGAACTTCACCAGCACGCGCCGAAACGAATATGCCCGTGAACGATCAGGCGGTACTTGTTGCCGCCGATGTCGAACACGATGCGATTGTCTCCAACAAAGTCGACAGTCGTGCCGCACCGTCGCTTCACGTCGGCTGGTCCAGACTATTCCGCCCGCTTCTGCGCCTATGGTGGTCGAGATAGGCGCACTCGGGCTGCGGCTCGTCGTGGCAGAGGCCATCGCGGCACGCGCAATGCCGCAGCTTCAGGATGAACGTCTTGCACATGGCGGAGCCACCCCCCATGTCGGCTTGCCGGTGTGAGCATTGGGTTGTTCGCGCAGCCACACTGAAGCTGCGTGAACTTCCAGGACAGGCCCGCGTGATTGTCGCCCGGGCCATGAACCAAATTGATGAACCGCTGATGGACGGCGATCTCCGCCCCTAGGGTTGTCGTGTCGTTCCGCGGCGCATCGTCGGCGCGATCAACCAGCGTGCCTCGCCGCACGCGTTGGCGCCGGCGTCGATTAGCAGGGTGGTTCTTTCGGGATCCCGATTGAAGGCCCTTCGTCGCGGGAACCCGGCCTTGTTGCCAAGAGTCGACGGAGGCGCGGACATGGCAGCGTTCTTCGGCCGCATGGCCGAGTCCTCGCGTGCGTGGCATCTGCCCGCCTTGCTCGTTGTCTTCGTCGCCGCGCGCCTGTTCGCGATGGCCGCCGGCATCGCGCCGATCGCGCGGCTACCCGATCATTGGCAGTTCCAGAACCCGCAGATCCTGCGCGACGATCTCGTCGCCGGCCTATGGTACCTGCACAGCCAGCCGCCGCTCTGGAACCTGCTCTACGGCCTGTCGCTGAAGCTCTTCGGCGACGGCACCCTGCTCTATGCGACCTCCATCGGATCGAACCTGCTGTCGACGGTGCTGATCTACCGCGTGATCACGACGCTGAGCGGCGCGAGCGGCGTGGCCTTCGTCTCGGCGGCGATCTTCGCGGTAATGCCGGCGGCGCTGCTCTACGAGAACTTCCCGCTGTCGACCAGCTTCGTCGCAGCCATGGTGCTGCTGGCGATATGGAGCGCCACCGAGCTCGATGGACCACAGCGTCGCGCCGCCTTCCTGGGCTTCGTGCTGGCGATGTGGACCTTGACCTTGAGTCGCGCGACGTTCCACATCGCCATGGTGCCGCTTGCCTGCGCGTTGGCTTGCCTGCCGTGGCGCGATGCGTGGTTGCGCCGCTTTCTGCCGTTGCTGGCGGCGTCGATCTCGCTGCCGCTGCTGGTCTACGCCAAGAACCTGATGGTGTTCGACACGTTCGCCGCGAGCTCATGGGGACCGATGAACGCCGCGCGCATGGTGACCGTCGAGGTGCCGCGGCCGGCGTTGCGCGAGGCGATGCAGCGCGGCCGCTGCGATCCGATCGTCGAGCTTGGCGCCTTCGCCTGGACCGAGGTCTATCGACCCTACGTGCAGGACGACGCCAGGTTCGTCGCCGCGAGCCGCCGTCTGGAAGCGGCGCGGCCCTACCTGCGCGATTACAATTCGCTGGAGATCCTCGCCGCCGCCGGCCGCTTCTCCGAGGCCGTGCCGTGCATGATCGCGGCCGCGCCCGACATCTATCTTGAGAACGTGCGTCGGGCGGTGCGCATTTTCCTGAGCGCCAGCCATCACTACATCTATCTCGGCAGCGGCCACGAGGGGACGCCGAGGGGCGGCGACAACGTCGATCGCCTTGGGTCCTACATCAAGGTGTTCGACCGCGCGCTATGGCTGCCGATCGGCGACGGGCCGGCGACATCGAACGCGCCATCGCTGCTGGTGGTGGTAGTGATCGCGGCGTGGCTCACCGCCTGGCTGTTCGCGCGCGGCTGGATGTCATGGCGTGGCGGAGGTGACGCTGTACGCTCACGCGCCTTCGCCCTTGGATCGCTGTTCTTCGGCATCCAGCTGGCGACCTGCTTGGTCGAGGTCCTGGAAAACAACCGTTTCCGCCACGAGGTCGAGCCGCTGATGTTCGTCTTCGCCGCTGTCGCGGCGGTCATGGCGGCGCGCGGTCTCGCGCCACTCAGCCGAAGGCCTTGAAGGTGATGTACGTGTAGGTGTCCTTGATGCCGGGCAGGGTCTGCACGCGGCTGGTGACGAAGTGGCCGATATCGGTGGCGTCGTCGAGATAGCACTTCATCAGCAGATCGTAGGAGCCGGAGATCGAGTGGACCTCCGACACCTGCTCGACGTTCTGCACGGCGTTGTCGGCGACGGCGTAGGCCTTGCCGAGCTCGCATTTCACCAGGATGAAGATCGTCTGCATCAGCTCTCGCCGTCGGCGTCGCCCACGCTGGCGGTTGGCCGCGGCGGCGGCCGGCGGCGCGGCGTCACCGGACGTGCCAGGAAGGTGGGGACCGCGTCGCCAAAGCCGACCACCGAGGGGCCGTCGTCGCGATCGCGGCCACGGCCACGACGGCGGTCGCGACGATCATCGTCAGAACGCATCGCCTCCTGTCGCGGTTCATCGCGGCGCGGCTCATTGTGGCGCGGTTCGCGCTCGCGGCGGCGCTCGCGTGGCGCCTCGTCGCGCGGCGGCCGCTCCTCGCGCTCCGCGCGGGCGCGGGTGGGGCCATCGTAGCCGCCGGTCTCGATCACGCCACCGTCGCGCGGACGGTCGCGCTCGCGCTCCCGATCGCGGCCACGCCGGCGCTCACGCCGTTCCGGACGGTCACGCTCGGGGCGATCACTTTGCGGCCGATCACTTTGCGGACGATCACCATGGGGGCGGGCCTCGGCCTCGGCGGCGACCGGCGCGGGCACGACCTCGGGCGGTGGCTGCAGGTCGTCGACGCCATCACGATCCTGGTCGCGGCGCGGGCGGCGCTCGTCGCGGCCTTTTCCTTCACCACCACGACCGCGGCCGCGCTGCTCGGGCCGGCCGCGTCCGCGGCCCCGGCCACGTCGGCGGCTATCGCCGCCTTCGGGATCGAACTCGACCGCGTCGAAGCCGGGTACCGCGACGCGCGGGATCGGCTTGCCGATCAGCTTCTCGATCGCCTCGACGAGGCCGCCGTCGTCCGGGCTGGCCAGCGTATAGGCGACGCCGGTCTTGCCGGCGCGGCCGGTGCGGCCGATGCGATGGACGTAGTCGTCGGCGTGGTACGGCGCGTCGAAATTGAAGACGTGGCTGAGGTCGTCGATGTCGAGGCCGCGGGCGGCGACGTCGGAGGCGACCAGCAGGCGGATCTCGCCCAGCTTGAAGCGCTCCAGGGTCTCCATGCGCACCGCCTGGGTCATGTCGCCGTGCAGCGCGCCGACGCTGAAGCCGTGCTTGCGCAGCGACTGGAACAGGATGTCGACGTCCTTCTTGCGGTTGCAGAAGATCAGTGCGTTCTTGACGTCCTCTTCGCGGATCAGCCGGCGCAGCGCCTCGCGCTTGTCGTCGGCCTGCACGATCGCCACGCCCTGCTTCACGGTGATCGCCGTCGTCGCCGGGCGCGACACGGTGATCTCCTTGGGGTTCATCAGGAAGGCGTCGGCCAGCTTGCGGATCTCCGGCGGCATGGTGGCCGAGAAGAACAGCGTCTGGCGGATCGACGGCATCAGCGAGACGATACGCTCGACATCGGGGATGAAGCCCATGTCGAGCATGCGGTCGGCCTCGTCGATAACGAGGATGCGCACGTCGTTGAGCAGCACCTTGCCGCGCTCGAAATGGTCGAGCAGGCGGCCCGGCGTGGCGATCAGCACGTCGACGCCGCGGTCGAGGATCTTCTCCTGGTCGTCGAACGACATGCCGCCGATGAGCAGGGCCATCGAGAGCTTGTTGTACTTGCCGTAGATCTCGAAGGCCTCGGCGACCTGGGCCGCGAGCTCACGCGTCGGCTCGAGAATCAGCGAGCGTGGCATGCGCGATCGGGCGCGGCCGGAGGCCAGGATGTCGATCATCGGCAGCGTGAAACCGGCCGTCTTGCCGGTACCGGTCTGGGCGCAGCCCAGCACGTCGCGTCCCATCAGGACATAGGGGATCGCCTGTTCCTGGATCGGCGTGGGCGTGGTGTAGCCCGTCTCGGCAACCGCCTTGAGAACCTCGGGGCTCAGCCCCAACTCATCGAAAGTCATTGATAATCCGGAATAATCCGCCGTCTGCGGGCGGCTTGCCCGGGCTCGGCGGCAGGGGCGGGACCGTCTCTTTCGGACGCGTCGAGCCCATGGTTCTGAACCATTTGAATATCGGGGTTCGCGTTTCGCCTGTCAACGCGCATGCTGCGTCGCAAAACGGTCATGCGGCCATTGCGCCTCAAGGGCTTGGCCAGCCAAGGTGAGGGCGCCATGAGCCCGATCCGGCCCCAGTTCATCACCTTCGACTGCTATGGCACGTTGATCGACTTCCGCATGGCCGAAGCGGCGCGCGATCTGCTCGGCCATCGGCTCGACGGATCCGCCATGGCGCGCTTCATCCAGCATTTCGCGGCCTACCGGCTCGACGAGATCCTCGGCGACTGGAAACCCTACGACCAGGTCATCCGTAACGCGCTGGACCGTGCCTGCCACCGCAACGGACTCGCCTTCCGGCCCGACGATGCGCGGTCGATCTATGAGCGGATCCCGACCTGGGGCCCGCATCCCGATGTGCCGGCGGCGCTGGCGCGAGTGGCGAAGGAATTTCCCCTGGTGATCCTGTCGAACGCGGCGGACGCGCAGATCATGGCCAACGTCGCGAAACTGGGCGCGCCGTTTCACGCCGTCTTCACCGCCGAGCAGGCGAACGCCTACAAGCCCCGCCTGCGCGCCTTTGAGTACATGCTAGACCGGCTCGGCTGTGGGCCGCAGGACGTGATGCACTGCTCGTCCTCGTTCCGCTACGACCTGATGCCCGCCCACGATCTCGGTATCCGCCACAAGGTCTGGGTCAATCGCGGTCACGAGCCGGCCAACCCGTACTACGGCTACGTCGAGATCAAGGACCTCTCCGGCCTGCCCGCCGTGCTGGGGCTTTGATGTACCCCGACCTCATGCTGAGGAGGCCGCGCTTGCGGCCGTCTCGAAGCATGGGGCACGGGCACCGCGCGTGTTGCCCACCCTTCGAGACGCGCCGCGTTGCGGCGCTCCTCAGGGTGAGGTCGAGTCCATCGGCGACGACTCTGGATCGTGTTGGGGAGAGGGCATTGCGATTGGCCGGCGGCTCGACAATGATCGGCTGGTGGTGAGGCATTCGGTGAGCGACCAGGCGCGGCCCTACAACTCCTTCGCAAGCGACGAGCGTCTTGGCCGGCCGCGCGTCGGCCGATCGCTTGCCGCGAGCATGGCCGGACTGGCCGTTGTCCTGGGTATGATCGCGTCGGTCGACGTTGCGCCCGACGAGCAGGCGTTTCAGGACCTCGTGTTCGGCGCGGTGCTGGGCGCGACCTACGGCGTGACGGCACTCAGCGTGCGGGCGTTCGATTTCGGCGCCGTCCGCCCGGGCTTCTGCCTTCTCCTCGCCGTGACCACCGTTCTGTGGTTCGTGGGCCTCAAGCACCAGTTCGCCTTCGCGTCCGCGACGGTGTTCGTGGTCGGCCAGCTCGTCTGCGTCGGCCTCGCCGTCGCGTTGCGCGGCGTCGTGCTGTCGTCGTTAGCGGGTATCGTCGTCGGGTGGCTGTTGTTTACCTATCTCGATCCTCGCATCGTGCTGCTCACCGGACTCAAGGGCTGGGGCAACGACAGGCTACTGGGCAGCTCGATCGCGGTTCAGGCCGCCATGCTGGTGGCGGCGCTCACCATCTGGTGGCTGACGCGACGGGCGAAGCCATGATGGAGATGTGATGCCGCCGCTGCGCTACTGGGAAGACATCGAGGTCGGGCACACCTACGCGCTGGGCAGCGTGACCTTGCACGAGGCGGAGATCGTCGCCTTCGCGCGCGAGTTCGATCCACAGCCTTTCCACATCGATCGCGCGGCGGCCGAGGCCTCGATGTTCGGCGGCATCATCGCCAGCGGCTGGCACACCTGCTCGGCGATGATGCGCCTGCTGGCCGACAATTTCCTGCACCCCGAGACCAGCCTCGGCTCGCCCGGCATCGACGAGGTGCGCTGGCCCAAGCCGGTTCGTGCCGGCGACACGATCACCGCGTCGCTCACCGCGAACGGCAAGCGCGCGTCGGCGAGCAAGCCCTTCATGGGCCTGGTGTTCTACGATTGGACCGGCATCAACCAGCGCGGCGAGACGGTGGCGACGATGAAGGGCACCAATCTCATCCGTCGCCGACCGGCCGGCTGATCACCATCGGCTGGCATCACATCAACGCGAGTGCACCGTCCATCACGCGCTCGTTCCGCGTATCTCCGCTGCCGACGCTGGATCGCTGTGCTCGATAGCCCTTCGCTATGGCGCGCCATGATAACTCGACGCTACGGGCGCGATGACGCGCTGAACGATGGAGACGATCATGAGCGATGGACGGTGGATGATCATGGTTCGCGCGCTCTTGTGTGCGGGCGCGATGCTGGCGATGGCGGTCCCGGCGACGCGCGCCGACGACGGAATGGTCGAGGACGCGCGGATCGAGCGGCCGGCGCCGATCCTCGAGCAGTGCCCCTGCCCACCGCCACCGCCCTGATCAGCTCGCCAGCGTTTCGCATCGCGCGATCCCCGGGTTGCGCCGGGGCGCGCGTCGCGCATGATGGCGCGATGTCGTCGCCCTTTCATCTCGCGCGTATCGACGTCGCCCTCGGCCGCGCCACCCAGCGATCGGCGGGTGATTCGCTTATGACCTTGGTACGCCCCGACCTCATGCTGAGGAGGCCGCGTAGCGGCCGTCTCGAAGCATGGGCCACAGGCACCGAGCGCGTTGCCCACCCTTCGAGACGGCCGCTACGCGGCCTCCTCAGGGTGAGGTCAAGGTCATATACGAATGCCCTGAGGCGAGTGGCGGGCTGACCGCATGCCCGGTCCTGTGCGCTATTGGGAAGACCTCGAGCTCGGCCGGGTCTATCCGATCGGCGTCCACGACTTTTCCGAGGAGGCGATCGTCGCCTTCGCCCGGCGCTTCGATCCGCAGGCCTTCCACATCGATCGCGCGGCGGCCGAGGCCTCGATGTTCGGCGGCATCATCGCCAGCGGCTGGCACATCTGCTCGGCGATGATGCGCCTGCTGGTCGACAATTTCGGCAATCCCGAGACCAGCATGGGCGGCGCCGGCCTGCACGACATACGCTGGCATCTGCCAGTGCGGCCCGGCGACCGGTTGACCGCCAGCGTCAAGATCGTCGAGAAGAAGCCCCTGTCGAGCCGCGCCGATGTCGGCCTCGTGTTCAAGAACTACGAGGCCTTCAACCAGCGCGGCGAGCTGGCGATGACCATGCAGGGTCGGGAGTTCATCCGCCGCAAGCCGGCGGGCGCGGGGGAGAGCGAGATGGCTGAGGCGGTGAAGGGCATCGACCACGCGGTCGTCGTGGTCAACGACATCGACCAGGCCGAGCGCGCGTGGACGCGCCTGGGCTTCGCCTTGCAGCCGCGCGGCTTCCACACGCGTCTGGGCACCGCCAACCACCTGATGATCTTCGGCGACAACTATTTCGAGCTGCTCGGCGTCGTCGAGCCCAACGAGTTCAACGCCGAACGCCGCTCGATGCTGAAGAACAAAGGCGAGGGGCTGGCCAACGCCGCGTTGCGCAGCGACGGCGCCGACATCGCGCACAGAGCGTGGACTGAAGCCGGGCTACAGCCCGACGCGGTGCTCGATTTCGATCGCGAGGTCGAGATCTCCGGCCGCAAGGAGCGCGCCGCCTTCCGCACCGTGCGGCTGGGCACCCAGCGCGCCAAGTTGCTGGGCTACTTCGTCTGCGAGCACCGCACGCCGCAATTCGTCTACCGCCCCGAATGGGCCAAGCACCCCAACGGCGTGACGGCGCTGGCCGGCGCCGTGGTGATCGCCGAGGACCCGTTCCTCGACGAGGACTATGTCACGCGCGTCTTCGGCGCGGCGTCGGTCAAGCGCGCGGATGGCGACCTGCTGGTCGAGAGCGGCGGCACGCCGATCCGGTTCATGACCCGCGCGCGTTTCGAGGCGCGCCATCCCGGCGTGACGCCGGGCCGTGTCGGCGATCACCCAGCGCTGCTGCGCTTCGCGGTGGCCGATCCGATGGCGACGGCGGCGCTGCTGTCGGCCAACGGGCTGGGCTACGCGCGTCCGGCCGACGGGCGGATCATCGTGTCGGCCAAGGACGCGACCGGCGTCTGCGTCGAGTTCGTGAAAGGCTGATCTCTGATGAACGTGGCTGTCCCGCCGGCGATCGACCTCGCCGACATCGCGTCGTTCGGCTTTCTCACGACAGAACATTTGCGTTTCGCCGATGTCGACGCGAACGGGCACATCAACAACGTGGCCTTCGTGACGTTCTTCGAGAACGCGCGCATTCGCTATCTGCAGGAGCAGCTCAAGGGGCTGCGCGTGCTGACCGGCGCCGAGGTCGTCGTGGCGCATATCGAGCTCGATCTGAAGCGGCAGATGTTCTATCCCGGCACGATCCGCGCCGGCGCACGGCTGATCGAGCTGCGGCGCTCCTCGCTGGTGATCGGCCAGGCGATCTTCGATCAAGAGGGACGTTGCGCCGCCACGGGCCATGTCGTGCTGGTGTCGATCGACAAGGCGAGCGGACGCGGCCGGCCGATCGTGGACGAGGCGCGCGCGGTGATGACGCGCCTGATGGAAGCCCCGGGAGGCGCGCTGTGAAGAGCATCCCCGCGGGTTTCGTCGAGTTTCCGATACCCGATCGCTTCGTGCAGCTCTCCGGCCCGCTGATGATGAAGCCGGAGCCCGACGGCCTGCGCGCCGGGCTGCTGCTCGACGAGCGCCACGGCAATCCGATGGGCGTGGCGCATGGCGGGCTGCTGGTCACCGTCGCCGACATGGTGATGGGCGTCGGCAGCGGCTTCGTCACCGGCATCCGTTGGCCGCATCCGACGATCACCTTGAACTGCGACTTCGTGCGCGGCGCCAAGCTCGGCCACTGGCTCGAGGGCAAGGCCATCGTCTCGCGGCGTACGATCAATTTCTGCTTCTGCCGCACCGAGCTGGTCTGCGACGGCGAGGTCGTGCTCAACGCCTCCGGCGTGTTCCGCGTGCCCGATCTCGATCGCGTGCCCGAACAGTTCCGGCCGGCGAGATCGACATGAGCCTCTCGCGCGCCACCCTGCTGCGAACGGCGGCCGGCGGCGCGCTGTCGCTGGCGCTGGGCGGGCGCGCGTCGGCGCAGGCGACGATGGCGCGCCGCCGCATCCCCTCGAGCGGCGAGATGCTGCCGGTGATCGGCCTTGGCACCTGGCTGACCTTCGATCATCCGCCCGAACGGCGCGGGCCGCTCGGCGAGGTGCTGCGCGTGTTGTTCGAGAATGGCGGCTCGGTGATCGACAGCTCGCCGATGTATGGCGCGTCCGAGGCGGCGGTCGGCGAGCTTCTGGCCGCCGCGAACGCGCGCGACAGAGCCTTCGTCGCCACCAAGGTGTGGACCCAGGGCCAGCAGGCCGGCATCGACCAGATGCGCCGTTCGATGGAATTGCTGCGCACGGGTCCGCGCATCGAGCTGATGCAGGTGCACAATCTCGTCGACTGGCGCGCGCATCTGCAGACCTTGCGCGCCTGGAAGGCCGAGGGCCGTGTGCGCTATCTCGGCGTCACGCACTACCAGGTCTCGGCGCATGACGAACTCGAGGCGGTGATGCGCGCCGAGGCGCTCGACTTCGTGCAGCTCAACTACGCGCTCAACGACCGCGCCGCCGAGCGCCGCCTTCTGCCGCTGGCCGCCGAGCGCGGCATCGCCATCATCGTCAACCAGCCCTTCGGCGGCGGCGGGCTGATCCGCCAGATGATGCAGAAGCCGTTGCCCGCCTGGGCGGCGGAGATCGAGTGTGCGAGCTGGGCGCAGATCCTGCTGAAGTTCGTGCTCAGCCATCCGGCCGTGACCTGCGCCATTCCCGGCACCGGTCGGCCCGACCACATGCGCGACAACGTGCGCGCCGGCTTCGGCGCGCTGCCCGATGCCGCGATGCGAACCCGCATGATCGCCGCGCTGGACGGCTGAACCCCGGGCAGGGCGGCCTTGCGCCGCCGTCGCTTGCGCGCGTCGCGCCAGTGTTCGTACATGACGTTCCTTCCCCCGGAGGGGGAAGGTGCCCGAAGGGCGGAAGGGGGATGTTGAAGACGAACGCATGAGTCCGTCTTCGACATCCCCCATCCGTCGCTCCGCGCCACCTTCCCCCTCCGGGGGAAGGTAAAAACCATATGGAGGAAACATGCCGGGGCCGCTGCACGGGGTGAGGATCGTCGACATGACGGCCGTTCTGCTCGGGCCGTTCGCGACGCAGCATCTCGCCGACATGGGCGCCGACGTGATCAAGATCGAGCCGCCGGAGGGCGATCTGCTGCGCGTCTCCGGCAAGGGCCGTTCACCCGACATGGGGCCGATCTACATGGCCGCCGGACGCAACAAGCGCTCGATCTGCCTCGACCTGAAGAAGCCGGCCGCGCTCACGGTCGTGAAGAAGATGATCGAAACCGCCGACATCTTCATCCACAACAGCCGGCCGCAGGCGATCGAACGGCTCGGCCTGGGCTACGAGGACCTCAAGAAGATCAACAGCAGGATCATCTACGCCTACTCGCTGGGCTACAAACGCAAGGGCCCTTACGGCCACAAGCCCGCCTTCGACGATCTGGTGCAGGGCGCCAGCGGCGCCGCCTCGCTGCAGGCGCGCATCGACGGGCTCAGGCCAAAGTTCATGCCCAGCCTGATCGCCGACAAGACCACCGGCCTGCATCTCGCCGTCGCCGTGCTCGGCGCGCTCTATCACCGCACGCAAAGCGGCGAGGGGCAGATGATCGAGGTGCCGATGCTGGAGACCCTGGCCTCGTTCTTCCTCACCGACCATCTGTTCGGCCGCACCTTCGATCCGCCGACCGGGACGATGGGCTATGACCGCATCATCAACAAGTACCGCCACCCGTTCCCGACCAAGGACGGCTACATCTGCGCGCTGCCCTACACCGACAAGCATTGGGAGCGCTTCTTCGAGATGGCCAATCGGCCCGATCTCGCCAAGGAACCGAAGTTCGTCGACAAGCGCCAGCGCGCGGCGCATTTCGACGAGCTCTATCAGGTGCTCGATTCGATCCTGAAGATCCGCACGACCAAGGAATGGCTCGCGCTGTTCGACGAGGCCGACATCCCGGCCATGCCGGTCAACACGCTGGAGGGGCTGCTCGAGGACGAGCATCTCACAGCCACCGGCTTCTTCACCCAGCGCGATCATCCCACCGAGGGCAAGATCACCACCTTCGCCTCGCCGCTCGATTTCGAGAAGACCAAGACCGAGTACCGCCGCCACGCCCCGCGCGTCGGCGCCGACGGTCTTGAGGTGATGAAGGAGTATGGCTTCAGCGACGCGGACATCGCGAAGCTGCAGGACGAAAAGGCGCTGCTGTTTCCGGCCTCAGCCGCGTAGTTTTTCATTCTCCCCGCCTTCGCGGGGAGAAGGGAAGAACGCTGTGCGCGTCAGATCAGGGCTAGTCCCGGTAATCCGTCCTCGCCGATCGGGAATGTCGCGAACCAGAAGCGCCGCGTACCCGAGAGCATGGTGAGCATCGCGCGCCGCATCGCGACGTGTTGTCGGGCTGCTCGCCTGACCGCACGCGCCCGCTCAGTCGAGGAAGTCGGTCCCTTGGGCCAGCAGATCGTCCCACAGCGTCTGGAATGACGACCACGAGAACTCCGGGCTGCCCAGGGCGCGCTTGAGGCCGCGAGCCATGTCATCGGGCCAGCGTCGGGGCTCACCCGCTGCGGCAGCCAGCAGCTGCACGTGGCAAGCCTTGTCCAGACTGATGAAGCGCCAGGCCGCTTCGTCGACGCTGAGTCCCGTCGTGAACAGCCCGTGACCGGACTGGATGGCGGTTCGCTTGTCTTCAAACCCGGCGGCGAATTGCGCGGCGGTTTCGGCGTCGAAGGAAAGGCGCGGTTCCGTGATGATGGCCTGATCCTCGAAGAACACAGCCGTGTCCTGCGTGATGGGATCCACCGGGCGGGCAAACGTCGACCACGCGGAGCCATAGACCGAGTGCGCGTGACAGACCGCCACTACCTCGGGTCTGGCCTGATGCACGGCGGCGTGCAGCGTCACGCCGACGGGATTCACCGGGATATCGCCGTACGTCAGCTTGCCCGTGTGGTCCACCTGCACGATATCGGACACGCGTATGCGCTTGAACGACACCCCCAGCGGATTGGCCCAGAAGCGATGCGGATCCTCCGGGTCCCTTACCGTCAGGTGTCCCAGCAGTCCTTCCGAGAAACCGAGTTGGCCGAAGATGCGGCAGGTGCCCGCGAGGCGCTCGATGCGGTGGCGGCGCTCGTCTCGCGGGGACTCGAATACAGGCGGCGTGCGTGTCCGGAAACCGGCTGGTTCCCTCGGCATGTTCGCCATGGTTACGGATCCTTCGGTTGGTCATCGGCCACGAATTGCCCTGGAGCTTGCCACAGTACCAGATGACTTCCGATGCCGGTTAAATCGGCGCTGCGCGATCGCTTTGTCCACCGGAGGAAGGGACGATATCGCGCGTCAGATCAAGGGAAGTTCCGGCAATCCGTCGTCGCCGATCGGGAAGGTCGCGAACCAGTCGCGCCGCGTGCCCGACAGCATGGTGAGCATCGCGCGCCGCGTCGGCGGAAAGGCGCAGGCCGGGCCGAAGGTCAGGTCGCGCAGCCAGCCGACCGGCCGCGCGTCGCCCTGGTAGAACGGCGTCAGCCAGCGGCTGACGAAGCTGTAGACCAAGAGCGTGCGCCGGCGCGTCGTCTCGAACAACTGGAGCGCGGCGTCGAGCGAGGAGGCCCGCGCCAGCGCGCCGGCCAGGGTCGCGGCGTCGGCCAGCGCGAGGTTGGCGCCCATGCCGAGCTGCGGCGACATGCCGTGCGCGCAATCACCGAGGAACAGCACGCGATCGCGGCGGAAGCCCGACATCGCCACGTCGCGATAGGTCGCCTCGCTGAATTGGTCGAACGATGTCAGCGAGGCCAGCAGCGGCTCGAGGTCGGGCCAGATGTCGAGCAGCTCGGCCTTAAGCGAGTCCAGGCCGCGCATGCGTGCGGCCTTCATCTCGGCAACCCGCAGGCTCCAGAACAGGGTGACGTCGTCGTTATTGTCACCGCCCGGCGCCACGCCGACGGGCAGCACGCCGGCCATGTGGCGATTGCCGCGAAAGCGCTGGTGCAGCAGGGCGGCGAAGCGCCGTTCGGGATCGGGCAGCGTCGCCCAGAAGCAGCCCCAGGCGTAGACAGGCGCGCGGTGCGCCGGCGCCAGACCTCCGCGCAGCCTCGAATGCGCACCGTCGCAGATCAGCACCAGGTCGAACGGGCCGGCCTTGCGGTTGTCGGCGGTGGAGATGTTGGTCCCGCGGATCGAAGCGACGTCGAAGCCAGTGACTAGCGTCGCCGGCGCGCGCTTCAGCCGCTCGAACAGCAGGGTGAACAGCGCGCCGCGATGCAGGCCCAGCCCATGCAGGCGCCGATCGAGATCGCCATAGCGCAGATCGAGCACGCTATGGCCGAGATCGGAGCGGCCGTCGATGCCCTCGACCCGGGCGCCTGCCTTCAGGGCGTCGTCGTAGAGACCCAGCCGCTGCAGCACGCGCAGGCCGGTGGGCTGGATCAGTAGCCCCGCGCCCAGCGGTTGCGGCCGCTCGAAGCGTTCCAGCAGGGTGACGGTGTGGCCGGCTTCCGACAGCAGAATCGCCGCCGTCATGCCCGCGACGCCGCATCCGACTATTCCGATCTGCAAGGTTTCATTCCGTATGGCGAACTAGCGTTCCGCGTCCGGCTTGCCCGTCGCGACTTGCCGGATAGTATGCCCGCGATCTACCTGAACAGGGCGTCATTTCACCGCCGGTGCGCGGTACGCGCCCGTATGCGGAGGACGACCGATGGATCTGGCGTTCACCCCTGATGATCTCGCGTTTCGCGACGAGGTCCGCGACTTTGTCGCCAAGAACCTGCCCCAGGACATCGCCGCGAAAGTCGCCGGCGGCAAGCATCTCGAGCGCGACGACTACATGCGCTGGCAGCAGGCGCTCGGGCGCAAGGGCTGGCTGGTCTACACCTGGCCGAAGAAGCATGGTGGGCCGGGCTGGACAGTCACGCAGCGCTATATCTTCGAGAACACCTGCGCCGAGATGAACGCGCCCAGCATCATCCCGTTCGGCAGTAAGATGGTCGGGCCGGTGATCTACACCTTCGGCAACGACGAGCAGAAGCAGCGCTTCCTGCCGGGCATTCGCGAGTCGCAGGTGTGGTGGTGCCAGGGCTATTCCGAGCCCGGCTCGGGCTCCGACCTGGCCTCGCTGCGCACCAAGGCGGTGCGCGAGGGCGATCACTACGTGGTCAACGGCTCGAAGACCTGGAACACCATGGGCCACTGGGCCGACTGGATCTTCTGTCTCGTGCGCACCAACGCCGAGGCCAAGCAGCAGGAGGGCATCTCCTTCCTGCTGATCGACATGAAGACGCCGGGCATCACGGTGAAGCCGATCATCATGGCCGATGGCGGTCATGAGGTGAACGAGGTGTTCTTCGACAACGTCAAGGTGCCGGTCGAGAACCTCGTCGGCAAGGAAGGCGAGGGCTGGACCTGCGCCAAGTTCCTGCTCGCCAACGAGCGCCTGGGTATCGCCGCGATCCCGCAGTCCAAGCGCGGCGTCGAAAGCCTGAAGAAGATGGCCGCGTCGGAGAACGACGGCGCCGGCAAGAAGCTGATCGACGACGCCTCGTTCCGCGAGAAGATCGCCGATCTGGAGATCCAGGTGACGGCGCTGGAGTACACCGAGCTGCGCGCGCTTTCGAGCATGGCCGCCGGCGGCGCGCCGGGACCGGAGGTCTCGTTCCTCAAGATCCGCGGCTCTGAGATCCAGCAGCGCATCACCGAGCTCGCGGTCGAGGCGGTGGGCTACTACGCCATGCCGTACCAGCCGGCGCTGCTGTGGCACGGCGCCAACGAGGAGCCGATCGGCCCCGACTACGCCCACCTCGCGGCGCCGCGCTATTTCAACGTGCGGAAGACCACCATTTACGGCGGCTCGAACGAGATCCAGAAGAACGTCATCTCCAAGATGGTGCTGGGGCTTTAGGACACTCTTACCTTCCCCCGGAGGGGGAAGGTGGCGCGAAGCGACGGAAGGGGGATGTCGAAGACGAACGGAGGAGTCCGTCTTCGACATCCCCCATCCGCCCTGCGGGCACCTTCCCCCTCCGGGGGAAGGTAAAAAAGGACGACACGATGGATCTGGCTCTTTCCGCCGAGGATCGCGCTTTCGCCGACGAGGTGCGGGCCTTCACGCGCGCGAATCTGTCGCCAGCGACGATCGCCAAGACGCGCAGCGGCCGGCACTACGATCGCGACGATCACCTCGCCTGGCAGCGCGCGCTCGGCAAGCGTGGCTGGCACGTCTACACTTGGCCGAAGAAGTATGGCGGCCCGGGCTGGAGCGTGACGCAGCGCTTCCTGTTCGAGAACGTGCTGGCCGAGGAGGGCGCGCCGCGCATCCTGCCGTTCGGGCCGAAGATGGTCGGGCCGGTGATCTACACCTTCGGCAACGACGAGCAGAAGCAACGCTTCCTGCCGGATATCGTCCAGTCGAATCTCCTGTGGTGTCAGGGCTACTCCGAGCCGGGCTCGGGATCCGACCTCGCCAGCCTGCGCACCCGCGCGGTGCGCGACGGCGACCACTTCATCGTCAATGGCCAGAAGACCTGGACCTCGGTGGCGCATTGGGCCGACTGGATCTTCTGCCTCGTGCGCACGAACACGGACGCCAAGCCGCAGGAGGGCATCTCCTTCCTGCTGATCGACATGAAAACGCCCGGCATCACCGTGAAGCCGATCATCATGCTCGACGGCGCGCATCACGTGAACGACGTGTTCTTCGACAATGTGCGCGTGCCGGCCGCCAACCTGATCGGCAAGGAAGGCGAGGGCTGGACCTACGCCAAGTTCCTGCTCGCCAACGAGCGCCTGGGCATCGCCGAGGTCGCCGCCTCGAAGCGCGGCGTGCAGGGCCTGCGCGACATCGCGCGCGCCGAACTGGCCGATGATGGCGGCCGGCTAATCGACGACATGGGTTTCCGCGAGAAGATCGCCGATCTCGACCTGCAGCTCTCGGCGCTGGAGATGAGCGAGCTGCGCGCGCTGTCGACCATGCAGCTCGGTGGCGCGCCGGGGCCGGAGGTCTCGATCCTCAAGATCCGCGGTTCGGAAATCCAGCAGCGCATCGCCGAGCTGGCCTGCGAGGCGGTGGGCAACTACGCCATGCCGTACCAGCCCGAGCTGCTGTTCCGCGACAGCAACGAATCGCCGATCGGACCGGCCCATGCCGTGCCCGCCGCCGCGCGTTATCTCAACATGCGCAAGACCTCGATCTACGGCGGCACGAACGAGATCCAGAAGAACGTGATTTCCAAGATGGTGCTGGGGCTGTAAGCAGCAGACAACGTGCGACGCCTCAGGCGGAGGGAGCTGGAAAAATGGACCTGTCGTATTCCGACGAGCAGAAGCAGATCAAGGAAGGCGTCGAGCGCTTCGTGCGCGAGCAGTACGCGTTCGATACCCGCCGCAAGATCGCGGCGAGCGAGAAGGGCTGGCTGCCGGAGAACTGGGCGAAGTTCGCCGAGCTCGGCTGGCTGGGCATGAGCTTCTCCGAGGCCGATGGCGGCTTCGGCGGTGGCGCGATCGAGACCATGATCGCCATGGAGGCCTTCGGCTCCGGCCTGGTGCTCGAGCCCTACCTGCCGACCGTGGTGATGGGCGGTGGCTTGCTGGCCGCCGGCGGCAGCGCCGCGCAGAAGGAAGCGCTGCTGGCGCCGATGATCGCGGGCGAGAAGCAGTTCGCCGTCGCCTATGTCGAGAAGCAGGCGCGCTTCAACCTGGCCGACGTCGCCGTCACAGCGAAGAAGGACGGCGCCGGCTACGCCATCAGCGGCCACAAGGGCGTGGTCTACAACGCCGCCTCGGCCGACACGATCTTCGTCACCGCGCGCACATCGGGCGGCCAGCGCGACGAGAAGGGCATCACGGTCTTCGCCGTCGACGCCAAGGCCTCGGGCATCACGCGCCGCGACTACCCGACCCAGGACGCGCTGCGCGCCTCGGAGCTGACCTTCGACAACGTCAAGGTCGGCGCCGACGCGGTGGTCGGCAAGGTCGATGACGGCTACGCGCTGTTCGAGGGTGTGGTCGATCGCTCCATCGTCGCGCTGTGCGCCGAGGCGGTGGGCTGCATGGACGCCATCAACAAGGCGACCCTGGAGTACATCAAGACCCGCAAGCAGTTCGGCGTGCCGATCGGCAAGTTCCAGGTGCTGCAGCACCGCATGGTCGACTGCTTCACCAACGCCCAGGAAGCGCGCTCGATGACCCTCATGGCGGCGCTGAAGATCGACGACGCCGACGCGACCGTGCGCAAGAAGGCGGCCTCGGGCGCCAAGGTGCAGATCGGTAAGTCGGGCAGGTTCTGCGGCCAGAGCGCGGTGCAGATGCACGGCGGCATGGGCGTCACCGACGAGCTCTCGGTCAGCCACTACTTCAAGCGCCTGACCATGATCGAGACGCTGTTCGGCAACCAGCAGCACCATCTGACACGCTACGCCAACCTCTCGGTCGCGGCGTAACGCCGGGATCCGCTTGACGAAAGCCCCGGCCAAGTGCCGGGGCTTTCTCGTTGGCGGCTATTCGTCCGGCTTGGGGCCGATATTGAGGTCCTGGCCCTTGAGCTTCGGATAGCGTGCCTCGACCCACGGGCGGATCCACTTGTACTCGGCCTCGGGCTGCGCCTTGTACTCCGCGATAAAGGCCTTGTAGTCGGCGTCGAGCTTGGCGTTGCCGCCAGGCTGGAACGTCGGCCCGAAGCTCAGGCAGGCCAAGCCGTCGCCGAGCGCGTAGAGGTCGTGGCCTGCGTAGAGGTAGCCCGCGATCGGCCGCGCCACGACACCGAAGCTGCCGGCGAAGGACGCGCTGCGGCGCGAGCAGGCGAAGATCGCCGCGAGAATGCGTTTGGCGCGCATCATGCCGCCATAGTCGCCGGCGCCCAGGCCCGAGCGTCGGAAGCACTGCAGCAGGCTGGTCGTGGTCAGCCAGCCGCGCGCGACGCGGCGCATCTTGGCCGTCGGATTGCCGGCGGCGTCTCGCAAGCCGCCATAGTTGTGCAACAGCTGCTCGAGCGTGGCATCGGGTTTGTTTTTCCGCTGATGGATCAGCGCGTGCCAGACGAGATGGATGGCGCGGCGCGTATCGCCCAGGACCAAGTTGTCGACCTCTCTCCACCAGCCTGTCGGGAGCGAAGCGAGCGGCGTGTTCGCCAGCGGCGTGCCGTCGAAGAATCCCTTGAGCGCGCCGGTCGTCGACGCCTGGGTCTGCATCAGGATGATGGTCTCGCGCTCGACCTGGCCGAAGCCGACGGCGTGGTTGCCTTTGCCCTCCGTCTTGGTGCTGGGACCTTTCAGCCAGTCCTCGTGATTGAAGCCGTTCTGGCGGATGTTCGTGAACTGCGTTTCCTCCCAGCAAATAGCCGCCACCGTCTCCCACGGTACGAAGCTGGTGACGTCCGAATCGTAGCACTCCTCCTCGTAGTGTTTGCGGATCAGGCCGGCCATCGCGAAGTAGTCGAGTTGCTTGTTGTCCGGATCGCCGCGCCCCATCCCGTGCCCCCTTAGCAAAAAATGAGTGTGTGCTCCGGGTATGGTGGTGTCAAACCGTGCACCGCCGCTTTCGCCTTTCGGAAAGCATGGCTGCCACGCGGGGCTCAGGCTGAAGATCGCTGTCGCGCAGCGACTTGCGGGCGGGTAATCTGAACGGGTGTTCACGTAGTGCGGGCCGATAAGGCGCGCACCCGGCGCGTAGCGCCGACGCAAGACTCTAGGAGGGAAATCGCCAATGGTCGGCATCACCGGGTATGGCGCCTACGTTCCGCGGCTGCGGCTCAGCCGGCAGGCCGTGTACGACGCCAACAAGTGGTTCGCGCCGGGCTTGCGCGGTCAGGCCAAGGGCGAGCGCGCGATGGCCAACTGGGACGAGGACTCCATCACCATGGGCGTCGAGGCGGCGCGCGACTGCCTCAACGGGACCGACCCGAAGTCGTTGCGCAACCTGTTCTTCGCCTCGACGACGCTGCCCTTCAAGGACCGCCAGAACGCCGGCGTCATCGCCACCGCGCTGACGGTCGAGGAAGGCCTGATGGCCTCCGATGTCGCGGGCTCGCAGAAGGCCGGCACCTCGGCGCTGATCTCGGGCCTGACCGCCGCCAAGTCGGGCGCGCCGACCATGGTCGTGGCCGCCGAGAAGCGCATGACGCGCGTCGCCTCGGCCAACGAGCTGCAGTTCGGCGACGCCGCCGCGGCGATGCTGTGCGGCACCGAGAAGGTGATCGCCAAGCTGGTCGGCCATCACTCGGTGTCGATGGATTTCGTCGACCACTTCCGCGGCGAGGACTCCGACTTCGACTACACCTGGGAGGAGCGCTGGATCCGCGACGAGGGCTACGTGAAGATCGTGCCGCCGGCGGTCAAGGCGGCGCTGGCGGGATGCGGGCTCAAGGGCGCCGACATCAATCACTTCATCATGCCCGCGCTGATGGCGGCGATCCCCAAGCAGATGGCCAAGATGGCCGGCGTCGCCGAGGCGGCGGTGCGCGACAATCTCGGCGCCAATCTCGGCGACAGTGGTGCGGCCCATGCGCTGGTCGTGCTGGCGCATACCTTGGAGAGCGCCAAGCCGGGCGAGCGCATCATGATCCTGGCCTTCGGTCAGGGCCTCGATGTCGTGATCCTCGAAGTGACGGAGGAGATCGCCAAGCTCAGCAAGCGGCGCGGTGTGTCGGGCTGGCTGGCGCGCGGCAAGGTCGAGACGAACTACATGAAGTTCCTCGCCTTCAACGACATGCTGCCGATCGACAAGGGCATGCGCGCGGAGTTCGACAAGAAGACCGCGCAGTCGGTGCTGTGGCGCAAGCGCGACATGATCTACGGCCTGGTCGGCGGCAAGTGCCGGGTCTGCGGCACGGCGCAATTCCCGCGCAGCCAGGTCTGCGTCAATCCCAACTGCCACGCGATCGACAGCCAGGATCCCTATCCGATGCAGGGCCTCGAGGCCGCGGTGATGTCGTTCACCGCCGACTCGCTGACCTACTCGCCGGATCCGCCGGCCTATTACGGCATGATCACCTTCCCCGAGGGCGGCCGCTTCATGGCCGACTTCACCGACTCGGACAAGGAACAGGTCAAGGTCGGCGCCAAGATGCGCATGACCTTCCGCATCCGCGACAACGATCAGATGCGCGGTGGCTTCAAGCGCTATTTCTGGAAGGCGGCGCCGGCCTGATCGGCGCGAGGTATCTAGGGTTACCGGGTAAAGCGCACGACAACAAACAGGAGACGTGCCATGGCCAAGGGTATCAAGGACAAGGTCGCCATTCTCGGCATGGGTTGCTCCAAGTTCGGCGAGCGCTGGGAAAGCGGCGCCGAGGAGCTCATGCTCGAGGCGTTCAAGGAGTGCATCTCTGACTCCGGCATCGACATGAAGCAGCTCCAGGCGGCGTGGTTCTCCACGGCGATCGACGAGGTGCATGTCGGCAAGTCGGGCATCCCGCTCAGCACCACGCTGCGCCTGCCCAACATCCCGGTGACGCATGTCGAGAACATGTGCGCGTCGGGCACCGAAGCCTTCCGCGGCGCCGTCTACGCCGTCGCCTCGGGCGCCGTCGACTTCGCGCTGGCGCTGGGCGTCGAGAAGCTCAAGGACACCGGCTACGGCGGTCTGCCGGGCGGACGCGGCGGCCCGCTGCAGGCGCTGTGGAGCGCCAACGGCACGGCGCCGGGCAACTTCGCGCAGCTCGCCACCGCCTACCAGGCGGCGCATGGCGTCAGCGGCGAGGACCTCAAGAAGGCGATCGGCCACGTGTCGTGGAAGAGCCATCAGAATGGCGCCAAGAACCCCAAGGCCCATCTCCAGAAGGCGGTGGACATGGACACCATCCTCAACGCGCCGATGATCGCCTCGCCGCTCGGCCTGTTCGACTGCTGCGGCGTGTCGGACGGCGCGGCGGCGGCGATCGTGACCACGCCGGAGATCGCCAAGTCGCTCGGCAAACACGACATCGTCAGCGTCAAGGCGCTGCAGCTCTCGGTGTCGAACGGCTCGGAGTCGGGCCACAACTCCTGGGACGGCAGCTACTTCCACACCTCGCGTATCGCCTCCAAGAAGGCCTACGAAGAGGCCGGCATCCGCAACCCGCGCAACGAAGTCTCGATGTTCGAGGTGCACGACTGCTTCTCGGTCACCGAGCTGGTGACCATGGAAGACCTGCACATCTCCGAGACCGGCAAGGGCTGGAAGGACGTGCTCGACGGCTTCTACGACGCCGACGGCAAGATCCCCTGCCAGATCGACGGCGGCCTGAAGTGCTTCGGCCACCCGATCGGCGCCTCGGGTCTGCGCATGCTCTACGAGATGTACCTGCAGCTGCAGGGCCGCGCCGGCGCCCGCCAGCTCAAGGATCCGAAGATCGGCATGACGCACAACCTCGGCGGCGCGCCGCGCGAGAACGTGTCGTCGATCTCGATCATCGGCCGTCTCGACGCGTAGTCAACGAGAAGGGAAGACGCGCACCGGAGCCTACCTTCCCCCGGAGGGGGAAGGTGGCAGCGCGAAGCGCTGACGGATGGGGGATGTTGAAGACGGACTCCTCCGTTCGTCTTCGACATCCCCCTTCCGCCCTTCGGGCACCTTTCCCCTCCGGGGGAAGGGTGGCGCCAAGATCAATTTCCTCAGGAGGGGACGCAAGGCATGCTCGACAAGAAACACATCGGCCACAAGTTCAACGCCTTCACCACCACGGTCGAGGCCGGCAAGATCCGCCTGTTCTGCAAGGCCATCGGCGAAGAGAATCCGATCTACAGCGACGAGAAGGCCGCCAAGGCGGCGGGCTACCGCGCCATTCCGGCGCCGCCAACCTTCCTGACCGCGCTGACCAACGACGATCCCGACAAGGGCGGCCTGTTGCGCCTGCTCAACGTCGATATCGGCCTGATCCTGCACGGCGAGCAGCATTACGAGTATCTCGCGCCGGTGCATGTCGGCGATCGCATCACCTGCCAGAGCCAGGTCATGGACATCTACGACAAGAAGGGCGGCGCCCTGTGGTTCGTGGTGTCGGAGGCCGAGCTCAAGGACGAGGCGACCGGCAAGCCGGTCGCCAAGGCGCGCGGCGTGACCGTCGTGCGCAATCCGAACGCCGGCAAGAGCTGAGGGAGAACGATCATGGCCAACCCGCCGAAATTCGCCGATGTGAAGGTGGGCGACGAGATTCCCAAGCTCGTTCTGCCGCCGATCAGCCGCCATCAGCTCGCGCTCTATTGCGGCGGCTCGGGTGACCACAACCCGATCCATGTCGACATCGACTTCGCCAAGAAGTTCGGCTTCAAGGACGTCTTCGCCCACGGCATGCTGTCGATGGCCTTCCTCGGCCGCGTCGTCACCGGCTGGGTGCCGCAGAAGCAGGTGCGCGGCCTCGGCACGCGCTTCACCTCGATCACCTGGGTCGGCGACGTCATCACGGTGAGCGGCAAGGTGACGGGCAAGCGCGAGGCCAACGGCGAGAAAGTCGTCGACCTCGAGGTCCGCTGCACCAACCAGAACGGCCAGGACACGCTGCAGGGCCACGCCACGGTCGCGTTGGCGTAACGACCATCCCTGTCATCCTGAGCGAAGCGAAGGATCTAGTCGCAAGCCTGGATCCCTCGCTGCGCTCGGGATGACAGACCATTCAGAAAGAGGATCGAACTATGGGTCAGGTTGACGGCCGCGTGGCCATCGTCACGGGTTCGGGCCGCGGTATCGGCCGCGAGATCGCGCTGCGCCTGGTGCGCGACGGCGCCAAGGTCGTGGTCAACGATCTCGACGAGGGTCCCGCCAAGGAGACGGTGGACCTGATCACCAAAATGGGCGGCAAGGCGGTGGCCTGCAACGGCGACGTCTCGGCCAAGGACTTCGGTGACCGCATCGTCAAGACGGCGGTCGACGCCTTCGGCGACTGCCACATCGTCGTGAACAACGCCGGCTACACCTGGGACAGCGTCATCCAGAAGATGACCGACGAGCAGTGGTACGCCATCCTCGATGTGCATCTGACGGCGCCGTTCCGCGTGCTGCGCGCCTTCCAGCAGCATTTCCGCGTCGCCGTCGACAAGGAGCGCGCCGAGGGCAAGCGCATCGTGCGCAAGGTCGTCAACATCTCCTCGACCTCCGGCGTCAACGGCAATGCCGGCCAGTCGAACTACTCGGCCGGCAAAGCGGGCATCGTCGGACTGACCAAGACGCTCGCCAAGGAGTTCGGCCGCTACGATGTGACGGTCAACGCCGTGGCCTTCGGCTACATCCAGACGCGCCTGACCAAGCCGCTGGCCGCCGGCGACGACGGCACCATCGAGGTGCAGGGCCGCCAGGTGAAGGTCGGCGTGCAGGGCGGCCGCATCGCCGCCATGAACCAGATGATCCCGCTGGGCCGTGGCGGCCTGCCCGAGGAAGCGGCCGGCTCGGTCTACCTCTTCTGCAGCCCCGACAGCGACTATGTCAGCGGCCAGTGCCTGGTGGTCAACGGCGGGCTGTAGTTACTTTTTACCTTCCCCCGGAGGGGGAAGGTGCCCGAAGGGCGGATGGGGGATGTCGAAGACGAACGCAGGAGTCCGTCTTCAACATCCCCCTTCCGTCGCTCCGCGCCACCTTCTCCCTCCGGGGGAAGGGAAGGTGAACTTGTCGCCGTAACGAGGCGATGCGAGGATGGCGCCGCCGATGTCCATCGCCACCTTCCCGTTCGACGGCGCGCAGGATCTGCGTCTTGAGATCCTGCGCCGCGCGCCGCTGTTCTCCGGCCTCGACGACGCCACGCTGATGGCGGTCGCCGACCGCATGGAGTCGGTGATGGTCGAGGGCGGCAAGCCGCTGTTCTCCGCCGGCGACCCGGGCGACTCGCTCTACATCGTGGTCAGCGGCTATCTCGCGGTGTTCGATCCGCCCGGCCCCGACGGCGTGCCGCGCATCATCGCCGAGATTCCCGCCGGCGACATCGTCGGCGAGCTGGCGCTGATCGGCCATCGGCGGCGCTCGCATACCGTCGCGGCCATCCGCGACAGCGAGGCGCTGAGGCTGAGCCGCGCCGAATTCGAGCGCCTGATCAGCGCGCATCCCGAGGCGCTGGTCGGCCTCGTGCACAAGCTGGTCGAGCGCTACGGCTCGCCGCCGCGCCAGGTGAAGCGTCCGCCGCGCACCATCGCGCTGATCCCGCACGGCCCAAACGCGCCTTGCGAGCGCTTCGCCAAGGAGCTGTCGGAGGCGTTGGGCCGCCTGCATGGCGGGCCCAAGGTCGAGATCATCGGCCCCGAGGCCGCCGGCGCGCCGCTCGATCGCCTGCAGCGCGCGGAGGCCGAGGCGACCTTCGTCGTCTATCGCGCCGATGTCAGGGAATCCGACTGGACATATCGCTGCCTGCGCCAGGCCGACCTGATGCTGGTGGTCGCCGCCGCCGGTCCGCCACCGGAAGAGCCGCAGCTTGTCGATCGGCTCGACGCGTCGGGCGCGCTGCGCGAAGGCCCGTACCGTCCCCGTCGCGAACTGGTGCTGGTGCGCGAGAAGCCGCTGATCCGGCCGGGTACGACCTCGCCGTGGCTCGGCCACGACGATTACGCGCTGCACCACCATGTGCGCCTCGGCTCGACGCAGGAGTTCGACCGGCTGGCGCGCGTCGTCGTCAACCGCGCGGTCGGCATCGTCATGGCCGGCGGCGGCGCGCGCGGCTTCGCCCATATCGGCGTGGTGCGCGCGCTGCGCGAGGCGGGCGTGCCGATCGACATGGCCGGCGGTTGCAGCATGGGCGCGATCGTCGCCGCGGCGACGGCGGCGGGCTGGGACTATCGCGAGATGAACGCGCGGTTTCATCGCGCCTTCGTCGAGAAGAACCCGCTGGGCGACTACACCGTGCCCTTCGTCTCGCTCTATGCCGGCAAGCGCGTCGATCGCCTGCTGCACCTCGCCTTCGGCTCGGTCGATATCGAGGATCTGCCGTCGCCGTTCTACTGCGTCACCGCCAACCTCACCCTGCAGGGTCGCGACGTGCAGCGCCGCGGGCCGCTGGTGCACTGGCTGCGCGCCTCGGTGTCGATCCCCGGCGTGTTGCCGCCGGTGGTGCATCGTGGCGAGGTCCATGTCGACGGCGGCGTGATCGACAATTTCCCGGTTTCGCCGATGCGCGCCATGGGCCGCGGCCCGGTGATCGGCATCGACATCGACACCGGTGGCGCGATGTCGGCTGGCGAGCGTGTCGGCGATTCCTGGTCGGCCTGGGAGTTCATGCGACGGCTGGTGTGGCGGCGCGGCGAGACCCTGCCGATCCCCTCGATCGTGCGCATCATGCTGCGCTCCGCCTTGGTCGGCAGCACTGAACGCTCGCTGCTCGACCGCGAGCGCGTCGATCTGCTGGTGACGCCGCCGATGATCGATTTCGACCTGCTCGACTGGACCGGCTTCGAGCGCGCCGTCGAGATCGGCTACCGTCACACGCAAAGCATGCTCGACAAGATCGAGGGCGGGCAACTCAGGGACAGATTGCTGGCGGCGTAAGCCTTGTTGGAGCGCCGGCGCTCTCAATCAAAGCCACGGCGCTTTGGCCCACTCCAGCGCCTGATCCAGGCGGTCGTGGCCCCAGAAGAGTTCGTCGTCGACGGTGAAGGCGGGGGCGCCGTAGATACCGCGGGCGATGGCGTCTTCGGTCTGGGTTTTCAGGCGGGCCTTGTTCTCGGGTGTCGTGGCGCGGTCGAGGACGGAGGCTGGCAGACCGAGGCGCGCGACGATATCGGCCACCACCGCCGGATCGCCGATGTCGCGGTCCTCGACGAAATTGGCGCGGAAGACGGCGCGCGAGAAATTCGCGATCCAGCCGTCCTCGGCGCCGATCAGGGCGACGCGCGCGGCGTGCAGGCCGTTGCGCGGCAGTACCGTGGGCTTGTTCCACAGCAGCAGGTGTTTCGCCGCCTGGCGCTGCATGTCGCGCCACATGTTGGCGCCCTTGGCCGGGTAGAGGTTGAAGGGCGAGGTCGCCCAGCCCTGCGCGGCGAAGATCGGCCCAAGCAGGAAGGGCCGCCAGCGCACCGTGACGCCAGCGACGCGCGCGGCGCCTTCGATGCGCTCGGCGGCGAGATAGGAATAGGTGCTGGCGAACTCGTACCAGAAATCAACCGCCGGCGCGGTCATGGCGGGAAGACTCCTTGCTCAGTTTTACCTTCCCCCTCCGGGAGAAGGGAATCTACTCCGCCGGATGCGGCACGGCGGTGGCCGGGACGGCGTGCGCCTCGCGCTTGCGGGCGAGGTAGGTGTAGGCGGTGGGCACGACGAAGAGCGTGAACACGGTGCCGAAGGTCAGGCCGCCGACGATCACCCAGCCGATCGCCTGGCGGCTCTCGCCGCCCGCGCCGGTCGCGTAGGCCAGCGGCAGCGCGCCCAGCACCATCGCGCCCGTCGTCATCAGGATCGGGCGCAGGCGCAAGGTGGCGGCTTCCTTCACCGCCTCGACCTTGGCCATGCCCTGTTCCTGGAGCTGGTTGGAAAACTCGACGATCAGGATGCCGTGCTTGGTGATGAGTCCTATGAGCGTGACGAGTCCGATCTGGCTGTAGACGTTGAGCGTGTTGCCGGTGAGGTACAGCGCGAGCAGCGCGCCGGTCATGGTCAGCGGCACGGTGAGCATGATGATCAACGGGTCGATGAAGCTCTCGAACTGCGCCGCCAGCACCAGGAAGATGAACACCAGCGCCATCAGGAAGGTCTCGTACAGGCCGCGCGAGGATTGTTTGAACTCGCGGCTCTGGCCGTTGTAGTCGATGCGGATCGTGTCAGGGAGCTGATTGGCCGCCTCGTCCATGAACTTCAGCGCGTCGCCCAGCGCGCAGCCCCCGACCAGGTTGGCCGACACCGTCGAGGCACGCATCTTGTTGAAGTGGTTGAGCTCCTTGGGCGCCACCGTCTCGTTGAAGGTGATCAAGGTCGACAACGGGATCATCTGGCCGGAGCGGGCGCGCACGAAGATCTCGTTGAGCTGGCTGGGCGATACGCGGTCGGCGTCGGCGACCTGCACCATGACGTCGTACTGCTTGCCCTCGCGCTTGAAGCGCGTGACCTGGCGGCCGCCCATCATGGTCTCGAGCGTGCGTCCGATGGTTTCGACCTCGACGCCCAGCAGGGCCGCCTTCTCGCGATCCGGACGAACGCGCAAATCGGGCTTGTTGAGCTTGAGGTCGGAGTCGAGAGCGGTGAGGCAGGGATTGGTGCGCGCGATCGCCATGATCTGGCTGGTCGCCTGATCGAGCACGGCGTAGGGCTGCGTCGTCAGCAGCACGACCTGGACCGGCTTGTCCGAGGTGCGCAGGCCGAAGGAGGGCGGGTTGATCGGGAAGGCGACGATACCGGTGATGCGCTGCGCCAGTGGGCGGGCCAGCTCGGTGATCCGCTGCTGCTTGACGGTGCGCTCCTCCCACGGCTTCAGACGAGCGAAGGCGAGCAGGCGGGTGACGTCAGGGAAGCCGACGATGACCAGCAGCTTCTCGACGTTCTGGCTGATCTCCGGCTGGCCCAAGGTGGCGCTGCGCAGGTAGATGTCCTCGAGGCGATGGCCATAGGCCATGGTGAAGTCGATGGTCGAGCCTTCCGGCGCGAAGCCGATATTGGAGACGAAGCCGCGGTCCTCCGTCGGCGCCAGCTCGGCGGGGATCTTGGTGAACAGCCAGCCGGCGGCGCCGGCGGCGACTAGGCCGACCACGACCACCAGCGGCCGCGCGCTGAAGGTCCAGCCGAGCAGGCGGCGGTAGCCGTTGTTCATGCTCTCGAGCACGCGCCCGCCGACGCGGTAGAACAGGTTGGGCTTGGCCTCGTGCTTGAGCATCTTCGAGCACATCATCGGCGAGAGCGTGAGTGCCACGAAGCCGGAGACGATCACCGATCCCGCCAGGGTCAGCGCGAACTCGATGAACAGGCGACCGGTGCGGCCGGTCTGGAAGGCCACCGGCGCGTACACCGCGGCCAGCGTGATGGTCATGGCGATGACGGCGAAGGCGATCTCGCGGCTGCCCTTGAGCGCCGCCTCGAAGGGCTTCATGCCCTCCTCGACGTAACGCGAGATGTTCTCGAGCATGACGATGGCGTCGTCGACCACCAGGCCGATCGCCAGCACCATGGCCAGCAAAGTCAGCGTGTTGATCGAGAATCCCAGCAGCATCATCATGGTGAAGGTGCCGATCAGCGACACCGGTATGGTGACCAGCGGCACCAGGGTGGCGCGGAACGAGCGCAGGAACAGGAAGATCACCAGCACGACCAGGACCACCGCCTCGCCGATGGTACGGAAGACGTTGTCGATCGAGCGCTCGATGAAGACGGTGCTGTCGAAGGCGATGTCGGCCGAGATGCCCGGCGGCAACTCGGCCAGGATCTGCGGCAGGCGGCGCTTGGCCTCGGTGGCGACGGAGAGTGGATTGGCCGTCGACTGCTTGATGAGGCCGACATTGACCGCCGGCTTGCCGTTGAAGCGCGTCAGCACGCGCTGGTCGCGGGGTCCGATCTCGGCGCGGCCGACGTCGCGCAGCCGCACCAGGTAGCCCTCGTTGTCGCGCAGGATCAGGTTCTCGAACTGCTCAGGCGTACGCAGGTCGGTCTCGGCGAGGATGGTGAACTCGCGCTGGGTGCTCTCGATGCGGCCAGATGGGATCTCGACGTTCTGCCGGCGCAGCGCGTTCTCGACGTCCTGCGCGGTGACGCGGTAGGCGGCCATGCGCACGCGGTCGAGCCAGATGCGCATGGCGAAGGTGCGCTCGCCGAAGATGCGCAGCTGCGAGACGCCGTCGATGGTCTGCAGCTGGTCCTTCACGAAGCGGTCGATGTAGTCGGTGATCTCGAGCTGGGAGATGGTCTCGCTGTTGAAGGCGATGAACAGCACCGGGAAGGCGTCGGCCTCGACCTTGGCGATCACCGGCTCGTCGATCTCGGTCGGCAGGCGCGAGCGCACGCGGCTGACACGATCGCGCACGTCGGCGGCGGCCGAATCGACGTTGCGCGTCAGTCGGAACTTCACCGTGATCTGGCTGCGCTCGGCGCGGCTGAACGAGGTCATCAGCTCGATGCCGTCGATGCCGTAAAGCGACTCCTCGAGTGGCTGCGTGACCTGGCTCTCGACGATCTCGGCCGAGGCGCCGCGATAGGTGACGTCGACCGTGAGCGTCGGCTCGTCGATATTGGGATACTCGCGGATGGTCAGGCGCTGGTAGCTGACCAGGCCCAGCAGCACCAGTGTCAGGCTGAGCACGGTGGCGAAGACCGGTCGGCGGATCGAGATGTCGGACAGGGTCATGCTTCGGTGTCCCAAGAAATGGGAGCGCTGGCGCCGCGCCAGCCGGAAGAAGGCTCACCACAGAGACACAGAGACACAGAGGGAAAACAGTTTCCGCGCGCGAAGCGCGCAGTCGTCTGGGTCTTCCTCTGTGTCTCTGTGTCTCTGTGGTGAATCTTCTTGGCCTTCCCCCTCTGGAGGAAGGAAGCGGGAGTGGCGCCGACCATCGCGCTCACCCGCCCTTGCCGGGCGGGCTGGGAGTGGTGGCTGTGGCGGGGGCGCTGCCAGGCATCGGGGTCGATGCGCCGCTGGCTGGCTTCGGTGCGGCTGCCGGGGGCGCGCCCGCTGGCGGCGCGCCGGGTGGGCGCTGACCGCCTGGTGGCACGATCGTCACCGGAATGCCGGCGCGCGGCAGCTTCAGGTGGCCGGCGGTGATCACCATGTCGTTGGGCGTGAGCCCTTCGAGGATCTCGACCTGGCCCTTCTCGCGCTGGCCAGCGCGCACGAAGGTCGGCACCGACTTGCCGTCGACGACGCGATAGACCTGTACGCGATCGCCCACCGGCACGATCGCCTGCTCGGGCACGAACATCGCGTTCTCGCGCGTCGAGAGCGTGACGGCGACACGCCCGAAGACGCCGGGGCGCAGCATATCCTCGGGGTTGTCAACGATGGCGCGGATGACGATCGAGCGGCCGGCCTCGTCGACCAGCGGATCGATGGCGTACACCTTGCCGGGGAACTCGCGCCCGGCGAAGGCGTCGACCGTCACGGCGATCGGCTGGCCGACGCGCACCGCCGGCAGGAAGGATTCGGGGATGCGGAAATCGACCTTCAGCGGATCGATCTGCTCGAGGTTCACGACATCGGCGCCGGCCACGAGGTAGCTGCCGACCGAGACGCGGCGCAGACCGACGACGCCGTCGAAGGGCGCGATCAGCGTGTACTTCTCGACCCGCGCCTTGGCGAGCTGCACGGCGGCTTCGTCGCGGCGCAGCGCGGCGCGCGCCTCGTCGACCGCCTTTTCGGTGCCGGCCTGGCGCGCTACCAGCGACGTCGCGCGCTCGAAATTGGCCCTCGACAGCGCCAACGACGCCTCGGCCTGCGCCAGCGCGGCTTCGTCGAGCGCGGCATCGAGGCGCACCAATACCTGGCCCTTGGTGACCTTCTGGCCTTCCCTGAAGTTGAACTCCTTGACCCGGCTGGCGAGCTCGGGCCGCACCATGATCGCTTCGTTGGAGCGGAAGGTGCCGACGGCCAGCACGCTCTGGCGCGCGGTGCCGACGGTGACCTTCACCGCCTCGACGCCCACGGCCGGCGGCGGCGCGCCCGGCTTGGCGGCACCG
>JALHMM010000062.1 GCA_022844045.1 Reyranellaceae bacterium | reverse complement strand
GCCGTCGCGGTGGTGGCAGGCGGCCGCGGCGGTCGTGCTGCTGGCCGTGGGCGCGGCCGGCGGCTGGTTCGGCGCGCACTGGTTCGAGCCGCCGCCAACCCGGCGCGAGGTGGCGCTGACGCGTGAGGCGGTCCTGGCGCACCGCGTCTTCGTCGTCGAGAAGCGCCACCCCGTCGAGGTCGCGGCCAACGAGCGCGATCACTTGGTGACCTGGCTGTCGCGCCGCATGGGCGCCAAGGTGTCGGCGCCCGATCTGTCGGCGATCGGCTGGAACCTGGTCGGTGGCCGGTTGCTGTCGGCGATCGACGGACCAGCTTGCCAGCTGATGTACGAGGATCGCGCCGGCCGGCGCATCACCGTCTACATGACGCGCAATCCCAACAATCGCGAAACGGCCTTCCTGTTCCGCACCGAGGGGGCCGTGCGTTCGTTCTACTGGCTCGACGGGCCGCTGGGCTATGCGATCAGCGGCGAGATCGACCGCGCCGAGCTGATGCCGCTGGCCAAGGCGATCTACGACAATCTGCGTTGAGACACGCCCGTCGTCCTGAGCGTAGCGAAGGACCCTGCGGTGCGGCCGCCACATACAGGCGCCGTGGCCGCTCGCACCACCGCGAGGTCCTTCGCTGCGCTCAGGACGACAGTGTGCTCAGCGGAAGAAGACCAGCGTCACCAGCACGAACAGCGGCACTAGGACGGCGCAGGACCACGCCATGTAGCCGAAGAAGCTCGGCATGCGGATGCCGGCGTCCTCGACCACCGCCTTGACCATGAAGTTGGGCGCGTTGCCGATATAGGTGTTGGCACCCATGAACACCGCGCCGCAGGAGATCGCCGCCAGGGTCGAGGCCATCGGCCCCATGAGCTGCGCCGCGTCGCCGCCGGCTAAATTGAAGAACACGAGATAGGTCGGCGCGTTGTCGAGGAAGCTCGACAGCGCGCCTGTCAGCCAGAAGTACCAGACGTCGATCGGCGTGCCATCGGGCCGCGTCACCAGCGACACCAGTGGTGCCAGCGTACCGTCGCGGCCAGCCTTGAGGATGGCGATGGCCGGAATGATCGTGAGGAAGATGCCGGCGAACAGCTTGGCGACCTCCTGGATCGGTGCCCAGGTGAAGCCGTTGCCCTCGCGCGTGGCCTTCGATGTGAGCTTCACGGAGGCGACGGTGATGGCCAGCAGCGCCACGTCGCGCACGACGTTCTGCAGCTCGACCTCGACATGGTAGATGGTCCATGTGACACCCGGCTTCCAGGTGCCACTCATCAGCACGACGCCGATGATCGCCATCATCAGCACGATGTTGGCGCCGCCTTGGAGACGGATCGGCGAGTCGGGGGTCGGGTCTTTGTTGAGATGGCCTTCCTTGCGATACCAGTAGCTGTCGAGCGCGTAGAAGACCCCGAGCAGCACGATACAGCACAGCAGCATCTCGCTGAAGAGATGCGTGGTCGGCCAGAAGAAGCTTACGCCTTTGAGGAAGCCGAGGAATAGCGGAGGGTCGCCCAGCGGCGTCAGCGCGCCGCCGATATTCGACACCAGGAAGATGAAAAACACGAAGACGTGCACCTTGTGCCGACGATCGTCGTTGGCGCGGATCAGTGGGCGGATCAGCAGCATGGAGGCGCCGGTCGTGCCCATCCAGCCGGCCAGCACCGTGCCGATCGCCAGCAGGGCGGTATTCATCGACGGCGAGCCTTGCAGGTTGCCGACGATGCGGATGCCACCGGTGACGGTGAACAAGGCCAGCAGCAGGATGATGAATGGCACGTACTCGAGCACCAGCGTGTGCTTGACCTCGTAGACCGCGGTCGGCAGGCCATGAATCGCGGCGAACGGGACGACGAACGCCAGCGTCCAGGCGGCCGACACCTTGCCGTAGTGATGGTGCCAGAAGCTCGGCGCGAACAGTGGCAGCAGCGCGATCGACAGCAGGATGCCGGCGAAGGGCAGAATCCAGATCAGCCCCAGCTTCGCGCCTTCGACATGCGGTGCGCCGCCGGCCGCCAGCGCCGGCGTTGCGACCATCGCGATGGCGAGGCCCAGGATGAAGGAGCTGATTCTCATGTCGCGTTTCCTCGCGCCGACCACTGGTCGCGGGTCATGTTGAACCGCAGCAGGGCCTTGCCGTCGCTGTCGTAGCGCAGTTTCAGGGTCCAGCCCATCTTGGCCAGCGCGCGCTGCGCGTCGGGATTGCTCTCGCGGGTCACCGCCCAGACGGTGTCGAGGCCCAGGGTCTCGAAGGCGAAGCCGAGCACGGCCATGCCGGCCTCGGGCGCGTAACCCTCGCCCTTGGCCCAGCGCGCGATGGCCACCCGGCTGGCGACGCCGATGCCGTCGTGATGGTCCCACAGACCGGAGACGCCGACGAAGCGGCCGTCCCCTCGGCGGCGCAGCGTGAACATGCCATAGCCCTTGTCGCGCCAGATCGCGCGGTAGCCGTCGAGCATGCGCCGCGTCGCCTCGGCGTCGAGCACGCCGTGCTGCAGCAGGCCGCCGACCTCGGGATCGGCCATCAGCGTCGATAGCTCGGCGAAATCGCCTTCGTCGATCGGGCGCAGCGATAACCGCGCGGTCTCGATGTGACGCGGATCGCTCATCACAGCATGTCATAGGTGGCGGAGATGCCGCCGTCGACCACCAGCGTGTGGCCGTTGATGTAGCTGCCGGCCGGCGAGGCCAGCAGCAGGGCGGCGCCGGCGATCTCCGACGGCTGGCCCCAGCGGTTCAGCGGCACGCGCCTGGCGCGCTGCGTACCGGAATCGCCCAGGGTCAGCGCTTGATTGGTTTCCGTGGCGAAGAAGCCCGGCGAGATCGCATTGCAGGTCACGTTGTGCTGGCCGAGCTCGGCAGCGAGCGCGCGGGTGAGCGCGGCGAGCCCGCCCTTGGCAGCGGTGTAGGAGGGCGAGCCGTTGGCCGCGAGCTGATCGACGATCGAGGTGACTGAGATGATGCGTCCGTGGCGACGCTCGATCATGGCAGGCATCACCCGCTTGATCAGGCGATAGACGGCGCCGAGGTCGACCGAGACGAGGCGGTCGAAATCCTCCGGCGCGACTTGTTGCGCAGAACGCCGGTCGCGCTCCCCGACATTGTTGAGCAGGATGTCGATACGGCTATGGCGCGCCAGCAGCGCGTCCATCGCGCGCTCGACCGCGGTGGCATCGCTCACATCGAAGCCGATCGTGTCGGCGGCCAGGCCACGGTTCGCGAGTTCGGCCGCGCGCGGCAGGATCGCCGCGTTGGTACGGCCGTGCAGGATGACCCGCGCCCCGGCTTCGGCCAGCGCCTGTGCCATCTCCCAGCCCAGGCCGCGCGCCGCGCCGGTCACCAGCGCGATCTGTCCGTCGAGGCGGAATCGGTCGAGGATTGTCATCCGCGCCATTAAAGGGAAGGCGTTCGCCAAAGGCAAAGCGCTATATGGACGTTACCCGCGGCATTCCCTTAGTGTCCGAGGCATGTCGCCGCCACCTCTCAAGCTGCCACGCGTCGTCGGCCATCGCGGCGCCGCCACCTACGCGCCGGAGAACACGCTGGCCTCGTTGCGCGAGGCGCGCCGTCGCGGCGCGACCTGGGTCGAATTCGACGTCAAGCTCTCGGGCGACGGCGTGGCCATGCTGATGCATGACGACTCGCTGAAGCGCACCGCCGGCCTTGATCGCCTGGCGTCGGCTACGCCGTGGTCGCAGATCCAGAGCCTCGATGCCGGGGCGTGGATGGCGCCGCGCTTCGTCGGCCAGCGCGTGCCGAGCTTCGTCGAGGCGATCGCCTGCCTGGGCGAGGAGGGGCTGGGCGCCAACGTCGAGATCAAGCCCTGCCCGGGCCGCGAGGCGGAGACGGCGCGGGCCACGGTCGAGACTCTGCGCAAGCACTGGCCGGCGCGCCTGCCGACACCCCTGCTGTCGAGCTTCCAGGACGCCGCGCTGGCCGCGGCCCTCGAGGCGGCGCCCGAGTATCCGCGCGCCATCCTGATCGACGAATTGAAGGACGATTGGCGTGCCCGTGCCGAGGCGGTGGGAGCCGTTGGCGTCAACACCAACGGCAAGAAGCTCGCGCCGGTCATGGCGGCCGAGATCAAGGCGGCCGGCTATCTGCTGAGCGTCTACACGATCAACGACCCCGACAAGGCGCGGGCGCTTGTCGCCATGGGCGTCGACTGCGTCATCACCGACTCCCCCGACGTGATTCTGGCGGCGTCGAGCGGCTGAATCGCGCCAGCGATCGGTTGAGATGACAGATTCGTGACAAAACCCCCTTCCGATCTGCGGGCGATCCCTCTACGTTGATTGCAAGGCCGGTGTGACACGGCACGGTAACAGGGACGGATTACGGGTGCCGTCCCGATCCCGACGGAGGCACAGACATCATGCGAACGAAGCATCTGACGATGGCAACGGCTGTTGCCGCGATTCTGGCGGTTTCCCCCGCCTGGGCGCAGAAGGAAATCCAGCTTTGGCACGCCATGGGCGGCAATCTCGGCGAGGCGGTCAACGCGCTGATCGAGCCGTTCAACAAGTCGCAGAGCGAATACAAGATCGTGCCGGTGTTCAAGGGCTCGTACACCGAGACCCTGACGGCGGCGATCGCGGCCTTCCGCGCCCGGCAGAACGCGCATCCGCACATCGTGCAGGTCTTCGAGGTCGGTACCGCGACCATGATGGCCGCCAAGGGCGCGGTCTACCCGGTGCATCAGCTGATGGCAGACGCCAAGGAACCGTTCGATCCCAAGTCCTTCATCGGTCCGGTCTACGGCTACTACTCGACCACCGATGGCAAGCTGCTGTCGCTGCCGTTCAATTCGTCGACCCCGGTGCTCTACTGGAACAAGGAGCTGTTCCAGAAGGCCGGGCTCGATCCCAACACGCCGCCCAAGACCTGGGACGAGGTCGGCGAGATGGGCAAGAAGCTGGTCGCGGCTGGCGCCAAGTGCGGGTTCACGCCGCAATGGCAGACCTGGACCATGATCGAGAACTTCGGCGCCTGGCACGATCTGCCGTTCGCGACCAAGGCCAACGGCTTCGGCGGCCTCGACATCGAGCTGAAGATCAACGATCCGGCGCGCGTCGCGCACATCCAGCGGCTGGCCGACTGGGGCAAGGACAAGGTCTTCGTCTATGGCGGCCGCGAGGGCCGCTCGACGGCGATCTTTAACGCCGGTGATTGCGCGATGCATATCGGCTCGTCGGCGTCGGCCGCGGCGATCACCAGGGCGCTGGGCAACGACAAGGTCGGCATCGGCATGATGCCGTATGACCCGAAGGTCAGGGCGCAGCCTCAGAACTCGATCATCGGCGGCGCCACCTTGTGGGTACTGCAGGGCAAGCCGAAGGAGGAGTACGCCGGCGTCGCCAAGCTCTTCACCTACCTGTCGCGCGGCGACGTGCAGGCGAAATGGCACCAGGAGACCGGCTACGTGCCGATCACCAGCTCAGCCGCCGACATCACCGAGAAGGCCGGCTTCTACAAGACGAACCCGGGCCGCGACATCGCGGTGAAGCAGCTGACGCTCAACCCGCCGACCGACAACTCCAAGGGCTTGCGCATCGGCAACTTCGTGCAGATCCGCGACATCGTCGACGAGGAACTCGAGTCGGTGTGGTCGGGCAAGAAGACCGCCAAGCAGGCGCTCGACGACGCCACCAGCCGCGGCAACCGCCTGTTGCGCGATTTCGAAGCCGCCAACAAGTAGGCATCGGAACCCCTCTCCGCTCCGGCGAAGAGGGGTTTCTCTTTCCAAGACCACCGCACCATGCACAAGCGCGTCACGTTCGACGACAAGCTGCTGCCGTACATGCTGCTGGCGCCGCAGCTTTTCATCACGGTCGCCTTCTTCCTGTGGCCGTCGGGCCAGGCGATCTGGCAGTCGCTGATTACCGAAGACGCCTTCGGCGGCAACACGCGCTTCGTGTGGTTCGCCAATTTCGAGCGCCTGTTCGGCGATAGGGCCTACTGGCATTCGGCGCGCATTACGCTGTTCTTCAGCCTGATGGTAACCCTGATCGGCTTGGCGCTGGCGCTCTTGCTGGCGGTGATGGCCGACCGCACCCTGCGCGGCGCCACCGTCTACAAGACCTTCCTGGTCTGGCCCTACGCCGTGGCGCCGGCAGTGGCCGGCGTGCTCTGGGGCTTCCTGTTCAATCCGCGCGTCGGCATCTTCGCCTACTGGCTCGATCGGTTCGGCCTCGAGTGGAACCACCAGCTCAACGGCAGCCAGGCGCTGTGGCTGGTGATCTTCGCCGCCTGCTGGAACCAGATCAGCTACAATTTCATCTTCTTCCTCGCCGGCCTGCAATCGATCCCCAAATCGCTGATCGAGGCGGCGGCGATCGACGGCGCCGGGCCCGGGCGACGCTTCTGGACCATCATGTTCCCGTTGCTGTCGCCCACCGGCTTCTTCCTGCTGGTGGTCAATATCATCTACGCATTCTTCGGTACCTTCGGCGTGGTCGACGCGCTGACCAAGGGCGGGCCGGGCGCCGACACCACCATCCTGGTCTTCAAGGTCTATAACGACGGTTTCCGCGGCAGCGATTTCGGCGGCTCGGCGGCGCAGTCGGTGATCCTCATGCTCATC
This sequence comes from Reyranellaceae bacterium, assembly GCA_022844045.1. Lineage (GTDB taxonomy): Bacteria > Pseudomonadota > Alphaproteobacteria > Reyranellales > Reyranellaceae > JAFAZJ01. The sequence continues at coordinate 31,408 of JALHMM010000062.1, read as the reverse complement.
GTCGTGGTCCTGACCATCGTGCAGTTCCGCTTCATCGAGCGGCGCGTGCACTACTGAGGCGGCCGCGATGATCGAGAACCGCCCCTGGCTGACCGTTTTCGCCCACGTGGTGCTGATCCTGGGCGTGGCGCTGATCGCTTTCCCGATCTGGGTGACCTTCGTCGCCTCGACGCACGACACGGACACCATGCTGCGATCGCCGATTCCGCTGCTGCCCGGCCCGCATCTGCTCGAGAACTACACCATCGTGCTGACCGAGGGCTTCGCCCAGGCTTCGCGCACGCCGTTGTGGAAGGTATTGCTCAACAGCCTGATCATGGCGTTGGGCGTGTGCATCGGGAAGATCGCGATCTCGATCATCGCCGCCTACGCCATCGTCTACTTTCGCTTCCCTTTCCGCATGACGGCGTTCTGGCTGATCTTCATGACGCTCATGCTGCCGGTCGAGGTGCGCATCGTGCCGACCTACAAGGTCGTGGCCGATTTCGGCATGCTGAACTCCTATAGCGGCCTGATCATCCCGCTGATCGCCTCGGCCACCGCCACCTTCCTGTTCCGCCAGTTCTTCCTCAGCGTGCCCGACGAGCTGACCGAGGCGGCGCGCGTCGACGGCGCCGGGCCGGTGCGCTTCTTCCGCGACATCCTGCTGCCGATGAGCCGCACCAGCATCGCGGCGCTCTTCGTCATCCAGTTCATCTACGGTTGGAACCAGTATCTGTGGCCGCTGCTGATCACCACCAAGGAGGATTTCTACACGGTGGTGATGACGCTCTCGCGCCAGGCCAACGTCGTCGACGGCGTGCCGCAATGGAATCTGATCATGACCGTGGGGATGCTCGCCATGCTGCCGCCGGTCCTCGTGGTGGTGTTCATGCAGCGCCAGTTCGTGCGCGGCCTCGTCGATACGGAGAAGTGAGATGGCCGTCGTGAGCTTGCGCGGCGTCAAGAAGACCTATGACAGCAAGGTCGACGTGATCCATGGCATCGACATGGAGATCAAAGACGGCGAGTTCATCGTCATCGTCGGTCCCTCGGGCTGCGGCAAGTCCACCCTGCTGCGCATGATCGCCGGGCTGGAGCGAATCACCGGCGGCGAGATCGCGATCGGCGAACGCGTGGTCAACAATCTGGAGCCCAAGGACCGCGACATCGCCATGGTGTTCCAGAACTACGCGCTTTATCCGCATATGAGCGTGTATGACAACATGGCCTATGGCCTGCGGATCGCCGGCAAGAGCAAGGCCGAGATCGAGCAGCGGGTGCAGAAGGCGGCCAAGATCCTCGAGCTCGGCCAGCTGCTGCAGCGCCGCCCGCGCCAGCTCTCCGGCGGTCAGCGCCAGCGCGTCGCCATGGGCCGCGCCATCGTGCGCGAGCCGGCGGTGTTCCTGTTCGACGAGCCGCTGAGCAACCTCGACGCCAAGCTGCGCGTGCAGATGCGGCTGGAGATCAAGCACTTGCAGCGCGATCTCGGCACAACCAGCGTGTACGTCACTCACGACCAGGTCGAAGCGATGACGCTCGCCGACCGCCTGATCGTGATGAACGCCGGCCGCGCCGAGCAGATCGGCACGCCGATGCAGGTCTACGAGAAGCCCGCCACGGCCTATGTCGCGGGCTTTATCGGCTCGCCGGCGATGAATTTTCTGAACGGCAAGGTCGGCGCCGACCGCCGATCGGTCGAGATCGGCGACGGCCTGACCTTGAAGCTGTCCGGCCAAGCGGCCTCGGCGGCGGGCGCCGCCGTGACGCTCGGCCTGCGGCCCGAGCACATGCTGCCGACCACCGACGACAAAGGCACGCTGCCGCTGCAGGTCGACATGGTCGAGCCGCTGGGCGCCGACACCCTGCTGCACGGCCGCTATGGCGTCGGGCGCGAGCTTCTGACGGTCCGCCTGCCGGGCAATGTCACGGCCGCCAGCGGCTCGCGCCGGCTGTTCAGCATCGATCCCGCCAATCTGCACCTGTTCGACGACGGCAGCGGCGCGCGCGTCGAGATCGCATAGCGTCCGGCCTCAAAGCTGGGCTACACCTGCGCCTATGCTATTCGCCACCTACAACATCCATTTCGGTCTGGGCACGGACAATGTCTACGACGTCGCGCGTATCGCCGATGTCGTGGCCCAGGCCGATGTCGTCTGCCTGCAGGAAGTCGTGCAGGGCTGGGCGCTCAACGCGCATGCCGATCAGGCCCGCGAGATCGCCGAGCGGCTCAACCGTTACGTCTGGTTCCACGGCGCCTTTGATGCCGACGCCAGCTCGGTCGAGGCCAGCGGCCGTATCGTCAACCGCCGCCGCACCTTCGGTAACGCCGTATTGTCGCGCTGGCCGATTGTCGAGGCGCGCGGCCACCTGCTGCCCAAGACGGCGCTGCCGACCCAGTTCGACCTGCAGCGCGGCTTCGTCGAGGCGGTGATCGAGACGCCCAAGGGCCGTCTGCGCGTCTACAGCATCCATCTCTCGCACATCACCCATGCCCAGCGCCTGCCGCAGATCGAGGCGCTGCTCGACACCGTGCTCGACGCGCCGCGCCGGGGTGGCGCATGGGACTCCCACGCCTCCGACAGCTTCGTTTTCACGGAGGTGGCGCAACCCGTGCCGGCTTCCGCCGTGGTCATGGGCGATTTCAACTTCACGGCCAACGATGTCGAGTACGTCTCGATCTGCGGCGAGCAACATCCGCTGTTCGGCCGCATCGCCACGGCCGACGGGCTGAGCGACGCCTGGACCGCCGCCGGCAACGCCGAGGACCGCGAGAGTTTCGCCGGCGAGGGCCGCATCGACCACGTCTTCGTGACCCACGATCTGCGCGGCAAGGTCAAGCGCGCCTGGATCGACGACACCACGCCGGCGTCCGACCACTGGCCGCTCTTCGTCGAGATCGATGTCTGACATTCTCGACCTCTTCGTCGTCGGTGGCGGAATCAACGGCGCCGGCATCGCCTGCGACGCGACGGGCCGCGGCTTGAAGGTCGGGCTGTGCGAGATGAACGATTTCGCCAGCGCCACGTCCTCGGCCTCGTCCAAGCTGATCCATGGTGGCCTGCGCTATCTCGAGCACTACGAGTTTCGCCTCGTGCGCGAGTCGCTGATGGAGCGCGAGGTGCTGCTGGCCAAGATGGCGCATATCGCCTGGCCGATGCGCTTCGTGCTGCCGCACGAGCCGCATCTGCGGCCGGCCTGGATGCTGCGCCTGGGCCTGTTCATCTACGACCATCTCAACTTGAAGATGAGGCTGCCCAAGACCGAGACGGTCGACTTGGCGCGCAGCCCCTACGGCGCGGGGCTGAAGCCGGGTTTCCGCAAGGGCTTCGTCTACTCCGACGGCTGGGTCGACGATGCGCGCCTCGTCATCGGCAACCTGCGCTCCGCGCGCGATCGCGGCGCTGAGATCCATGCCCGGCATCGCTGTATCTCGGCGCGCCGAGCCGACGGGCTGTGGCAGGTCGAGCTGGAAGAGGTCACGACCGGGCGGCGCAAGAGCCTGCGCGCGCGCGGCCTTGTCAACGCCTCGGGTCCCTGGGTGAAGAGCTGGCTCGATTCAGTCGAAGGCGTCGCCACGCGTAAACGGGTGAAGCTGGTCAAGGGTAGTCACATCATCGTGCCCAAGCTGCACGACGGCGATCACGCTTTCATCCTGCAGAACAGCGACCAGCGTATCGTCTTCGTCATTCCCTACGAGCGCGACTTCTCGCTGATCGGCACCACCGACATCGCGCTCGACGGCGCCGAGCCGGGACCTGTGACGATCTCGCCCGAGGAGGTCACCTATCTCTGCGACCTGTCGAACCACTACATGGCGCGCAAGATCACACCGGCCGATGTGAGCTGGAGCTATTCCGGCGTGCGCCCGCTGTTCGACGACGGCAGCGACGATCCCTCCGAGGTGACGCGCGACTACGTGCTGGAGACCGCTGACGAGGCCGGCAAGGCGCCGCTGCTCAGCGTCTTCGGCGGGAAGATCACGACCTACCGGCGGCTGGCTGAGCACGCGCTGGAGGATCTGCGGGGCTACTATCCGAAGATGGGTGGCGCGTGGACGCATCGCGAGCCGCTGCCCGATGGCGAGATGCCGTATGCCGATTTCGAGCTGTTCGTGTCGGGGCTAGAACAGGCCTATCCGAAGATGCCGCCGGTGTTCCTGCATCGCCTCGCGCGCCGTCATGGTGCGGGTAGCGCCGACGTGCTGGGCGATGCGAAGACCGTGGCCGATCTGGGCGAACACTTCGGTGGCGATCTGTATGAACGCGAGGCCGATCACCTGATGCGCTACGAATGGGCGCAGGAGCCCGAGGACGTGCTGTGGCGTCGCACCAAGGAGGGCCTGCATATGAGCCCGGCCCAGCGCGAGGCTTTCGCCGAATGGATGCGGACACGGCGACGAAACGAGGGGTAATCTTTGCGCGGTTCGACGAGGATGCCCGTACACCATGAGCAAGCAGCCTGTCGCCTTTGATCCGCTGACGCTGCCCGAGAGCAACGCCACGCGCTATCCCGCGCAGTTCCGCGCCGACAACCAGAAGCGCTGGATTCGCCGTCTGAGCAGCCACGCCCGCCTGCGCAATTTCGGCGTCAACATCACGCGCATCATCCCCGGCGGTCAGTCCTCGGCGCGCCATACGCATTCGAAGCAGGACGAGTTCATCTACGTGCTGCAGGGCGAGGTCGTGCTGGAAACCAATGCCGGTGCCGAGACGATGCGCCCCGGCGTGTGCGTCGGCTTTCCCGCCGGCGGCGGCAACGCCCACCGTTTCGTCAACCGGTCCAAAGCCGACGTGCTGTTGCTCGTGGTCGGCGATCGCACGCGAGGCGACGAGATCAGCTACCCGGACATCGATAATCGCGCGAGCATGGATGCCAGCGGCAACTACGTCTACGCGCGCAAGGACGGCACGCCGCACCGACAAAGAGCACGGAGCAAGTCATGACGGGTCGCATAGCGGGCAAGGTCGTGGTGGTGACCGGCGGCGGCTCGGGCATCGGCCGCGCCACGGCGACGGTGCTGGCGGGCGAGGGCGCCACGGTGATCGTCACCGACATCAACCGCAATGGCGGGCTCGAGACGGTGCAGCGCATCGGCGGCCAGGCGCGCTTCATCGAGCACGACACCTCGAAGGAAGAGGATTGGCAGCGCGTGATCGCCGACGTGATGGACAAGCACGGCAGGCTCGACGGGCTGGTCAACAACGCCGGCATCATGGGCCGTTATCCCGCCCGCTTCGAGACCGAGACGCTGGAGGAATGGCGGTGCATGCTGTCGGTCAACGTCGAGGGCGTCTTCCTCGGCTGCAAGCACGCTGTGCCGGCGATGCGCTCGGGCGGCGGCGGCTCGATCGTCAACCTGTCGTCGCTGGCGGCTTTCGTCGGTACGCCCGAACTGCCGTCCTACGGCGCGTCCAAGGGCGCGGTGCGGCAGTTCACCAAGACGGTGGCGATCGACTGCGCGCGCAAGCGCTACAACATCCGCTGCAACTCGATTCATCCGGGCGTGATCGACACGCCGATGGCGGGCGAGATGATGACCACCGAGAAAGGCCGCGCGCGGGCGACTAACTGGGTGCCGATGGGCGTGCTGGGCAGGCCCGAGGACATCGCCTATGGCGTCCTCTACCTGATCTCGGATGAATCGCGCTTTGTCACCGGCTCGGAGCTGGTGATCGACGGCGGCATGGCGGCGATCTGACCATGGCCGCGCGACACATCCTCGCCCTCGACCAGGGCACGACCAGCACGCGTGCCATCGTTTTCGACGAGCGCGCGCGGCCGGTGGCCTCGGCCCAGGAGGAGCTGAAGCAGATCTATCCCGCGCCGGGCTGGGTCGAGCACGATCCCGAGGAGATCTGGCGCGCGACCGTTACGGTCTGCCGCGACGCGCTCAGCAAGGCGAAGCTCGACGCCTCGGGCATCGCCGGCATCGGCATCACCAACCAGCGCGAGACTGTCGTGGTGTGGGAGCGCGCCACCGGCAAGCCGATCCACAACGCCATCGTCTGGCAGGACCGCCGCACCGCCGATATCTGCGCGCGCTTGCGCGCGGCCGAGCTGGAGCCGGAGGTCAACGAGCGCACCGGCCTGCTGCTCGACCCGTATTTCTCCGCCACCAAGATCGCCTGGATCCTCGACGCCGTCGCCGGCGCGCGCGACGCGGCAGAGGCCGGCAAGCTCGCGGTCGGCACCATCGAGTCTTTCCTGCTGTGGCGGTTGACCGGTGGCAAGGCGCATCGCAGCGACGCGACCAATGCCAGCCGCACCATGGTCTACAATATTCGTCATCAGCGCTGGGATCTCGACCTGCTGCGCGCGCTGAGCGTGCCCTATGCCCTGCTGCCCGAAGTCGTCGACAACGCCTACGAGTTCGGGACCACGACGCCCGACCTCTTCGGCGCGCCACTGCCCATCCTCGGCATGGCTGGCGACCAGCAGGCCGCGACCGTGGGTCAGGCCTGCCTCAAGCCGGGTATGATCAAGAGCACTTACGGCACCGGCTGCTTCGCGCTGCTCAATACCGGCGCGACCTTGGTGCGGTCGAAGAATCGGCTGCTGACCACCATCGCCTATCGGATCGACGGCAAGGTGACGTACGCGCTGGAGGGCAGCATCTTCGTCGCCGGCGCCGCCGTTCAGTGGCTGCGCGATGGGCTGAGGCTGATCGCCAAGTCTTCCGAGGTCGAAGGGCTGGCGGCGGCTGCCCGCCCCGACTCGGGTGTCTATATGGTGCCGGCCTTCGTTGGCCTAGGCGCGCCCTACTGGGACGCCGAGGCGCGCGGCGCGCTCCTGGGCCTGACGCGCGACACCGGCCCGGCCGAGATCGCCCGCGCGACGCTGGATTCCGTCTGTTACCAGACCCGCGACCTGATCGAGGCGATGAAGGCCGACGGCGCGACGGTCGCCTCGATCCGAGTCGATGGCGGCATGGTGGTCAACGACGCGCTGATGCAGCGTCTGGCCGATACGGTGGGGGTCGCGGTGGAGCGGCCCACGGTCACGGAAACCACGGCGCTGGGCGCCGCCTTCCTGGCCGGCTTCAAGGCCGGCCTGTTTCCCTCGCTGGAGTCTATCGGCGAAAGCTGGGCGCTCGATCGCGCCTTCACGCCCCACGAGGAGACCGCCAGCCGCGACCGGCGTTACACCAGCTGGCGCGCCGCCGTGCAGCGCGTGCGCAGTTGATGGGACCGCCGGCGTCCCGCCGACTCATGGCGATGTCGATGCGACACCATGATGCCGGCGGAACGCCGGCGGTCCCAGAAGACTCCAACCGGCGCGTGCCCTAGGATCGCCGCAACCAGCGTACGAGGAATTCATGGCCAAGGCGAAGCGCAAGATCGCGGCGAAGAAGAAAGCACCGGCGAAGAAGACAACTGCGATCGACACCACCCTGCTCAACGACCTGTTGCGCTGGGCCAAGGCTTCCGGCGCCGATGCCGCGGATGCCTACGTCGCCGAGAGCGCGCAGCTCTCGGTCGGCATCCGGCTGGGCGTACGCGAGAAGCTGGAGCGCAGCGAAAGCCGCGATCTGTCGCTGCGCGTCTTCATCGGCAAGCGCATGGCCGTCGTATCCTCGACCGACTTCGATCCGGCGGGTCTGAAGGCGCTGGCCGAGCGGGCGACGGCGATGGCGCGCGTCGTGCCGGAGGACCCCTATTGCGGCCTGGCGCCGGAGGACCGCATCGCGCGCGACTGGCCCGAGCTCGACCTCGACGACGGCAAGGAGGCCAGCGTCGCCACGCTGCAGGACTGGTGCGATCGCGCCGAGGACGCCGCGCGCGCGGTCAAGGGCGTGACCAATTCGGAGGGCGCCAATGCCGGCTGGTCGCGCGGCCGCGTGGCGCTGGCCGCCAGCAACGGGTTCGCCGGCGAATACAGCTATGGCAGCTACGGCGTCGACGTCTCGGTGCTGGCCGGCGAGGGCGTCGGCATGGAGCGTGACTACGACTGGACCCAGGCGGTCTATACCGATGATCTCGACCAGCCCGAGGCCTTGGGCCGAAATGCCGGGCGCGGCGCGGTCAAGCGGCTGAACCCGCGCAAGATCAAGAGCGGGCGTTACCCGGTAATCTATGACCGGCGCATTTCCGGCGGTCTGCTGGGTCATCTCGCCAGCGCCATCAATGGACGCGGCATCGCGCGCAAGACCTCCTTCCTGCTCGACAAACTGGGCAAGCAGGTCTTCTCGAAGGGCTTACGGGTGATCGACGATCCGCACCGCAAGCGGCACTCGGGCTCGCGGCCATTCGACGGCGAAGGCCTGCCCACGAAGCGCACGAATCTGATCGAGGATGGCAAGCTCACCACCTGGCTGCTCGACCTGAACTCGGCCCGCCAGCTTGGCCTGGAACCGACCGGCCATGGCGCCTGGGGCGGGGGGCCGACCACCAGCAATCTTTACCTCGAGAAGGGCAAGGAGTCGGTGAAGTCGCTGATCGGCGGCATCAAGCGCGGCCTCTACATCACCGACCTGATCGGCTTCGGCGTGAACGGCGTTACCGGCGACTACAGCCGCGGTGCGTCGGGATTCTGGATCGAGAAGGGCGAGCTGGCCTGGCCGGTGAGTGGCGTGACCGTGGCCGGCAACCTCAAGGACATGTTCCGCCACATCACGCCGGCCAACGATCTGCGCTTCAAGAGCAGCACCAACGCGCCCTCGCTACGCGTCGACGGCATGACCATCGCCGGGGAGTGATAGTTCCAGTCATTCGGCGCGGACGTGGTACAAGGTGTCGCCGGCTTGTCCGGCGAGGAGCTCGCCATGGCCAAGGGACAGATGCGGTCCAACCGCGAAATGAAGAAGCCGAAGAAGACCGCCGCTGAGAAAGCCAAGGCCAAGGAGAAGGGCGGCAGCGCGTCGCCCTTTGCCCAGCCGCAGGCCAAGGGTCCCGGTTCGCCCAAGCGCTAGGGCGCCGGCCGGGTGCAGCGTCGCCGTAAGAATTGTCGCGTAACTCTCCTCGCAAATCGCGTCTTGCTCCCCAAAATATCGGGGGTCGGGATGCGACCGACTCCCATGCGAAAGGCCAAGCCATGACGCCGCAGGAGAAAGATCTCATCACCCAGTTGCTCGGTCGCCTGAAGCAGGCCGGCGGGCAGCCCAAGGACCCCGAGGCGGAAGCCTTGATCAGGTCGGCGGTCCAGGCCACGCCTGATATTCCCTATGTCCTCGTTCAGACCGCGCTGATCCAGACCATGTCGCTGGAAGGCGCCCAGGCACGCATCGCCGAACTGGAGCGTGAGGTGGCGCAAGCCAAGGAATCGGCGGCCAAGCCCACCAGCTTCCTCGGTGGCTTGTTGGGCGGTGGTGGCCGTCCGGCGCCGCAGCCGGCCCAGCCGATGGGCCGCCCTGGCTCCGTGCCGCAGACCGGAGGCTATGGCCAGCAGCCCCCGCCGGGCTTCACGCCGCAGCAGCAGGGCTTCCAGCCGCAACAGGCGGGTCCGGTGGGCGGCGGCGGTTCGAGCTTCCTGCGCACGGCGGCGATGGCCGCGGCCGGCGTCGCTGGCGGCGCGCTGCTCTATCACGGGATCTCCTCGATGTTCAGCGGCGGCGGTCATGGCGCCGGTGGCGCGAGCCAGAGCTTCCTGGGCGGCGGTGGGCAGCAGGCCGGCGCGTCGCCCTGGGGTAACCCGCAGGGGAGCGCTGGTGAGCAAGCCGCCCTGAATACTGACGGTGGGCGCGACCAGGGTTCCGATACGGCCGCGCCCGCCGACGGCGGCTGGGATAGCGGCAGCGACGGTGGTGGCGATGCCGGCGGCTGGGACGACAGCAGCGGCGGCGGCTTCAGCTCGGACGAGGAATACTGAGCCCGGGATCGACGTAGCTCTCGAAGCTGCGTCGCTCCAAGCCCTTCTGCGCCTGATAGAGCGAGCTGGGATCCAGCGCCGCCGGAAGCGGCATGCGCACCGGCACGTCGGCCAGGCGCGGCATGTTGGTGGGCGTGCCGCAGATCAGCCGGCTGTTGAACTCGTCCCAGTCGGCGTAGTGCGCGTAGCCGCCGGCCAGCGGCCAAGCATCGCCCGCCGCCAGCTCGTAGAGCAGGAAACGGCGATCGGCGCCAGAGCGGTTGAGATCGGAGCCATGTACTAGCCGCACATGATGCAGGCTGATCGAGCCGGCCGGCGCGATCACCGGCTCGGCCGGCGAGACGTCGAGCCCGGCCTTCAGCGGGTCGAAGCCGCCGACGAAGCGGCCAGCGACGTGGTGGTCGTAGACCGGCCCGCGATGCGAACCCGGCAGCAGCAGCATCGGCCCATTGTCGAGCGTCATGTCGTCGAGCAGCACGCCCACCGCCAGTACGTCGTCGTTGCTGTAGGGGTAGTAGGCCCAGTCCTGGTGCCATTCGACCGCTGCGCCGAAGCCCGCGCTCTTCAGGTTGAGCTTGCTGTTCTGGAAGCGGATCGACGGGCCGAGCAGGGCCTTCACGGGTTCGAGGATCGCGGGCGAGCGCACCAGCTCCATGAAGAACGGATCGACCTTGTGCGGCGTTTTGACTCGGCGCACGCGCGGACGGTCGGGGCGGTGGCTGTCCTCGAGATCGAACACCGCGTCATTGGACGTCAGCCCCCGCGCGCGCTCGAGAATCTCGGCCAGCACCTGCCGCAGCCGGCTGAGCTGCGTGGGTGACAGCACATGCGGCAGCACGATGTAGCCGCGCTCGCGGTAGGTTGCGATCTGGTCAGCCGTCAAGGCGCCCATTGGCTGTCCTCCCTGCGTCGATCATGCATGATGATCCGCTCCGCGTGAATGGCGCATCGCCCGCATGGACGCCGAGGATTCCCTCGGCGCGCTTTCCCCACTACAGTGCGCGCCACCATGAAAACCACGCGTTCCCCCGATCCGCTCCTGTCGCTGCTGCTGCTGGCCGGCCTGGCCGGCTGCACGGCGCAGGCGCAGAACCAGCCGCCCGCGCCGGTCAACTCGCCGCCCGATGCCGTGCGGCAGATCCACGCCGCCGATTTCCCGGGCTGCGTCCAGAACATCCTGACCATGGCCAGCCGCGAGGGCATCCCGCTGGCCGTCGCCCGCCCTGCGCTGGAGGGGCTGACGCCAGATCAGCGCGTGCTCGACCTCGACGCGCGTCAGCCCGAGTTCACGCTGACATTGGGGCGCTATCTCACCAACGCGATCTCGGCCGAACGCGTCGCCAAGGGCCGGCAGATGCTGGGCCAGCATCGCGCCCTGCTGCAGGCGGTCGAGCGCGACTATGGCGTGCAGCCGGAATACCTCGTGGCCTTCTGGGGGCTGGAGAGCGGCTACGGCACGTTCATGGGCGATTTCCCGGTCCTGCGCTCGGTGGTGACGCTGGCCTGCCGCACGCGCCGCGCCCAGTTCTTCGCCGGCGAAGCGGTCGAGGCGTTGCGTATTCTCGGCGCGCAGCAGATGCAGCCGGCCCAACTGCGCGGATCGTGGGCCGGCGCGATGGGCAACACGCAGTTCATGCCCTCGACCTTCACCCGCTTCGGTGTCGATCGCGACGGCGACGGCCGCATCGACCTGTGGCGCAACCTGCCCGACGTCTTCGGCTCCTCGGCCAATTTCCTCAACAAGAGCGGCTGGAAGCGGGGCCAGCACTCGCACATCGAGGTGACGCTGCCGCAAGGCTTCGCTTACGACAAGATCGACCTCAACGAGGAGCGCGGCGCGCGCGAGTGGCGGGCGCTGGGCGTGACGCAGTCCGACGGCCGACCGCTGCCGGACTTCGCCGACCGGGCGGCGATCGCGATTCCCGCCGGCCATCGCGGCCCGGCGTTCCTGATGCTGCCGAACTTCAAGACGGTGATGATCTGGAATCGCTCGGTGCTGTACGCCATTTCGGTCGGCGTGCTGGCGCGTCAGATTGGCGGCGAGCCGGGCCTGCTGCGTGAGCCACCGGCCGACGACCAGCCACTATCGCGAGAGGCGGCAATCGACCTCCAGCAACGGCTGATCCGGCTCTCGCTCTACACCGATGAGGCGGATGGGCTGATCGGTCCGAAGACCCGCGCTTCGATTCGCGCCTTCCAGATCCGTTCCGGCCTGATAGCCGACGGCCATCCCTCGCCGGAGACCCAGGCCCGCCTGCGCGCCGCGGCCCCCTAGCCCGGCATCAGCAAGCGCAGCTGGCGCGGCGCGACATCGACGGTGACGGGCAGGTCGGCGGCGTCGTCACCGTCGAGCTGCACCGGCTCGCGCTGTCCGTGTCCGTTGATCAGCGGCACGATGCGCACCGAGGTCGCCGGCAGCACGCGGAAACCCGCGGTATGTGGCAGGCGATCACGGACCAGCGCCGCGCCGTAGCGCAGAACATTGTAGCGGCCGCCACGTTCGAACAGGCAAACGCTGAGCCGAGGCGTGCGTAGGTCGGCCTCGGGCGCGATCTGATAAGGCCCGCCGTAGTGCCGCGCGCGCGTGACAATCACCGAGGCCGCCTCATGGCGCACGCCATCAATATCGACGGCGTAGCGCGCATCGACCGGCCGCGTCATCTCGACAGCTGAACGCCAGACATAGGCGCCCTTGCCCAGCCGGCGCTTGAGTTCGCCATCGACGCCGGCCACCACCTTGGCGTCGAAGCCGGCGCCGGCCATCAGCGAGAAATGACGCACGGCGCCTGATGCCGTGCTGAGCCGGCCGACATGCACCAGCGTCGGCGCCGGAGAAGTCAGCGCCTCCACGGCCGACGCCGCCTTGATGCGCAGGCCGAGTTCGCCGGCTAGCACGTTGGCCGTGCCCAGCGGCAGGACGCCGAGCGGCGGCACGATGTCATCATTTCGTAACATCAAGCCATTGACGATCTCGTTGATGGTGCCATCGCCACCGGCCGCGACGATGCGCAGATCGGGGCGGGACGGCGCGTCTCGCGCCAGACGTTCTGCGTCGCCGCGTCGAGCCGTGTCGTGCACCACCACCTCGTGACCGCCGGCCCGCAGCGCCGCCAGCGTGTCGCGCAACAGCGTCGGATTGCGTCGTCCCGCCACCGGATTGCGGATGACGATGAAACGGAGCGATGGGGCGGGCGTCATCAAAGCATCACGACGAAGGAGTATCCACAGGCTGACGCAACTAATGGCGTGTCATGGTTCAGTACTGGCGCACCATATACCTCTCCGATATCCATCTTGGCACGCGCGGATGTCAGGCCGAGCTGTTGCTCGATTTCCTCAAGCACAACGAAAGCGACCACCTCTACCTCGTCGGCGACATCGTCGATGGCTGGCGCCTTAAACGCTGGTGGTATTGGCCGCAATCGCATAACGACGTCGTGCAGAAGGTCCTGCGCAAGGCGCGCAAGGGCACGCATGTGATTTACGTGCCCGGCAACCACGACGAGGCGGCGCGTGACTATTGCGGGCTGACCTTCGGCGGTGTCCAGGTGGTGCGCGAGGCGGTCCACGAAACCGCCGACGGCAAGCACTTCCTGATCATCCACGGCGATGAGTTCGACGCGGTCGTGCGCTATGCGCGCTGGCTGGCGATCCTCGGCGACTGGGCCTATGCCTTCGCGCTCAAGCTGAACGTGATGATGAATTCAGTGCGGCGCGCGCTGCGCCTGCCGTACTGGTCGCTGTCGGCGTGGCTGAAGTACAAGGTCAAGAACGCCGTCAGCTATATCGGCGATTTCGAGAAGGCTGTCGCCGCCGAGGCCAAGCGTCGCCATGTCGACGGCGTGGTTTGCGGCCACATCCACCACGCTCAGATCCGCACGATCGACGGTGTGACCTACTGCAACGACGGCGACTGGGTCGAAAGCTGCACGGCGCTGGTCGAGGATTTCGACGGACGCATGTCGATCCTGCGCTGGACCGCGCAGTCCGCCGCGACCATCACCACGCGCGCCCAGGAACCGCGGCTGGCCGCCGAATAACAACGACGGGGAAGCCTTGCGCATCGCGATCGTCTCCGACGCCTGGTTTCCACAGGTCAATGGCGTGGTGCGCACGCTGGACACCGTGCGCGCCGAGCTGGTGGCGATGGGACACATCGTCGAGGTCTTCGGACCGGACCGGTTCACGACAATTCCATGCCCGACTTACCCCGAGATTCGCCTCGCCCTGTTTCCCGGTCGCCGGCTTGAACACCTGATCCGCGGTTTCGCGCCAGACGCCATCCACATCGCCACCGAGGGGCCGCTGGGTGGCGCCGCGCGTCGCATGTGCCTGCGCCGCAAGCTGCCCTTCACCACCGCCTACCACACGCGCTTCCCCGAATATGTGCGGGCCAGGATGTTCTTCCCGCTGGCCTGGACCTACGCGATCATGCGCCGCTTCCACGGGCCGTCGCGCGCCATCATGGTCTCGACCGAAACCATTCGCGCCGACCTCGCCGCCCGCGGCTTCAAGAACATCGTCGCCTGGACGCGTGGCGTCGATCTCGACCTTTTCACGCCGCGCGAGCCTGGCCCAACGCCCGACGACGCCAAGCGGCCGGTTTTCCTCTATGTCGGCCGTGTCGCGGTCGAGAAGAACATCAAGGCGTTCCTTGAGCTCGACCTGCCGGGCGAGAAATGGGTCGTGGGCGGCGGGCCGATGCTCGACAAGCTAGAGGCGCGCTATCCCGATGTCCGGTTCACCGGCCACAAACACGGCGAGGAGCTCGCCGCGCTCTACCGTGCCGCCGACGTCTTCGTCTTTCCCAGCCGCACCGACACGTTCGGCCTTGTGCTGCTCGAGGCGCTGGCCTCCGGTCTGCCGGTCGCGGCCTACCCGGTACCCGGTCCGCTCGACGTTCTGGGCGGCACGCCGGTCGCCGCGCTCGATACCGATCTGCGCGCCGCCGCCTTGAGCGCGCTCACGCTCGATCGCAGCCAGTGCCGCGTGCACGCCACGCGCTATTCCTGGCGTCGCACGGCGGAGATGTTCTTCAGCAACCTGGTCCCGATCACCCGCGCGGCGGAGTAGCGCTCAGCCGTTCTCCGGCTCGCCCGCTTCGATCCACTTCTGATAGAGCGCCTTGTTCGTGTCGTTGGGCGGGTAGAGGCCGGGGATGGTATGGCCCTGCTTGACCCGCATCGCGACAAACTTCTCGAGCCGCTCCTGCTCGAAGGAATCGCGCGCCACTTCCACCGCCATGTGGCGTGGAATCACGACAACACCGTCGGCGTCGGAGACGATGACGTCGTTGGGATAGACCGGCACGCCGCCGCAGCCGATCGGCTGCTGCACGTCGACCGGATGCAGCGTGGTCATGCTGGGCGGCGCGGCGGCGCAGGCCGAGAACACCGGCAGCTTCATGTTGGAGACCACCGGCACGTCGCGCATCGCGCCGTCGGAGACGATGCCGGCGAGGCCGCGCACCTGCATGCGCGCCACGAGGATGTCACCGAAAGTGCCGGAACGCAGCTCCGGACCGGTCGAGACCACCAGCACGCTGCCCGGCGGCGCGTTCTCGACCGCGTGCTTCTGCGCGTTCTCGGGATCGGTCGGCTTGGGCGGCAGGTCGATGTCCTCGCGCGCGGGGATATAGCGCAGCGTGTAGGCCGGCCCGACCATGCGCGTGGCCGACGGGTTCACCGCCTTGAGGTTGATCGCCATGGTACGCAGCCCGCGCTTCATCAGCTGCATGGTAACCGTTGCTGTGCTGGCATACATCAGCTGCTGAATAGTCTCGGCGCCGAGCTGCTGAAACTTCACCGCGCTCATATCGTCTCCTCCACGAACTCTCTGCCGGGCCGAGCCTCCGCGACGCAGGCCGACGATCAATCGGGCGCATCGGTCCGGCCATTCGGCCTTGACGCCGGTCCCCGACACTACTCAGGATCGAAAAGCGGCGCGACGCTTTCCCCTCGATGCCGCCAAGAATCAACCGCATGCGCCGCGGGCGGCGGCGGAACAACCCAGGGAGGGACGGCCCTATGACAATAGGCAAGCTGATTTCCGCGTCGATTCTGGCTCTTGCCGCGACGCTGGCCGCGGATCGCGTCGCCTTCGCCCAGGCGAAGGACCTGAGCATGGGCAACGTCAATCCGCCGCGGCACGGCACGTCGCAGGCCTCGCAGCAATTCGTCGACAAGCTCACCGAGCTGACCGGCGGCAAGCTCAAGATCGCGCATCACCATTCCGGCGCGCTGGGCGGGGAGCGCGAGGTGGCACAACAGATCCAGCTCGGCGCCGTCGACTTCGGGCCGATCACCACCGCGCCGCTGTCGACGCTGATCCCCGAGATGTCGGTGTTCCAGCTGCCCTATATCTTCCGCGACTACGACCACTTGTTCAAATCGCTCGACGGCAGCGACACGCTGACCAAGTACTACGACGCCGTGCTCGACAAGAAGGGCCTGAAGCTGATCGGCTTCTTCGCGGCCGGCTATCGCGGCATCTACGGCCACGGCGCGATCAACAAGCTCGAGGACGTCAAAGGGAAGAAGGTGCGCGTGCAGGAGGACAAGATCCTGGTCGCGACCTTCAAGGCGTTGGGCATGATCTCGACGCCGATCGCCTTCCCCGAGGTTGCCACGGCGCTGCAGACCAAGGTGATCGATTTCGCCGAGGGCGGCGTCAACACCTTCTACCACAACAAGTTCTACGACATCGTCAAGTACGTCGCCGACGTTCGGCACACGCACCAGGCGGTGGCGCTGATCATGTCGAAGGCATCGTGGGCGAAGCAGGACGAGGCGGGCAAGAAGGCGATCATGGACGCCTACGCGCATGCCCGCGCCTTCAATCGCAAGTTCATCCTCGACGAGGACAAGAGCATCCAGGACCAGGTGCGCGAGAAGGGCGTCACCATCACCAAGCCCGATCCGGCGCCGTTCCTCAAGGCGACGGAAAGCGTCTACGCGGAGTTTTTCGCCACCGCCGCCGGGAAGGACGCCAAAAAAATGGTCGATTACATCCAGGGCGTGAAGTAGCCGGCAGCCGGATCGACCGATGGCCGCTCCACCGGGGGAGAAGCTCGAGGACGCCGCCAAGGCGCCCTCGGCCGGCGCACGACTCTACGACCTGTTGGGCTATGTCGGCGGCGTGATCCTCGCCGCCATGACCGCGGCTGTCTTCGCCCAGGTCGTCCTGCGCTATCTCGGCCTCACCGGCATCGACGGCATCGAGGAGATCCCGCGCTATCTCTTCGTCTGGCTGGTGATGATCGGCGGCGCCGCCGCGATGTGGCGCAACGAGCACACCACGCTCGACTACTTCCAGAACCTGCTGCCGCCGGCGCCGCGCGCGCTTCTGGTGGCGCTGGTCAACGTCGCCGGCGTCGTGCTGTTCGGCTACCTGATCCATCTCAGCATCACGTTGGTGCCCAACGCCGGCTACCAGACCAGCTCGGGCCTCGGGCTGACGCTCGACTATGTCTTCGCGGCGATCCCATTCGGCGCCGCCCTGATGATTCCGCCCATGGTGCGCAACGTCTACTTCAGCCTGAGGATGCTATGGCGGAAACACTCCTGATCGTGTTCGTCATCTGCATCGTCGCCGGCGTGCCGATCGGTCCGGCGCTGGGCGTGGCGGCGCTGGCCACCGCGATGATGATCCCGGCGCTCAATCCGATCATCATCCCGACGCGCTTCGTCGGGTTGCTCTCGGATTCCTACCTTCTGCTGTCGGCGCCACTGTTCATCCTGGCGGGCAATGTCGCGGCGCGTGGCGGCGTGGCGCGGGTGATCATAGATTTCGCCACGGCGCTGGTCGGCCGTTTCCGCGGCGGCCTGGCCTACGTCAACGTCGTCGACAGCATGGTGTTCGGCGGCATCTCGGGCTCGGCGGTGGCCGACGTCTCGGCGCTGGGCTCCTTCCTGATCCCGCAGATGGAGCGCAAGGGTTATGATCGCGACTTCGCGACCGCGCTCACCATCTCCACGGCCGTGGTGGCGCCGATCATCCCGCCCTCGATCATCGCCGTGATCTTCGCCTGGATGGCCGATGAATCGGTGGCGGCGATGTTCGCCGCCGGCATCGTGCCCGGCCTGCTGATCGGGCTCGGCATGGCGGTGCCCGTCTTCGTCATCGCCCGCAAGCGCAACTACCCCAAGGAGAAACCGCCGACGCTGCCGGAGTTCGGTCGTTCCTTCGTGCGCGCGATGCCGGCGCTGATCATCCCCGTGATTATCATGGGCGGCATCATGTTCGGCGTCTTCACGCCGACCGAGGCCGCCGCGGTCGCCGTGGTCTACGCGCTGATCGTGCCGCCGATCTTCTATCGCGAGCCGGCGCTGCGCGAGATCCCCAAGATCTTCGCCGACAGCGCGCGCCTGTCGGGCGTGATCGGCATGATCATCGGCTTCGTCGGCGCCTTCGGCTGGGTGCTGTCGTACTCGAAGTTCCCCTTCGTCGTCGCCGCGGCGATCGTCGCCATCCACCCGGCGTGGTGGATGTTCATCATCCTGGTGATCATCCTCTACCTCATCCTCGGCACCTTCCTGACGCCCTCGGAGATCATTCTGGTGACGGTGCCGGTGCTGCTGCCGGTGGCGCAGGAGATCGGCATCCATCCCATCCATTTCGGCATGGTCTGCGTCATCGCCTCGGCGATCGGCCACATCACGCCGCCGGTCGGGCTGTGTCTGTTCGTCGGTATGGCGATCAGCGGGCTACCGATGGAGAAACTCGTCAAGCCGCTGCTGCCGTTCCTGGCGGCGATCGTGGCGACCCTGCTGATCATCGCCTTCCTGCCCGGCATCATCCTGTTCCTGCCGCGGCTGCTGGGCTTCACGCAGTAGCGTTCAGAAGAGATCGCCCTGCGTGCCGCCGCGCTTCGCGGCGGGCTTCGTCGGCCGAGGCGCGGGCGGCCTCGGCTCGCCGTCGATGACCGCCCCGACCCTGCCGTCGCCAAACTCGATGCTCACCGCCGCGCCAGGTGTCGCGGCCGCAGCGCTGAGCATGGGCGTGCCCGCCGCGTCGCGCACCAGCGCGAAGCCGCGCGCCAGCGTGCCCTTGAAGGAATAGCTATCGAGCAGCTTGGACAGCGAGTCGAGGCGAGTCGTGCGTTGCTCGGCCAGGCCGGTCATGGCGCGCGACAGGCGTTCTCCCAGGCCCGTCACGCGATCGGTCAGGCGCTCGCCCGTCTGGCGTGTTTCGCCGGCGTAGCGGCGCAGGCCGCCCAGCAGCACACGCCATTCCTCGGCCAGCTCGCGCGTCTTGCGGTCGATGACCTCGTGCGGTGTGCGCAGGCGGCCGCTCAAGCCGTCGAAACCCGAGCGCTTCAGCGCCACGAGATTGACCGTGGCCTTGGCCAGGCGCTCGCCAGATTCGTCGACTCGTTGCGCGCGCTCCTCGATCAGCCGGCGCGGGTCGGGCAGGCCGCGCGCCAGGCCGGCGAGCTCGGTCTCCGCTTCGCGCAGGCGACGGGTGAGCGCGTTGAGCAGCCGCCCGTTGTGCTCGCGCAGGTCGCCCAGCAACTCGGCGCGCACCGGCACGGCCTTTTCTGCGGCGGCGCTGGGCGTCGGCGCGCGGTGATCCGAAGCGAAGTCGATCAGCGTGGTGTCGGTCTCGTGGCCCACCGCCGAGATCAGCGGGATCGCCGAGGCCGCCGCGGCGCGCACCACGACCTCCTCGTTGAAGGCCCAGAGATCCTCCAGGCTGCCGCCGCCACGCGCCACGATCAGCAGGTCGGGCCGCGGCACCGCGCCGCCGGGCTGCAAACGATTGAAGCCCTCAATGGCGGCGGCGACCTCGCCGGCGGCGCGCTCGCCCTGCACCGACACCGGCCACAGCAGCACGTGACGCGGGAAGCGGTCGGCCAGGCGATGCAGGATGTCGCGGATCACCGCGCCGCTGGGCGAGGTGATGACGCCGATCACATCAGGGAGGAAGGGCAGGGCGCGCTTGCGTTCGGCGGCGAACAGGCCCTCGGCAGCGAGCTTCTTGCGCCGCTCCTCCAGCAGCTTCAGGAGTGCGCCCTGGCCCGCCAGCTCCAGCCGGTCGACGACGATCTGGTATTTAGAGCTGCCGGGATAGGTGGTGATGCGGCCCGAGGCGATCACCTCCAGGCCGTCCTCGATCTTCATGCCCAGGCGCGGCAGGCTGCCCTTCCAGCACACCGCTTCGAGCACCGCGTCGACGTCCTTGAGCCGGAAATAGCAGTGGCCCGAGCGCGGGAAGCTGGGCTGCGAGATCTCGCCGCGCACCCGCACGCGCGGAAACGCCTGCTCGACCTCGCGCTTGAGCGCGAAGGCCAGCTCCGAGACGGTGAACTCCGGCGAATTGTGGCCGGTGGTTTCGGCGGCGGCGTCTGTCATGCCGTCATAGCTTGGCATCGACACTGCGAAGCGGTCCAGCCCAGCGCAGGATCGTGCTGTCGGCTGTGATCAGCGTCGCCGCATGTCTCAGGGCGGTCGCGGCGATCAACCGATCCATCGGATCGCGATGGAAGTCGACGAGTCCGGTCGCCTCGATCGCGATTCCAGCATCGACCGGCAACTCGACAATTCCGAAGTTCAGAATCTGGGCGCGCCACTGCCACGGATCGGGCGTCAGGGCGATCCGACCCTTCCGGTGGGCGTTGGCGAGCTCGTAGAAGCTGATCGCCGACACGCCTACGGGATCATCCTGATGCGCGCTTTCGCAGAATGCCCGTGCCTTTCTTCCCAGCTCCGGGTTGCCGTTTATCAGCCAGAGCAGGACGTGGCTGTCCAGGATCGTCGTCATAGGGCTGTCCGGAAATGATCTTCCATTCGCGATCCTCGTCCCAGTCTGGTTCCTGCGGGCTGACGATGTCGGCGTAGATCTTGACCGAACCCTTTAGCGCCCCGTAGAGCGTCTTCGGCTTCTCAATGGCCGGCACGATCTGGGCGATTGCCTTGCCGTGTTTCGTCACCGTCACCGGTTCGCCGGTGGCGGCGACCTCATCGAGCACGGCGAGTAACTTCGCCTTGCACTCCGATGCCTTCATGACTTTAGTCATGGCGGCACCTCCTTTGTGACTATGGTCATGACCATGGTCATATTAGGCTTGCGAGGTCCTGTTTTCAAGCGTCGGGGAGCGGCTTCATGCGCATCATGGTGGTGGGAAACGGTGGCCGCGAGCATGCGCTGTGCTGGGCCATCTCGGCCTCGCCGCTGTGCGACCGGCTGATCTGCGCGCCGGGTAATGCCGGCATCGCCGAGGTCGCTGAATGCATTGCGGTCGGCCAGGAGGATGTTGCCGGCCTTGTCGATTTGGCCAAGCGCGAGGCGATCGACTTCGTCGTCGTTGGCCCTGAAACCCCGCTGGTCGCCGGCCTGGCGGACCGGCTGACGGAGGCGGGGATCAAGGTGTTTGGACCGTCGGCGGCGGCGGCGCGGCTCGAGGGCTCGAAGGGCTTCACCAAGGATCTCTGCCGCAAGTACGGCATTCCCACCGCAACGTACGAGCGTTTCACCGAGATCGACTCGGCCGAGGCCTATATCCGCCGCCAGGGCAACGTCTGGAAGGGCGCGCCGATCGTGGTGAAGGCCGACGGGCTGGCGGCCGGCAAGGGCGTGATCATCGCCAAGGACGAGGCCGAGGCGATCGTGGCGACCAGGGACATGCTGGCCGGCAACCGCTTCGGCGCAGCCGGCAGCTCGGTGGTGATCGAGGAATTCATGGAGGGCGAGGAGGCAAGCTTCTTCGCGCTCGTCGACGGCGAGAACGTGCTGCCGCTGGTCGCGGCGCAGGATCACAAGCGGGTGGGCGACGGCGATGTCGGTCCTAATACAGGCGGCATGGGCGCATATTCGCCGGCGCCTTGCGTGACTCCCGAGATCGCGCGCCGCGTGATGGACGAGATCATTCACCCCACCGTGCGCGCCATGAAGGCCGAGGGCGCGCCCTTCCGTGGTGTCCTGTTCGCCGGGCTGATGCTGACCAAAAGCGGGCCGAAGCTGATCGAGTACAACTGCCGCTTCGGCGATCCCGAGTGCCAGGTGCTGATGATGCGCTTGAAGTCGGACATCGTGCCGGCGCTGCTGGCCTGCGCTGATGGCGGCCTGGCGCATTTCGATCTGCGTTGGCACGACGAAGCAGCGCTCACGGTCGTGATGGCCGCCAAGGGCTATCCTGATAACCCGATGCGTGGCACCGAGATCCGCGGCCTCGACGCCGCGAGCAAGGTCGAGGGGGTCACCATCTTCCACGCTGGCACCAAGCGCGACGGCGCGCGCGTCCTGGCCAATGGCGGGCGGGTCCTCAACGTCACGGCTATGGCGCCCACGGTCGAGGAGGCGCGGCGGCGGGCCTACGCCGCAGTCGACGCCATCGACTGGCCGGAAGGCTTCTGCCGCCGCGATATCGCATGGCGGGCCCTCGCGCCCCGGGGGTGACAGAACGGCGGCCGATGCGTAGGTTGCTGCATCG
Source organism: Reyranellaceae bacterium (assembly GCA_022844045.1). GTDB lineage: Bacteria > Pseudomonadota > Alphaproteobacteria > Reyranellales > Reyranellaceae > JAFAZJ01. The sequence continues at coordinate 9,192 of JALHMM010000062.1, read as the reverse complement.
CACCATAAACGCCCATTCATTCGGACTGGATCGATGCCCGACCACATTGAACACGCCCAGCGGTTGCTAGCGCAGCTGCGTTTCCCCTGCGGCGACGCGCCGCCCTCGGGCGAGCTCAAGCAGGTGGCGCCGGGCATCCATTGGCTGCGCATGCCGCTGCCCTTCCAGCTCAACCACATCAACCTCTACCTGTTGGAAGAGGCCGACGGCTGGACGATCGTCGATTGCGGCATGCAGCTCGACGAGACCAAGGCGCATTGGGAACGCATCTTCGCCACGTATCTGAAGGGCAAGCCGGTCAAGGCGGTGCTCGCCACGCATATGCATCCCGACCATGTCGGTCTCGCCGGCTGGCTGTGCGCGCGCTGGCAGGCGCCGCTTTACATGTCGCTGGGCGACTACATGAGCGCGCAGTCGATCCGCAACGGGCTGGTCGACGACAACGAATCGCGCGCCGCCCATTTGCGGCGCGGCGGCGTGCCGGAAGAGAAGGTCGCGACCTTCCACCTGCATCGCGGCGGCTACTCCAAGGGCGTCGGGCCGCTGCCGGCCGCCTTCAACCGCATCATGCATGGCGATCGCGTGTCGCTGGGCGGCCATCGCTGGCAGGTGATTGTTGGCCGCGGCCACGCGCCGGAGCATGTCTCGCTGTGGTGTGCTGACCTGAACCTGCTGATCTCCGGCGATCAGGTGCTACCTAAGATCAGCACCAATATCGGCGTGTGGCCGAACGAGCCGATGGCCGATGCGCTGACCTGGTTTCTCACCGGCTTCGTGCGTTTCCGTCGCCTGCCTGCCGACGCGCTGGTCCTGCCCAGCCACGGCTTCCCCTTCGTCGGCCTGCACACGAGGCTCGATCAGCTCGTGGCGCATCATGAGGCGCGGCTGGCGGAGATGCTGGCGGCCATCGTCGGCTACGGCGACAAGGGCGCGACTTGCTGGCAGATGGTACCGGTGTTGTTCGCGCGCCATCTCGACAATAACCAGGTGGTCTTCGCCTTCGGCGAGACGCTGGCGCATCTGCACTGCCTGGAGTCGCGCGGCCTGGTGCGGCGCGTGACGACAGCCCAGGGCGTCCACCAATTCGTGGCCGTACCGCTCACCGACACGGTCGCCCCCGCCGAGGATACGGTCGAGGTGATGGACGTCGTTTAGGGTTTCAGCAGCGACGGATCGCGCAGCGTGGTGTCCTGGCCGCGCACCGGATCGTTGATCGCCTCGGCGAAGCTGCGCGCGCCCTTCCATTCCTCTGATGGACGGGCGCGGCCGTCGCTACCGATCTGGTCTAGGCCCCAGTAGATCTCCAGCCGATGGCCGTCGGGATCGCGAAATTCGACCGCGATCTGCACCCCGGCGCGGCGGCGGCCCTCGAAGTCGATCGTGGCGCCGGCGGCGCGGATACGTTCGGCCGCCAGCAGCACCTCATCGAGCGAGCCGACCTCGAAGGCGAGATGGTGCAGCTCGGTGCTGGTCGAGGCGCCCTCGAGCGCGCCGACGAGCGCGATGCCGTGGTGATCGCCGTTGAAGCGCATGAAGACCATGCCGCCAGGCATCATGGACTTGAGATAGACGTCGGAGATCTCGAAGCCCAACACCTCGGTATAGAAGCGCGCCGAGCGCTCGAGGTCGGCGACGTTGAGCACCACGTGGCCGATCTTGGTGATGCGAAACGGCATGCCCCGCGGCCGGCCCATGGCCGCAATCCGCTTCGGATCGTAGTCGCTGCCCATGCGCGCCCTCCCATGCCCGGCGCGTGAAGATCAGCACGCTGGGCGGCGCGCGTCAGCTTCTATTCGCCATCGCCGCGAACTGCGCCGCGATGGCGAAGCGCCACACCGAGCAGGACTTCTCGAAGTCGTAGCCGCAGATCCAGCGCAGATGCGCCCAGCCTTCGTGATCGGTGATTGTCGTCACGGCGTCGGTCAGCAACCGCTGGTTCTCGGGCGACAGGCGGGCGAACTCGGGTTCGTAGAGGATGCGCATGCGCATGCGCAGGCCGTCGACGGCGGCCTCGATGCGCGCGCGATAGGCGCTGTCGCGGCGCGCGAAACGCAGCCCGACGCGCCACAGCGGCAGCCAGTCCTCGCAGATGCGCGCGCGCCGCTCGACGAAGCCATGAATGCGCGCCTCGAGAGAGCCCGCGGACGACAGCTCGGGCAGGCTGGCGAAGGCGGTGGCCAGGAAATGGTCGAAGGTGGCGCCATAAAGCGCCGCCGAATCGGGGAAGTGCTGGTAGAGCGTGCGCGGCACGACGCCGGCGCGCTGGGCGATCTGCGCCACCGTCGGCATCTCGTCGAGCTCGCGCATCAACGCGCCGGCGGCTTCGAACAGGCGCTGGTGGGTGCGATCACCGCGCCGACGCCGGCCATCGGGATTCTCGCCCGGTAATGGCGGGGGTACCTGGTTCTTCCTGCGCGGCATCGTCTCCGACCCGATCAGCACCGCAAGGCGCGGCCTAGCCGGACGCCCGCTCCCCCGAACCGGCTTCCAAACCGATGCTACACGACATTTACCGGGAGATGAACAAATGCTCAGATTTGTTCCAGGGCCGTGCAAATAGCCGCGGTCACGGCGGCGGTCCCGGCCGTATCGCCCAGATCGCGGGTCAGCGTCTTGCGCTCGGCCGTGACGCGTTCGATCGCCCGCATCAGGCGCGCCGCCGCTTCCGATTCGCCCAGATGGTCCAACATCATGACAGCCGACCAGAAGGTGCCGATGGGGTTGGCGAGGCCTTTGCCCATGATGTCGAAGGCCGAGCCATGGATCGGCTCGAACATCGAGGGAAACTTGCGCTCGGGATTCACATTTCCCGTCGGCGCGATGCCGATGCTGCCCGCCAAAGCCGCGGCAAGGTCGCTCAGGATGTCGGCATGCAGGTTGGTCGCGACGATGGTGTCGAGGCTGTCCGGTCGATTGACCATGCGCACCGTAGCGGCGTCGACCAGCTCCTTGTCGACGCTGACATCGGGGAAGTCGCGGCCTACCTCGGCGGCGATCTCGTCCCACAGCACCATGCCGTGACGTTGCGCGTTGGACTTGGTGATCACCGTCAGCTTCCTGCGCGGCCGCGAGCGCGCCAGCATGAAGGCGAAACGCATGATTCGGGTGACGCCCACTCGGGTGAAGATCGAGACCTCGGTGGCGATCTCCTCGGGATGACCGCGATGCGAGCGGCCGCCCTGGCCGGCGTATTCGCCCTCGCTGTTCTCACGCACGATCACCCAGTCGAGCTTGCCCGGCGGGCAGTCGGCGAGCGGGCTCTTCAGCCCGGGCAGCACGCGCGTGGGCCGTACATTGGCGTACTGATCGAAGCCCTGGCAGATCTTCAGCCGTAGGCCCCACAGCGTGACGTGATCGGGCACATGCGGGTCGCCCACCGCGCCGAAGTAAATCGCGTCGAAAGGCTTCAGCGTCTCCAGCCCGTCCTCGGGCATCAGCGCGCCGGTGGTGCGATAGAAATCGGAGCCCCAGGGGAACTCGGTGAAGTCGAGCCGGAAATCGTTGGTCATCCGCGACAGCCTGGTCAGCACCTCGACACCGGCCGGAATGACTTCCTTGCCGATGCCATCGCCGGGGATGGCGGCGATTCTGTATGCGCGCACGATAGCTGGCCCTCGCTGATGTCCGCGGCGTTTGTACCCCTGATGTCGCCCCGAGCGAAAGCGGCGGCCGGCGCGGTGATGTGAACGATACGACGCATTGTTGTGACCGCGATTGCCGCCGGGTCAGCCGTTTCGCCCAGGGCGAGAGTCTCTCGCCAAGCTCCACCGCCTCGCGTATAAGCCCGCGCGCCCGTCGGCCTGTGTCGCCGGAGAGGGCTGGAGGATCGGATATGTCCAACATCTCGCGCGGGATGGCGCTGGCCATCGTCGCCATGGTCGTCGTCGTCGCGGCCTCGAACTATACCGTGCAGTTCCCGGTCAACGCCTGGCTCACCTGGGGCGCGTTGATCTATCCGCTTACATTCCTCGTCACCGATCTCGCCAATCGCGCCTTCGGCTCGGAGCGGGCGCGGCAGGTGGTCTATGTCGGCTTCATCGCGGGCGTGCTGCTGTCGGGCGTGCTGGCGCCATGGCGCATCGCGCTGGCTTCGGGTATCGCCTTTCTGGTGGGCCAGCTTCTCGACATCCACGTCTTCGACCGCCTGCGCCGCGCCAGCTGGTGGAAGGCGCCGTTCATTGGCTCCGCGCTGGGCTCGGTCATCGACACCGCGCTGTTCTTCGGCATCGCCTTCATCGGCGTCATGCCGTTCTTGCCGCAGGCGCAGGGTCCGTCGGTGGTGACGTTGTCGGTGGGCGATCTCGCGGTGAAGCTGGTGCTGGCGCTGGTCTTCCTCGCGCCGTTCCGCGCGCTGATGAACGTCGTCGTGCCGCGGACCGCCTGAGCGCGATGCGCGTCGAGCTGTTCGATTTCGAGCTGCCGGCGGAGCGCATCGCGCAACGTCCGGCCGAGCCGCGCGATTCGGCACGGCTGCTCGAGGTCGGCGCCGGCGCGCCCGTCGATCGGATCGTGCGCGACCTGCCCGCGCTGCTGCGCAAGGGCGACCTGCTGGTGTTCAACGACACGCGCGTGATCCCCGCGCGCCTGCACGGCATACGACCGGGCGACGGCGGCGACGGACCCGAGGCGCGCCGCGACGTGGAGTTCGAGGCGCTGCTGGTGCGTCGCCTTGCGGACGGCGCCTGGCGCGCCTTCTGCCGGCCGGGCAAGCGCCTGAAGCAGGGCGACACGCTGCGCTTTGGCGACGATCTCACCGCCACTGTGCGCGGCAAGACAGACGAGGGCGCGCTCGACCTTGTCTTCGACGCCGACGCCACGAGCCTGCCCCGCCTGCTCGACGCGCACGGCGCCGTGCCGCTGCCGCCCTATATCCGTGGCGGAATCGGCGACGAGCGCGACCGCGCCGACTACCAGACCGTCTATGCCGCGCGCGACGGCGCGGTGGCGGCGCCGACCGCTGGATTGCATTTCACGCCGGAACTCCTCGCCACCCTGCGCGACAAGGGCGTGGCGACGACCATGGTCACGCTGCACGTCGGGGCCGGGACTTTCCAACCGGTACGTGTGGCCGACACCGAGGCGCATGTCATGCACGCGGAATGGGGCGAGGTCGGCGCGCAGACCGTTGATGCGATCAAGGCCGCGCGCGCGAGCGGCGGCCGCGTCGTGTCGATCGGCACGACGCCGCTGCGCTTGCTGGAAAGCGTGGCGGCGGAGCATGACGGCCGTGTCGAGCCTTGGTCTGGCGAGACATCGATCTTCATCACGCCAGGGTTTGATTTCCGCGTCGTCGACCTGCTGCTGACCAACTTCCATCTGCCGCGCTCGACCCTGTTCATGCTGGTGAGCGCCTTCGCCGGGCTCGAGCGCATGCAGGCGGCTTACGCCCACGCTGTCGCGCACGAGTACCGCTTCTATTCCTACGGCGACGCCAGCCTGCTGCATCGGAACAAGTCCGGATGAGCATCGGCTACGAGGTAATCGCGCGCGACGGCGCGGCGCGGCGCGGGCGGCTGGTGACGGCGCATGGTACGGTCGAGACGCCGGCTTTCATGCCCGTGGGCACGGCGGCGACGGTCAAGGCGATGCTGCCGGAGTCGGTGGCGGCGACCGGCGCCGAGATCGTGCTCGGCAACACCTACCACCTGATGCTGCGACCCGGCGCCGAGCGCGTCGAGCGGTTGGGTGGGCTGCATCGCTTCATGAACTGGAAGGGGCCGATCCTCACCGATTCCGGCGGCTTCCAGGTGATGTCGCTGAGCAAGCTGCGGCAGCTCGATGCCGAGGGCGTGACGTTCCGCTCGCATATCGACGGCTCGGCGCACCGCCTGACGCCCGATATCTCGCTCGATATCCAGCGGCAGCTCGGCGCCGACATCACCATGTCGTTCGATGAATGCACGAGCTGGCCGGCGACCGAGGAGGAGGCCGCGAAGTCGATGCGGCTCTCCATGCGCTGGGCCGAGCGCGGCAAACGCGTCTTCGTCCAGCGCGAAGGCCACGGCCTGTTCGGCATCGTGCAGGGCAGCGTCTATCCCGACCTGCGCCTGGAATCGGCCAAGGCGCTGACCGATATCGGCTTCGATGGATACGCCATCGGCGGGCTGGCGGTGGGCGAGGGGCAGGACGCGATGTTCGCCGCGCTCGACGTCACCTTGCCGGCGTTGCCGGCCGATCGGCCGCGCTACCTCATGGGCGTCGGCCGGCCGGCCGACATCGTCGGCGCCGTCGCGCGCGGCATCGACATGTTCGACTGCGTGATGCCCACGCGCGCTGGCCGCACGGCGCAGGCCTTCACCTGGCGTGGCGAGCTGAACCTGCGCAACGCGCGTCACCGCGACGATGGGCGGCCGCTGGTCGAGGGTTGCGCCTGCCCGGCCTGCGCCGGCTACAGCCGCGCCTATCTGCATCACCTGATCCGCAGCGACGAGATCCTCGGCGCCATGCTGCTGACCTGGCACAACCTGCATTTCTACCAGGACGTCATGCGCGGCCTGCGCGCGGCGATCGAAGCGGGCGCGCTCGCCGACTGGATCGAGCGCTTCGCCGAGCAGCAGGCGCGGGGCGATATCGACGCGCTTTAGCGATGGCGCCGCACGCAGGCCAGCAGCTCGTTGAGCGCCACCGACGTGCCGACGAGGGTGATCGAGAACCGGTCCACGCCCCGCGGCTCGAAGTACATCGTGTCGCCGGCGCGGATCTCCTGGAATAGCTGCTGCGAGTCGGCGAGCAGGACCATCAGCTCGGTGGGCGCCAGCGCACGGACCCGACCCTGGCGGCGCTGGTAGGAATCGACCCAGTAGGTGATGTCGCCTTCGGTGCCGGTTTTCCAGTCCCAACGCGGGTTGGTGACGGCGACTCCCCAGGTGAAGGTGCGCGTCAACATGAACATCACCGAGGCGCCACCGCCGTACTGGCCGGTCGCGGTGCAGTTCTGGAACGAGCCACTGGTCGCGTTGGCCTCGATGTCCCACGAACCGGTCGTATAGCGCTGGATCACGTCGGCATTGGCTGCGCCGACGTTGAGCAAGGCCGTCAAGGCCAGAAGCGGAGCCAGAAACCTGCGCATGGATGACTCTCCCCCAACAATGTACGTTCACCCGCGCGCCGCCATGTCCTTCGGCACCGGCGCGCACGGCGAGAAATTTAATCGATCCTGAAACGACATGGAATCCCGTTGAGGCGCGAGATGAGCGTGGCCAATGACGAGCGACTGTTGGGCGAGCTGACCGAGATTCTCTCGGCGGTGCCTGGTGTTCGTGCCATCGCCCTGGGCGGCTCGCGGGCGCGGGGCACGGCGACGCCGCGGTCGGACTACGACATCGGCCTTTACTACGACTGTGCCGCGCCGCTCGACGTGATGGCGCTGGGCCGCGTGGCCGCCGAGATCGACGATCGGGGCGACGAAGCGGCTGTGACGCCGATCGGCGGCTGGGGGCCATGGATCGACGGCGGCGGCTGGCTGGTGATCGAGGAGATGCGCGTCGATCTGCTCTACCGCGACCTCGCGCGCGTCGGCCGCGTGATCGACGACTGCCATGCTGGCCGCGTCGAGGTCGCGTACCAGCCAGGCCACCCGCACGCCTTCGTCTCGTCGATCTACATGGGCGAGGTGGCGCTGTGCAGAACGCTGCACGACCCCGATGGCGCACTGGCCGCGCTTCGCACGCGTACGACGCCCTATCCCGAGGCACTGAAGGCGACGCTGCGTCAGCGCTTTGAATGGGAGGCGCGTTTCTCGCTGGAGAACGCCGAGAAATCGACCGCGCGCGGCGACACGGTTTACATCGCGGGCTGCGTCTTCCGTTCTGTCGCTTGCTTGTGCCAGAGCCTGTACGCGATCAACGGCGTCTACCTGCTGAACGAGAAGGGCGCCGTCGCTGGTGTCACGCGCCTGGCGCGCAAGCCCGCAGCCTTCGCCGAGCGGGTGACGACGATCCTGCGCGACGTATCGGACGGTTCTTACGCGTCGGGTCTCGAGCGTCTCGACGAGCTGATCGTCGAGACGCGCGCCATCGCCGGCTGACGCGCCTCAGCGACCGCGGGCGAGCGTCGCGGCGCGCGAGCAGCCGCCGGACTCGGTGAGCGTGATCGAGCTCGCCGCGGCACGGCCGCTCCAGCTCGCGTTCTGCCGCTCGCGCTCTTTCATCGAACGCAACGCGGCGAGCTTCAGCGTGCCGTCGGTTTGCACGCGGCCGTGCAATTGCCATAGCGCGGGCGGTGACGGCAGGGTCTCGCCTCTCTTGCCGGTGACCGCCGCGCGCTGTCGTTCGGGCTCCGACGCCGTGCCGTCGACCGCGCCACCCTCGATGATGAGCCGGATGTCGAGCGCCGCGCACGAGCCCACGGCTGCGGCCGTCCCTGCCCATGTGCCATCGAACGGCGTGGCGACGATGCGGTCGGTGGGCGCGGGCGCGCGGGTTTGCGCCAGGGCGGGATAGGCGGCGGCCAACAACGCGGCCGCGAACAGGAAACGCTTCATTCACCGCCGTCCGAACAGCCGCTCGATATCGGCCAGCTTGAGTTCCACATAGGTCGGGCGCCCGTGGTTGCACTGGCCGGAATGCGGCGTGGCTTCCATCTGGCGCAACAGCGCGTTCATCTCGTCGAGCGACAGGCGCCGGCCGGCACGCACCGAGCCGTGGCAGGCCATGGTGCCGCAGACTTCTTCCAACCGCTCCTTCAACGAGAGGTGCTCGCCGAACTCCGCCAGCTCGTCGGCGAGATCCTTCACCAGTCCCGATATGTCGGTGTCGCCCAGCAAGGCCGGGCTCTCGCGCACCGCCACTGCGCCATGGCCGAAGCCCTCGAGCACGAGGCCCAATTCGGCGAGATCGTCGGCGCGCGCCACCAGGCGGCGCACCGAATCCTCGTCCATCTCGACGATCTCCGGGATCAGCAGGCTCTGGCGCTTTACCCCCGAAGCGGCGATCGAGTCCTTCATGCGCTCGTAGACCAGCCGCTCATGCGCGGCGTGCTGGTCGACGATCACCACGCCGTCCTCGGTCTGCGCCACGATATAGGTGCCGTGCACCTGCGCGCGCGCGGCGCCCAGCGGATAGGTGCGCAGATCTTCAACCGGTGCAGGCTGCGCCGCGGCCGCCTGGCCGCTAGGCGCCTGCGGCGCGAAGAACGTGGCGGCGGCCTCGGCGAGACCGGGCGAGGGCCGCGCCGGCATGGCGCCGCCATACG
>JALHMM010000061.1 GCA_022844045.1 Reyranellaceae bacterium | reverse complement strand
TGGCGCAGCTGCCGGCGCCGGCGGCGTCGGGCGGTGGCGCGCCGGCCCGCCCGTCGGGCCCGTGGACGCAGCCGTAAGACCAAAAGGAAGGGGGACCGCGATGTCGGGTTTCACCATCGAGTACTGGCATTGGTTCGCGCTCGCGGGCGTGCTGCTGCTGCCCGAGATGCTGATGCCGGGTGTCGCGTTCCTGTTCCTGGCGATCGGCGCCTTCGGCACCGGGATCCTCAAGCTGGTCTGGCCGGCGGCGAGTCTGGACATCCAGCTCGGCGTCTTCGCCATCGTCAGCATCGCCGCCTTCGCCGGCATGCGCGGCTGGATCCGTCAGCTCTTCAAGGTGCGCGAGGGCGACAAGCTCAACGAGCGTGGCAGCCAGTTGGTCGGCACGACGATCACGCTCTCCGACGCCATCCGCAACGGCCAAGGCCGCGTGCGGGTGGGCGACGGCAGCTGGAACGTCAGCGGCCCCGACATGGCGAGCGGCGCGCGGGTGCGCGTCATCGCGGTCGACGGCGCCACCCTGAAAGTCGAGCCCGCGCCCTAGGCGAGGCGCTGGTGATGCTGCGCGTCCTGTAGATCATTGGCGGCGAGATAGGCGTCGATGTCCTCGGCGCTCCACAGCGCCAGGGGATCGAGCTTCAGCCTGCCATCGACGATGTCGACCAGCGGTCGGTGACCATCCAGCCGCCGCCCGTCGATCCACGCCTCGAAGCCGTCGAGCGCATGCTCGAGCGACGCCGCGGCGCGCACATCGCGCAAGCCCAGCAGCGCGGCCGGGGCGTGGCGCATCGGCGCGTCGGGCACGATGACCGGCGTATTGCGGTCGATGCCGGCGACGATGTGCATTAACGCCGATGCCGCCGGCCCATCGGACACCACCAACGCGATGCGGTCCCGATAAGCGCCGCGGATCGCCAGCCGGAGGAAATCGGGTGCCGAGGCGGCGCGCGATACCTGGTTGAGCAGGCGCAGATCGTCTTGCGGCGTGTGGAGGGCGACGTCGGACATGAGGTTCAGATGACCGCGTTCGCGGCCGAGCCTCAAACAATCATGTCTAAGGGTGATGTAAAATAATGCTATTCAACAATCGTGCAGTGTCTAATCATCCATCTAGCCGCCGATCAGCTCCTTCTTGATCATGCAGTGGATGCCCTTGTTGCCATCGACGGTCTGGGTCACGTGCAGGTCGGCGGCCAGGCTGCACAGCATGTAGGCGTCCTCGGCCGAGATGCCGGTCTTGCCCCGGATCAGCCGGATCATGTCGCGCAGTGCCTCCTTGGCGGCGTCGTCGAGGTCGGGATCGAAGCCGTGGGTGATCCAGTGGGTCGGGGTCTCGCCCCTGGGGTTGTTGAGCTTCATGTCCTTGCGCACGGTGAAGCGGAAGGTGCCGGTGAGGCAGGTCTCCAGCGCCGTAAGGTTGACCTCGCCGTCGCCCTGCACGCCGTGGCCGTCCCCGGTCGAGAACAGCGCGCCCGGGGCGAAGACCGGCAAGTAGATCGTGGTGCCGGCGCCCAGCTCCTTGTTGTCGATGTTGCCGCCGAAGGCGCGTGGCTCGACCGAGCTGCACTGACCCCAGGCGGGTGGCGGCGCCACCCCCATGATGCCGAAGAACGGCTTGAGCTCGAGCTCCGTGCCCCAGGGCATGCGGCAGACGTTGCGGTTGCGCTCGATCGGGATGTGGGTGAGGCGGTAGCTCGGGAAGTCCTCGGGCAAGGTGCCCATCAGCGGCCGCTGCACGTTCCAGCCCCAGTCGACGCGGAACTGGATGTCGACAATGTCGACCTGCAGGGCGTCGCCCGGCTCGGCACCCTCGACATAGACCGGCCCGGTGAGGATGTGGCGGCCGATATGCGGCGTGCACTTCTCGTGGATCTCGCGGTGCTCGGGCAGGATCGAGAAAGGCGGGTCGGGCAGGATCTCCTTCGCCCCCGACACGCACTCGATCGTCACCATATCGCCCGACTTCACACGCGCCTTGGGCTCGAGCTTGCTGTCGAAATAGCCCCAGTGGATGGTCTGCGGCGACGACTTCAGGACGATGGGCGCGGACATCGGCACTCCCTGCGAGGATGGCGCGATCCAAGCACGATCCGCGCCGTCGTGGTATAGCCGCGTCTATGAACTACCAGCACGGATTTCATGCCGGCGGTTTCTCCGACGTGCTCAAGCACGCGACGCTGGCGAACCTGATCGCGGCGCTGTCGGTGAAGGAAAAGCCTTACCTGATCATCGACACGCATGGCGGCCGGGGCGGCTACGACCTCGGCGGCCAGGGCGCGGTGACCATGGAATGGAAGATGGGCATCGGTCGCCTGCTGCCGATCCGCCAGCCGCCGCCGGCGCTCGTCGACTACATCCGCGCCGTGCGCTTCTACGACAAGAAGTTCGGCAACTTCGGCGTCAAGCCGGCCGAGGGCATCCGCCATTATCCCGGCTCGCCGCGCATCGCGCGCGCCCTGATGCGGCCCGGCGACCGGCTGGTGGTGGCCGAGCTCAGCCCGCGCGAGTCGGTGTTCCTCAAGCGCGAGTTCGCCGGCGACAAGAGCATCGAGGTGCGCGAGGAGGACGGCTACGGCCTGCTGAAATCCATGCTGCCGCCGCCCGAGCGACGCGCGCTGATCATGATCGATCCGCCCTACGAATCACGGGACGAGACCGCGGATGCGGTGGCGGCGATCGGCCATGGCCTGCGGCGCTTCGCCACCGGCGTCTATGCGCTGTGGTACCCGATCAAGGACATGAAGTTCGTCCAGGCGCTGCACGAAGCTGTGATCGCGCTCGATCCGCCGGAGACCATCGCCGTGCATGTCCAGATGATGCGCATGAACCCGATGCCGCGCATGCTCGTGGGTTCGGGCATGGTGGTGATCAACCCGCCGTGGAAGTTCGCCGACACCATGCGCGAACTGGCGCCGTGGCTGGCGAAGAATATCGGCGGCAATAGCGGGGCAACGGCCGAGGTCAAGACCCTGGTGCCGGAAAAAGGCGCGCAACCCCAGGACGGCTGACGCCTTATTCTCGCGGGGATCCCACCCTGTCCGAGCGTGTCTTTCGCCCGAGAGGACCACTTTGCTCCTGGCCATCGTTATCGCGTTCCATGTCGCCGGCATCGCCTGTGCGTTGCGCGCGCTGATGCTGGGGCGCTCGCCGCCGGGCACCGTGGCGTGGATCCTGTCGCTGGTCCTGGTGCCGTACATCGCGCTGCCGGTCTACGCCCTGTTCGGCCACGGCAAGTTTCGCGGCTACGTCGTCGCCCGGCGCGCGCGCGAGGAGGAACTGGGCGAACTCATGCGGCACGCCACGGAGGCGATCGAGCGCGCGGGCGCCAAGCTCGAGGGCGCCGACCGCGAGCCGCTTGTGGCACTGGAACGGCTCACCGGCTTTCCCTTTACGCGGGGCAACAGCGCCAAGCTGCTGATCGACGGCCCGCAGGCCTTCGCCGACATGCTGCAGGGCGTGCGGCAGGCGACCAAGTACGTGCTGGTGCAATTCTACGTCGTGCGCGACGACCGCCTGGGGCAGGCGTTCCGCCGCGTGTTGCTCGATCGTGCCGCCGCCGGCGTGAAGGTCCATGTGCTCTATGACGATATCGGTAGCGAGGATCTGTCGAGCGAGTATGTCGAGGCCCTGGTCGCCGGCGGCGTTTCGGTCAGCTCGTTCAACGGCCGCAAGAGCTGGTTCGTGCGGCACAGCAGGATCAACTACCGCAACCACCGCAAGATCGTCGTCGTCGATGGCGAGTCGGCCTGGGTGGGCGGCCTGAACGTCGGTGACGAGTACGTCCATCGCGATCCGATCCTCTCGCCATGGCGCGACACGCACGTGCATGTGCGTGGCGCCAGCGTGCTGTGCTGCCAGATGAGCTTCGTCGAGGATTGGTATTGGGCGACCGGCGACGCGCTCGAGCTCAGCTGGGAGGTCCGCAACCACGAGACCGAGGATCGCCTCGTGCTGGCCATGCCCACCGGGCCGGCCGACGAGCTCGAGACCTGCGGCCTGGCCTTCGTGCAGATGATATCGCTCGCCCGCAAGCGGGTGTGGATCGCCAATCCGTACTTCGTGCCCGACTCGGCCACGCTGTCGGCGTTGATGCTGGCGGCGCAGCGCGGCGCCGACGTGCGCGTGCTGATGCCTGGCCGGCCCGACCATCACACGACGTGGCTTGCCGGCCTGTCTTTCGTTCGGGACTTGGTTCGCGCCGGCGTCAAGGTGCTGCTCTACGAAAGTGGAATCCTTCATCAAAAGGTCGCGCTGATCGACGACGGATTGTGTACCGTCGGGACCGCGAACTTCGACAATCGGTCTTTCCGCATCAACTTCGAGATCACCCTGGCGTTTCTCGACGAAGGGTTCGCACAGGAGGTGGCGGCGATGCTCGAGCGCGATTTCGCTGGCTCTCGGGTCGTGACGGAGGACGTCGTGCAGGCCCGGTCCTTTCCCTTCCGCGTCGCGGTGCAGGCATGTCGTTTGCTGGCGCCCGTACTCTAGCCGGCGACGAGCAGACGCGCGCGGCCGGCGCCGATGCGCCGGTCGAGCCGGCCCTGATCCGCGCCGCCACCTACAACATCCATTCCTGTATCGGCATGGATCGGCGAAGCGATCCCGACCGTGTGTTGCGTGTCATCGACGCGATCGATCCCGATATCCTGGCGCTCCAGGAGGTGCGCGCCTATTCGCCCGACCTCGACCAGTTCGAGCTGTTCCACAAGCGGCTCAACATGGCGCCGGTCTTCGGCCAGACCTTCCGCGCCCGGCGCTTCGCCTTCGGCAACGGCCTCTACGTGCGCGGTGCGATTCTCAGCAAGCGCGTCGTCGACCTCACCATCCCGCCCTATGAAGAGCGCTGCGCCATCGACGCCGTCGTCGAGGTGCGCGGACAACGGCTGCGCGTGATCGCCGCCCATCTCGGCCTGCGTCCCGCCGAACGCGGCCGCCAGATCGAGCTGTTGCGCGACGCGCTCGCGCAACAGCATGAGGATCTGACCTTGGTGATGGGCGACCTCAACGTCTTCGGCCCCGAGCGTCGCCGCTTGACGAAGATCGGCGCGCCGATGGGGCTGAGGCGCGTGCGCACGTTTCCCGCGCCGCGGCCGCTGATGGCGCTAGACCGGCTGTGGTCGATCCCGTTCGACAACCTCCAAAGCCTTGAGAGCTTCACCAGCCACGGCGCCCGCTGGGCCTCCGATCACCTGCCGCTGGTCGGCATGATCCGGCCGCTGGCCGATCCGTCATCCCGAGCGAAGCGAGAGATGACAGGTTCCTAATCGACGATGAACAGCCTCGCGCCGACCGTCGTGCGCGAGCGGTGCGGCTCGGCGTTGTCGGCGACCTGGTAGCTCATGCCCGGCTTGAGCACGAACCGGCGGCCGTCCTTCAGCTCGGTGTCGAGCTCGCCGTCCAGGCACATCAGGATGTGACCCTTCTCGCACCAGTGATCGGCGAGGTAGCCCGGCGTGTAGTCGACCAGGCGCACGCGGATATCGCCGAACTGGCGCGTGCGCCAGATCGCCTTGCCGGTCTCGCCGGCATGCTCGGTCGGCTCGACGGCGCTCCAGTCGGTGGTGCCGAAGGGGATCGAGGACATCTTCATCGCGGGGACTCCCTGGCGGCGCGCCGCGCGCGGTGCACGGATGGATCGGGGCACCACAGTACGGTGAGCCCGGCCAGCAGCGCGAGTCCGGCGCTGGCGATGATCGCCATCGTGTAGGATCGCGTCGCGTCGAAGATCCAGCCGGCGGCGGGCGGGCCGACGAGGATACCGACGGCGACGCTGGTGTATTGAGCGCCCAGGATCGAGCCCACCGCCTTGGTGCCGAAGTAATCCGCCATCACCGACGGCGCCATGGCGACGAAGCCGCCATAGAGCGCGCCGAACAGCGTGGCGAAGACCGCCAGCGCCAGCCAGTGGCTGGTCGAGGCCCATAGCAGCAGCACCGGGCAGGAGCCCAGGATGCTGAGCGCGTACATGCGCCGCCGGCCGATGCGATCGGCGATGCCCGCGAAGACGAAGCGGCCCAGCGTGCTGCCGACGCCCAGCAGCATGATCAGGCTGACGCCGAACGCCTCGCCATGGCCCACGTCGCGCGCGTAGGGCACGAGATGAACAAAGGGCGTGAACAGGCCGAAGGCGTAGATCGCGCAGGCCGCGAACAGCAGCCAGAACACCGGCTGGCGCATCGCTTCGCCGAGCGTGTCGCCCTGCGCCGGCGGTGCCGGACCGCCGCTCGCCGGTGGTGCCGCGTCGCCATCGGGCCGCAGGCCGTAGGTCTCGGGCGAACGCCGGATGGTGACGATCGAGAACAGCGCCGCGGCGAGCGCGACCAGCGCCAGGCCGATCCACGCGCCGCGCCAGCCGAAATGGTCGACCAGCAGCTTGGCGAGCGGCGGACCGGCCAGCGTGCCGACGCCGATGCCGGACACGGCGATGCCTGTGGCCAGCCCTCGCTGGCGGTTGAACCAGCGCTGCAGGGCGGCGACGGCGGGGACGTAGGCCGCGCCTATGCCAATGCCCACACCCACGCCGTAGCCGGCGAAGACCTGCCACAAGGTGTCCGCCTGGCTGGCGGCGAAGGTGCCTAGCGCCACCAGTGCCATACCACCGCCGACCACAAGCCGGGGGCCGAAGCGATCGGCGATCGCGCCGGTGATCAGGCCCAGCGAGAAATACAGCGCGCCGGCGATCGAGAAGACGAGCGATATCTCGCCGCGCCGGGCCGCGAACTTCTCCTGCAGCGGCAGAAAGAAGCTGGAGAAGCTGTAGGCGATTCCGAAGCCGACACCCAGCACGACGAACGTGCCGGCCACCACCCACCACCCGGGAAAGACGCGGTCAGTCATCATTCCTTCTCCCCGCCTTCGCGGGGAGAAGGGAAGGCGGTACGCGTCATTTCTTGTCGGGTCGCGACGTCAGTGGGCTGACCTTGTCGGGATTCCAGCCGATGACCTTGCGCGCCGCCTCGGCGACCGCGGGATCGACCGGCGGCGGCTCGAGATCGGCGCCCTTGCCCAGGATGTCGGCGACGAGCTCGACACCGTCGACCCGGCTGCGCTTTTTGCTGTCGCTGGAGATCACATGCCACGGCGCGCCGTCCGTGTCGGTGCGCTCCAGCATGTCGTCGAACGCCTCGACATAGTCGTCGCGCTTGCCGATGTTGCGGAAGTCGTCGAGCGTGACCTTGAAGCGCTTCTCCGGCGTTTCCAGGCGGCGGATGAGGCGCTTGCGCTGCTCCTCGGCGCTGAGGTTGAGCAGGATCTTGATGAGCCGCACGCCGTCGTCGGTCAGCATTTTCTCGAAGGCGTTGATCTCGCCATAGGCCCGCTGCCAGTCATCCTTCTTGGCATAGCCCTCGATCCGCTCGACCAGCACGCGGCCGTACCAGGTGCGGTCGAAGATCGCGATGGTGCCCGACTCGGGCAATTTCTCCCAGAAGCGGTAGAGGTAGTGCTTGCCCTGCTCGTCGGGCCGCGGCGCGGCGATGCGCCAGACCTGAACCGGCCGGGGGTCGAGCTTCTCGGTCAGGCGCTGGATCAGGCCGCCCTTGCCGGCCGCGTCCCAACCCTCGATGGCGACGATCGCCCGGGAGCCGGTGCGCGACAGCCATTGCTGGACCCGCAGCAGCCGCATCTGCGCCCGCACCAGTCGCTTGAGATAGTCGTCCTCGTCGATGCCTTCCGCCAATGGCAGCTTGTCTAGCTTCTTCCAGCGCCCCATCTTGGGTATCCACATCCCGCGGCTGTTCGGTAATTCGTCATCGTGCCCCGTCCCACCCGCCCCGTCGAGCGCTGACACGCATGGCCGACATCCTCCGCACGCGCGACATCGCCGAAAGCGAGAAGTCCGCGCCATGGTGGCGGGTGGCCGAGCGCGACGGCGGCCGTGTCGTCGAGGCGGGCGGGCCATGGATCGTCATGGCCCTGCGCGCCCTGGAGCCGGGCGCCGACACCCCGCCCGCAGACGCCAAGGTCATCGACATCAGGGCGGTCACCGCAATGGACACCGCCGGCGTGACCGAGCTGCTCCACCTGCGCCGGGCCGCCGGCGATTGCCCGATCGAGGGGGGTGACGAGGCCAAGGGCAGCCTGATCGAGCTGGTCGAGAAGAACGCCTGCCCGCCGCAGCCGCCGCCCCGGCAGCTGCCCATCCTGCTCGACATGGTGAACGAGTTGGGCAAGGGCTTCACTGGCTTTCTACAGAGCTCGGTGAGGCTGCTGGAGTATTTCGGCGAGGTGCTGAACGTCATCGCCAATGGCGTGTTGCAGCCGCGCAAGATGCGGCTGAACGCCTCCGTCGTGCAGATGCGCGAGGTCTGGATCCGGGCCCTGCCGATCGTCGGTATCCTGCTGTTCCTGATCGGCGTCGTCGTCGCCTACCAGGGCGTCGAGCAGCTCAAGACTTTCGGCGCCCAGACCTTCACCGTCGAGGCGGTGGGTGTCAGCATCCTGCGCGAGCTGGGCGTGCTGCTCACCGCGATCATCGTCGCCGGCCGCTCGGGCAGTGCCTTCGCCGCGCAGATCGGCACCATGAAGGTCAACCAGGAACTCGATGCGATGCAGGCGATGGGCCTCTCGCCGGTCGAGTGGCTCGTCGTACCGCGCATCGCAGCGCTGACCCTGGCGATGCCGCTCTTGACCTTGTGGGGCAACCTGATGGGCCTGCTCGGCGGCGCCTTCGCCTGCGAGATCTATCTCGATTTCACGGTCAGTCAGTATTTCGCCCGTTTGCGCGATACCGTCGATATCAGCCATTTCTGGGTCGGCATGATCAAGGCGCCGGTGTTCGGTTTCATCATCGGCGTCATCGGCTGCTACGAGGGCCTGCAGGTCAAGAGCGACGCCGAGAGTGTCGGACGGCAGACGACGACGGCGGTGGTAGAGTCGATCTTCTTCGTCATCGTGCTGGACGCGCTGTTCTCGATCTTCTTCCTCTCGGTGGGCATGTGACGAGCATGGCGCAAGAGGAGGTCAAAACCGCGGCGCCGCCGAGGCCGTCGCTCGCGGAAGGCGGGCAGCTGGTGGATCACGGCGATGGCCGCGAGAAGGTCATCGGCCTGCGCGGTATCCGCAACAAATTCGGCACCACCAACCTCCATCGGAACCTCGATTTCGACGTATTCCGTGGCGAGATTGTCGGACTAGTCGGCGGCTCGGGGTCCGGTAAGTCCGTGCTGTTGCGCACCATTATCGGCCTGCACAAGCCCAAGGAGGGCAAGATCGAGATTCTCGGCAAGGAGCCGGCGACGCTCAGCCAGGCCGACTTGGGGAACCTGCAGACCCGCTGGGGCGTACTTTTCCAGGAGGGGGCGCTGTTCTCGTCCCTGACGACAGCCGAGAACATCGAGTTGCCCCTGCGAGAGCGTGCGCGCTTGCCTCAGTCGAAGCTTGAGGAGCTGGCCGCGTTGAAGATCGCCATGGTTGGGCTGGCGCCGGACACGGCCGGAAAGAAGCCGTCCGAGCTGTCGGGCGGCATGAAGAAGCGCGCCGGCCTGGCGCGCGCCTTGGCGCTCGACCCCGAATTGCTGTTCCTCGACGAGCCAACCGCCGGGCTCGACCCCATCGGCGCCTCGGCCTTCGACGAGTTGATCCAGCAGCTGCGGCGCAGCCTCGGCCTGACCGTGCTGATGGTCACCCACGACCTCGATACCCTTCACGCGATTTGCGACCGGGTCGCTGTCCTGCTCGACAAGCGCATCGTGGCCGGTACGATGGAGGAACTGGTGGACTATGATCATCCCTGGGTGCGGGAGTATTTCCACGGACCGCGCGCGCGAGCCGCCGGAATCGGCGACGGCGGTCGCGCGCGGCATGAGAGAACCTGATGGAACATCGCTCACCCTATATCGCGATCGGCGCCACCGTCCTGGTGTTCCTAGTGGCGGCGATGGGCTTCGTCGTCTGGAAGCTGCGCGCCGGCGGCGACGAGAAGCTCGCCTATTATCGCATCCTGTTCGACGAGGATGTCCAGGGCCTGACACGCGATTCGCCGGTCTACTACCGCGGCCTGCGCGTGGGTCGTGTGCAGGCGATCAGCCTGGTGCGGCTGCCGGCGGAACTCAGCGACGCCGAGCGGGCGCAGGGCCCCGACAAGGGCGGCCGGCGCATGGTCGAGCGCATTGCCGTCGTCGTCGGCATCGAGCGCGGCGTCGACATCCATAACGCTTCACGCGCGGTTTTCGAGCGGCCTCTGATCACCGGCGCGGCCTATATCCAGATCGTCACCGCATCAGGGTATGTGGGCGCCGAGACCGCGCTGGCCAAGCGTCAGCTTGACGAGGAGCCGTTCCCCGAGATCACGCAAATGCCGTCGACGCTGTCGAGCGCGACGCAGAGCGTGCAGGAGCTGCTCCAGAAGGCTGGCGCCCTGGTCGATCGAATCAATCTGGCGCTGTCGACCGACGCGGTCGCCTCCTTCAACGACAGCCTGAAGAACCTCTCGACGCTCACCGCGGCGGTGGCGCGCAACGAGGGCAATATCGACAAGGCGCTGGCCGAGCTGCCCAAGGCGATCACCGAGATGCGCAGCAGCATGGAGAAGTTCACCCAGGCGGCCGACACCATCAACCTGATCGCGCTGGAGATCGGTCCGCAGGACGAGGCGACGCGCAAGGCGCTGGCGGGCAAAGCGCCGAGCGAGGTGCGCCGCACGCTGGGCAGCCTGCGCGAGGCGGTCGACGGCATCAACGCCACCACGGCCTCGCTCAACAAGATGGTCGCCGACAACCGCGGACCCGTGCGCCAGTTCACCGAGCAGGGCCTGGCCGAGCTCAATTCCACGCTGCGCGAGCTCAAGACCCTGTCGTCGAACCTCAGCGCCATCTCGACGCGTCTCGAGCGCGATCCCGCCAACTACCTGTTCGGCAGCAAGCAGGGATACCAGCCGAAATGAGCGATCCTGATTGCGGCGTCCCGCGACGGGTCGCCGCCGTGGCGGCGTTCGTCGCCCTGCTCGGCGCCTGCAGCCTGATCGACAAGGCCGACGATCCGGTCAACCTGTTCACCGTCACGCCCAAGAGCACCTTCGACCACGGTCTGCCGACAGTGCGCTGGCAGCTGATCGTCGAGACGCCAACGGCGGCGGCCCACCTCAACAGCGGTCGCATCGCGCTGCAGATGACGCCGACCTCGTCGGACTACTACGCGCAAAGCGCCTGGGTCGACCGCGCGCCGCTGATGGTGCAGACGCGCACCGTCGAGTCCTTCGAGAACACCAAGCGCATCGTCGGCGTCGGCCGCGATCCCGTGGCGGTGCGGGCGAACTATATCCTGCAGACCGACCTGCGCGAGTTCCAGGCCGAGTACTTCCACGGCGGCGCGCCGATCGTCCATGTCCGCCTCGTCAGCCGGCTGGTGCGCATGCCCGATCGCCAGATCGTCGGCGCCGCCGCCTTCGAACGCTGCTGGCGGGCCAGGGCCGACAAGATCCCCGAGGTGGTGAAGGCCTTCGACGAGGCGCTGGGCTCGGTGCTCAAGCGCCTGGTCGCCTGGACGCTGACCGCGGTGCCGCCCTATGTGCTGCCCGAGGGCGCGCCGTCGCCACGGCCGCGCGGCGGCGACGCCGGCATCGACGACAGCGCCGGCTGCCCCAAGCCCGGGCAGGTCGTCGAGACGCCGGTGGTGAAGGACTGACAGCACTGTCATCCCGAGCGCAGCGAGGGATCTAGGCTGACCCAGGATCCCTCGCTGCGCTCGGGATGACAGGAATGCTTTGGGTAGGGCACCATGCTCTCTCGAACCGGAGGAGAAGACATCATGCAGGTTCTACAGCCAGCCGACTGGGCGCGGCCGCGCGGCTTCTCGCACGGGCTGGTGCTCGACAAGCCGGGCCGCTGGGTCGTGCTGGCCGGGCAGACCGGCACCAACGCGGCGGGCGACTACGACGACGATTTCGCCGCTCAAGTGGCCTCGGCGCTCAAGCGCGTCGTGAAGCTGGTGCGCGAGGCGGGCGGCGGGCCCGAGCACATCGTGCGGCTGAACTGGTTCATCACCACGCAGGACGAGTACGAGGCCGCCGGCGCCGGCATCGGCGCGGCGTGGAAGGAAACGCTGGGGCGCAACTTCCCGACCTCGACCTTGCTCTACGTCTCCGGCCTGGTCGATCGCCGCGCCAAGGTCGAGATCGAGGTCACGGCGTTCATCCCGCAGTAAGACGTGGCCAATCGCTGGACGAACTGGGCGGGCAATGTCGAGTGCGCGCCGCGGGCGATCGTCGTGCCGCGCGACGAGGCGGACGCGATCTCGGTGGTGCGCGCGGCGATCCGCGATGGGCTGACGATCCGCGCCGCGGGCGCGGGCCACTCGCATGCGCCGCTCTGCGCGCATGACGGTGTCCTGATATCGCTCGACCGTTTGCTGGGCGTGCGGGCGGTGGACAAGGAGAACCAGCGCGCCACGATCGGTGCCGGCACGCGCATCACGGCGCTGGGCGAGCCGCTGCTGGCGCATGGACTGGCGCTGGCCAATCAGGGCGATATCGACGTCCAAGCGCTGGCCGGCGCGATCTCCACGGGCACGCACGGCACCGGCCCGTCGCTCGGCAGCCTGTCGACCATGGTACGCGGCCTGCGGCTGATCGACGGCCGCGGCGATCTCATCGACGTCGACGAGAACACGCCGGCGCTGCTGCGTGCCGGCGCAGTCGCGATGGGCAGCGTCGGCGTGATCCTCAGCGTCACCGTGCAGCTCGTGCCGGCCTATCGGTTGCACGAACGGCTGTGGTCGGCGCCGCTCGAGCAGACGATTGACCGGCTCGACATGCTGATCGCCGCGACCCGGCATTTCGAGTTCTTCTGGCGGCCCGACACCGGCCTGTGCGACTGCAAGGCGCTGCACCCCACCAACCTGCCGCCCGATCCGATGGCGCATGTCGAGGGTCAGCGCATCGATCACAGTTACCGGGTGTTTCCGTCGGTGCGCCAGGTCAAGCATGTCGAGAGCGAGTGGTCGGTGCCGGCGGAGAAGGGGCCCGACTGCTTCCGCGAGATCCATGCGCTGATGACGACGAAACACCGGGACGCGCGTATGGCCGTCGAGTACCGCACCGTGGCCGCAGACAACCTGCTGCTCAGCCCCAATTACGGGCGGCCCAGCGTGACGATCTCGATCCATGAGTTCGTCGATCGCGACTGGCTGCCGTACTTCACCGACGCGCAGGCGATCTTCCTCAACCATGGTGGGCGACCGCACTGGGGCAAGTGGCATTCGCTGCGCGCGCTGGACATCGCCAATCTTTATCCTGGCTTCAACGCCTTTCACGCCACGCGCCGGTCGCTCGATCCCGAGGGCGTGTTCCTCTCGCCCTACATGCGCAGCTTGTTCGGTTGAGCGGCTTTCGCTAAAGCACCCTCTGTCATCCCGAGCGCAGCGAGGGATCTAGAGGCATCCTAGATCCCTCGCTGCGCTCGGGATGACAGTGATCTGATAGCAGGAGCCCCCGCCATGAGCCTCGACGTTTCGCGCCCCGACCTCGTGGTCGGCGTGGTGGGCACCGGCGCCATGGGCCGCGGCATCGCCCAGGTCAGCGCCCAGGGCGGCATCCGCACCCTGATGTACGACGCCGCCGAAGGCGGTGCCGCCAAGGCGCGTACCGCGATCGTCGATCAGCTCAAGGGCATGGTCGCCAAGCAACGGCTGAGCCAGGAGGATTGCGAGCGGGCCGAGCGGAGCCTCGAGATCGCCGAAGGCTTGCAGGCGCTGGCGCCGTGCCATGTCGTGATCGAGGCGGTGTTCGAGAATCTCGAGGTCAAGCAGAAGCTGTTCGGCGAGCTCGAGGCGGCGGTCGGCGAGGGCACGGTGCTGGCCTCCAACACCTCCTCGATCCGCATCGCCTCGATCGCGCGTAACCTGAAGAAGCGTGATCGCGTCTGCGGCCTGCACTACTTCAATCCCGTGCCGCTGATGAAGCTGGTCGAGGTGATCCGCGCCGCTGACACCGCGCCCTGGGTGGTCGAGGCGATGGTGGCGCTGGGCAAGCGCCAGACCCGCGTGCCGGTGATCGTCGGCGACACGCCGGGCTTTCTCGTGAACCTCGGCGGCACGGCGATCGGCACCGAGGGCCTGCGCATCTTCCAGGAGGGCCGTGCCACGCCCACGCAGGTCGACGCCATCATGCGCGACGCCGGCGGCTTCCGCATGGGACCGTTCGAGCTGATGGATCTCACTGGCATCGACGTGAACTTCCCGGCGCGCAAGATCATCTACGAGGGCTTCTTCCACGACCGCCGCATGACGCCCAGCCCCTATCACGAGGGCCTGTTTCATGCCGGCCGGTTCGGCCGCAAGACCGGCGGCGGCTGGTATGACTACAAGGACGGCAACAAGGTCGATCCCGGCGCCGACGTCGTGAGCGATGGCAAGGCCGCCGAGTATCTCGTGGCCGACGCCGACGCCGACGAGGCCGTGCTCGAGCTGCTGCGCGCCGGCGGCGCCGAGGTCTCCTCGGACGACGATGGCGAGGCGCCGATCATCGTCACGCCGTTGGGCGACGACTGCACGACGGTCTGTGTCGCGGGAGGCCTCGATCCCAAGCGCACCGTGGCGATCGATCCCACCGGCGCCTTCAGCAAGCGCGCGACGATCATGATGGCGCCGGGCGGCGACGTGGCCGCGCGCGACGCGGTGGCGGCTACCCTTGCGGCGGCCGGCGCCAAGGCCACGGCGATCAAGGACAGCCCGGGCTTCGTGCTGCAGCGCATGCGCGCGATGATCGCCAATCTCGGCTGCGAGATGGCGCAGATCGGCATCGCCTCGGCCACCGATGTCGACACCGCGATGACCTTGGGCCTCAACTACCCGCAGGGCCCGCTGGCCATGGCCGACGTGATGGGCGTGAAGGAGACCTGGCGCGTGCTGGAGCGCATTCAGGCGATCACCGGCGACGACCGCTACCGGCCGAGCCAGTGGCTGCGCCGTCGCGCGCTGCTGGGCTTGAGCGCGACGACGGAGGAATAGGGGGGAGGAACACGGGCGCGCCATGCCCCCGCACCACATCGCCGGCGCGATCCTGGTCGCTGTGATCTGGGGCTTCAACTTCGCCGCCATCCGCATCGGGCTGGACTCGTTTCCGCCACTCCTGATGACGGCGCTGCGTTTCGTCGGCGCGGCGATCCCGGTGCTGTGGCTGGCGCGGCCGGCCAACGCGCCGTGGCGGCTGATGCTGGCTGTTGCCTTCACCTGGTATGTCGGCCAGTTCGTCTTCCTGTTCTCGGCGATGGCCGAGAGCGTGCCACCCGGCCTCGCCGCGGTGATCGTGCACACCCAGGCGCCGCTCACCATCGTCTTCGCCCTGCTGATCGGCGAGCGGCCGACGGCCAAGCAGGCCACCGGCGTCGGCGTCGCCGTGCTGGGCCTCGCGCTGGTCGGCGCCTCGGTGGGCGGCGCTAGTGTCGGCGCGGTGACAGTGATCGGCTTCGGCCTGGCGCTGATGTCGGCGACCAGCTGGGCCGTCGGCAACATCCTGTCCAAGCGCCTGGGCAAGATCGACCTCAACATGGTCGCCTGGCTCAGCCTGCTGGCACCGCTGCCCTCGCTGGCGCTATCGCTGTGGCTCGAAGGCCCGTCGGTCATCGTCACGTCGATCGCGCAGGCGAGCTGGGCAAGCTGGCTGGCGATCGCCTATCTCGCCATCATGGCGACCTTGGTGGCCTATCTGATCTGGGGCTCGCTGCTGCGCCTTTACCCCGCCAGCGCCGTGACGCCCTTCGCGCTGCTGGTGCCGGTGATCAGCGCCATCGTGTCGTACATCTTCTTTGACGAGCGTTTCGGGCCGTTGCGTCTGTCGGGCATGGCGCTGATCGTCGCCGGCCTGGCGGTGATCGCCTGGCCGACGACTCGCTCACCCCCTCGCGCATAGCGCAATTCAGTCCTACCTTCCCCCGGAGGGGGAAGGTGCCCGAAGGGCGGATGGGGGATGTCGAAGACGGACTCCTGCGTTCGTCTTCGACATCCCCCATCCGTCGCTACGCGCCACCTTCCCCCTCCGGGGGAAGGTAAAGCCGCAAAGATGGACGAGCTTGCTGCCGGTCGATAACTTGAGGCCAAGATTATCGAGGATTGCCCGCATGGTGAGCCTGCCCGACGGATTGGCCGTCGTCGTCAAACGCGATTGCCCGACCTGCGAGCTGATCACGCCCGTCCTGCGCCAGCTCGCCGGCGGCAGCGAGCGGCTGACGGTGCTGACGCAGGACGATCCGGCGTTTCCACCCGGCATCAAGGGCGTCGTCGACGACACCGATCTCGAGCGCTCCTGGCATCTCAACATCGAGACCGTGCCGACGGTGATCCGCATTGTCGGTGGCCGCGAGTCCGCTCGCGCCTTCGGCTGGCACCGCGGCGAGTGGGAGACGCTCACCGGTGTGCGCGGCCTGGGCGAAGGCCTGCCGGCGGAGCGGCCGGGTTGCGGCTCGAAGACCGTCGACCCCGGCATGGTCGACGAGCTGGAGCTGCGCTTCGGGGGCGTCAGCTTCGCCTCGCGGCCGGTCGAGATCGGCGGCTACGAGGACGATGTCGAGGCCTGCTTCGAACGCGACTGGAGCGACGGCCTGCCTGTCGTGCCGCCGACGCCGGTGCGCGTGTTGCGCATGCTGCGCGGCACGACGCGCGATCCCAAGGAAGTGCTCGGCATGATGCCGCCGGATTATCCGGCCTGCACGGTCGAGAAGGTGGCGATCAACGCCGTCATGGCGGGCTGCAAGCCGGAATACATGCCGGTGCTGCTGGCCGCCGTCGAAGCCGCGCTCGACGATCGCTTCTGCCTGCACGGCGTGATCGCCACGACGATGTATATCGGCCCGATCGCCATCGTGAACGGCCCGGCGCGCCGCCAGCTCGGCATGAACTCCGGCGTCAACGTGCTGGGCCAGGGCAACCGCGCCAACAGCACCATCGGCCGCGCGCTGCAGCTCGCCATCCGCAACATCGGCGGCGGCAAGCCGGGCGGCGTCGATCGCGCCACTTTGGGCAATCCCGGCAAGCTCGGCCTGTGTTTCGCCGAGGACGAGGAGGGCATGTCCTGGGATCCGCTCTCGGTCGAGCGCGGCGTCGCGCGCGGCAAGTCGGCGGTGACGGTCTTCGCCGGATACGGCGTGCAGGGCGTCGTCGATCAGAACTCGCGCACGCCGGAGTCGCTGGCCAAGAGCTTCGCGATGGCCCTGAATTCGGTGTTCCACCCCAAGACCTTCCCCGGCCCCGACGTCTTCATCGTCTGCTCACCCGAACATCACCGCGTCTTCCGCGACGCCGGTTGGAGCAAGGCGCGCCTGAAGGAGGAGCTGCACAAGCTCTGCGTCGTCGAGGCCGACACGATCATCCGCGGCGTCGATGGCTGCGCCGTCGGCGTGCCGGAGAAGCTGGCCGGCAAGACCCTGCGCAAGTTCCGGCCGGATGGCCTGAACATCGTGCATGCCGGCGGTACGGCGGGCCTGTTCTCCGGACTGCTGGTCGGCTGGGGCGCCGCCGCCGAGATCAACAGTCAATGCGTCACCAAGGAGGTGCGAAGCTGACCATGGACAACAGAACCCTGCTCGACCCGACAGGCGAGCTCAAGGTTGTCGGCCGCCAGAAGCCGCCGCGACCATCCTCGCTCGACGGTGTGACCGTCGGGCTGCTCGACATCGCCAAGGCGCGCGGCAACATTTTCCTCGACCGCCTCGACGAGCGGCTGAGCGAGCGCGGCATCGCGGTGAAGCGCTACGCCAAGGCGACGCCCAGCCGCCTCGCGCCGATCGACCTCAAGCAGAAGATCGCCGGGGAGGTGCAGGTCGTCGTCGAAGGCTTGGCTGATTGAGGGTCTTGCACAACGTGCAGTCTGCACGACATTGCTGACCTCGAGAGCCGCGGAATTCCGTCGATGGGTGTCGCCACGACCGCCTTCGTCGAAGCCGCCGCCGCGCAAAGCGCCACGCTCGGCTACGAGCCGTCCCTCGTCTGGGTGCCGCATCCGATCCAGGACCGCACCGACGACGAGATCCGGCAGATCGCCGACAACGCGTTCGACGAAATCCTGCGCCGCCTGACCGCGACCTGAGGTCTTGATCTTACCTTCCCCCGGAGGGGGAAGGTGCCCGAAGGGCGGATGGGGGATGTCGAAGACGGACTCAGGAGTCCGTCTTCGACATCCCCCATCCGTGGCGCTACGCGCGCCACCTTCCCCCTCCGGGGGAAGGTAGAGGATGGCGCAGGGGGAGAGATGTGATACGCCAGCTCTTGCGCCGCTGCGCCGCTATTGTCGTGCTGGGCGCGCTCAGCGCATGCGCCAGCACGCCGCTGGTGGTCCAGCCGATGAATCCCGCCGACACGCAGGCGGTGCGGGCCGGCATGCAGGCGCTGAACCTCCGGGGCGAGGACGCCGACAAGTTCGTTGGCCCAATCCCCGCGCTGTTCCGCTGGGAGTCGACCGAGGTCCCGGTGGCGATGGTCTACGGCGACGGCTTCGACCGTGCGTGCCGCACGCGTACCCAGACGCATTTCGACACCGTCGCCGCACGGATCCAGCGCGAGACCAACCTCAAGTTCACCCGCGTCGATGATCCGGCCAAGGCGCGCGTGCTGTTCGAGTTCGCGCGCGAGCGCGCGGCCGACCAGGCTTTTCGCGCGCTGTCCAAGGGCGAGAGCATCGCCGAGACCTGGAAGAACCCGCCGGTCGCCGGCGCGCGCCGCTGGGAGGCCTGGCAGCTTTCCGATCGTGCGCGCAAGACCATCGAACGGGCGTACATCCTCGACACCGCGCACTACCTCGACAACAGCCCGGGCAGCCGCGTGCGACCCTGCAAGCCGTTCGACTTCGCGGTCTATCTCAAGCAGTTCTCCGCGAAGGTCGAGATCGCGCCGCTGAACTTCGGCATCGAGCGCTTCCAGGAGCCGGCGCAGATCGAGCGCTACGACACGATGCTGCTGCGCCTCTTCTACGCCGAAGGCTCGCGCCCGGGCATGACGGGCGGCGAACTCGCGGCGAGGGTCAAGCTCGCCGTTCCGTAGTGGACGCTACGCGTTGAAGCCGCCATCGACGTCGAGCGTCGCGCCGGTGATGTAGGCGGCGTCCGGACCGGCGAGAAACGCCACAGCGGCGGCGATCTCCTCCGGCTTGCCGAAACGCCCCAGCGCCGTGCCCGCCTTCTGGATCTCGGCGAAGGCGCCGTCGGCCGGGTTCATGTCGGTGTCGATCGGACCGGGCTGGATCGTGTTGACCGTGATGCCCTTGGGCCCGAAATCGCGCGCCCAGCCGCGCGTGAAGGCCGCCACGGCCGCCTTGGTGGCGGAATAGTCGGCGAAGCCCGGCCATGGCGCGCGCGTGCCGAGGCCCGAGCCGATCGAGATGATGCGGCCGCCCTTCTTGAGATGTGGCGCGATCGCCCGTACCGCCGCCGCCACGCCGCCGACATTGACCGCCAGCTGCCGATCGAGCGCTGTCACATCGGTGGCGGGATCGCCTACTGGCCCGATGACGGAGACGCCGGCGCTGTTGACCAGGATGTCGAGGCGGCCGAAGCGCTCGACCACCGCCTTTATCAGTCCCGCGACCTGCGCCGCGTCGGCCTGGTCGGCTTTGAAGGATGCGGCGCGCACGCCGGACGCTTCGATCTCGCGCACGACCGCCTGCGCCAGATCGGCCGAAGCGGCGTAGCTGATCGCGACGTCGGCGCCGTCGGCGGCGAGACGCCTGGCGATCGCCGCGCCGATGCCGCGCGAGCCGCCTGTGACGAGGGCGACCTTGCCCTGAAGAGCCCTGCTCATTGTCATCTCCATGAGGCGTTGTTCTGTATCGATAAGTACAAAAGTGGGACTTGATCGGCGTTCGTCAATGCCTTTATGTATCGATCAGTATAGTTTGTGGATGAAGCAGGTGAGGGTGCGATGGCGACAGGCCGTCCCAGAGCCTTCGACAGCGAGGCCGCGCTCGAGAAGGCGATGCGGGTCTTCTGGCGGCAGGGTTACGAGGGCACGTCACTCAGCGATCTGACCGAGGCGATGGGCATCAACCGGCCCAGCCTCTACGCCACCTATGGCAACAAGGAAGCCCTCTTCCTGAAGGTGCTGGAGCGCTACGAGAGCGGTCCGGCGGCCTATGTGGCCGAGGCGCTCGCCGCGCCCACCGCGCGCGACTGTGTCGAGATGCTGATGCGCGGCGCCATCGATGTCGTCAGCGGTCCGGGCAAGCCGGGCGGCTGTCTGATGGTGAAGGCGGGCACAGCTAGCGGCGCCGATGCGGCGTC
Organism: Reyranellaceae bacterium; assembly: GCA_022844045.1. Classification (GTDB taxonomy): domain Bacteria; phylum Pseudomonadota; class Alphaproteobacteria; order Reyranellales; family Reyranellaceae; genus JAFAZJ01. The sequence continues at coordinate 18,383 of JALHMM010000061.1, read as the reverse complement.
GGTGCGGCGGGAGATGACGCGCCGCCGCAACGCTGAAATCGCCATAGTGCGCAAGCGGTTCGATCGGGCGCATGCCGAGGGCGAGCTGCCGGCCGCGTGTGACGTCCGCGCGCTGGCGCGCTTCTATGTCGCCGTGCTCCGCGGCTTGGGCGTGCAGGGCGGCGACGGCGCCAGCCGTGCCGAGCTGCTGCAGGTGATCGATACCGCCATGGCGGCTTGGCCGGGCGGCAAACCGGCACGAAAGCGCCGGGCGGAATTGAATTGACGTTTACGTAAAGGGAAAGTATGTGGCCGGCTGGACGTTGCCGGTGGGCCGGCCCATGGTGACGCCGCAAGAAGCGTGGAGGGAGTGGCGCCTTTGAGTGCGTTGGCCAGCGTCTATACGCCGGAACACCAGATGTTCCGCGACACCTGCCGCCGCTTCTTCGAGACGGAAGTGCAGCCGCATCACGCGCAATGGGAAGACGAGGGCGTCGTTCCGAAGTCGGTCTGGCGCAAGGCCGGCGAGCTCGGCCTTTTGTGCATGGACGTGCCCGAGGAGTATGGCGGCGCCGGCGCCGACTGGCTGCACAATGTGATCGCCATCGAGGAGCAGTGGCGCGTTTTCGCCTCTGGCCCCGGTTTCTCGCTGCACAACGACATCACCGCGCCCTATATCAGGCACTTCGGCACCGAGGAACAGAAGCAGCGCTGGCTGCCCAAGATGGTGAGCGGCGAGATGATCACCGCCATCGCCATGACGGAACCGGGCACGGGTTCAGACTTGCAGTCGGTTCGCACGAACGCCGTGCGCGACGGCGACGAGTACGTCATCAACGGCTCGAAGACCTTCATCACCAATGGCCAGAACGCCGATCTCATCATCGTCGTCTGCAAGACCGACCCCAAGCAGGGCGCGCGCGGTACCTCGCTGATCTGCGTCGAAGGCGATCGCAAGGGGTTCCGTCGCGGGCGCAATCTCGAGAAGATCGGCATGAAGGCGCAGGACACGTCGGAGCTGTTCTTCGACGACGTGCGCGTGCCGGTCACCAACCTGCTGGGTGCCGAGGGCACCGGCTTCGCCCAGCTCATGCAGGAGCTGCCGCAGGAGCGCCTGGTGATCGGCGTGCAGGCCATCGCGGCGATCGAGGCGGCGCTGAAGGCGACGATCGAGTACACCAAGGAGCGCAAAGCCTTCGGCAAGCCGATCATCGATTTCCAGAACACCCGCTTCAAGCTGGCGGAGCTGAAGACCAAGGCCACGGTTGCGCGCACCTATCTCGACGACTGCGTCGCGCGCCATCTGCGCAAGGAATTGACCGTCGCCGACGCGGCGATGTGCAAGTACTGGCTGACCGACCTGCAGTGCGATTTCGTCGACCAGTGCCTGCAGCTCTTCGGCGGCTACGGCTACATGTGGGAATACCCGATCGCGCGGCTCTACGCCGACAGCCGGGTGCAGAAGATCTACGGCGGTACCAACGAGATCATGAAGGAACTGATCGGCCGCACGCTGTGATGTGAAACCTGTCATTCCGAGCGCAGCGAGGAATCTAGTGCAGCCCTGGATCCCTCGCTGCGCTCGGGATGACAAACAGAACCCGAGAGGAGAGGCACGATGACCGAAGCCTACATCTACGACGCCGTGCGCACGCCGCGCGGCAAGGGCCGCCGCGACGGCTCGCTGCACGAAGTCACCCCGGTGCGCCTGGCCGTGACCGCGTTGCAGGCGTTGCGCGATCGAAACAAGCTCGACACGTCGCTGGTCGACGATGTCGTGCTGGGCTGCGTAATGCCGATCGGCGAGCAGGGCGCCAATATCGCGCGCACCGCCGCCGTCATGGCCGGCTTCGAGCAGACGGTGGCAGGCGTGCAGGTCAACCGCTTCTGCGCCTCGGGCCTGGAAGCCACCAACATGGCAGCCGCCCAGGTGATGTCCGGCCAGTCGCAGGCCGTGATCGGCGGCGGCGTCGAGTCGATGTCGCGCGTGCCGATGGGCTCCGACGGCGGCGCCTGGCCGGTCGATCCGGCGGTGGCGATCCCGATGTACTTCGTGCCGCAGGGCATCTCGGCCGACCTGATCGCCTCGAAGTACGGCTTCAGCCGCGACGATGTCGACGCGTACTCCGTGGAATCCCAGAAGCGCGCCAAGGCCGCCTGGGACGCCAAGTACTTCAAGAAGTCGATCGTGCCGGTGCGCGACCAGAACGGCGTCGAGCTGCTGGACCACGACGAGCATATGCGGCCGCAGACCACGATGCAGTCGCTGGCCTCGCTCGAGCCCTCGTTCAAGATGCACGGCGAGATGATGCCGGGCTTCAACGCCGTGGCGCTGCAGAAGTATCCCGAGGTCGAGAAGATCAACCACGTGCATCACGCGGGCAACTCCTCGGGCATCGTCGACGGCGCCGCCGGCATCCTGATCGGCACCAAGGAGTTCGGCGAGAAGGCGGGCTTGAAGGCCCGCGCGCGCATCCGCTCCTTCGCCTCGATCGGCTCGGAGCCGACGATCATGCTGACCGGCCCGGCGCCGGCCTCGGAGAAGGCGTTGAAGCGCGCCGGCATGTCGGTGAAGGACATCGACCTGTACGAGCTCAACGAGGCCTTCGCCGCCGTCGTGCTGCGCTACATGCAGGCGCTGGGCGTGCCGCACGACAAGATGAACGTCAACGGCGGTGCCATCGCCATGGGCCATCCGCTGGGCGCCACCGGCGCGATGATCCTCGGCACCCTGCTCGACGAGCTGGAGCGCCGCAACCTGGCCACTGGCCTCGCCACGCTGTGCATCGGCGCCGGCATGGGCACCGCCACGATCATCGAGCGCGTCTGAGTTCCCTTCTCCCCGCGTCGGGGCCGTCCGCGGCCCCTGAGGCGGGGAGAAGGTGGCGCGCAGCGCCGGATGAGGGGCTTCTCCGGCCACTCGCGCGCCTTACCCCATCGAGAAAAGCCCCTCACCCCAACCCTCTCCCCGCCCGCGCGGGGAGAGGGGGAGGAGACGAGACCATGATCAATTACGCAGTCGATACCGACGGCATCGCCACGATCACGTGGGACATGCCAGGCCGCACGATGAACGTGCTCAACGAAGGCTCGATGGCCGCCTTCGCCGATGTCGCGCAGAAGGCGGTGAAGGACCCGGCGGTCAAGGGCATCATCCTGACCTCGGGCAAGGCCGACTTCATCGCCGGCGCCGATCTCGAGATGATCCTCAACGTCGACACCTCGGACGCCAAGGCGCTGACCGAGCAGTTCAGCCAGCTGCAGAAGATGTTCCGCGGCATGGAGACGTCGGGCAAGCCGTGGGTCGCCGCGATCAACGGCACGGCGCTGGGTGGTGGCTTCGAGATCTGCCTCGCCTGCCACTACCGCATCGCCGCCGACAACCCGAAAGCCAAGATCGGCCAGCCCGAGGTGAAGATCGGCCTGCTGCCCGGCGGCGGCGGTACGCAGCGCATCCCGCGCCTGATTGGCGTGATGGCCGCGGCGCCGATCCTGATCGAGGGCAAGGACCTCTCGGTCGCCGAGGCCAAGGGCATGGGCCTGATCCACGAGGTCGTGCCGGCGGGCGAGCTGCTGGCGCGCGCCAAGGCGTGGCTGATGGCGCCCTCCACCGAGAAGGTCGCGCCGACCTTCACCAAGGGCGTGCAGATGGACGCGCGCGCGGTGCAGCCCTGGGACAAGCCGAACTACCGCATCCCCAATTTCGCCGGCGGCAAGGTGTGGCCGGGCGGTGTCGAGATGTTCATCGGCGGCAACGCCATGATCTCGGGCAAGACCAATGGCGTCTATCCGGCGCCCAAGGCGATCCTGAGCTGCGTGTACGAGGGCCTCAACGTGCCCTTCGACACCGGCCTGAAGATCGAGACGCGCTACTTCGTCTCGCTGCTGCGCGATCCCGTGTCCAAGAGCATGATCCGCACGCTGTTCTTCGGCCTGCAGGAGGCCAACAAGCTGGCGCGCCGGCCCAAGGGGGTCCCGAAGCAGGAGTACAAGAAGATCGGCGTGCTGGGCGCCGGCCTGATGGGCGCGGGCATCGCCAATGTCTCGGCGCGCGCCGGGCTCTCGATTGTGCTGCTCGATCGCGACCAGGCCTCGGCCGACAAGGGCAAGGCGCATATCCAGGCCGATGTCGAGAAGGATGCCGGCCGCGGCCGCCTGACCAAGGAGCGCGCCGCCGAGATCCTGGGCCGCGTGCACGCCACCGCCAACTACGCCGACCTCAAGGGCTGCGAGCTGGTGATCGAGGCGGTGTTCGAGACCCGCGAGGTCAAGGCCGCCGCGACCAAGCAGGCCGAGGCCGTGCTGGCACCGACCGCGGTCTTCGCCTCGAATACCTCGACCTTGCCGATCACCGGCCTCGCCGAGGCCAGCGTGCGGCCCGAGAACTTCATCGGCCTGCACTTCTTCTCGCCCGTGGAGAAGATGCCGCTGGTCGAGATCATCGTCGGCAAGAAGACCTCGCAGGAGACGCTGGCGCGGGCGCTCGACTACGTCCAGAAGATCCGCAAGACGCCGATCGTGGTCAACGACAGCCGTGGCTTCTTCACCTCGCGTGTCTGCGGCGCCTTCATCAGCGAGGGCCATCGCATGCTGAAGGAAGGCATCCCGGCGGCGATGATCGAGAATTGCGCGCGCCTGGCCGGCATGCCCGTCGGCCCGCTGGCGCTCAACGACGAGGTCGCCATCGACCTGTCGTACAAGATCATGGACCAGACGCGGCGCGACGCCGAGGCGGCGGGCCAGAAGTACGAGGGCAGCGGCACCGAGGACATGCTCGAGCTGATGGTCAAGAAGCTGGAGCGCTTCGGGCGCAAGAACGGCAAGGGCTTCTACGAGTACCCCGCCGACGGCAAGAAGCGCCTGTGGCCGGGACTCAAGGAGCACTTCAAGGAGCGCGCGGAGCTGGCGCACGGCGAGGGTCCGGGCAAGGACGCCGTCGCCGCCGAGATCAAGAAGCGCCTGCTCTACGTGCAGGCGGTCGACACCGCGCGCTGCCTGGAATCGAACGTGCTGACCGATCCACAGGACGGCGACATCGGCTCGATCATGGGCCTGGGCTTCGCGCCGCAGACAGGCGGCGCCATCAGCCTGATCGATCAGGTCGGCGTCGCGAAGTTCGTGCAGGAATGCGACTCGCTGGCGCAGAAATACGGCTCACAGTTCAGCGTGCCGAAGCTGCTGCGCGACATGGCGAGCAAGGGCCAGAGCTTCTACGGCTCGAAGTCGAAGGCCGCCTGAGTCGCGAAGTCGAGGATCAACGGAGCGGGGCGGCCGATCGGCCGCCCCGTTTCGTTTGGTGGTCACACGCTGCGGAGAATAGGGCGAAGGCGCGTGTTGTTGACCGCGACAACGATGAGTACCGGTCCGTTCGCGCGTTCGACGGTGTCGAGGGCCGCATCGACCAATCGGATACGCTCGGCGATCTCCACGTTGTCCAGGCGGACCAACACGACGCTTCCGCTCGCGTGGCCCAGATGGACGACCAGTCCACCGAAATCTTTGTGTTCGGTCACGAGGGTGCTTTGCGCTTCAACTGCGCGAGCCAAGACCGCCGTGTCCGGTGCCCCCAACGTCGCGCGCTCGATGTCATGCCCGAGGTCTCGGAGGCCGGCACGAACCCGGCCATCGAGCGACTCGTCGGCGAGTAGCCTCACCGAGGCAGCGCCAGCTCGATGTCGCCATCCGTGAGGAAGTCGGCCGCGAAGGCGAGCGCTTGGCGGATGTCTTCGCGACTAAGGTGCGGATAGCCCAGAAGCAAGTCAGCCTCGGTTTCGCCAGCGGCGAACTTCCGCAGGATCAGGTCCACCGTGATCCGGGTACACTTGATGCAGGGCTTGCCGACCATCACGGCAGGATCGACAGTGATGCGGTCGTACATCATGTCGACAGTATAGCCGAGGTGACGCCTTCAGGCACGGCGCTGGCTGGGAGACGATATTCGCGCTATTGTTGAACCAATATCGGATCATACCCTAGGCCATTGATTCACAATGATTCCTACAGCTCTCAAGAACCTCTACTACGGCGCGATGCAGGGCCCGATGTGGGTCAATGGCCGGCTGTACAAGGCCTTCCGGCAGCCCCGGGACGGCACGCTGAACGTCCATCTCGGCTGCGGCAAGGAGCGCTACATCCCGGGCTGGCTGAACGTCGATGCCAACCTGGTCTCGGCCAAGATCGACCTCTGGATCAACTTCCTCGACAAGTTGCCGTTTCGCGACAATTCGGTCGATCGTTTCTATTCCTTCCACGTCGTCGAGCATCTGCCGGAGCGTCACCTCGCGACGCATTTCGCCGACATGTTCCGTTGCGTCAAGCCGGGCGGCGGCATCCGTATCGGCGGCCCGCATATCGAGAACGCCGCGCGCAAGTTTGTCGAAGGCGACGCGGCGTGGTTCTCGGACTTCCCGATCAACCGCAAGAGCGTCGGCGGTCGCTTCGCCAACTTCGTCTTCTGCTCGGGCGAGCACCTGACGGCGCTGTCGCCCTCGTTCCTGCGCGAGCTGGCCGAGGATGCCGGCTTCGTCGATTGCCGCACCTGCCTGCCGATCCGCGAGAGCGCGGTCGTCGGGCAGGAGATCCTGTCCACCGAGTACGAGGACGACTTCGAGTGCCCGCACACGGTCGTCATCGAGGCGCGCAAGCCCCAGGCGTGATCCCGTTCCCCTTGATCTGAAGACTCGTGCGCGCGGCGCGCTTGAGGCTGCGGCGGTTTCCGTGCGATAGCGCCAAGACGCAAAAGGGGAGGGACAGCAGAGATGACGCCAGCCGAGATCGCCGCCCTGGCCGACAAGGTAGCCGCCGCCCGCCGCGAGAGGCGGGTGATGGACTTCATGCCCGGCGCCACCGACGCGATGAGCGAGGACGAAGCCTATCACACGCAGTTCGCGGTGCACGAGCGCCTGACCGCGAACGGCGCCGATCGCATCGCCGGCTGGAAGGTCGCCCTGTCACTGCCGGCGCTTTATCTGCCGGCCGGCCTGAGCCAGCCCGCCTTCGCCGCCATCTACGGCAGCGGCGTGAAGCAAAGCGGCATCACCGTCGCCACGGGCGCCATCCACAAGGCCGGTGTCGAGTGCGAGGTCGTGGCGCGCATCGCCAAGGACGCCGCGCCGGGCGCCAAGCCCTATGACGCCGAGACCATCAAGCCCTTCATCGCTTCGCTCCATTGCGGCATGGAGATCGTCGAAAACCGCCACGCCGACCTGAGCAAGGTCACCGGCAAGGGCCGCATCATCGACGATGTTCTGCAATATGCCTGTGTCGTCGGGCCGGAGATCGCCAACTGGCAGGGCATCGACCTCGGCGCGGTCGATGGCAGCTGCACGCTCGACGGCAACAAGGTCGCCGGCGGACCGGGCACCAACGTCATGGGCGGGCCGCTGATCGCGCTGGCCTGGCTGGCCAATCGCCTCAATCATTTCGGCAAGCGGCTCAAGGCTGGCGACGTGATCCTCACCGGCTCGACCCATCCGCCCTACATGCTGCCCGGTGCCGGTACCGTCACCGCGACATGGCAGGGGCTGGGGGAGACGAAGGCGACGTTCGGATGAACTGAGCGGCCGCCTCGAGGTGGCTGCTGTCGCTGCGGCCCAGCCAATGGGTGCCGCCGGGTATGATCATCAGGCGCTTGGGCTCACGCGCCGCGGCATGAACGGCGCGGCCCTGCTCGACGCCGATGATCTCGTCGCGATCGCCGTGCACCACCATCACCGGGCAGCGAGCGCGGCCGATCTTGCCCACGGTGTCGAAGCGGCTACGCGTCAGCGCGTGGAACGGCTCGGGCAGCCAGGGATACATCGCCGAGACCTGCGCCGAGACCGAGGCCAGCGGCGCCACCAGCACCACGGCGCGGCAGGGATGGTTCACCGATAGCTCGGCCGAGACGGCGCTGCCCAGCGAGTAGCCGTAATGCGCGACGCTGCCGGCCGGCACGCCGCGGACCTTCACGAGATAGTCCAGCGCCGCGCGGCCGTCGGCGAACAACGTCTTCTCGTCCTCCGACTCGCCGCCGCTGCGGCCATAGCCGCGATAGTCGTAGAGCAGCACGTCGAAGCCGAGCGACGCGATATGCGCCGCCGCGGGCGCGAAGCGCTGCACGTGGCCGGCATTGCCGTGGGCGTAGAGGACGGTGACCGGCGCCGGCTTGTTCTTGTCGGCACGCCAGTACCAGGCGTGCAAGGTCACGCCGGGCGCGCTGTCGAAGAACACGTCCTCGGCGCCTGCGGGCGCGGTCCAGGCATAGGTGGCGACACGTGGGCGGAAGGTGAAATGGCGCTCCAGCGCCGGCACGCCGATGAAGGCGACAGCGCCGAAGAACACCCCCAGAAATGTCAGCAGGCGAAAAGTATGCCGGATCATGGACCTCGACTACGGCAGCGAGTTCGGCAGATCCTACGTCAGGAATGCGGCGATCGGATGAATTCCACCGCCGCGTCGACGTGGGTGTTTCCTGCGGAGCCGAGCCAGTGTGGGCCCCCTGATATGATCATCAGTCGTTTGGGCTCGCGCGCCGCGGCCCAGACGGCGCGGCCCTGCGCGACGTCGATCACCTCGTCGCGATCGCCGTGGATGACCATGACAGGGCAGTTGGCGCGCGCGATCTTGCCGATCGTATCGAAGCGATTGCGCGCCAAGCCGTGCAGCGCCTCCGGCAACCAGGGAAACAACAGCGAAACATGGATCGACATCGACGCGAGCGGCGCGAGCAGGACGACGGCTCGGCACGGATAGGTCACCGACAGCTCGGCGGCGAGGATGCTGCCCAGGGAATAGCCGTAATGGGCGATCGACTGCGGCGGCACGCCGCGAACGCGGACGAGATAGTCCATCGCGGCACGGCCATCGTTGACCAGTGTTGATTCGTCGTCCGAGGTGCCGCCACTGCGGCCATAGCCGCGATAGTCGAAGAGCAGCACGTCGAAACCGGCGGCCGCCAGGCGCGCCGCCTCAGGCGCGAACGGCACGATGTTGTCGGCATTGCCGTGGGAATAGAGAACCGTGATCGGCGCCCGCTTCGCGGGATCGGCACGCCAGTACCAGCCATGCAGCGTGACGCCGGGCGCGCTGTCGAAGAAGACGTCCTGCGCGCCCGGTGGCGGTGTCCACGGACGCGCGGGATCGGCCGCGACCGGCAGAAAGGTGAGGCGGCGCTCCAGAAGGGGCGCGCCGATGAAGGCCATGCCGCCGAGAAACACCGCCAGGGAAACCAGGAATCCTGAGATGTGCCGGAGCACGGGCCTCTAGGCGCGCATCGGCCGGCGCATCGACTCCGGCATCGAATGGCGTCCCGCCAGGCCGTTGCGCACGTCGCGCACCAGGGTCACCAGGCGCGGGCCCCAGAGCTGCTCGAGCTTTTCCTTGGCCGTCTGGTAGATCGGCGCCGAGCAGGTGAAGGCGTGGGTGGCGACGCCGTCGGGGCCGCGCAGCGGTACGCCGACGCCACAGATCTCCGGCAACCACTCGCCCCAGACGACGCAGAAGCCGCGCTCGGCGATCTCGCGCTCGGCGCGTTCGACGCCGGCTTTCACCTTGGTCCAGTCGTCGCGCCAGCGGCGGCGGATGGCGTCGAGCAGCTTGACCTTCTCGGCGTCCGGCAGGCCCGCGACATAGGCGCGGCCCATCGCCGTGCTGGCGATCGGCACGCGCGAGCCGACATCGTAGGTGATGGCGATCGCCGCCGGGCCGCGCTGGGCCTCGAGCCAGATCATCGAATGACGGTCGCGCGCGCCCAGCGCCATGGCGCAGTTGAGCGTTGTGGCGAGCTGCTGCATCGGCTGGCGCGCGACATGGCGCACGTCGATGTTGCTGAGCGCGGCGTAGCCCAGCGCCAGCACCGAGGCGCCCAGCTCGTACTTGCGGAAGCGGCGGGCGTAGCTGAGGTAGCCGAGCTCGGTCAGCGTATGGGTCAGACGGGCCACGGTCGGCTTGGGCAGGCCGGTGCGCGCGGCGATCTCCTGATTGCCAAGCATGCCGTCGCCGGCCTGGAACGCACGCAGGATGTCGAGGCCGCGTGCCAGCGCCGTTACGAACTGGCGATCCTTGGGTACCTCGCCGAGCGCATCCGCCGCGTGGCTGAAGTTGGTCCCCGGCATGGCCGCGCCGCGCGTGATGGTATGGCTGACGTTACCCATGGTTTCCTTCCCACCTGAATGGTTGTTCATATTGGCGCGGACGCTAGCATGAGAGCCGAGCGCTCGCAATTTGCAGAATGCAATTCTGCAATGTGGAAATGACGCGCTGCAATGCGGGAAATGGTGCGGTGCTCGAAGCCGCGGGCGGGTTTTCCTTCCCGCTCTCCGGCCGGGAGGCTATCACCCAAGGAACGAGACAAGTTCCTCTAGGGAAGAGACACCGGCGTGGCTACTTACCTTTTCACGCATCCGGCATGCCTCGGACACGACCCTGGTCAGGGTCATCCCGAGCGTCCGGCGCGGCTGGCATCGGTGCTGAAAGCGCTTTCGGGGCCCGAGTTCGCGGCCTTGCAACGACGCGAGGCGCCGCTGGCGACGACGGAGCAGCTCCAACGCGCCCACCCGCCGCGCTACGTCGAAGCACTGCTCCAGGCGTTCCCGACGGAAGGCTATGTGCAGCTCGACGGCGACACCGTCGTCTCGCCCGGCTCGAAGGACGCGGCGTTGCGCGCGGCCGGCGCGCTGGTGGCGGCCACGGATGCGGTGATGGGTGGCGAGGCGAGCAACGCCTTCTGCGCGGTGCGGCCGCCGGGTCATCACGCCGAGCCCATGCGGCCCATGGGCTTCTGCCTGTTCAACAACGTCGTCGTCGCCGCCCGTCACGCGCGCGCGCTGTACGGCATCCGCAAAGTCGCGGTGATGGATTTCGACGTGCATCACGGCAACGGCACCGAGACGCAGGCGATGGCCGACGCCGAGCTGTTCTACGCCTCGACGCATCAAAGCCCGCTCTATCCCGGCAGCGGCACGCACAACCACGCCGACCATCCCAATATCGTCAACGCACCCTTGCCGCCGCGCTCGGGCTCGGCCGAGTTCCGTGCCGCCATGAGCGAGCAGGTGCTGCCGGCGATGCGCGCCTTCGCGCCCGAGCTGGTGATCATCTCGGCCGGCTTCGACGCCCATCACGCCGACCCGTTGGCCGAGCTGAAATTGACCGAGGACGACTTCGCCTGGGCCACCGCGCAACTGCTGCAGGTCGCCCGAGAACACGCGGCCGGCCGGCTGGTTTCGGCGCTGGAGGGCGGCTACGATCTGGACGCTTTGGCCCGCTCGGCGCAGGCGCATGTGCGCGCGCTGATGGCGGTGTAAGGAAGAGGGTATGGCGGAACAGAAGCAGGCGGCCGGCAAGGACATCGCGGCGCTGTCGTTCGAGGATGCGTTGCGCGAGCTGGAGGGCATCGTCCAGCAGCTCGAGCGCGGCCAGATCAAGCTCGACGAGGCGATCTCGGCCTATGAACGGGGCGCGGCCCTGAAGAAGCATTGCGAAGCCAAGCTGGCCGAAGCCAAAGCCAAGGTCGACCGCATCGTCGTCGCCATCGACGGCAGCGTCACGAGCGAGCCCTCCGGCATGAGTTGAGCGGCGCACTGCATGCTTTCGGCACAAGCCGGCCATTGCGCCGGCATGGCCGGTCTTCAAGATCATGCTTGGAGGTCGACCATGTCGCAGGCCGGGCAACCTCACAGCAAAGTCGGTTTCAACGAGCCCATGCCCCTGTCCGACCATCGCGACTTCGCCGCCGCACTGCCCTTCTCCTCCGAGGTGGTCGAGCGCGCCATGGATCGGCTACTGCCCTCGGCCGACGATCCGGAGGGCAGGCTCTACGAGGCGATGCGCTACGCGGCGCTGGGCGGCGGCAAGCGGCTGCGGGCCTTTTTCGTGCTGGCCGGCGCGACGCTCTTCGGCGTCAGCCACGTCTCGGCGGCGCGCGTCGCGGCGGCGGTCGAGTTCGTGCACGCCTATTCGCTGATCCACGACGATCTGCCGGCGATGGACGACGATGACCTCAGGCGCGGCCAGCCGAGTTGCCACCGGAAGTTCGATGAGGCGACCGCGATCCTCGCTGGCGACGCGCTGCAGGCGCTGGCCTTCGAGGTGCTGGCGCATCCTGATACGCATGGCGATCCGGCGGTGCGCGTGCAGCTGGTCACCGCTTTGGCGCAGGCTATCGGCCCGCACGGCATGGTAGGCGGGCAGATGCTCGACATGATCGCCGAGGAACGCGCACTGAGCATCGATGAGACCACGCGCCTGCAGCGCCTGAAGACCGGCGCGCTGATCGGCTTTTCGTGCTCGGCCGGGGCGATCCTCGGCAAGGCGTCGGATCAGGCCAGACTGTCGCTGTCGGTCTACGCCCACGCCGTCGGGCTGGCGTTCCAGATCACCGACGACCTGCTGGACTTGGAGAGCACGCCGGAGGCCTTGGGCAAGACCCCGGGCAAGGACGCGGCCAAAGGCAAAGCCACTTTCGTCTCGCTTCTGGGCCTCGAGCGGGCACGCGACCAGGCGTCGCGGCTGGCCGACCAGGCCGCTTTAAGCCTTGAATCCTTTGGCCCAAGGGCGGACCTGTTGAGGCAGGCGGCACGCTTCGTCGTCGACCGCCGCGCCTGAGAGTTTCCATGTCCGATCCGATCCGCCCCGCCACGCCGCTGCTCGACCAGATCGACACGCCGGCCGATTTGCGGCGTCTACGCCCCGAGCAGCTGCGCCAGGTTGCCGACGAATTGCGCCAGGAGACGATCTCGGCGGTGTCGCTGACCGGCGGCCATCTCGGCGCAGGGCTGGGCGTGATCGAGCTTACCGTGGCGCTGCACTACGTCTTCGACACGCCGCGCGATCGCGTCCTGTGGGACGTCGGCCACCAGGCCTATCCGCACAAGATCCTCACCGGCCGGCGCAAGCGCATTCGCACCCTGCGCCAGGAGGGTGGCCTCTCGGGCTTCACCCGGCGCAGCGAGAGCGAGTACGACCCGTTTGGCGCCGCGCACTCCTCGACCTCGATCTCGGCCGGCCTGGGCATGGCGGTGGCGCGCGACCTCTCGGGCGCGAAGAACCATGTCGTGGCGGTGATCGGCGACGGCGCCATGAGCGCCGGCATGGCCTACGAGGCGCTCAACAACGCCGGCGCGCTGCGCTCCCGGCTGATCGTCGTGCTCAACGACAACGAGATGTCGATCGCGCCGCCGGTCGGCGCGCTGTCGGCGCATCTCACGCGGCTGCTCACCTCGCGCCCGTTCCAGTCGTTGCGCGAGCTGGGCAAGAGCGTCGCCGAGCGCCTGCCGCCGCCCTTCGCCGACGCCGCGCGCCGCGCCGAGGCGGTCGCCAAGGAGTTCGTGCACGGCGCCACGATCTTCGACGCGCTGGGCTTCCACTATGTCGGGCCGGTCGACGGCCACAACATGGAGCATCTTCTGCCGGTGCTGCGCAACGCGCGCGCCGCGACCTTCGACAAGCCGCTGCTGATCCATGTCGTGACGCAGAAGGGCAAGGGCTACGCGCCGGCCGAAGCGAGCGCCGACAAGTACCACGGCGTGGTGAAGTTCGACGTCATCACCGGCAAGCAGGCCAAGGCGGTCAGCAACGCGCCGAGCTACACCTCGGTCTTCGCCAAGGCGTTGATCGCCGAGGCCGAGGCCGATCCCCGAATCGTCGCCATCACCGCGGCGATGCCCAACGGCACCGGCCTCGATCAGTTCGAGAAGCGCTTCCCGGACCGCAGCTTCGATGTCGGCATCGCCGAGCAGCATGGCGTGACATTCGCCGCCGGCCTCGCCACCGAGGGCTTCAAGCCCTTCGCGGCGATCTACTCGACCTTCCTGCAGCGCGCCTATGACCAGGTCGTGCACGACGTGGCGATCCAGAAATTGCCGGTGCGCTTCGCCATCGACCGCGCCGGGCTGGTGGGCGCCGACGGCGCCACGCATGCCGGCAGCTACGACGTCACCTATCTCGCCTGCCTGCCGGATTTCGTCGTCATGGCCGCGTCGGATGAGCTCGAGCTGATGCACATGGTGGCGACGGCGGCGGCGATCGACGATCGTCCCTCGGCCTTCCGCTATCCCAGGGGCGAGGGCGTCGGCATCGAGCTGCCGGCGAAGGGCACGCCGCTGGAGATCGGCAAGGGTCGCATCATGCGCGAGGGCAGCAAGATCGCGCTCTTGAGCTTCGGCACGCGCTTGCAGGAGTGCCTGAAGGCGGCCGACGATCTCGCCGCGCGTGGCCTGTCGACCACGGTGGCCGACGCACGCTTCGCCAAGCCGCTCGATACCGATCTGGTCAAGCGCCTGGCGCGCGAGCACGAGGTGCTGATCACCGTCGAGGAGGGCGCCGTCGGCGGCTTCGCGGCCCAGGTGATGCAGTATCTCGCCATGGCAGGCGCGCTCGATAACGGCCTGAAGATCCGGCCGATGATCCTGCCCGATCGCTTCATTGACCACGCCGCGCCAGCCAAGCAGTACGAATGGTGCGGCCTCGACGCCAAGTCGATCGCCGGCACTGCGCTCACCGCTTTGGGCATCGCCCGCGAGGAACGCGCGCGCGGCTGATCAGTCGGCGGTGGCCGGGTTCCAGCGCGCGGCGCCGATGACCGGTCCAAAGTCGCGGCGCTGCACCAGGACGGCGACCGAGCGCGTGGTCGGGTTCGTTGCCCACGACGCTGCCGCGCCGTTCCACACCGCCAGCTTCTCGACCGAGCGCACGACGTTGCGGTTTATCAGAGTCGCGCCGCGATTCTCGCCGCGCATGACCTGCGTGGTATGCGCGCCATCGTAGGTGAATAGCCAGACGTCGAGATCACCAGGCGCGTCGCGCAATGCCGGCAGGCTGATCACCAGACGTTTGTCCGGCGCGACGCTCACGACGGGCCGCACGCTGAGCGGTCCGCGCGCTGTTGCCTGGGCGAGCAGGCGGCTCACGCTGTCCGGGCTGTTGCCAGGGTCATGGACCACGCCGTTGACGACCATCTCGGGCGTGTAGACGTAGCTTTGGGCCAGCGCCCTGGCGTAGGCGTGCTGGCGCGCCGTGGTGCTCTCGCTGGCGAACGGGTCCTTCCAGCCGAGCCGGTCCCAGTAGTTGACATGAAACGACAGCGCGATGACGTCCGGCCGCTTCGCCAGCTCGCCCAGCAGCCGATCGGCCGGCGGACAGGACGAGCAGCCCTGCGAGGTGAAGAGCTCGACGACCAGCGGGCCGCGAACCGGATCGGCCGCCGAGCCAAGATTGGCGCACACGACCAAGGCCGCGAGGGCGACCGCGAGGCGCTGGATGACGACCGAGAACCGATTCATGACCTCATCGTGTCCGAGCACGACGCGCCGGACAAATCACATCGCGATCAATCCGCCGTCATCGCGCGCTACGCTGGCGGCATCCAGCTGATCAGGCTGATGCCACCATCGACATCGATCGTCGTGCCCGCGACGTAGCGGCCGAAGCGTTCCGACAGCACAGCCACCGCCATCTGCGCGATGTCATCGGGTGTGCCGGTGCGGCCGAGCGGGATCTGCGCGACCAACGCGCCGAGATCGTTGGAGACGAAGCCACCGCCAGGGATCGCGCCGGGCGCGATGGCGTTGACCCGGATGCCGTCGCGCGCCAGCGTGCGGGCAAGCTCCTTCATCACCATGGTCATGCCGGCCTTCGAGGCGCTGTAGTGCGCGAGGTTGCGCGGCACATAGCGGTGCAGGGAGGTGATGTAGAGGATGCGGCCCTTGATCTTGCGCTCCCGCATATGCGCGCCGACCGCGCGGCCGAGGAAGAAGCCGCTGCGCAGATTGACCTCGACCATCGAGTCCCAGATGTCCTCGCTGAGCGCCATGGCGTGATCGACCTCGCGCCGCCGCGGGCTGGCGGCGTGCACGAACAGCGAGATCGAGCCCAGCCGCTTCACCGCCTCGTCATGCAGGGCGCGCCAGCCATCGCGTTTCGCGAGGTCAGCGGCGACGTACTCGATGCCGTCCTCGGCCGGCGGCGAGGTGATGTCGCTGCCCAACACTCGTGCGCCATCGGCCATCAACGCCTTGGCGATGCCACGGCCGATGCCGCCGGCGGCGCCGGTGACCAGCGCGGTCTCGCCGGCCAGCAGATTGGTCGTCATCGTCTTCTCCCAATTGATCGCGGTGTCGATGCTAGCATGGCGCCATGGCAGCAACGCGCCAACGACTTGACATTGCCCTCGCAGCGAGAGGCCTGGTGCGCTCGCGCGCCGAGGCGCGCCGCGCGATCGAGGCCGGGCTGGTCAGCATCGACGGGCGAGTCGCCGTCAAGGCGAGCGAGATCATCGGCGACGACGAGGCGATCACGCTCAGCCGTCCCGTTCATCCCTATGTCTCGCGGGGCGGCCTTAAGCTCGCCCATGCGCTCGACCACTTCGCGATCGCGGTCGAGGGGCGGCTCGCGCTGGATGTCGGTGCCTCGACCGGCGGCTTCACCGACGTGCTGCTGCGGCGTGGCGCGCGCCGGGTCTACGCGGTCGATGTCGGTCATGGTCAGCTTGACGCGACCCTGCGGAACGATCCGCGCGTGGTGTCGCTGGAGCGGCTCAACGTGCGCGAGATCGACACGGCGCACGTGCCTGAAATAGTCGATCTGATCGTCTGCGATGTCAGCTTCATCGGCCTGCGCGTGGCGCTGCCGGCGGCGCTGGCGCTCGCGGCGCCCGACGCCGATGTTGTGGCGCTGATCAAGCCGCAATTCGAGGTCGGCCCGGCCGGCGTCGGCAAAGGCGGTATCGTGCGCGACCCGGCGCTGCGGCAGGCGGCGTGCGAGACAATCCGCGACTGGCTGGCGGCGCAACCGGGCTGGACCGTGCGCGGCATCGTCGACAGCCCGATCGAGGGCGGCGACGGCAATCGCGAGTTCCTGATCGCCGCGCGCCGGTGACTTGTCATCCCGAGCGAAGCGAGGGATCCAGGGCCAGCCTAGATCCCTCGCTTCGCTCGGGATGACAGCACAGGCGGATCAATCCCACAGCGGCGGCAGCGGCGGCAGGCGCATGGCGTCGGCCTGCCAGGTGAGCGGCAGGTCGCCCAGGCGGCGGCTGATCTCCGTCGTCACGCGCCGCATCTCGCTGCGGGCGGCGAGCTCGGCGCGCTGGCCGCTGACAAGCTCCATCAGCTGCTCGATACGGCCCTTGGACGCGGGATAGCGCCGCACATGAACGTCGCGCGCCGCGTCGATGCCGGCTTTGGCCTTGGCGAAGGCGATGGCCAACGTCAGCCCGCCCAGCTCGTCGACCAGGCCGGCGGCCTTGGCGTCGACGCCGGTGAAGACGCGGCCGCGCGCGGCGGCGTCCAGCCGCGTGCCCTCTAGCCGGCGCGCGTCGCCGACCTTGCGCGTGAAGTCGGCGTAGATGCGGTCGAGCTGGCGGTCGATGGCGGCCTGCTGCTGCGGGGTGTAGCCCAGCGTCGGTGTGTTCATCGCCGCGTTGGCGCCGGCGTTGATCGTCTCGACCTTGATGCCCAGCGAATCGAGCAGGTCGCCGATCACCGGCTTCAACCCGAAGACGCCGATCGAGCCGGTGATCGTGCCACGCTGGGCGACGATCACGTCGGCGGGCAGGGCGGCGAAATAGCCGCCCGAGGCCGCGACGTCGCCGAACGAGACCACCACCGGCTTGCCCTTCTGCTTGGCGCGCTCGATGGCGCGGCGCAACGTGTCGGAGGCGGGGTAGGAACCGCCCGGCGAATCGATGCGCACGACGATGGCCTTGATCGCCGCCTCACTGGCCGCCTCGTCGATGGCGCGCGCCAGCTTGTCGGCGACGGCGAGCCGGCCGCCGGTCAGCGGCGAGCCGCCTTCGTCGCTCGACACGATGGCGCCGTCGATCGTCACGACGGCGATCGCCTCGCCGCGACGCGCGCGCGTGCCGGAGTCCTCGAGATAGTCTTTGAACTCGTAGAGCGAGTCCTTGCGGCCGGCGCGGCGCTCGATCTCGGCCATCAGCTCGTCGCGATAGCCGAGCTTGTCGACGAGCTTCGCCGACAGCGCGTCGGGCGGCACCAACGGCGCGCTGTCGATCAGCCGGCGCAGCTCGGTCGCCTGCAGGTTGCGGCTGCGCGCGACATCCTCGATCACCTGGCCGAACAGCCCGTCGATCAGGGTCTGGAGGTTCTCGCGATGCGCCGTGGTGAAGCCGGTCTCGAGGAAGGTGTTGGGCGCCGACTTGAACTCCAGCCGGCGGCCGCCCTCGAAGCGCACACCGAGCTTGTCGAGGCCGCCCTTGAAGAACGGCACCTGGGCGGCGATGCCGACGACGCCGAAATCGCCGGAGGGCTGCAGCCAGATCTGCTCGAAGGCGGTGGCGAGGTACCAGTTGCGCAGGCCCCCGGCGCCGGTGTCGAAGCTTTCGCTGAAGACGATGGCGAATTTGCCGGCGGCGCGAAAGAAGGCGATGGCCTCGCGCAGCTCCTGCACCGAGGCTATGCCCTGCC
>JALHMM010000060.1 GCA_022844045.1 Reyranellaceae bacterium | reverse complement strand
AATCGAAGCCCCGGTAAACGGCGGCCGTAACTATAACGGTCCTAAGGTAGCGAAATTCCTTGTCGGGTAAGTTCCGACCTGCACGAATGGCGTAACGACTTCCCCGCTGTCTCCAGCACTCACTCAGTGAAATTGAATTCCCCGTTAAGATGCGGGGTTCCTGCGGTTAGACGGAAAGACCCCATGAACCTTTACTGCAACTTTGCACTGGCAGTTGTGACGCCATGTGTAGAATAGGTGGTAGGCTTTGAAGCTTGGGCGCCAGCTCAGGTGGAGCCGAAATGTGAAATACCACCCTTGTTGTTACGCCTGTCTAACCGCGGCCCGTAATCCGGGTCCGGGACAGTGCATGGTGGGCAGTTTGACTGGGGCGGTCGCCTCCCAAAGTGTAACGGAGGCGCGCGATGGTAGGCTCAGAACGGTCGGAAATCGTTCGGCGAGTGCAATGGCATAAGCCTGCCTGACTGCGAGACTGACAAGTCGAGCAGAGTCGAAAGACGGTCATAGTGATCCGGTGGTCCCTCGTGGACGGGCCATCGCTCAACGGATAAAAGGTACTCTGGGGATAACAGGCTGATGATGCCCAAGCGTCCATAGCGACGGCATCGTTTGGCACCTCGATGTCGACTCATCACATCCTGGGGGTGGAGCAGCTCCCAAGGGTTCGGCTGTTCGCCGATTAAAGTGGTACGTGAGTTGGGTTCAGAACGTCGTGAGACAGTTCGGTCCCTATCTGCCGTGGGTGTAGGAGAATTGAGAGGATCTGTCCTTAGTACGAGAGGACCGGGATGGACGCACCTCTGGTGGACCTGTTGTGGCGCCAGCCGCATAGCAGGGTAGCTAAGTGCGGACGGGATAACCGCTGAAAGCATCTAAGCGGGAAACCTCCCTCAAAACTATTTCTCCCTTGAGAGCCGTGGAAGACCACCACGTCGATAGGCCGGGTGTGGAAGCGCAGCAATGCGTGAAGCTTACCGGTACTAATAGCTCGATCGACTTGATCACTCTCATTATCCATGCCCGTCAGGGCAGGAGACCGGACCGAAGGTCCGACATGAACAGACCAGTTTCTGCTGTGCTTTGCCGGCTTGGTGGTTCTTGCGAGGAGCCTAGAACCCGATCCCATTCCGAACTCGGCCGTTAAACTCCTCAGCGCCGATGATACTTCGTCTCAAGACGCGGGAAAGTAGGTCACTGCCAAGCCTGCCAAGCACAGCATTCTCGAGATATCTTCTCTTCGCCAGTCGCCAAGCGCCGCCCTTCGGGGCGGCGTTTTGCATTTCGGCTTCGACAACGCCATGGGGCGGACCTGATGGCGCGGTCGGGCCGTGGGGAGGGAGAGCAGGCACATGGTGTTTTGGATCCTGGCGGTGCTCGCGCTCCTGTTCTTCCAGACGCTTCTGCCGCCTGCGATCCGCTATGCGGCCAACGGCAGGCGGTTGGCAGAGGTGGCCGCGGCGGCGCTCGGCCCCCGCGATCGGCCGCTGCCCATGCCCGTTGCGGGCGAAAGGGCGCAGCGCGCCCTGGCCAACCTCTTCGAGGGGCTGCCGATCTTCCTGACCCTCGCGCTTCTGTCGCTGATCCTCGACGCCGCCTCGGGACTGGCGAGCGTGGGCGCCGCGGTCTTCTTCATCGCCCGGGTCGCCTATGTTCCCTGCTATGTCTTTGGGATCGCCGGCGTTCGCTCGGCGGTGTGGGCGGTCGGGGTGGTCGGCCTGCTGATGATGGCGGTGGCGGTCCTCATGGCGGCGCCGTAGCGCCATCGAGGCGTTTCGCACCCGGCCGGCCTGTCCTATGATCGCGCCGGGAGGACTGGCGCATGGCGGCCGAGGAGCTGGATCCGGAACCGAGGGAACGGTTCATTCCGGTCCGCAAGGGCGAGATCGTCGAGGCCCTACTCGCCGACGCGAAGCTCGCCACGGCCGAAACCCGCGATCAGTTCCGCCAGTTCTGCAAGCTTGTCGGTTCCGTACTCCACTACGAGCACTTCGAGGAACTCGAGCGGCTGAAGGAGGCCTATCACCACTTCAACCCGCACCATCCGGGTGCCGCGGATGCCTCCACCGAAGCCGCCTATTCGGATTTCGTCGCGACGCTTCGCCGCGTGCTCGCGCGGGCCAATTTCGTCGAGGTCACGGCGGAGGAACTGGCGCGGGCGGCGGAGGAGCAGGCGCTCGTCCAGGTCGAGGTGCGCGCCGCCACCGACGCGTATCGCGACGTCAATTTCTTTCGCCGCGGCCGGCACCGGGAGCGCATCGAACGCCGCGCGTGGATGGGCCTTCGCGTTCGGCATATCGACGTCGATGTCTACGACGACGTGGTGATGGTGGCCGCGCTCCGGCCCGAGACCCCCGTCGCCGCGTCGCGGCTCGGGCGCTTTCGTCAGCGCCGGCGCCACCGGCCTGGGTCGATGCTGATCAAGTGCTTTCGCGACATCCCGAGCGCCGACCTCAACATGCTCCTGCCCGACGTCAAGGTGATCATGGGACGGCGCGACAAGTGGATGATCGGCGTCCCGGCGCTGGTCGGCGGCATCCCGCTTCTCCTCAAGCTCGGTCCGACGCTCGCCGTTCTCGCCATCCTGGTCGGCATCCGCTTCGGGACGAGCAGGGAGGTCGCGGGCGATCGACTCGAGCAGGCGCTGATCGTGACGAGCGGGTTCCTGGCCCTTGGCGGTTTCGTCATGCACCAGTGGGTCAAGTACCAGCACCAAGCGCTACGCTATCAGCTCGAGATCAACGGCAACCTCTATTTCCGCAACGTCAGCAACAATGCCGGGATGTTCGACGCCATCATCGGCGCCGCGGAGGAGCAGGAATTCAAGGAGGCGGTCCTCGCCTATTTCTTCCTGCTCGGCGAGCCCGTTGGCCGCAGGGAGCTCGACCGCAAGATCGAGGCATGGCTGTCGGCGCGATTCGGCGTCGAGGTCGATTTCGAGCTCGACGATGGCCTCGCCAAGCTGGAGCGGCTGGGGCTGCTCGCCGATGCGGGCAACGCCCTGTCGGTCCCGCCGCTGCCCGAAGCTCTCCGCCGGCTCGACCGGCTGTGGGACGCCTTCTTCGCCTTTGGCGATCCGAATCAGACGCCGGCAGGGGACGCGCGTCTCCGCGCGTGAGAAGCCCCGGCCGTCGAGCCACTTGACGAGATGTCGCGGCAGCCCCGGGGGCAACGTCAACAAAGTTCCAACATCTTTCGGCGATGCTATAGTAACAAAAGGCAGTCGGCCGGGTTTGGGGCTGCCGTGGGGAGGGAATTCGCATATGTCCTGCGCGTGGCTGGTCCGCAGCATTCCCTCGCAGCGCATCTTGGTATTCCTGACGATCCTGGTGGCGGGCGTGATCGGCCTGGCGGCCTGCAGCACCACCGATATTGCCGGGACCACGACCGTGGTGGCACTCCCCATCCCGCCCGGACCGCCGGTGGTGGTCGATATAGCGCTGCTTCCGGGCCGATACGGCCTCGCCTCCTACCGCGACGAGAAGGATCGGGCACGAACCGAGGCCGAGGCGAGGCGGGCCTGCGGCAATCCCTATGTGGTCGCGGCGGGCCCTCAGGGCGGCGTGCTCATGCACCTTCCCGACCAGGCCCAGCCGACCGAGGTCTTCATCAAGACGACGGCCGACGGGCGCAGCCTGATCGGCCCCCGCGGAGCGATCGGCCTGCCCCAGGACCGCGTGGTCATGTACTTCCAGGGCGGCATGCTGATTACGGAATGGCTGGACCCGGGCGCCAGGGAGCGCTACGGAACCATGCTTTTTGTGCGTTGCGCGTGAACCAGCGGCTGGGCGGCAGCTAGGTGAGGCAAAGGATGAACTGGAAGTCTTTGAAACCCGCAGATCGCATTGCTCGCGGCTTGGCCCTGATGGCGGCAGTCCTGTCTGTCGCGCTTCTCGCTCCGGATATCGCGGAGGCGAAGAAGCAGAAGGAGCTGACGATCCAGGACCAGCCGGGTTACGTGCCCACGCCCGAGGAGGAGATGCTGCCGGCGCAATACCGGCCGCAGCCGGTCTATTTCCGGACCAACGAGCCGGCAGGCACGATCGTGATCCACACCAACGAGCGTTTCCTCTACCTCGTCCAGGACGGCGGCCGCGCCATCCGCTACGGCATCGGCGTCGGGCGCGATGGCTTCCAATGGCAGGGCCTGCAGAAGGTCAGCCGCAAGCAGGAATGGCCGGACTGGCGGCCGCCAGCCGAAATGATCGAGCGCCAGCCCTACCTGCCGCGTTTCATGGCCGGCGGACCGGGCAATCCGATGGGAGCGCGGGCGCTCTATCTCGGCGATACGGTCTACCGCATCCATGGCACCAACCAGCCGCGGACCATCGGCTACGCGGTGTCCTCCGGCTGCTTCCGCCTCGTCAACCGCGACGTGATCGACCTGTTCAATCGCGTGCCGGTCGGGACCAAGGTGGTGATTCTTCAATCGGCAAAGCTCTGACGGGACAAAGGGGGTCGGCGATGGCAAGGCATCTTCGGTTGGTCGCCGGCGCTCTGATGGCGTTTGGCGTGTTCGCCCTTCCCGCCTCCGCGGCGACGCTCGACGCGGTCAAGGAGCGCGGGCGGCTGCTTTGCGGCGTCAATACATCACTCTCCGGTTTCTCGGCGCCGGATGCCGGAGGCAAGTGGACCGGCTTCGATGTCGATTTCTGCAAGGCGGTTGCGGTCGCCGTGCTGGGCGACGCCGAGAAGGTCGACTATGTCCCGCTCACCACCGCCGATCGCTTCGAGGCGCTGACGAGCGGCAAGATCGACCTCCTGTCGCGCAACACGACGTGGACGATGGGCCGCGAGACCGGGCTGGGGCTGACCTTCGTCGGCGTGACCTACTACGACGGCCAGGGCTTCATGGTGCCCCGATCTGCGAATCTGATGTCCGCGCTGGAGCTTACCGGCAGCAAGGTCTGCGTCCAGGCCGGCACCACCACCGAGGCCAATCTCGGCGACTATTTCGCCGCCAACAACATGACCTTTGAAGCGGTGGTGACCGCGTCGCCTGACGAATCGATCGCCGTCTACGAGGACGGCCGCTGCGGCGTGCTGACCAGCGATATGTCGCAGCTTTACGCGCAGCGGCTCAAG
Organism: Reyranellaceae bacterium; assembly: GCA_022844045.1. Taxonomy (GTDB): domain Bacteria; phylum Pseudomonadota; class Alphaproteobacteria; order Reyranellales; family Reyranellaceae; genus JAFAZJ01. The sequence continues at coordinate 34,226 of JALHMM010000060.1, read as the reverse complement.
CTGGATCAGCCCGACGAGCACATCATCCTGCCGGACGCGATTTCCAAGGAACCGCTCGGGCCGGCGGTGCGCATGGATGATCCGCAGTGGGCGATGCTGGTGAAGTGGGTCTATTACGCGCTCCTCAACGCCGAGGAACTCGGCGTCGCATCCGACACCGTCGACGCGGCCCTGGCGTCGAACAAGCCCGAGGTACGCCGCCTGATCGGAATCGAGGGCAGGTTCGGCGAGGAACTGGGACTGACCAATGACTGGGCCGCCCAGATGGTCCGGGCGGTCGGCAATTACGGCGAGATCTACGAGACGAACCTCGGTGTCGATTCGCCGCTCGGGATACCGCGAGGGATGAACCAGCTCTGGAGCCGCGGGGGCATCCAGTACGCACCACCGGTTCGCTGACAGTCCTGGGCCTGGGCCTTGCGGAGGCCCTGCGGTGCAGGATGAGCGGTTCTAGCGCTCGGCGTGGATTGGCCCCAGGCGACCGCAACGAGGGCAAGCCGGGCTTTCCATCCGATTCGCCGCCACCGCGACGAAGCGGTCCCGTTGGTGATCGGCTCGAAGCGGTCTGCCTCGCGGCCGCTCGGGGCAATCGCATTCTTGAACTCGCCTCTCGATGGATGAAAAAAAGCTTGGCTGGCTCTTCAAATCCCTGCCGGAAACCTCTATATCCCGGCGGTGGCTGAACGGCGCAGCGCCCTTTGGCCCCGTGACGCGGGGTGGAGCAGCCCGGTAGCTCGTCAGGCTCATAACCTGAAGGTCATAGGTTCAAATCCTATCCCCGCAACCACCTTAACCTGCCTAAGGGACGGGTCGCTCTCATCCAGCGGCCCGTTCTTGTTCGCGGCAAGGCCCAAGATCCCAGCCAGGTCGCCATAAAGGTCGATATCGAGCTTCCCGTCAGCGTTCGGGATGAGCTCTATACGATCGATCAGCGATCGTAGTAGATCGGCCGCTTCAGTGCGGTTCTCATCCGAACGGAGGATGGCCGCGAGGTGGGTCACCTGCCGACGGTAGTGGAGCGCCATGTTGGGATGCAGAAGCACGCGTTCGTCCTTGGCGCCGCTGATAATGGCTTCCAACTCTGCCCGACGAGTAGCGATCCGCGCCAGATCGTCCTTGACCTCGGATGCCGGGATGCCGTCGCGGATGGCCTGGATCAGATTCGCACGATTCCGCTCAATCCGGTTGAGTTCACTCTCTGCGTGGATGATCGCGGCGTTTTGCTCCCCGCGTAGTCGATTGAGGTGAGCGGTGTATTCGACGCAGAACTCTGCCAGCAGGTCAGAGTTCATCAGGCGCGACTGCAAAGCACCGATCACCAACCCCTCCAGATCCTCCTGACGAACCGTCAGGCGATTGGAGCAGGTGTTCTTGTTGCGCGCGGTGGAGCAGCCATAGCGGTCTTGCGATACTTTGCTGAACCCACCGCCGCAGCAACCGCACTTGAGGAGGTAGGAAAGCAGCATCCGCGGACGCTGTTTTTGCCAGAAGGAGTCGCGCTCTTTGCGCGACCCCAGTTGTCGCTCCTTCACGTCATCCCAGAGGGCCTGATCCACAATGCGCAAATCCGGCACGTCTTTGACGATCCGGTTGGCACTGTCGTTGAGGCGTGAGACGCGCTTCCCCGTGTCAGGATCCTTTATGTAGGTGAGGCGGTTCCAGACGAGCTTGCCGACATAAAGTTCGTTGTTGAGGATGCCCGTACCGCGGCGCCAGTTGCCGTTGATTGTCGATGGCCCCCAGCCTTTGCCCGAAGGGCCTGCAATGCTCTTCTTATTGAGGGCATGAGCAATTGCTCGAGGGGATATTCCGGCTGCATAGTCCGCGAAGATCGCGCGGACGATTTGGGCTTCGGCTTCGTTGATGGTGCGAGCGCCGCGATCCAGTTCCCCGGACGTGCCGACCTTCACGTCGACATCGTACCCATAGGAGTTCCCACCACCTGACCGTCCGGCCTCGACGCGCCCACGAAGGCCGCGCCGGGTCTTGTCGGCGAGGTCCTTGAGGTAGAGAGCGCCCATCGTGCCTTTGAGGCCAATGTGGAGTTCGCTGACCTCGCCCTCGGACAGGGTGACTATCTTCACCCGCGCGAATCGGAGGCGCTTATACATGCCAGCGATGTCCTCCTGGTCGCGCGACATCCTGTCGAGCGATTCCGAGAGCACCAAGTCGAACTCAGATTTCTGCGCGCCCTGCATGAGACCTGGATGCCTGGTCGAATGAGACTGGCACCAGAGATCCCCTTGTCCGAGTATTGCTTGACCACCATCCAGCCTTCACGAGCGGCTCGTTCTTCGCAGAGTCGCATCTGGTCCTCGATGCTTGCCTCTCGCTGGAGGTCGCTCGAGTAACGGGTGTAGATGGCAACGCGCATGGTCATCGCTCCGATCTTCGCGACTTCGCGCGAAGCCTGTCCTTGAGACTCGCCATGGTGTCAGCGTAGCGCACGCTGGCGTTCATGGCATTGGCGAGATTGTAATGTTGCTCGCCGACCTCCGGACCGGCCTGCTGGAGGACGCCGGGGATGAGCCCGACCTTGTCCGGCATGTCCATGGCGATGTAGGTCGCGGCGGCGCGGCGCATGTCGTGGAGGCCCATGTCCTTGTCGAACCTCGCGCGGATGCGCTTGCGGACGATGTTGTAGATTCCGCCGCCCTGGATCCTACCTCCCTTCCTGGAGGGCCAGAGACCGTCGTGGACCTGACCGTGGAGCAAAGTGGGGCGAACTTCGTCGAGATAGCGCCGGACGTAGGGGATGATCTCGGGCGGCAAGCGGTTGCTCTCCTCCCGCTTCGCCTTGGCGTCCCGCACGCCGAGGCGGACGACCACGCCTGCATCATCGACCAGAAGATGTTTCACAGTGAGAGCGGTGATGCTGCGACGGCGGATGGGCCACAGGCTCATGAACGCGATGATCAGGCCGTCACGGTACTGAATGTACCGCTTCCAGTGGGAGGTGGTCGGGATGTTGAAGGCCGTGTCCATCAGCTCAATGCCGAAGTCGAGGGTGCGCGCCGGAGGGACAAGCCGGTTGAACCGATCGATCGGATGTGCTCCGACGGCGAGGCGGACGCTGACCCCCTTCAACCAGCGCCAGTCGCGCTGCGGATCGATCAGGCGCGCCGCGTAGTGGAGATTGGCAATCCCGTGCGCCACGGTCGTCTGCCTCACTTCGGTCTGAAGGCGTTCGGTGAAGGCGCGGACGCGAATCGGCGTGATGCGCTCGGCTGGGAGGCGAGTGAGGTCCTCGGGGTACTCCGCCAACAGGAATCCCAGCCAGCGCCGGTACACGGTCTCAATCATGCGACGGGTGCCGTCGGCAAGGTGGGCGCCGGGGCTCGCGGTGTCGTCGAAGATGTCGCCGGGCAGGTAGGCCGCAGCGAATGCGGCCCGATCGACCTCAGGCCACATGGCGACAGGGAGATGCTTGAGCTTGCGCATGCCGATCAGCCTTTCTTTCCCCTGCCGCGGCGCAGGCGCTTCCCGTTGCCGATCAATTTCAGGGCATCGCGTTTCTCCATCATCGCCTTGCCGTAGGCTTGGCCTGCGCGTCGGGTCGACGAGCCGGCATAAATTAACGTCGTCCTGCTCCACGCCTGACCGAGCAGGTTGCGGACGGTCTCAAAGTCCTCGGGGTGAGCCTCGAGATAGAGGATTGCCGCGAAGTGCCGGAACTGATGCGGCGTCATGTGCACGCCCACATGGTCGGCGATCGCTTCCGTGATCTGCTGGCTGAGTGTCTCCTGAGTCTTGTGACCACCTCCCTTGGACACGAACAGGAAGCCGTTCGGGTCGGCGCCCAGCAGCGGCAGGATTTTCGCCCGATACCAGTGCAGCTGCTGGCCACCTCCGGCAGGATCTCGGCGACGTAATCTTTCTTCCTGGTCTTCGTCTCCTCCTTCGGGATGTGCAGGATCAACCTGCCCTTCGGGCCGTCGGGCTCGTTGAAGTGGCGGCCCCACTGCAGGTTCGAGAGGTTCTGCGCCCGGAGCGGTACAACAAGAAGAACCGCGATCGCGATGGCAACCTGCGCCTCGACAAAGCGCAGCCGATCCTGCTTGAGGTTCTCCGCAACCAAGTCCAACAGGTTGTCGGGGAGCAAGATCAGCTTGGCCCGAAGCCTCTCGGACTCGAGCTCCATCAGCAGCGCCTTGTTCTTGGAGGTGAGGTCGAACGGCACCGCCGGCAGGTTCGTCCTCAGACGCTTGAGCTTGGCGATCTCGTCGTCCGGCAGTCCGGCGTGGTACTGGGCGACCTGGATGAGCGTGCGGCCCAGCGACTCAAGGAATGCGCTCGGCTTGTGATCGGCCTCGTCGTGGAAGTGCCGGAGAATGGTCTTGAAGCTTTCCAAGGCGACCAGGGTCGAGAGCGACACGATCGAACCCTCGGTCATTCCCTTCACAACAAGGACCGATGCGGCCGAGTGCAGCTGCTCGCGCAGGACCCTCACCGTGCTCGGCTCGAGCGGCTTCCTCGGCCTGCCAGGCCGGTCGTCGAATACGTCGGGGCTGGCGCGCATCGCGCAGTAGGCGTCCACGTCCTCGCGAAAGCGCAGAGGGAGGACGTTCCACGGGATCCGCTTCGGAGGCGCGCGGAAGGACAGGCAGTTCAACGAGACCTGAGCCCAGCCCGCGATCTTGCCCCGCGCCTCGTTCCAGATATTCGGGACACGGCGGGCAGCATCGCGAGGTTTGGGCGAGAGCGTCCTCGCCTCCAACCACGAGAGGAACGCCATGACGGCGGCATCATTGACTTCACCCGGTCGAATCCCCTTGCCGACGCACCAGTTGGCGAAGGCGGCGAGCCCGCAGAACAGCCGCTTGTCGTGCTTGATCGCGGCCATCAGCGGGCCCCACGTCAGATGGAACACCGCGTCCCCGCGGCCCATCGAGTCGATCACCCCCGCCAGCTCGAGGGCAGCGACAAAGAGACTGCGCAGGTTCGCCCAGGTCTTGTCGCTGACATCATGAAGCGCAGGGCGAATGTCGTTGACCAACTCCCTGAGCGTCTCCGGGTCGACCTTGACGGTGGCCGGCGTCTTCCGGGCCATCGTGCAGATCCTGTTTATGGCGGATGCCATGTCCCGGCGTCGGGTCGGTGAGAGGTCGCTGGCCTCGAGGACGGTGAGCACGTCGGCCAGGGTGGTGATCGCGTTCGGGTCCGTGCTCATGTATATATTCTCCGTCGTATTTGGAGTAACTGTGTCATTCAGTGAAAGATGGTGACATTCGGGAACACTATCAACTAATAACTGGAACATATACTTGGTTTACCTATTCACTATACTCAAGTAACGCTTTGAGTTTCTTGGGTATCGTCGTCGTCGGTCGCGAGATCGGTCACGCCGCAGCAGAGCGTGCGCGCCAAGTCGTCCTCGGCGATGAGCCGGGAGCCGCCAACCTTGGTCGAGGGAATGGTTTTGTCAGCGATCCAGCGCCGCACGGTTCTGACCGAGATCCCAAGCCGGTCGGCCACCGCTTGGGCTCGCAGGTATGCCCGCGGGCGACTCATCGCGGGGCCTCCCGGCGAGCGGCGGGCCCTTTCAGGTCATCGGTCGGCGGATTCGAGTCGAGGAGTTCGCGGGCGGCCTGGCGTGCGAGCAGGCGGACGAGTGCGCGGAGCGCGGACTCCGCCTGGGAGGTATTGGTCGTTGGGGCTCGGGCTCCGACAGACATAGCGCCCGACGTAGCCGAACCTCAAAGGCCCGTCGCAATGGCCGAACTGAAACTATTCCTACTTCAATGCAGGTATGACCGAGCGGGCGCGCTTGCGCCACGCAGCAGGGGATTGCCCAACCCCCAAAGGTCGGCTGGCGGCCTGAAGGAATCCTATGAACGGGCCGCCCGCTTGCCCCTTGTTGGTGCGCTCGGGAGCACCGACAGAGGTCCCAGGTTCTTTGCCCGTCAGATCGCGATAAATGCGTCCCATCTCTGCGATCCAATTGTTGAGTGGATGGTTCCCGCGATGGAGTGCGAGCCTGCAGAAAGGCTGGCGGGGAGCCGACACGGTTACGCCAGGACGTTCGCAACCGGGCGACGCAGCGACCACGGCATCTCCGCGCCCGTAGCCGAAGCGGACGATCAGGTCGGGCCGCCGCTCGCCGAGGGCGAGATGTTCTGCGAGGCGCTGCCGTACTTCCGGCACCTCGACGGCCTGGTTCAGAAACGCATGCTTGATGCCGAGCGCGGTGGCTTGCAGGGCGAACCGCTGGTAGGCGCGTCCCGCCGCGATCCAGTGCGCCTTGTCGTTCTGCTCCGAGACGAAGACGGCGAGGCCGGGCGAACTTGCGATCTGCGCGAGGTATTTCTTGTTTTCGGAGTCGGCCGAGACGAACAGCCCGAAAAGCGCATGGCCAACGGGCGCCGGCAGCACGGGATTTCCGGAAGCCGCGGAGAAAAGACCGTCAGCCGATAGCGCCTCGGCGTAGCTGAAGCGCAGCCAATGCTTCAATTCATCGATGAAGGCGGGGTCATTCATCTGCACCGTATCGCCGTCGATGACGAGCGCGGCGACCGCGTCGATTGCCGGTCGTTGGGTCAGGAGCATGAGATCGACTCCCCCGCCGCGGCCCGCAGCCGAGAGTGTCCGGAGGTCCGTTTCGGGAACTGCGCGGCCGTCATAAGGCGCGCGCGTGCATTGCCGCTTGGGAATTGCCGCGGCCATCGGCGTGGTCACCGTCTCGCCGGCGCGAAGATCGACAGTGATGCGGCCGTCACCGTCGGGCTCGAAGCGGGGCTCGGCCGAAAGGCCGAGTATGGGCGCCGCCTGCACGATGTTCTCGGTCGCGGCGCCCATGCTCGCGAAGAGATGGTGATCGTCGGGATCGACGATCGGGGTACGGCGGGTGAAATCGGGAAGGATGGTGATTGCGCCATCGCCGAGCGCGAAGCGCCAAGCCTGGGTATTGTGGCTATTCGCTGCGAGCGTAGCGAACCGGACAAGTTCCTCGAGAGCCTCCCGACCGGAGATGCCGGGCGCGAGGGGCCGCCGGATTGCCCCGACCGTTTCGCGCCAGCCGCCCATGCCAGCCCTCGCCCACAGGACGAAGCCCCCCACTGCTGCTCCGACGACCGCCGCGCCCGTCGCCGCCCCGGTGAGAAATGTTCTGCGATTCATGGCGCGCGCCCAGAAGTTCCATCTTGCGAGGATCGTCCCGGCCCCGCGACCCAGCGCAAGCAAATGTCAAAACCAGAGGCAACGATGCGACTATTGGCACGAAGCTCAGTCAGACGATGTCCTGCATTGAACCGCCGCCTTTCGGACCGAACACATTCAGCGCGACGAAGGCGGCGCCGAGAGTCGCAGCGAAAGCGCCGGTCCACAGCATCTCCTCACCCTGCGAGATCCCCACCGGCCAGAGCATGACAAGCGCGCCCGTGTAGCTCGCGTGCGTCAGGGCGGCGATCAGTGTGCTCTGCGTCCGATGGAACACCCAGACGATCAACAGCCGGAGCGCGGTGAGCGGCAGGACCCAGGCAACGATGAAATAAGGGATGAACCAACGGCCATAGCTTGCACCGTCACCCCAATAGTATTCCACCAGAAGGTGCCAGAAGCCGTGCAAGAACCCGATCGTCAATCCGACGGCAACGACGCTGCGCCCGATCAGCAGCCGGCGCGTGGCGAAGCCTGTCCACCCAAGTTCTTCCGTAAGTCCCGCAGCGAGGCCGACGGACACCCCCGTGATGAGCACCGGCACGCCCCCCGCGGTGCTGAAGAGGATGGGCGTGAAGACCGGCGAGACGGCGGCGAAGATGCCAAGCACCAGCAGCGCAGTCGCGGGAACCAGCACGAGGGCGAGCAAGTAGTACCCGGGCCCTGTTCGCCACCGGACAAGCCCGCCGAAGAGCGCCTTGATCCCCGAGCGGCCGCCGAGAACTGCGGTCAGGAGAACGCTCGCCAGCGACGGACCCAGCGCCATCGCAATGAACACCGGACCGAGGAGAGCATCGAGTTCCTCCTTCCCGGGATCACCGGCTGGAAGAAGCATGAATACGCCGGCCCAGGCGATGGCGAACGCGAGGAGGAAGTAGCTCAGGACCGGGTGTCGGCGAATGGCCGACATGATCATGTTCTCCGGCAATGGCCCCAGACTTTCTGCCGGCGATCGCCTCGCGTCGCGCGTCAGGCACTGAGCACGATTGTGCGATTGCAGCGGCGATGCATCTCTCTTCGCGGCTACGGCGTGATCGCGACCTTCAGCACGCCGTCCCGCTGGTGCGAGAATAGGTCGTAGGCTGCAACGATGTCGTCGAGCTTGAAGCGGTGCGTGACCAGCGGCTTCAGATCGACGCGGCCGGACTGGATGATGCCCATCAGTCGCCGCATGCGCTCCTTGCCGCCCGGACAGAGCGAGGTGACGATCGTGTGGTCGCCGAGGCCGGCAGCAAACGCCCCGAGCGGTATCTTGAGGTCGGTCGAGTAGACGCCGAGGCTCGACAGCGTGCCGCCCGGGCGGAGCACGCGAAGCGCCGATTCAAACGTCGCCTGCGTGCCGAGCGCCTCGATCGCGACATCGACGCCGCGACCGTCGGTGATGCGCATGATCTCCTCGACAGGATCGACCTTGGAGAAGTCGACGACATGGTCGGCGCCGAGCTTGCGCGAGATGGCGAAGCGCGCCTCCACCCGATCGACTGCGATGATGGTGGCGGCGCCGCTCAGCTTTGCCCCGACCGTCGCACAGAGGCCGATGGGCCCCTGCGCAAAGACGGCGACGGAATCGCCGATTTGGATACCGGCGCGCTCCGCACCGCTGAACCCGGTCGACATGATGTCCGGGCACATCAGCACCTCTTCGTCGGTGAGGTCGTCCGGCACCGCGGCGAGGTTCGCCATGGCATCCGGCACGAGCACATACTCGGCTTGGCAGCCATCGATGGTGTTACCGAACTTCCAACCGCCGATCGCCTTCCAGCCGTGCTTTGTGCCGGCTCCGTCCTGCGAGCCGCAGCCGCAGAGGCAAGCATTGCTCCAGCCGCTCGGGGTGATGGCGCCGGCGATGACACGCTGGCCCTCGCGATATCCGGTGACAGCGGATCCCAGCTTCTCGATCACCCCGACCGGCTCGTGGCCGATCGTCAGGCCGCTCGCGACCGGGTACTCGCCCTTCATGATGTGGACGTCCGTGCCGCAGATCGTAGTCGTCGTGACGCGGAGGAGCGCGTCGAGCGGACCGATCTCGGGGATCGGCTTTTCATCGAGCGCGATGCGCCCGGGCTCGACGAAAATCGCAACCTTCATCTTCTTGGCCATCGATTAGCTCCGCTCTTTCCCAAGGCTGGTTCTGAGGGCCCTCAGTACCGTGTTTGGGCTTTGGTGGATTGATTCAACGCAAGAAACGTTGGTTGACGATGCAGTATTCTCAAGCCGCGCTTGAAGGAAAAATCAAAAGCAACCGGTGCGGCGGTCGCAGGCTGCTCAGTTCCCTTTTGACAAAGCATTGTGAAAGCCTGACGAAAGCGATGATGGATGCCAACGGATCGATCGGTTTTATTTGTCGAAACCTTTTCGCGCCGTGGAATCAAGTGGGGAGGCGTTACCGAAACCAGGGAAGGCACCGTAGTCATGCGAGAAGCAAGGCGCCAGGATAGTCTCGACTTGGCCGGCGTCGCGATCGGAGAGGGCTCTCGCCCTTCCGGATTGCCGGCGGGAACGATACGAGGACTCGATGTTGATCAAGGTTCTCCTAGGTCTTCTGACCGTCGCCGGAGCGGCCGCCGTCCTGGTCTTTATTCTCCGTCAGAAATTCCTTTCACAACTGGATGGATTCGAGGCGCAGCTCAGGAATGGCGCGTCTCCTATGCTTCGCACCGATCTCCCGCCAGAAGTTCTCGCCTTGGCGGAACGTCTGGGCGCCCGTCGCGAAGCCCCGTCGCGCTTCGTCAGCTTCGACCAGACCGGCACGATGTGGCAAACGCCCGGCGGCAGAGAAATGCCCTTCACCGCGTCGCAGACCATCGCCACGGACGTTGCCGGTTTTGTGTGGCGCGCGTCGTTCTCACCCGCGGGTTACATGCTGGTGGCGGACTATTTCGTCTGCGGTAGGGGTGGTCTGGATGCGCGGCTTCTGGGAGCAATACGCATGGCCGGCGAATCCGGGACGGAAGCCGTGAACCAGGGTGAGGCGCTTCGCTACCTGATTGAGCTGCCCTGGAACCCTGACGCCATCCTCGTCAACGCCAGCCTGGAGTGGACGGTGATGGACCCCGCGACCATCAAAGTTGCCACCGGCAAAGGGGCGGAGCGCGGAGAGGTGACCTTTCGCCTCGATAGCGACGGCCTTGTCCGGGAGGCCAGCGCACCATCGCGGGCAGGAATTGTGGACGGAAAGCAGGTCACCAGACCATGGCAGGGCCGCTTCTGGGACTACATGGAGGTCGCCGGACGCCGCGTGCCCAGGCACGGAGAGGTCGCCTGGGTCCTGGACGGGCGCGAGTTCGTCTATTGGCGCGGAGAAATCCGAAACTGGGCGGCGAAGTGAGCCGCGCGAGGACCACCCGTTCGTCAATGGCCTCATGGGCTCCTGGCGAGGGCCATGCAGGACGGATAGGGCGGTTGGCCCGAAAAGCCGGTACATCGCGCCGGCGCAGTCCTCGGGAGAACGGCTAATCGAGGGCTTAACGCGCCTTGCGTGACGAACACCTCGGCGGCGTATTTTTCGACACGATGGTGAAGTCCTGATCCCGCGGATGGCGGCCGCTGGCCTGGGTCCTGGCACTCAGGCGGATTCCCTCGCGTCGCCCGGGCGGTGATCGGTCATCGCGACGGCGTCGAGCCAGCGGTGGATGGCGTCGATTGCAAGCGGCTCGTCGAGGAAGGGGATGTGCCCGCGGCCCGGGATCTCGACACGGATCATGTCCGGCCGTCGGCGCTGCATTTCGTTCGCCGTCTCCAGGCTGAGCACGTCGGAATTCTCGCCGCGAATGAGGGCGAGCGGCAGGCCTGCACAGGTGTCGAACAGCGCCCACATGTCCGCAAGCGGGCCGGCCATGGCCTTGTCGAAGTTCACCCGAAGCGCCGGGTCATAGGTGAGGCCCACGCCATGGGGCCCCTCGGTGAAGTGCCGGATGGTTTCCTCGGCCCAGCGTTCCGTGGGGACATCGACGAAGCCCGGCATGGCGGCGGGCATGCGGTCCATGACGTCGAGGAGCGTGTCGACTGTCGGCGCGACGCCGAGGTACTGGCCGACCCGCATCAGGCCCGCGCGCTCCACAACCGGGCCGACGTCGTTGAGGCAGAGCCCGGCGACGCGGGGCCGCGCGGTCGCCGCCAGGACGATGCCCAGGAGGCCCCCTCGAGACGAACCGAGGATGGCCGCTCGGTCGATCTGGAGGTGATCGAGGAGGGCGATGACATCGCGACTCTCGCGATCGACCGTATAGCTCGTGGCGCCGGTCCACTCCGACGCGCCGCGGCCGCGGGCATCGAGCCGGATCAGCAGCCCCCGGCCGAGACGCCGTTCAAGGTAATCGAAGTCGCGCGAGTCGCGCGACAGCCCAGCCAGGGCGACGATCGGCTGTCCACTACCGTCGATCCGGAAGGCCAGTCTCGCGCCATCGTCGGCGTTGAAGAAGCGCATTGACATCGTTCATCGGCCAGCCCGATTTGCCACGGCGCGACTTGGCGACCATGACCGCCAGCACGCGGGGCGGCGCCTCACTCGGCCCCCGCCGCCCCGGCGGAGGGCGCATAGTCGGTAAATCCCTTTCCGGACTTCCGGCCGAGATATCCGGCGGCGACCATCTGCTTGAGGAGCGGGCTCGGCCGGTACTTCGGATCCTCGAAGCCGCGATGCAGGGTCTCCATGATGCTCAGCACCACGTCGAGGCCGATCAGGTCTGCGAGCGCCAGCGGCCCAATCGGGTGGTTGGCGCCGAGAATCATCATGCTGTCGATGTCCTCGGGGGTGGCGATACCTTCCTGCACGCAATTGACGGCCTCGTTGATCATCGGCACCAGCAGCCGGTTGACGACGAAACCGTAGCTGTCCTTGCTGACCCGCGGTGTCTTGCCGATCGCCTGGGTAACGTCAAAGATGGCGGCGGCAACGGCGTCGTCGGTCTGGAGCGCGCGGATGATCTCGACGAGCCGCATCAGCGGCACGGGATTGAAGAAGTGCATTCCGATGACGCGGCCCGGACGCGAGGACGCGGCGGCAAGCGCGGTGAGCGGGATCGACGAGGTGTTCGAGCCGAAGATCGCCGTCTCGCCGCAGATCGCGTCGAGCCGCTTGAGAATCGCGGTCTTGGCCTCCAGCTTCTCGACGATCGCCTCGATCACCAGGTGGCGGTCGGCCATGTCCTCAATCGAGGTCGACGTCACGATCCCGGCGCTGGCGGCATCGGAGCCGTCTTGCGTCAGCACGCCCTTCTTCACCAGCCTGGCGAGGCTGGCGCGGATCGTCGCCATGCCGCGATCAAGCGCTTCCGGCGAAAGATCCTGGAGGATCACCGGAAAGCCGGCCACCGCGAAGGTCTGAGCGATGCCGTTGCCCATCGTGCCGGCGCCGATCACTCCAATTCTCTCGATCTTCACGCTCAAGCCCCCCCTGGATCAATTCCGGCCTGCTCCATACGGACTCCGCCATCGGCCGTCTTGCGACGAGCCGCGCGACCTAACCAGCGGCTCCACCCCTCGCAGCAAGTGCCTCCTCCGGCGCCCGGTCGTGCAAAAGCGGTGCCTCGGGGACGGCGTCATTCCCCAGCGCGACGCTCCGCACCGCCCGCACGATGAGCAGCTCTTCGTTCGTCGGGAGAACGAGCACCGGCGTACGCGCCATCTCCGACGAGATCACCATGGCATTGAGGGCATTCCGTTCGTGATCGATCTCGATTCCCATCCACGCCATGCGTTCACAAACGCGGGCGCGGACCAACCGTGAGTTCTCCCCGATGCCGCCGCAGAAAACGAGGGCATCGATGCCCCCCATAGCCGCCGCCATCGCCCCGATCTCCCGCTGGACCCGGAAGACGAAGTAATCGATCGCCTGGTTCGCTTCGGTCGTGCCGGCGGCCTCGAGTACGCGCATGTCGTTGGACAGGCCGGACAGGCCGAGCAGACCCGACCGCCTGTAAAGGAGATCGACGATCGCGTTGGCGTCGAGCCCCTCCTGCTGCATCAGATAGAGCACGACGCCGGGGTCGAGCTGGCCGCAGCGGGTGCCCATCGGCAGGCCGTCGAGCGCCGAGAAGCCCATGGTCGAGGCGACCGACCGTCCGTTGTGGATGGCGCAGATCGAGGCGCCGTTGCCGAGATGCGCCATTACGACCCGCCCCTCGGCGAGGCGCGGCGCGATTCGCGCCAGTTCGCCCGTCACGAAGGCGTAGCTCAGCCCGTGGAAGCCGTAGCGGCGGACGCCCTTGTCGTAATAGGCACGGGGCAGGGCGAAGGTGTCATTGACGAAGGGATGGGACCGGTGGAACGCGGTGTCGAAACAGGCGACCTGCGGCGCCTCCGGAAACGCGGCAATGGCGGCGCGGATGCCGGCGAGGTTGTGCGGTTGATGGAGCGGGGCGAAGGGCGACAGCGCTTCGAGCTCTTCGAGCAGTCCCTCATTGATCAGGACGGGCGCATCAAGATCCGGCCCGCCATGGACCACGCGATGGCCGACGGCGAGGATCGTCAGTTCCGGAAAGGCCGCGACCAGTGCGCCGAGGACCGTCTCCAGCGCCGTGCCGTGGTCGGACATGTCGGGCGGGACCGGCACGGGCAGGTCGGCGCCATAGCCCGCCCTGAGGCGAAGCGTGCCCTCGGCGCCGATCCGGTCGGCGAGGCCGGTTGCGATCGGCGCGTCGCCCGCCGCCGGATAGAGCCCGAACTTGAGAGAGGAGGAGCCGGCATTCAGGGCCAACAGCGCGTCTGTCATGCCGGTGCCTCCTGCGCGAGGCGAGCCCGGTGGAGCGCGGCGACGGCGCAGGAGGCGAGCCGCGACATGGCGCTGTCGGAGCGTGAGTTGAGGATCACCGGCACCTTCGCGCCCAGCACCAGGCCGGCGCCCTCGGCGTGACTGAGGAAGGCAAGCTGCTTGGCCAGCATGTTGCCTGAATCGATTCCTGGAACGACCAGGATGTCGGCCTGCCCGGCGACCTGGCCGCCGAGCCCCTTCGTCCGTGCCGCGGCAAGATCGACAGCGTTGTCCATCGCCAGCGGACCGTCGACATGTCCTCCCGTGATCTGGCCCCGCTCGGCCATTTTCGAGAGAAGCGCCGCATCGATCGACGACTGGATCGCGGGATTGACGCTTTCAACGGCCGAGAGAACGGCAACGCGCGGTTCGGTTGCGCCGATCGAGATCGCCAGGTCGATGGCGTTCTGGACGATGTCTACCTTGGTGAGGAGGTCGGGGGCGATGTTGATCGCGGCGTCGGTGACCATGATGGGGCGCGGCGTTCCAGGCACGTCCATCACGAAGATATGGGTGAAGCGGCGGCCGACCCGGAGACCGCCGTTCCGCTCGAGCATCGGCTTGAGCAGGCTGTCGGTATGGAGATGGCCCTTCATCACCGCTGCCGCCCGGCCATCGTTCACCAGTTGGCAGGCGATGACCGCCGCCTGGTCGTGTGTCGCCGCAGCCACGACCTCGAAGCCGTCGAGGTCCACATCGGCCTCCGCGGCGGTGGCGGCGATCCGTTCGGGATGACCGACCAGAATCGGGGTAATGATGCCCTCCTTCGCCGCGAGCAGAGCGCCCATCAGCGACTGAGCCTCCTCGGGGGCGACCACCGCCGTCCGGATCGGCGGGAGCTGGCGCGCGCGCTCGACCAGGGCGGCGAAGTGGCAGTGGCGCTGAACCACAAGCCCAGGCACCTCGACGTCGTCACGGCTGAACTTCTTGCGGGGCGCGATGACCTCGGCCTCGCCGGCGACGATCAGCGCATCGTCGGAGACGCGGCGGACCTCGGTGCCGAGCGTCACGGTCCCGCCCGCATGCTTGCCGAGGACGGTGACCCGGCTGACCAATTCCTCGCCGGCCCGCGCGCGTTCGTGGAAAGCAAAGCTCTGTGCCGTGTAGAGGGTGCCCGGGCCGGGCAGCATCGTGCCGAGAACGGCGGAGATCAGTGAACCGACGAACATCCCCGGCGCCACGCTCTCGGCCTTGCCGTCCCCGTCGACGTCCTGATCGGGAAGGTGCATCGGGTTATAGTTGCCCGATGCAGCCGCAAAGACGTAGAGGTCGTCCGGCGTGATCAGCCGGCGCAGCTCGGCCCTGTCGCCGATCTGCATCTCGTCGAACAGGCGGTTCTCGAGTTTCATCGCGCCAACTCCGGCACGCTCCCCGGCAGGCCACCTTCGCCGCCGGGCAACCCCCCGCCCGCCGCCGGGTCAAGAGGGGCGCCGGACGGTCCGGCTCCGTTCGCCCGGCGCTGCCCCGGGAGCAGCGCATCGAGGTCGGATGACGCGGCCTCGGTGTCCGAGGAAAGAGGATCGCTCAGGATGTCCTCGGTGACCGGTGGCAGTTCGAGGATACGATGAAACCGCTGAAGGAGGTCGAGCGTGTGCGGCGTCATCTCGCCGATTGCGCCCGGGATGTACTGGACGATACGAGTGGCGAGGTCGCGCTCTTCCGCGGTCTTGAGAAGCACCGGCAGGGTCTTGATCGCCCCCTCGAAGTCGTAGGTCGCGATCAGGGTCTGCTCGTGGATGATCATGGCGCGCCGCTCGGCCGTGAGCGACTTGAAGGGCTCGTCCTGGGTGAGCACGCGGGTCGAACGTTCGAGGCGATCGCGGCGCACGGTGCCGCGGTTCTCGGCGAGCAGGATCAGCATCCGGATCACCGCCTCGGCGAAGCCGCCGCGCTCGATGTTGTAGAGCGCGGCCGTGACCTCGGGGAGGCTGCGAAGTTCCTGGACATTCTTGAGCGTGCGCCGGGCCTCGTGGGTGCGGCCGAAGCTCCGGCTCCAAGGCGTGCCCCAGACGCTGTGGAAGGCAAGCTCGTTCATCATGTCGCGGCAGTCGCGCCAGAAATCGAGCGACTGCTCGATCGCATCCACCCAGATCGCCTCGGCGGCAAGGAAGGGATTGTCCTTGCGGGCCGGCTTGCGTTCGGCGGCAATCTTCGCCGCCATCGTCTCGACCTGCTTCATCGCCGGGTTCCGGGTCGACATCAGGGCCCGCGACAGGCGCTCCGGATGGAGCGCCCGGCCGGCCTCGGCGCCGGTCTCGGTGACCATGGCCTTGACCAGGGGGCGGACCAGCATGTCATAGGCCTGGGCCTGGAACTCCGACATGCGCGCCACCGCCGCGAACGGCCGCTCGTCCTCGAACCCGTCGTCGATGGCGCGAATATCGTCCAGCGTGCGCTCGACGAAGCCGACCGTGAAGCGGCGGTTCTCGACGTCGCCCACGTAGTCCTCGATGCGCATCTCGTAGAGGCCGGGCGCGAGAGACTCGATGGTCTTCAGTGTCGAGGCGACCTCGGTGTGCTCCTTGTTGGCGATCTGCGAGGAGACGAAGATGCCGAGATGTCCGATCTGGTCATGGACCATGTAGATGATGCGGTGGCCGCGGATCTTGATCTCGCCGACGTCGGCATAGGTCTCGGCAATCCATTTCAGGGCCTGCTGCGGCGGCGTGATGTTGTCGCCGTGGCTGGCGAAGACGATCACCGGAGCGCGGATCGCCTTGAGATCGAGCGGACGGCCCGGCTCGATCCGCGCTTCGTTCTTGACCAGGCGATTGCCGACGAAGAGCTGCTCGACGATCCAGCGGATCTCGGCCTCGGTCATCAGGAAGAAGCCACCCCACCATTTCTCGAATTCGAGGAAGCGCGCGTCGCCCTTGTCGATGTCGCGGAACAGGTCGGCATATTTGCGGAAGAGCGTCCGGGCCGGGTTGAGCAGCTCGAAGTTCATCACCAGATGGGCGCCGTCGAAGATGCCGCCGCCGATGTCCGACAGGAACATCGGAATCCATGCCCCGCCGCTGACGCCGGCCGTGTAGCGCATCGGATTGTTGCCGACCTCGCCGGCCCAGGTGTCGACCGGGGCGCCGTTGATGACGATCGGCCCGGTCAGGTCCGGGTTGGTGGCGGCAAGGAGCAGCGTCGCCCAGCCGCCCTGGCAGTTGCCGGTGACCACCGGCTTCGGCGCGTCGGGATGGCGCCGCATCACCTCGCGGACGAAGGCGGCTTCGGCGCGTGTGATGTAGGACAGGTACTGCCCCGGCTCGGGGTCCCGCTTGAAGGCGATGAAATAGACCGGGTGCCCATCGCGGAGCGCCACGCCCACCTGGCTGTCGGTCTTGAACCCGCCGATCCCCGGGCCGTGTCCGGCGCGCGGATCGATGATGATGTAGGGCCGTTTCCACGGCTTGATCTCCACGCCTTCCGGCGGGAGGATGGCGAGCAGCATATAGTTGCAGGGGTAGGGCAGGTCGGCCCCGTCCATGACGACTTCGTAGTCGTAAGCGAGCACCGGTGGGCAGCCCGCGGCCTCGTGCTCGAGGAAGATGTCGCCACGCTTGCGCAGCGTGTCGAGCGTCAGCACTGCCCGCTCGCCCGCATCGCGGACATAGTCGCGGCCGAAGTCGGCGAGTTCGCCTTCGTCTTGCGCGACGCGAAGGCCCTCCATCAGCGCCTGGACCGCCGCAAGCGTCGTGCGTGCCCGCTCGGCGTGGGTGTCGAGGATGCGACGGCTGTGCTTCAGGAATGCCGTCGTCAGGATGTCGCCGGTCTGGGTCATCGCCGAGAGCTCGTGACCCGACACGTCCATAAGCGCCGTGATCTTGGCGAGGGCATCGCTCTCGGGCCGCGGGACCGAGGGCTGGTGCATGGGATCCATGAACGCAAACACATTTGTCATCTTGGCCCCCTAGGCGATTATGGAGAAGCCGCCGTCGATGTCATGCACACCGCCGGTGAGGTTTCGCGCATGCGACGACGCCAGGAACGCCGCGAGGGCGCCGACATCGTCGATGGTCGTGAGCTGATGGGTCGGCGCCCGCGCCGAGGCTTCCTCGATCAGCGCATCGAAATGGTCGATGCCCGAAGCCGCGCGCGTCTTGAGCGGTCCCGGCGACAAAGCATGGACGGTGATGCCCTTAGGGCCGAGTTCGGCCGCGGCGTAGCGCACCGCGCTCTCGAGCGCCGCCTTGACCGGCCCCATGATGCCGTAGCTGCGCACGACCCTGGACGAGCCGAAGAAGGACAGCGCAAGGCAGGTGCCGCCGTGCGGCATCAGCGGCTCCGAGAGGCGGATCATCCGGAGGAACGAGTGCACCGAAACGTCCATCGCCAGGGCGAAACCCTCCGGTGAGCAGTCGACGACCCGGCCATGCAGGTCATCGCGCGGAGCGAAGGCGATCGAGTGGAGTACCATGTCGAGCCGGCCCCAGTGCTCGGCCACCGACGCGAACACCGCCTCCAGTTCGCCAGCCCGGGTGACGTCGAGCGGCATGATGAGCTCGGCGCCAATCGCTTCGGCGAGCGGGCGCACATGCGGCTCGGCCTTCTCGTTGAGGTAGGTTACCGCGATGTCGGCGCCGGCGCTCCGGAACGCCTTGGCGCACCCCCAAGCGATCGACTGGTCGTTGGCGATCCCGACGATCAGCGCCTTTTTTCCTGAGAGCGCGTCCATTCGTCCACCTCGCGGCTTCCCCAGTTGAGCCGCGCACCGCTTTTCCCAGCTTGCGGTGACACTGTCATGAAGCCCTCCCTTCGTTGCCTCCGCTTCACGGGCGCGCACCCCAAACGGGGGCATCACCCGTTCTGCGACGCCATCCGCCATCGTCGCTGCACAACTGAAACAAATCATCGCTAGGGTGGTCGCCTGACTGGGGAGCAGGGATGCCGTTTTCGCAGGCCATAGCCGACGCGCGCCGCGGGTCTGGTCCGGCGCAGGTCGGCCGCAGGACGCCCGGCGAGAAACCGCCCAGGCCGGCATGCCGCCGTAGGCGCAGCATCGCGCCAGAGCGCACTCCCCACTTCCGGCCCATCAGATGGAGCGTCGCATGAAGGAGTGCCTTTCGGCCGCAGCCGCAGCCGGTCTCATCCTGGACGGTGCGACCGTCCTCATCGGCGGCTTCATGGGGGTGGGTTCGCCGCATCGGCTGATCGACGCGCTGGTGGCGCGCGCCGCGAAGGGCCTCACGGTGGTTGCCAACGATTCCGCCATGCCGGGAAGGGGCATCGGCAGACTGGTGAGCGCAGGCGCCGTCAGCCGCATGATCGTCTCGCATATCGGCCTCAACCCGGAGACGCAGGAGAAGATGATCTCCGGCGAGATCGACGTGGAACTCGTGCCGCAGGGCACGCTGGTCGAGAGGATCCGCGCCGCCGGCGTCGGCCTCGGCGGCGTGCTCACGCCGACCGGCCTCGGCACCGAGGTCGAGGACGGCAAGCAGACCATCGAGGTGCAGGGCCAGCGCTTTCTGGTCGAGTCGCCGATTCGCGGCGACTTCGCCCTGATCGCGGCGCGCCAGGCTGACTATGCGGGAAATCTCGACTACTCGCTCACCGCCCACAACTTCAACCCGATCATGGCGCTCGCCGCGGACATGGTGATCGCGGAGCCCGACGTGATCGTCCCGATCGGCGCGATCCCGCCGGACGGCGTGAAGACACCGGGGGTTCTCGTCGACAGAATCCTGGCGCGTGCCGCCTGAGGAGGGCCCTGCAATGGAATCCAAGGAACTCATTGCCCGCCGCGTCGCGCGCGAGGTCATGCCCGGCTCACTGGTCAATCTCGGCATCGGCCTGCCAAGCCTCGTGGCGAGCTATGTCCGGCCCGAGCTCGGGGTGTTCTTCCAGGCCGAGAACGGCGTCATCGGGCTCGGAGCGCGGCCGCCGGAGGGCATGGAGGATCCGCACCTGACCGACGCCGGGGGAGCGTTCGTGACGGCCGTGCCGGGAGCGGCCTCGATCGACAGCGCCATGAGCTTCGGCATCATTCGCGGCGGTCACCTCGACATGACGGTGCTTGGCGGTCTCCAGGTCGACGAGGAGGGTCACCTCGCCAACTGGAAAGTGCCGGGGAAAATGGTGCCCGGAATGGGCGGCGCCATGGACTTGGTGACCGGGGCCAAGCGCGTCGTCGTCGCCATGCAGCATACCGCCAAGGGTGTCTCCAAGATTGTCGCAACGTGCTCGCTGCCCCTCACCGCACTCCGCCGCGTCGACCTGGTAGTGACCGACCTCGCCGTGATCGAGCCGACCGCGGCCGGCCTGGTGCTGAAGGAGCATGCGCCGGATGTCTCGGTGGAGGACATTGTGGCAAGGACCGATGCCCGGCTGATCGTCTCGGAACATGTTCCGGAAATGACGTTCGCCTGACCGGCCGCAGAACGGGATTCCCGCACATGACCAAGACCGCGATCGTCACCGGTTCGACCAGTGGTATCGGACTGGGTATTGCCCGCGCCCTTGCCGCTGGCGGTGCCAACGTCATGCTCAACGGCCTCGGCGAGTCTTCGGATGGGGAGGAATTGCGGCGAAGCCTTGTGGCCGAGACCGGGGCGGAGATCGCGCTCTGCGCCGCGGATCTGAGCCGCGTAGACGAGATCGAGCGCCTCGTCGCCGACACCCGGCTGCGCTTCGGCCAGGTGGACATCATCGTCAACAATGCCGGCGTCCAAACGGTCGCACCGATCGAGGACTTCCCCGTCGAGCGCTACGATCTCATCATTGCCCTCAACATGTCGGCTGCCTGGCACCTCATCCGCCTCACGTTCGCCGAAATGAAGGCGCGCGGCTGGGGCCGTATCGTCAACGTTGCCTCGGCCCATGCGCTGGTCGCATCGCCGTTCAAGTCGGCCTATGTGATGTCCAAACATGCCGTCAACGGGCTGACGAAGACGGTTGCCCTCGAGGGCGCCGAGTTCGGCGTGACCGCCAACGCCATCTGCCCGGGCTACGTGATGACGCCGCTCGTGGAGAAGCAGGTTCCGGAAACGGCCAAGGCCCGCGGCCTCACCGAGGAACAGGTCATTCGCGACGTGCTCCTCGCCGCCCAGCCGACGCGCCAGTTCGTCGGGGTCGATCAGATCGGGGCTCTGGCCGTCTTCCTGTGCTCGGACGCCGCCGCCCAGATCACCGGCACCGCCATTCCCATCGACGGCGGCTGGACGGCGCATTGACGGGGAGAAGGGGACGGTCGGCCGCCGCCCTTCCCGCCCGGCGCGCTGGTCTCAATACAACGACGGGACATACATCTCGGGCGGAATCGGCCCGCGGATGTAGTCCGGATTATGAACGCGATCGGGAAGCACGACCGGGTCCCGTTCGATTTCGCCATAGGGGATCTGCGCGAGCAGGTGGGCGATGCAGTTGAGGCGCGCCCGCTTCTTGTCGACGGCCTCCACCACCCACCACTTCGCTTCCGGGATGTCGGTGCGCTCGAGCATCGCTTCCTTGGCCTTGGTGTAGGCCTCCCAGCGCCGACGCGACTCGACGTCCATCGGGCTGAGCTTCCACTGCTTGAGCGGATCGCGGATCCGCATCACGAAGCGCATCTGCTGCTCTTCGTCGGTGATCGAGAACCAGTACTTGATCAGGATGATTCCCGAGCGCACGAGCATGCGCTCGAAGTCCGGGACGGACCGGAAGAACTCCTCGACATCCTCGTCCGTGCAGAAGCCCATCACCCTTTCGACACCGGCCCGACTGTACCAGCTGCGATCGAACAGGACGATTTCGCCGCCCGCGGGCAGGTGCGGGACATAGCGCTGGAAGTACCACTGCGTCTTCTCGCGCTCGCTGGGGGCGGTCAACGCCACAACGCGGCAGACGCGCGGGTTGAGGCGCTGGGTGATGCGCTTGATCACGCCGCCCTTGCCGGCGGCGTCGCGCCCCTCGAACAGCACGACCACCTTGAGACCGTTGCTCGCGCCCCAGTCCTGGAGGTTCACTAGTTCGCCCTGCAGGCGCAGCAGCTCGCGGAAATAGAAGAATCGATCGAGGGAGCCTTCGGCGCCGCCCAGACCTGCGCCACTCACCAGTTCGTCCAGGCGCTCGTCGTCCAGTTCCAGCTCGAGTTCCTCCTCGAGGTTGTCGGCCATCTCGATCTCCATCTGCCTGGCCAGCTCTTCCTTATCCCCTGACATCTCGACTTCCCCTGCTCTGACAACTGTTGAGAGAACAATGCCAGGTCGCTGGCCCCAGATCGCTGGTTGCCGACCGGATCGGACAAGTCCAGCAATCCCTTGTTTGAATGCGCGACGCGCGTGTAAACGCCTCGAATGCGAAACTCCTCGGGCCACGGCTTCGCTGCCCGGCGTCCCACCGTGATGTCTGAAGGCCGACATCCCCACAGCGGGCGACAGCCGAGGTTGATGGGAACAGCCACGGCAGCATGGGCCGCTAGCGCCCGACGGCGGCCTCGACGGCCGCATCCAGGATATCGAACGCCTTCGCGAATGCGGGTCCATCGATGGTCAGCGGAGGGCAGAGCGTCACCACGTTGCCGCCACCGATCTTGAAGCTCAGACCGCGGCCAAGGGCTTCATAGAGAACGCGTTCGGCGAGCGCCGGATCGGGAAGGTCATCGGCGTCGACGAGGGTCATCCCGAAGAAGGCGCCGAATCTCCGGATCGCTCCCACCTGCGGATGCCGTGCCTTGAGGTCGGCGAGCCGCGCCATGCCGCCTTCGGCGAGGACGCCCGCACGCGCTATCAGGCTGTCGCGTTCGATCACCTTGATCGTGGCGAGGGCGGCGGCGCTGCCGAGCGGGCTCTTCTCGTGCGTGTAGTGGCCGAGGGCGGCCGTGGGCGCGATGTCGAGGTCGCGGCGCGCAATCAGCGCCGCCTGGGGGAAGATGCCGCCGCCCAGCCCTTTCCCGAGCACCACGATGTCGGGAACGCAGCCCATCTGCTCGTGAACGTAGAAGCTGCCGCAGCGGCCGAGCGCCGACGGTATCTCGTCGAACACCAGCAGCGTCCCGTGGCGGTCGCAGCTCGCCCGGACCTTGGCCCAAAAACCTGGCGGCGGCGGCTCCACCGTCGTCCAGCGGACGGGCTCGGCGATCACCGCCGCAACATCGCCCTCGATGCCGAGGATGTAGTCAATGTAGTCGGCGAGACGGTCGGCCGCGTGCCCGTCGTCGCCGAAGAAGCGCTGCGCCAGTCCGGGCGGCGGGACATGCTCGGTCCCTGGCAGGAGCGGGCCGACTCCGGTGCGGAAGATGCCCTCGCCCCCGATCGAGATCGCGTCGAGATTAGCGCCATGGAAGGCCTCCCACATCGAGACCGTCTTGTGGCGCCCGGTGGCGTAGCGGGCGAGCTTGAGCGCGATGCCGATCGCGGCCGAACCACTCGGGGCGAATAGCACCTTGCCAAGCGGGCTGGGCGCCAGCCGGATGAGGGTTTCGGCCAACTCCACCGCGACCTCGCAGGTGAACCGGCGAGGGCAGAACGGCAGCGTGTCCATCTGCGCCTTGACCGCCGCAACCACTTCCGGATGGCCGTGCCCGAGTTGGTGCACGCTGTTGCCGTGGAAATCGAGGATGCGCCGTCCATCAAGCGTGACGAGCCAGGGCCCCTCGGCTCCCGACAGCGCATCGAGGCAGGGAGTCGATAGCGCCTGGTGCAGGAAGACGCCGGCATCGCGATCAAGCAGCGCGCACGTCTCCTCGTCGAGCCCGGCGCGCCATTCTGACCGCAGCGCCGAGGTGTTGACGTCGCCTTCCGACGCGTCGGCCGTCACGGCCGCTCGCCGCGGGCGAGTGCGCCCTCGATCTCGTCGAGGATCTCGTCGAGATCGGCGACGCTGTCGATGACGAAATGCGCGCCCGCGCGGGTCAGCGTGCCGATGGCGCTCTCCATGCGCGCGCCGAACGTCTCAGGGTCGAGGTTTTCGCTCTCTTCAAGGCTCAGCCCGAAGACGTTGCCCGTCAGGGCGACCCCAACGGTCCAGCACCCGGCATTGAGGCCCTCCGCGATCCCGACCTCGGTGTCGTCGACCTTGACCACCCGCCAGGCCGGCCAGACCCCGAGGTCGAGGAAGGTGCGGAACATCATCAGCGGGGAGGGCCGGCCTTCCGCGGTGTCCCCGGCACAGACCAGGTTGTCGGGCGCGTAGCCTTGCGCCTCGGCGAGCGGCAGCAGCGGTGCCATGATCTCGCGCGTGTAGCCGGTGGTCGAGCCGATCTTGAGCCCGCGCGCGCGAACGCGGCGCGCCGCCTCGGCGGCACCGTCGATCAGCGTCGCAAAGTCGCTGACCACCGCGATGTTCATCGGCACGAACACGTCGTAGACGCGGTCGATGTCCGCCTCGCCGGGAGCCCCGCCATGCTTGTCCTGCCATGCGGCGCTGACGCGCGGCAGGCGCATCACCGCGGCGATGTGGTCGCGCTTGGCCATGCCCATCGGCCCGCGCGCCTCCTCGACCGTAATCGCCACGCCGAACTCGGCGAAGGAGCGGACGAAGACATCCATCGGGGCGAGGCTGCCGTGATCGACCATGGTGCCCGCCCAGTCGAGCACGACGGCGCGGAGTTGGCTTTCCTGCATCATTCGTCTCCAAACAGCTCGGCGATCGTCTCCTCGGCGATCGCGAAGGCGGTGCTGGCGCCGGTGCCGCTGGTGACGATGACCAGCCGGACCGCGGGATCGGGGGCCTCGCGCACCATGAGGCGATCCGGCAGATGCGCATAGGTGCCTACCCAGCGCTCTGCGACACGCGCATCCGGCAGGCGAAGGACCGTCCG
Source organism: Reyranellaceae bacterium (assembly GCA_022844045.1). Classification (GTDB taxonomy): domain Bacteria; phylum Pseudomonadota; class Alphaproteobacteria; order Reyranellales; family Reyranellaceae; genus JAFAZJ01. The sequence continues at coordinate 9,588 of JALHMM010000060.1, read as the reverse complement.
GAGTTCGTCGAGTATGAGCGCGTCGACCTCATCGCGCGAGAACGGAGAGGGACTCCACTCGTAGTGATGGCTGTCGCCGACGATCAGGCCGCCGTCGCTGCCTTGCACGGCGATGAGGTGAATGCCGTTCTGAAGATGCGCCGGCTGCTCTTCGTTCAGTCGGGCACGCAGCGCGGCCGCCTCGGGCAGTTCGGTATAGCCGAGGTAGCGGACCAGCGAGAGGTCGGACATGACCGATCCCGGGAGGCGGAAATCTTCGCGGTCCGGCATAACCTTGAGCATATGGAGACGGCAGCGGCCGATGCCGAGCCGGTCGATGGCGTCCGGGAACAGGGTGCGGAGATCGTCGCCCGGGCAGACGACGATCCGCTCCGCCTCGATGCGGCCGGCGGTCGTCGCTGCCGCCCCGGGCTCGATGCCCTTGACCAGCGTGCGGCGGTGAAACTCCACCCGGTGGCCTTCCGCCAGCCAGGCGGCGAGGCGGGGAATCGCGGTGCGGCTCTCGACGCGCCGCTCGTGCGGGCTCCACAGCGCGCCCTGAATCTCGCCGTCGGCGAGGACATTGCCGTGCTGCGATCGCGCCTCGACCGCATCGAGAAGCGTGCAGGCCTCGCCCATTCCGGTCGCGGCGAAGGCCTCGAGCACCCGCATGGCTTCGGGCCGCTGAGCCACGACGAGGAGCCCGGTATGCTCGACGGGAATTCCTGCCAGGGGCGCGACCTCGAGCCACACGTCGCGCGAGCGCATCGCCCGGCGCCAGCACTCCCCCGACTGCTGGCCGGTGACCGTGACGAAGCCGAAATTCCGCACCGATGCGCCGATCGCCTCGGCCTCGCGGTCGACCACCACCACCGACAGGCCGCGGCGCGCCGCGGCGAGGGCATGGGCAAGCCCGACGATGCCGGCGCCGACGACGAGCAGGTCGACCCGGTCGCTCATCGATAGCGCCAGGCCTGGGTGCGCCACAGGCTCCGGCTGAGGAGGGCGTGGCCGCCGCGGGCCAGGAGATTGGTGTAGAAGATGAGCATGCACATCGCCGCCGCCGGCTGGATCTGGCCGGCATCGTCCATGTTGAGCGCCGCCACTGCGGCGAGCGTCGTATTGGGCGAGTAGAGGAAGACCACGGCCGACACGGTGGTCAGGGCGTTGACGAAGTAGTAGGCGCCGACGTCGATTGCGGTGGGCATACAGACCGGCATCGTCACGCGCGTGAACATGCGGGTCATCGGTTGCTTCAGCGATGCCGCCACCGACTCGAACTCGCGGTCCATCGCCTTGAGCGCCGTCATCGCCGTCAGGTGCGACACCGTATAGAAATGCGTGATCGTGCAGATCACCAGGATCGCCATCGTCCAGTACAGGAAGTGGAGCGGGTTGTTCGGGTCGTTGAAGAAGAAGATGTAGGAGAGGCCGAGCACCATGCCGGGCACGGCCATCGGCATCATCGCCAGGAGCTGGAGTCCGGAACGCGCGCCGCGATAGCCCCGGCCCTTCTCGACCAGATAGGCGCCGACGAAGACGATCGCCGTGCCGATCAGCGCCGTGTAGACCGCGAGGCGGATCGAGTTGAAATACGAGGTCCAGCCGCCGCCGTCGACGCCCTCGAAACTGTAGTGGCGAAGCGTGAGGGTGTGGTTGTACGGCCAGAACTGGATGAGCGCGGCGTATTGCGACACGCCGAGCACGGCGAGGAGCAGTCCCGCCACTACGCAGCAATAGATGAAGGCCGTGCGGTCGAGGCCGGGGTTGCGCTTCGGTTGGTAGGGTACGGCCTTGGCTGACAGTTGCGCCACCTGCCGGGCCGTCACCATACGGTCGATGGCGAAGGCGAACACCGCCGGGATGAGCAGGATCACGGACACCACCGCTCCCATGGCGAAGTTCTGCTGTCCGACCACCTGCTTATAGATGTCGACCGCGAGCACGTTGAAGTCGCCGCCAATCACCTTGGGCACGCCGAACTCGGTGATGGTCAGGGTGAACACGACGAACCCGGCGGAGATCAGCCCGTACCGAGCACCGGGCAGCGTGACGGTCATGAACGTGCGCATTGGCGAGGCGCGCAACACCCGCGCCGCCTCGAACAGGCGCGCATCCGAGATGAGCAGCGCCGTCGAGATGATCAGGAACGCATGCGGGAAGGTGAAGAACACGCAGCCCGCAATGATACCCGGCGCACCGTAGATGCTGCCGTCACCGATCAATGCCTTGAGGAGGCCCTGGTTGCCGAACATGTAGACCAGCGAGATGCCGGCGAGCAGCGATGGCACCAGGATCGGGATCATCGCGATCGTCCGGAACACCGCCTTCCCCCGCATGCAGGTCCGGTGCAGCGAGTAGGCGAAGCCGAAGGCGAGGGCGACGGTGATCAGGGTCGTGGCAAGCGAGACCACCAGGCTGTTGACGATCGAGCGGGTCAGCGCCGGGGTCCGGAAATAGTTGACATAGTTGGCGACCGAGGTGATCGTCCCGGCCCTGAGCACGAGACGGCGGAGATCCTTGCTGCCGGCTTCCGCCCACTCGCCTGCGGCGACAGGCTTGCCGAGAAGATCCAGGCTCCCGGCGCGCGCGTCACCCGAGAAGCGCACCCGCACCGCCTCGACCGGGACGCCTTCGAACTGCCCGTCCTTGAAGAGCTGGGCCGCGGTTATCGACGGCGCGCGGCGCGCCTGGGCGACTTCGTCCTCGAGCTCCAGCGCGCCGGCCGCTCCGGCCAGGCTGCCCAGCGCGCGGAACCCGTCGCCGGTGTTAACTTCCACGTCGAACGCGGCGTAGTCGAAGCTGCGGACATCAGTCGATTTCAGCAGCATGAACGCCAGCGGCAGCGCGAGGCTGACGATCAGGTAGAAGCCGATCAGCGCCACGAAGAGCAGCGTCAGGCGGTCGTCGCGTCCCGCCTTGGGGCGGATACGCGCCGCCGGCGCCGCGGTCGCCGGGATGCTGCTCATTGCCGCGCCCGGTCGAAAACGCGAACGCTCTCCTGCGGAAATCGGATCGCCAGCGGGCTGCCGGGGGCGACCGTGAGGTGCCGGATCTGGTGCTGCGAAAGCTGGATGAGGAGCGGCGTGCTGCCGAGGTTCGAATTGGTCAGCCGCATCCGGACATGCGATCCGAGAAACTCCATCGCGCCGATCTCGGTGTCGACCTCGTTGGCCGGCCGCGCTTCGCCCGGGGCGACGATCTGCACGTCTTCCGGGCGGATGGCGACCGTCACATTCTGGCCGGCCGCGTGTCCGTTCGGCTTGCAGGCGATGTCGAGGCCGCCGATCTTCACCCGGCCGGGCGACGCCATGACGCCGGGAAAGAAGTTCATGGCGCCGATGAAGTCGGCGACGAAGCGCGTCGCCGGGTTGTCGTAGATGTCCCCGGGCGTGCCGACCTGCTCGACCACGCCGACGTTCATCACCACGATCCGGTCGGCGATCGACAACGCCTCCTCCTGATCGTGGGTGACCATGATCATCGTTACCCCAAGCTGTTCCTGAAGCTGCTTGAGCTCGAGCCGGAGATGGGCCCGCACCTTGGCGTCAAGTGCGCTCAGCGGCTCATCGAGCAGGATCAGCCCCGGCCGCGGCGCCAGGGCACGGGCAAGCGCCACGCGCTGCTGCTGGCCGCCGGAGATCTGGGCGGGATACTTCTTGGCCTGCTCGGGGAGGCCAATCAGCTCCAGGAGTTCGTCGACTCGCTTGTCGACGTCGGCCCGCGGCATGCCCCGGTTCTGGAGGCCGAAGGCGATGTTCTGGCGGACGGAGAGATTGGGAAACAGGGCATAGGACTGGAAGACGATGCCGAAATCCCGCTGCTCCGGGGGAAGCGCCGAGATGTCCTTGCCGCCCTGGCGGATCGCACCGGAGCTCTGGATGTCGAGGCCGGCGATGGCGCGGAGAAGGGTCGTCTTGCCGCAGCCGGAAGGACCGAGGAAGCAGACGAACTCGCCCTCGCTCACATCGAGCGACACGTCGTTGAGCGCGACGAAGTCGGCGAAGTTCTTCGATACGTTGCGTATTTCGAGATACGAATTCGCTGCCCGCGCCATGGCGATCGCCCCTGCAAAACCCGATCGGGGGTGGACGATAGCCGCCCACCCCGCGCTGGGTCAGAATGACATCAGCTCTTGGCTTCCGACTTGCCGTCGTACCGCTTCTGCCACTCCTCGAGGATGCGGGCGCGGTTGTTGGCGGCCCAAGCGAAATCGTTCTCGATGAGCTTTTCGCGGATGCCGGCCGGAATGTTGGCCACCGGCTTCTCCAGGTCGGCCCTGGCGAGGATGGCATAGTTGTCGGCATAGATCGCCATCGCCGCGTCCGAGACCGCCCAGTCGAGCAGGGCCTGGGCCGCGTCGACCTCGTCGGTGCCGGCGACGATCGCGGACGCTTCCATGTCCCAGCCGATGCCTTCCGCCGGGATGACGGCGACCAGCGGCGCGCCTTCATTGATCAGCCGCGCCGCCCGGAACTCGAACGACACGCCGATCGGATATTCGCCCGACGCGGCGAGGGTGCATGGCTTCGAGCCCGAATGCGTATAGGTGGCGATGTTCTGGTGAAGGGCATCCATGAACGCCCAGCCCTTTTCCTCGCTCATCATCTGGAGCCAGCTCGACACGTCGAGAAAGCCGGTGCCCGACGACGCCGGGTTCGGCATGACGATCAGCCCCTTGTACTCGGGCTTGGTCAGGTCGGCCCAGGACGCCGGGATCGGCAGGTTCCGCTTCTCCATCTCGACCGTATTGACGCAGAGAGCAGCGGCCCAGGCATTGGTCCCGACCCAGAACGGCGGGGTTTCATCGTCGACGAAGCGGACATCGAGCGCCTCGACGCCGGCCGGCGCGTAAGGCTCAAGCATCCCCTCCGACTGAAGGAGGAGGAGGGAGGTCGCGGCCGTCCCGAGGACGACGTCAGCCTGCGGATTATCCTTCTCCGCGAGCAGCTTGGCGGTGATCACGCCGGTGGAATCGCGAACCCAGTTGATCGTGATGCCGGGGTTGGCGGCCTCGAAGCTCTTCTTGTAGACCGGGAGGAGATCGGCTTCGAGGGCGGTATAGACGGTCAGCTCGGCGGCCGCGGCAGCGGTCGACACGATGGCCGAAAGCGCCACGCTGGCGGCAAGCAATTTGGCGTTCATGCGGTTCCCCCTGTCTTGCTGATGGGTGCGCCTTAGGCACCTTTCGCAATCCTGCCCGTCGCGCTTGACGGTACGGTGACAGCGCCCGGACGGTCGCGGCGAGCTGAAACGGCAGGGGAGCGTCCGGGCTTGCGCAGTGGACGACATCGCTATGCGCTGGCAGCGCCACGGCCTCCACGGGCTTACACGCGCCGCGCTGGCCGAGAGCCTGACGCCGAGCCGATTCGCGCGCCGACATCGGCCGCCGCGACTTTTCACCCTGTCGCCAAGTAGACCAAGCGACCGCACAACCGACGATCGCCAGGCTGTCAGGGGGTCCGTTCACTCGGCTTTGCGTACAGCTCCTGCCGTGACGCCAGTCCGTACCGCCAAGCTAAACGACGGTTCCGGGAGATGTCCGCATTTCCGTTGGGACGCGGGTTGCGCTAGGGTGCATCATCATCAACAGGGGACCCACAATCGGGTCGCTCGCATGAGGTGTCCGGTTTGTGGCGAGAAGGCGAAGAAGATCACGATCAAGGGCGATGACGAGATTCTGGTACGCTGCGGCACCGATGGAGACTTCTGCATCACCCCGGCGGCACGGAAGCGAATGGAGGATGCTACCGCTGAAGTTCGGCAGAGTGCGCTGAATTGGGCGATCCTCGTCGCCAGGCCCGGGATGCCGCCGACCATCAAGAAGTTCATGGTTGACGACCAGAATGGGCGGCGTGCGTTCGGCACGCTCCGCCGCGCATCATCCGATCGCGGTCGGACTGAGCAGGGCTAAAGGCCTGCCCGAACCAATAGCCACGATTTCGGCGCACAAGCTCGACGCGCACAGGCGGCAGTCGCGAGCCACGAGCCGCTCGCGGCAATGACCGAGCTTGTCAAAGCGGCAATGAAAACAATGTTAAGGCTTGGGTGAGCGACTGTAGCGGACCCCCGCTACCAGCCTTTAAAGTCAATGACTTAGTACAATGACGACCCGCTACCGCCGTTCACCCCCGTTTATCTTGCGCCGCGAACGGCCGCATCTGACCCCCATCGCAGACATGGCGTGATGATGCGAAGTGTCCCCATACCAAAAAGCCGTCCAACTGCTCCGCCTGTCCACGCCATTCATGCTGCGTTCGACCTCGCGAAGATGTTCCAGTTGTCTTGACACATGTCCCACGACTCCTTCCGAGTCCGTCAGGGGCGCATCCGGTCCTCGTGTCTGAGCCCGAACCAATTCGCTGTCTCAACCGAGGAGGCCGAAGCATTCGCAGCGAATGTGCTGCCGATCATCGAAGCCTCAGGCTATCCCCTGGTCACCTTCGACCTGGTCCGAAAGCAACAGACCAACGTCGCCATGCCCGACGCCGAGCATGCCCCGATGGGGCAACTGATCAAGATGCGCACCTATCCGGCGCTCGACAATCACTGCTGCGCGGCGCCGAACGCCGACACCCTCTACGCCGAAGTCTGGCTCGACGTTTCGGAGGAGCCCTGGATCTTCAGCATCCCGGATATGGCTGACCGCTACTACAACATGCCGATGCTCGACGGCTATTCCGAGGTCTTCTTCGTCGCTTAGTTCATAGTCTGGCGAGGCCGCCTCGGAACACATGCCGAGTGCGTCGTCGAAATCCGGTGTCTGAATGCGACGATTGCCTTGCGAGTATTGCCGTCAGACTTCGTGCTCACCGGAAGTCGAACCGTGCAGCTCTTCTGTCACGGACCTGAATCTCGCTAGCAAGGACGATGTGTCGGCGCGCCGCCAAGCAAGGGCGACATGCACCGGCGGTGGGGCATTGTCGATGGTAAGGAAGTGCAGCCCTGGCATATTAAAGTTGCGCGCGACTTCGGGCACGATAGCAACGCCCATCCGAGCCTGCACTAGACCTACGACCGTGTGAATCTGAATTGCATGCTGGGAAGCCTGGGGAATGAAACCGGCATCCTCACACATGGTGACGATACGCGAGTGGAACAGAGGGCTTTGGCGTTGCGAGAAGAGCACAAAGCGCTCTTCGGTGAGCTCTCGCAACGCGATCGACTGCCGGCCTGCCAACCGATGATCCGCCGGGACGGCGACCAGGAAGTGCTCCGTCCTGAACACATGCGTCTGCAGCCGTGTGTCGCCGACCGGGGGCCGCAATATGCCGACATCGATGGTTTCGTCGCGGAGTGCGTCGATCTGATCCCAGATGGTCAGTTCGTGCAGATCGAGTTCGACGTCAGGAAAGAGTTGGTGAAATCGCCCAAGTATAACCGGTGTGACACTATAGATTGAGGAGTGAATGAAGCCTACGGAGAGGTGGCCGGTCTCCCCGGCATCGGCGCGTCGGGCATCCCTGACCGCCGAGTTGAGATCGCCAACGATCCGATAGGCGCGCTCGAGCAGGACCCTGCCCCCCGCGGTGAGCGCCACCCTTCGCTGAGTTCGGTGAAACAGGGGCACGCCAAGGCGTTGCTCCAGGAGCTTGATCTGACGGCTGAGTGCAGGCTGGGCGATATGCAGCCTCTGAGCGGCCCGGCCGAAATGCAGCTCTTCCGCGACACATACGAACGAATTGAGGAGCCTGGTGTCAATCACGCTGTTATGCCCATTCGGCATCAATCGTAGTCCCAAACTCTATTGGACAATCATGTTCCAGGCAAACTAGATGCCCAGAGGAAGGAAGCGGGGGGAGGACTCAACGCTACGTCAAGCCAAGCGGGCGATGCGCCGCGCGCAAGTGCCCGACACGGGGTGGTCATCGCCGTAGCGTAGCCGAGACGCCCCACCATCAGCATCGAGAGAAGTCGGGTTTGGGCCGACGCGGCGGCCCATGGCCATGAACGATCGCGTCCCGTGAACAAGAAACAGCAACGGAGGAAATGATGAACTTCAAGACGCCACTGCTTGCCGGAATCTGCGTGGGCATAGCGGCACTGCCGCTACAAGCCGCTGCGGAGGAGGGCAACCCCGACGTGGTCACCATCTCCCACTACTTCACCGGCGACCTTGGCCTGAAGGGCATCCAGGCATTCTTCGAGGGGTTCAAGGCGAAGACCGGCATCGAGATCGTCGACAGTCCCATCGGCCATGAGGACTACAAGATGGGCATCCTGGTCCGGGCCGCGGGCAACAGTCTGCCGGACGTGTTCAGCTATGGTGCGGGAGCGCGGCCGCAGTTCGTGGTCGACGCGGGCAACGTGCAGCCGGTCGACGACATTTGGGATTCGGCTGGTCTCGACGCGGTCATCACCAAGACGGTGGCCGACGGCGCCACCATATACAACGGCAAGCGCTATTTTATTCCCATCGGCTACCACTATGCGGGCATGTTCTATAACCCGAAGGTGATGGCCGAGGCCGGCGTCACCAAGCTGCCGGAGACGTGGGACGAGTTGCTCGCCGCCTGCACGACGCTCAACGACAAGGACATCGATCCGATTGCGCTTGGATCGAAGTATCGCTGGCCGGCGCAGTTCTGGTTCGACTACCTGCTCCTGGGCACCGCCGGTCCCGATTACCGCGCCAAGTTGATGAAGGGCGATGCGTCCTACACCGACCCGGAGGTCAAGCGGGTCATGGAGATGTGGAAGCAGCTGATCGATGCCGACTGCTTTGCGGAGAACTCCAACGCCAACGACTGGACCGATGCCGGTGACCAGGTGGCGCGGGGCGATGCCGCCATGACGCTGATGGGCACCTGGATCACCGGTTACTGGAACGGTCAGGGCCTGGAGCCGGGCACCGAGTACGACTTCTTCCCCTTTCCCACGGTCGACGATGGCGTGCCGGTTTCCGTGGTCGGTCCGGTCGATGGCTTCCTCGTGTCGCAAAACTCGACCAACCCGCAAGGGGCGAAGGAATTCCTTGCCTTCATGGTCTCCGATGCGGCGCTCCAGGCCAACTGGGCGACTGTTCAGGGCGCGCTCTCCCCGAACGTGAATGTCGACCCGTCGATCTACACGCCCGTGATGAAGAAGGCGCTCGACACGGTCGGCGCGGCGGAGAATTTCGCCTTCAACTACGATCTTGCCACGCCGCCGCCGGTTGCCGAGGTCGGCCTCGATATGTTCGCCAAGTTCATGAACGACTCGTCAGATATTGACGGCCTGCTGCAGGACACGCAGCGCGCCGCCGAAGACGGGTTCAAGCAATAGCTTCCTGCTTGGACTTAGCCTGGCGGGCAGCGCCAGCTGCCCGTCCCTTTCCTCGGAAGTGGCGGCACGGACGGAATCCCGGCAGAATGGAACGGCGCGAGCATTTCTGGCGGATCGTGCTTTTGGGGCCGGCGCTGATCGTGTTTGCTGTATTCGTGGTTTGGCCGCTGTTCGATTCGTTCCGCTACAGCGTGACCAACTGGAACGGCTTCGACCCGAACTACGATTTCGTCGGCCTCGACAATTTCGCGAGGATCTTCCGCGATCCCGAGTTCCTCAACGCGATCATCAACACCGCGATCTGGATCGTGGCGGCGCTGGTGGTCCCCGTGGTCCTCGGGCTCG
>JALHMM010000059.1 GCA_022844045.1 Reyranellaceae bacterium | reverse complement strand
ATGACGCGGAAGGCCCGAGCCGCAGATCTCGGCGGATCAGGCCGGGGCACCGACCAGGGAATCTTCGATGCCCACATTCAGGGAGAATTCAACGGACGATGACACCAGATCATCGGGGCGCTTGAAACCGGCGTGAAGCCGTGGACGCAGCCGTGGAACGCGGCGCATGTGTCGCGGCCGCTGCGCCACAACGGCCAGCCTCATGCCGGCATCAACGTCCTCACCCTGTGGGCGACGGCGATGGAGCGCCACTACAGCGCGCCGATCTGGATGACCTTCCGGCAGGCGCTCAAGCTCGGCGACCACATTCAGTAACCGGCGAGACCATCGTCGACACGCAGCCGGTAAGCGTCAATAAACAGCACAGGCGGCGGGGCGATGCGCGCACCTCCGTCCTGCAATGAGAGCGAGGGCGTGGGTAGGTTCCGCGATCGTCCGGACGCTGAGCGCAGGTCCTTTGGTAGTTGTTCGAATGCGACACTCGGTCGGGCGGGCGAGGTTCGAAATAGCTTTGAACCCGACGGACCTGTCCACAAATACACCAGTAAAATCAACAGCTTAGAAGACCGCACCTCATCACCAGCAGTCCGCAGGTCCGGAGAAAAGTTGAGCAGAGAGAACGCTGGAGTCGCCTTCAGTAATGGACGCAGTCCAGAGGTTCGCATCCAACCCGCGCGGTTCCGTGGGTTCTTGGCCCCCATTCGCGATGCGGAGATACTTCGACTGAGTGTCGCTGGCGGACCAACCCTCTAACCGATACTCTTCATCTCGCTGACCGCAAGAGCGCCGAGCGGCTGAGGTTCACTGGGCGCCTCCAACCTTTTCGAGCATCTGCGCGCGCATGTCGCGCCCGTCGATGATCTTCTCGACGACAAGGAATAAACCTTTGCCCCCGCTGCGGCTTTCCCAGAGCCGGCCGATGGCTCGCTTCTCGTTGGTGTCGTCAACCCCCGTGCCGGCAAGAAGCGCGCCTTTGTATTCAACGACGATGAAGCGTTCGTCGTTAAGCAGCGCGACGAAATCGGGATAGAACTTGTCGCTGGCTGTCGGTAGCCAGAACGATTGTGGATGCCGCGCGACGTTGCGAATCCAGAATTTGACCTGCGGCAGACTGTCGAGTGCCTGCGCGCACTGGAACTCCTCGCCCGCTTCGGCGCCATCGAAGGTGGGCACCGCGTCGGCGCCGAGGAAATGTTTGGAGAAGCGGAAGCGGCCCATATAGCGATGCTGCTTCTGGTCCGCGTACATGCCATCCCGGAAGGCAAAGCCGTTGTCGAACGACATATCGACCCTCGCCTCGGGTGCGAATAGATAGCGCTGATAGACCTTGTTGCGTTCGGCGGCACGCGCCGCACCGATCCTCTCATTCAGCTTGCGGGCAAGGATGAACTTCGTCCGCATCAGCGCGGCTATGCTCAGTTTTCGTGGGCCGACGAGATGGCCAATGCAATCGGTTAGCCACTTCAGAAGGTCGGATTGGTGAATGTCGGGCTGGCGCAATTGCCGGTCGAGCCAGAGCACAAGGTTTTGCGGCGTCCAGCCATCGACGTCCACATCGAGGGCGAGTTGCTCGGCTTCGTCGGCGAACTGATAAGTGACGCGATTGCCATCGACATCGATCTCAAAGCTTCGCGTCGTCTCGCGGATGGCAAAGGCCGCTTCATCGAGACGGGCGAGATGATCGGCGAGGCGCCAATCATGGAACTCCATGAAAACGTCGGTGTCGGCAAACTCGAATGCGCCCTGGATCTCCGTGACAAGGCGCGGCACGACGAAGTCCTCGCCCTGTTCGGCTGGCGAGAGTTGATCCTTGATTTCGACGCGGTACTTCCGTACGGCCTCCGCAAAGCCCTGCCGTTCGGGCGCCGGGATTGCCGTCGTGATCGCCGTTTCCACCTCCGGTGCGACACGCCCGGTCACGGCGATCTCGATCTTTCCGTCGCCGGTTTCGGTGAGGGATACGCCCTCCGTAGTCGCCGCCGCTTGCAGTGCGACGCGAGATCAGGCGTCGCCTGAACAACGTGGCGGAAGACGGGCTTCGGCTTCTCGCGATGCGCGAACAGGCCGGTGTCGTCGAGATGGCCTTGCGCCGGCTCGATGGCGTCCCTCGCTTCGCCCTCCTCGAAGCCCATGGCCACGAGCTTGTCGGCAAGGCCGGATGCCGCCGCGCCGAAGGATGCTTCGGAAACATGCGCATAAGCGCGGTTCAGCGGCTCGGCGGTTCGGCGGTTCGCATAGGGCATTCGCAGCACGCGCCCGAGAAGCTGCTCCGCATCGGTTGCACTTTGGATGCGCTGAACCGAGCAGAACACATAGGCGAAGGAACAATCCCACCCTTCCTTGAGGGCTTCGACGGTGATCACGAATTCGATCGGGCATTTCGGATCGAACAGGTCGATGCCGTCGAGCTCGCGCTGATCGCCGGTCGCTACCGCAATGCGATCGCCCGGTATCTGCTCGACATCGATAAGGTGCTTCTTCAGCGCCTCGACCGTCACCTCCTGATTTCGCGGCTGCGCCTGGAACAGCACAATCGGGCGGATGTAGTCGGCTTCGCTCTTCGCAGCATCTTCCAGTGCCTTGCGGCTCACGATCGCGCCGTTGACCGCGTTCTGCCACGAATCGTGTTCGGCCAGGATGATCGGCAGCTTGATCATCTCAGCCGCCTTCAATTCCTGCGCCGAGATGCTGTGCAGGATGTTGGAGTTGAAGCGCGGCGTCGCGGTGAACTCGATGATGGCGCAGGGGTTCACGCGCGTCTGCATGTCGCGCGTGAGGCCGGTCACGGCGTTGTGCGCCTCGTCCACGATCATCAGTGGTCGGTGGATATGCAGAAAGTTGGCGAAGGAGAATTTTGGTCCACCGCCCTCGTGCTGCTCCAGGCCGGGAGTTGTCTTCGGCGCCGCGCTAAAGTGCGGCTCCATGTTCTCGTTGTGCGAATAGACCTTGCGGCCCTCGGTGTTGTTCACGCGCAAGGTCTGAATAGTGCCGACAATGACGCAGGCGTTGTCGCGGATGTCGTGTGGCCGGATCATCGTGAAATCGGCGATGTCGAACACCCGCACGCGCCCCCTAAACACGTGATCCAGTACCTGACGATAGGGATGCCGCGTGTTCTTCAGCGCCTCGACGGTTTGCAACCGGATAGTGTTCGACGGCACGAGCCACAAAACGACGGGATAGTCCTTCTCGATCCACGCATCGCGCGCGATGCCGATAGCGTGCGCTCCGAGAATGGTCTTGCCACCGCCGGTCGGCAGGCGCAGGCAAACGTATGGAGCGCCTAGCAGCCCTTCGAGTGCGGTGTAGTCGCCGCGGTAGCGGCCGAGGCGCTTCGCCTGCTCCGGTTCCTTTGGTGATCGCCTCATAGGCATTCTTCGGCCCGGCTATGCGCGCTTCTTCAAGGAAGCGCCGGAGGACGGCGAGGGTGTTGGCCTGATAGGGCTTGAGCTTCATGGCCGATCCTCAGCCCCGAGCTTTGACGTCGTAGGGCGTCTGCTTGAACGTGACTCCTTCGCGGTCGAGCGTGGACGCGGTGATGCGCGACTGCTCACCATATACCGTGAGCGGGCCCGCGAAGGCCGGGTCCCTCTTCGCGATCTTCTCACGGATTAGCGCAAGCGTCGCGCGGGTCAGGACGTTGCCACCATCGGCGCGCTTGTCGCCTAAGATGCCGTTGTAAAGCAGCGCGAAGGCCCGTCCATCATGGAAGCCGAGAAACGGCGTGCCACTCTTTGCCGTCCAGGGCGTATTCGTTTCGCTGAACCAGATGTGCGCGGCCAGCACCGGGAAGCGAATGTCCGAGCGGATATGGCCTTCCTCGTCGAAGACGGGCGGGCCGAGCCGATAGAAGCGGTAGCCGCCGCCGCCCTTCCAGCCGACGCTTTTCGAAATACCGCCCTGCTCGCCCTCGATCACCTTGTTCAGTCGCGGCGCGCAATGCGTGACGGCATGCTCCCCCATTTCGATGCCGATGTACCGTCGGCCCATCTTGTGAGCGACGGCGGCCGTGGTGCCCGACCCAAGGACGGAGTCCAAGACGAGGTCGCCGGGATTGGTGGCTATCTGAATAACACGGTGCATCAATCTTTCGGGCTTGGGTGTAAGAAATACGTCCCCACCGAATAGCTTTAGTATTTCTCTTTTTGCCTCTTGTGTGTGCCCGACTTCTTCATAAGACCAAATCGTCTGGGGCGTTACGCCCTGCTTCACCTCAGATAAGAATCGTTTAATTTGAGGGATGGCGTTCCCATTCTTGCCCCACCAAATACGGTTATCTGCGTCGAGCTGCCAAAAATTCTCTTCGGATACGCGCCAGTAATTTCCGCCAGGCGGACCCTTGATTTCGCGGCCACTCGGTGTTCGGATTGGATACTTCCCGAGACTATAGAAATTACGAGCGGAGAGGTCGCTTGTTTTCCATGGGCCGCGAGGATCGTCGTCGGGGTTTTTGTACGCCTTATCCTGCTTTTCGCTACGGGGCATCAGGTTCGGCTTGAAGGCGTCGGGGTTCCGAGCAAACACCAACAGGTAGTCGTGATCGGAGGAGAAGTGCCGGGCGCTTGATTTTGGCGAGTAGTTCTTCCGCCAGATGACCGTGTCGATAAAATTGGAGCGTCCGAACACCTCATCCATGATGACCTTGAGGTAGTGCCCCTCGTTGTCGTCGATCGACACCCAGATCGAGCCGTCCTCCGTCAGCAGGTCGCGCAGCAGTTCGAGCCGCGGCCACATCATTGCGAGCCACTGCGTGTGTTCGAGGTTGTCGTCGTAGTGCTCGAAGGCGGAGCGGGTGTTGTAGGGCGGGTCGATGTAGATGCACTTCACTTGGCCGGCATAGAACGGCAACAGCGCCTTGAGCGCTTCGAGATTGTCGCCCTGGATCAGCATGTTACCCGCGCCAGGATCGCCGGCCGAAAGCTCAGCCGTTTCTTCGAGCAGCCGATAGGGCACGCGCTTGGCGGCGCCGATGTCGGAGTCGCGGGTGAGCCAGTTCAGGATGGGCATTAGGTTGGCTGCTCTCTAAGGGGTCTGGGCGCACGCTTGAACCGCCGGTGGCCGGAATGGCCTCGCCCGTATGCATCCAATGACCGGGTAACGATAAAAGCGACAATGGCCGAGTTTGTGCAACCTCCCAAGCGAGAGCAATTCGAATTCCTCCAGATCAGGCAGGCCGGAAGATGGCTGAACGGCTGTGCCTCTGAGCTCCGTACCGAATTGGCGGAGTCCAGAGGTTCAGAGAATGGAAGGGCAAAGAGAGAACGACGTGGCCGTCACCGATGCCAGCGAGTCCGGAGGTTCACTGTGGAATGGCGCAGAACCGCGCGTGCAAAAAACGGCGCTAACTCACGACGGAGAATATTGTGCGAAGCCAATTGGCGGAGGGAGAGAAACTGGGGGCGAACGTTCTCTGGGCGAAATGGCGGATTACCGGTCTTCTCAAACGACCGACGCGGTACCTCGATCATATTGTCAATTCGACCGCGTGACAGATTGCGTTGGTCCGTCCAGGTCTGAAAAGGTCTTGACGCAGTCCCGTCCCGAGCGCTTGGCAGCGTAGAGAGCCGCGTCCGCTCGTCCGAGAGCAGCGGCAATGTCGAGATCGTCAGATAGCAAATCCGTGGCGCCGAAGCTCGCCGTAAGCCTGAACGTGGACTTTCCGGCCGACACGGGTGTCGATGACAACACTGCGCGCATCTTTTCCGCCAAGCTCTGCGCGCCATTCTCATTCGTTCCGGGGAGCAGGAGTGCGAACTCCTCGCCGCCGAGCCGGGCGAGGACATCGACTTCGCGAAGAGCCGATTTGAACGAGGTTGCCAAATGGCGGAGGGCCTCGTCTCCCGCGGCGTGCCCGTAGGTGTCGTTGATGTCCTTGAAATGATCAATGTCGATCATCGCAACGGATGCCGGAACGCTGAACCGTCGTACTCGGTCGACTTCCCGATTTGCGATGTCCAGAAAGAACCGACGGTTTGGCAGCCCAGTAAGGGGATCGGTCGCCGCGAGTTTGGCGAGCTCAAACTCGACGAGTTTTCGATCTGTGACATTCTGGTGGGAGACGACGGCCCCATGTTGATCTCCTCTCAACGGGGTGACACGCCCCACAAACCATCGGTTCTCGGTCGGCGAGTGGCACGGATACTCCAGTCGAAATAGCTCGCTTCGACCTTCGAGGACATCTCGCACACCTGCCGCGAACGCCGCAGCCTCCTCCGATCCTGGCCCCGTAGCTGTGCGGCAGATTTCAAGATAGTGGCTCCCGACACCGGTGCGAGCTGGTGCTGGCGCCGGTGAGTTTTCGAGGGCGAAGCGTCGCCAAGCCTCGTTGACCAGCGTGATAGTCCCAGATGAATCGAGCACGCAGATATGGGACGTCAGCGCGTCCAGGACCGCGCCGGCGAAGCCCCTCGCTTCAGGACTCCCCGTCATTGCTGCTTTCAACCTCCTCGCGGGGCACGCGGACTTTTGGATTGAAGGCCTTGCTCAGACTACGTGCAGTCCTCGCTGCAATTCTAGCTATGAAGTTCGCTCTCGGACCCTGGTCCCTTGGCATGATGGTGGCGAGACGATCACTGTGAATTTTGTCATCAACCTCATCGCGAGGCTCCAGCGGCATTGGACCAGGCTGCATTGTTTTTCGCGGTCGGTGCACCGACTAAACGGCACGCGCATAATTCAGGCCCAACCATCGGATCGCTGAACGCTCACGCTGTCTCCGGCGCAATGGCGTTCGCCGGCCTCCGGTCAATACCGGTATCGTCCAGCATTCCATCACGGAGACCGAAGATCTTGTCGAAGCGATCAAAAATCTTCTCGTCATGGGTGACGGCAATGATCGCCGCATCGTGCTCGACGGCGACCTTGCGGAGCAAGTCCATTACGATGCCGGCCCGTTTGGAATCGAGTGCCGCCGTCGGCTCATCCGCGAGAATGATCCTTGGCTGATTGGCGAGCGCGCGCGCGATCGCCACGCGCTGCGCTTCACCTCCGGAGAGTTGAGCAGGCATCGATCCTTTGCGATGGCCAACCTCGAGATAGTCCAACAGTTCGACCGCGCGGCTGCGAGCGGCCCCAGCATTCCTCCCGGCCAACTGAAGAACCAGCGCAACGTTGTCCGTTGCGTCGAGGAAGGGGATCAGATTGTGGAATTGGAAGATGAACCCGATCTTGTCGAGTCGCAGCTGTCGCAGGTTCGATCGCAGCCACCGACCATTGTCGAGGACACGTTCACCATCGAGTTCCATTGAGCCTGCGGATGGATCGAGAATACACCCGATCACATTAAGGAGGGTCGTCTTGCCCGATCCCGAAGGGCCAAGAAGCGCAACGACCTCCCCCGGGTAAACGTCGATCGAGACGTCGCGCAGGGCATCGACGCGCGTTTCGCCTTCGCCAAAGTGTTTTGAGACATTCGTGAGCCGCACAAGCGGAGCGTTGGCTGCAGCGGCCGCCATCCTAGCCTCCGAGCGCCGTTGCTGGATCGACCTTAAGTGCGGCGCGCACGCCGAGGCCGCTCGAGAGCAGACAAACGGCAAACACGATGGCTCCGAGCACGACAACATTATCTGGCTCCAGAACCACGCGACGCGGGAAGTAATCCTTGATGTTGACGATGAGAGCGGCGCCGATCGCAAAGCCGATGAAACCGAGGGCCAGAGCCTGTTGTACAATCATGCCGACGATGGTGCGGTCTGGCGCCCCGATTAGCTTCAGGGTGGCGATCTGCCTCAGCTTTTCCATCGTCATGGTATAGATGATCAGTGCGATGATAACGGCGGAGACGACGAGCAGGAGCGATGTGAACAGCCCGATCTGGCGACGGGCCCGATCAACGAGCGAACGCGTCAGAATTGTCTCCTGCGCCTCCTGTGTGAGGGCTGCGAGATGCTTCCAGCGTAGTACCGTTTCGGCCACAGCATTGGGATCGGCATTGGGCTGCAGACGGGCGACGACCGCATTGACGGTATCGCGACTTGCACCACCGGCACCGCGAGCGAGCTGCACACGAGCCGCGGCCGGGGAAAGATCGAATTGGAGCTTTTGCGCGTCGGGCAGTGTGATGTAGACAGCCGGGTCGCCGCCGGAATTCACCTGGTTCCTAGTCAGTCCGACGACGGTGAAAATACTGCGACCGAGCTGGATGCGGTCTCCCACGTCAAGACCGCTAGAAAGATCGGCAACCATCTCGTAGTGACTGCGCGCGATCCCGCGGCCTTCATCGATCTCCGGTGGTCCACCCGGTCGCGTCGGTTCGTAGCCGATGACATAGAGCCTGAGTTTGGTGTCTTTGTACTCCGCTTCAACGGTTTGATACGTGATGCTGCCAGCAGCGGCGACGCCGGAGATGCGGGCTATCGCTTCGCGTACATCCCCGGGAATCCGCGAAGCCTCGGCGAACGGCCCGCGCGTGTTGGTTTCCACTACCCACAGATCGACAGCGGGCGCGCGGGCAATGGTCAGGGCATCGACCACAAGGCCACGATAAATGCCGATCATCGCCAGCACTACACCGAGCAGGAGGCCGAGCCCGATACAGGTCAACAGGAACCTGCCCAGATTGTGGCGGATGTCCCGATAGGCGAGGTTCATTTCGTGCCGGCCTCGACGACGCGCGCCGAACGGCCTTCGCGAAGTCCGCTTTCCAAACGTGTGACAACATAGGCGCCTTCAGGGAGGTCGCCAACAATCTCAAGCCGCGCATCCTCCGTGCGGTGGCGAAACCTGACGGAGCGGAGGTGCAGGCGCCCGGATTCGACCGTCCAGACATTTCCTTGCAACCCGTCATAACCTTGTACCGCGGCCTCGGGAACAAGCAGTGCCTGATCGAGTTGCGCCACGGTGATCCAGAACTCCACCTGCTCTCCGAGATAGATCCGTTGCGGCGGGCGATCACCCTTGATGAAGACGCGTCGTTCCTCCGTGACGCGGTCGCTTTCCAGCCCGATGCGGGCCACCGTTCCCGTGAACGCATCCTGCGGGCGTGAGCGCAAGCGCGCGTCGACCTTTTGTCCTTCCTGGATAAATCCGGCGCGGGCCTCATCGACATAGGCAAGGCCCCAGTAGCCATCAGCCGCAATGAGAGTGAAGATCGGATCGCCGGACCTGACAACAGTCCCCAGTTCTTCGTGGCGCTCGATCACAATCGCATCGTAGGGAGCGAAGAGCGTCCGATGGCGCAACATGGTCTCCTCAAGCTCGAGCTGGGCGCGGGCATCGGTGAGCACTGCCCTTGCGATATCGATGTCGCTCATCGCCACGGAAACATCGGCCTTGGCGACATCCTCCTCGCGCTGCGCCTCCTCGGCAGCCTCTTCCGAGATGACGTTTCCGCCGACGAGCGCCTGCTTGCGCCGGTTCGCCTCCTGCTTCTGCGCCAGAATGGCGCGTGCCTTTTCAAGATTGGCGTCCGCTCTCGTGATGCTTGCCTCAGCGCTGATCAATGCAGCTCGGGCCTTTGCCACCCTGGCCTCTTGCTCACCTGGACTGAGGCGAGCGAGCACATCACCCTTGCTGACCCCATCGCCGTGGTCGGCGTTCAGTTCAACCAGTGTTGCACCAACCTCGAACCCGATCTTCGAAAGGACACGGGCTTCAACCGTGCCAAGGCCAAATACCCGAACGGTGACATCGTGCTCGACCGAAGCAATCTGAACCGAAATGGGGCGGTTTGCGTAAAAGAAGTAGGCTGCCACGCCCAGGGCGATGATGCCAGCGGCCACCCACGCATACTTAAATGCTGGCCGGCGAAACACCGCAGCAGGTCGTGCCCCGAGACCTCTCGTTTCGTCTTTCGACTTGTCTCCACCCGAGGCTCCTTGGCCCGAAGACCGATTCATGATTCATCAGGCTCCTATTGTTAGCCGTGCACGGTCCGTCTCGAGCCACCGACTTCCGGCCACTGTCCTCGCGCGGAGGTGCTGATCACTGAGGACTGGCGGCAGATGCAGCCCCACGCTAGGGCCCATGACGCTCGG
The DNA here is from genome assembly GCA_022844045.1 of Reyranellaceae bacterium. GTDB lineage: Bacteria > Pseudomonadota > Alphaproteobacteria > Reyranellales > Reyranellaceae > JAFAZJ01. The sequence continues at coordinate 29,809 of JALHMM010000059.1, read as the reverse complement.
CGGGCGGCTGGTCAGACCCAGCTACGCGGGCGCTCGCGACGGCATCAGGTTCCGCATCAGCAACACGTTGGATTGCCTCGAGCAGGGCTGCCTTGAAAATCTCCTCGTTCAGGCCGTGCTCGACGCAGGCATCCGAGACGGTATGGAACACACCGATAGGACATCCGACGCAGAGCATTCGGTGATATAGGAACGGGCGGATCGCCGCCGGCCAGCGTCGCATGATCTCGTCAACCGGCATGTTCGCGTCTAGGGTAGTCTTGTCCATGCGACAGTCCTCCCACGCTCCGAAAAGGGAGTACTGAAGCGTGATTCAGCGGGGCTGTCTTTGCGCAGGCGCAAAGACAAGAGGTCCCAGCCTCCTTTGAGGTCGCATGGCGGGGAGGGCTACCATGCATGGGTTCGCAAGCCTCTATCTCGCGGGCCCAAGTCTCTTCAAAAGCGGTCGCCGAAAAGCTTGTGCTAGAGGGCGAAAGCAGATGAAAACGGGTGAAAGCGAACACTCCCCGCCGTCGGCGTGTCGACCGGCCATGCGTCGATCTCCGCGAGCCCATCAGCAAGGACGAGTGGCCTCAGGTTGGCGGATCCGCTCCGTCCCAGTTTCAAGACGATGGGCCTACCATCCCGATCGAGGTCAGTGACGCGGACCGGCACGAATTCGGTTCTGCCCGGAGCATGGATTAGCGGTTCCGCCAGGACGGCAGGCTGCCCCCGGGGTCGCCTCGCCGCAAGACCCGCTACACCATTTACGAGCGGGCGGGCGAACAACATGAATGTGACCATTGCGGCCACCGGATTTCCAGGTAGACCAAGGACCGGCCGCCCATCGATTGTCCCGGCCTGAATTGGTTTGCCCGGCTTCAGTGCGAGGCGGAAGCGTCGCATCCGGCCACCCGCGGCAACTACGGCCCTTGCCACGTGGTCCGCTTCGCTGCCCGCCACTCCGCCCGAACAAATGATCACGTCCGCCTCCTCGGCAGCCCGTCCGAAGACTCGCGCAAGCACGTTTGGGTCGTCGAGATGGCAACCGAAGTCGAAGGTTTGGACAGAAGCACTCTCAAGGAGCGCGAGCATCATCGGTCGATTGACGTCTGGAATTTGGTATGGCCCGGGCTCCGTGCCGTCGCTCACCAATTCATTGCCATTGGACAGCACCGCCACCCGCGCGCGCCGCCAAACGGCAACCTCAGCGACGCCCGCCGCCGTGAGAATTGCGACGTGCCGCGCATCGAGAAGGGTACCAGCCTCGACGATCGTCTCGCCCGCGCGCACGTCTTCTCCGCGGCGACGGATGTTGGCCCCAGCCGGAAGCGGCGCGACAATCGTGACGGACCGGCCATTTGCGGCGCATCGCTCTTCCATCACCACGCCGGCGACGTCCGCTCGTACCGGTGACCCCGTGAATAGACGGATCGAGGAACCGGGCAACAACGGCCGGGTAACGATTTCGCCGGCGCCCGCGGTGGCGACCAGACCAAGGTCGAACGGCGGCTGCCGGCCGACTTCGGACGCGGGATATCCATAGCCATCCATCGCCGCATGGTCGAACCTGGGCAGAGCTGTCGGTGTGTTGACCTCCTTGGCGAGGATGCGCCCCATCGAAAATCGGACAGGCAACATCTCCACGCCGCTTACGGGCGAACAGTACCGGAGGATGTCTGCGAAAGCGTCGTCGACTGAGGTTCTCTCGCCAATCTGGCAATCCGTGGCCGGCAGTCGGGCGCCGTCCTCGATCGTTTTCATTCCGACAGTCACGACGATCGCTCCTGTGGATCAAGGAGATCCTCGATCCAGGTCAGGGCCTGAACCGCGTGCGGCAATCCAAGCGTTGGGATTGCGAGCAAGGCGACTTGCACGAGCGCTGCCGGCGAAACGCCTTCGCCGATCGCTCGACGCGTGTGGGAATGCACCGCGCCTTCAAGCGAAGCACCGATCGCAAGTGCGAGCTTGACCAGCCGCAGCGTCTCGCCGTCTAGGGGACCAGCCTCGGCCGCGGCCTTGCCAAGCGCGGAATAGGTTCTCCAAATCTCAGGATGGGACTTCGCCAGTTTCCCCGCTGCCGCCGGAAGCTCTTTTTCCTTCGCCATGGAATGCCTCTTCTGTGGTGACATGTGATGGGCTCGGCCGGCTGTCTCTGACCGGGCCGGCCGTAAGCAGACCGCGCCCGTCGTCGTGCCGACTGTGCTCGAGTGCAGAGGCCAACCCTCGCTTCAACAGCACGGAGGCCGGATTGTCGGAGCGTTCCATAGCGCTCATCAGCGTCGTCCACTCGTCGGGCGGCGCCTGGTTGAGGTAGCGACGCACAGCGATCGACAAGAATGAGCCCACGTCGAGATCATCCTCTCGCGCTGCGTCGTTCGCGCAACGTAGCAGAGCAAGATCCCCGAGCCCCACCAGGACTTCCTCGGCGACGTACTCGTTGTCGAGGCTGGCGATCAGGTCACCGAGCAGCATTTTCATCCCTCACCGCACGTCTCCGGCTCATACATCGACACGGGTACGAACCAGCATCTGGCCGTACCACACGGCAAACAGGCCGAAGCCGAGAATCCAGGCGGCGGCAGCCAGATGGAGGAGCGGCGTCGACGCGTCAGGCAAGGCCGGGGCCGCCACCCGGGTCAGCATCGCGACGCCCGCGGCGAGATAGATCGCGCAAGTCGCGCCACCGGCAACGAGGTCTCGTCCGGTATGGCCGAGGGTGGCCCGCGTCATCACGGCGAGGGTCATCAGCACCATCCCGCCCGCGGTCCAGACATGGAGCGCGCCGCTCGGCGGGATGACGTCCGGCCCGAGAGCCGCCGCGCCTACCGCGAAGAAGCCGATCGGCACAAACGCATAGCCAACATGAAGAATGAGAAGCAGCGGCTCGCGCCAGGTCGGCCGTCCCGCCCACCGCAACAAGCGGACGGTCTGGACCGCGCCGGCGACGAGCAGCGCGACCCCCGTCGCCACCGCGCCGGGCGCTGCGACCCACGATACCAGCGCCGCCGCCGCGACGACGATGGAGGTGGCATCGAACCGCCCGAACGGGACCGGCAGGCGGGCGACGCCCTGCTTCACCAGCCAGTTCCGGGTGAAGCTCGGGATGATGCGGCCGCCGATCAGCATGATCAGAATCAGCACCAGCGCCGTCGCGGCCCGTGCCGCATAGTCGGCAACGCCGGTCGCGATCACCTCGGCGTGGAAGAGGATATTGGTCGCGGCAAGCAGGCCGATGATCCCCACCACCTTGAGGTTCCGCCAGTTCCGCCCTGCGATCACCTCGCGGAGCGCGACCGCGGCGAGGGTCAGCAGGAAGAGGCTGTCCACCGTCGCGGCCGGGATCACGCCGATCGTGTCGCTGAAGACAAGCGCGGCTCGCCCCACAAGCCACAGCAGGAACAGTGCGAGGAGCGGACGGCCGCGGACCGGGAGCCGCCCCGTCCAGTTGGGCACGACCGTAAGCAGGAAGCCGGTCATCACCGCTCCGATGTAGCCGAAGAGGAACTCGTGGGCGTGCCAGGCGACAGCGCCATAGTCTCCCGCGACCAGCCACCAGCCGGCGAGTATCCCGATCCAGATGACCATCGCGGTCGCCGCCCAGGCCGCGCCGCCGAGGAAGAAGGGGCGGAAGCCGATGCTGAGGAATGCCGGCCCGGCATAGTCGCGCGCTGTCATCTTCGTCCTGACCTTCAGTGCACCCTGAGCGCGTCTGCGCCTGCGATCTCGATTCCGGTGATCTCGGCCGCCGAGACGAGCCGGGCGATGAACTGCGCTGAGGCAAGCCGCCGGCTCCGCTCGACCAGGTAAGCGGCGATCCTGTCCGTCACCGCCGCCAGCGGGAGCACCTGCCCGGGGAAGCGGCGTTCCAGCCGTATGATGTGGAATCCGTAGCGGGTCACGACCGGCTTCCCGGTTGTCTCGCCCTCACCAAGGCCGCCCAGCGCGGCTGCGAAGTCCGGCGTCGTCTCCTCTGCAGTGATTTGTCCGAGATGGCCGCCATCGGCCGCCGAGGCGCAGGACGACCACGCTTTGGCGAGGTCGGCGAAGCGATCCGGGTGCGCTGCGGCCTCTGTTGCGATCGCATCCGCCTGTGCCTTGGCTGCGGCAGAAGCGGTGGCATCGCTGTGGAGTGCAGCGATCAGGATATGGCGCGCCTCGTAGAGATCGGGGGTCCGGAAGCGAGACCGGTTGGCATCGTAGTAGCGTACAACCTCGGTCTCGGTTGGCGTTGGCACGGCAACTTCGTGCTCGACAACCGCTCTGATCATCGCTTCCTCGGCCGTCTCGCGCCGGCCGCGATCATCGCATTGTGGGGCCGGGACGACGGCCTGCCGGCGTGCCTCCTGAAGCAGAAGTTCCCTGATCACCAGCGCTTCGGTCGCGGCGCGCATCGAGGCCGCCGGTGTCTGCGCAGGGTGGTGCTGGGCCTCGCGGGCGATTGCGACCCGCGGGATGATCACCCCATTCACCGCCACCGGTGACCGCGCGGCTTGCACCCTGGGGAGGTCGATGTTCATCGCTGCACCTGTCCGGGCTTCGGCCATTGCGCTTCCTTGCTGACCTGCGCGGCAGCAGGCCGCGCGATGCTGCCTGGCCGACCGGACGAACGGACGATCTGGTAGCCGCGGCGGCCCAGGTACCAGACGGGGGCGCTCCAGATATGGACGAGCCGGGTGAAGGGGAAGACGAGGAAGATCGTCATGCCGAGGAAGAGATGCAGCTTGAAGATCGGGTTCACGTCGGCGACTGCCGCCGAGATGCCGGGCTGAAGCGTGAGGATGCCTTGCGCCCAGGTCATGAACTTCACCATCTCGTGTCCGTCGAGGTGGCCGAGGGACACCGGGATGGTGGCGAGTCCGAGTAGGAGTTGGGCGAAGAGGAGGAGCAGGATGAAGATGTCGCCGGTGCTCGACTTCCGCCGGATGCGCGGGTCGAACAGGCGGCGGTGGGTCAGAAGGGCGATGCCGACCAGGCACATCAGGCCCGCGAGGCCGCCGATCACGATCGCCATCATCTGCTTGAAGCCATGGCCGATGCCGAGGGCGTCGAACACCTGGATCGGCGTCAAAAGGCCGACCAGATGGCCGAGGAAGATGACGAGGATGCCGACGTGGAAGAGGTTCGACCCCCACATCAGCTGTCTACGGCGGAGCAACTGGCTCGACCCGCTCCGCCATGAGTACTGCTCGCGGTCGAAGCGGATGATGCTGCCGACGATGAAGACGGTCAGGCAGAAATAGGGGTACCAGCCGAAGAGAGCATTGTTGATGAAGTCAGCCATGGGACGCTCCGCTCCGTTCCGACCCGCGAGCGGCGGGTCGCTTTGCCGCGCGCAGGCGTGCAACGAGGTCGTCGTGGCACCCGGAAGTGGCCTCGGGGCCGAACGACACCGGCTTGTCTTCCCAGAGTCGATCGAGGGCGGCGAGATCATCCGGATCGACGTCTGCCTCTTCCGGCAGCAGCGCCGCCTCGGCTTCAGCATCCGCCGCCGGGGCGATGCAGGCCAGCGACGCGAACACGGCCGCGTAGGGCGAGCCGCGTCTCTCGAGCCTTTCGGAGAGCGCTTGGAGAATGTGCGCGGTCTGCCCGAGCAGGTCTCGCGCCTCGGCGAACGGACGCGTGGACAGGAACTCGAGGAACATGGGCAGGTAGTCGGGGAGCTCGGTGGCGCTGATCGCGAGGCCGGACTTCGCGTAGAGTTCCTTGAGGTCGATCATCGCCTGGCCACGGTCGCGGCTCTCGCCATGAACGTGCTCGAAGAGATGCAGTGACAGCGAGCGGCTGCGATCGAACAGGAGCAGGTAGCGCTCCTGCAGGTCGTAAATGTCGCTCTCGGCCAGGTCTTCGATGAGCCGGTCGAGCGCCTGGCAGCGGACACTGTCGATGATACCCTCACCCGCAATGGCGTACTGGAGATCCGACGCTGCAGCCTGTAGCTCTGGCGTCGGATAGCTGAGCAGCGCCGACAGCGCCTTGAAGGTCCTTGTCATCAGCCGATCTCCACCGGGTTGCGGGCGCGCTTAGGCTTGCCGAAGAGGCTCGGCTCGCTCGTTCCGTCGGAGCAGCCGTTGCCGAAGGAGAAGCCGCATGAGCCGCGAAGGTCGTAGGCATCCTCCCCCATCTCGCGATGCGCGGTCGGGATGACGAAGCGGTCCTCGTAGTTGGCGATCGCCATGATGTGGTACATGTCCTCGATCGCCTCGACGCTGAGGCCGACGCGGCTGGCGATACCTTCGTCGATGACGCCGTCGATGGTCTTTGCCCGCATGTATGCGCGCATCGCAAGCATTCGCTCGAGGCACTGCGCGATCGGTTCCTCCCTGCCGGCGGTGAGCAGGTTGGCGAGATAGCGGAGCGGGATGCGGAGGCTCCGAACGTCCGGCATCTCGCCATCGTGGCCGATCTTGCCCGCCTCGGCCGCCGACTGGATCGGCGAGAGCGGCGGCACGTACCACACCATCGGCAGCGTCCGGTATTCGGGATGGAGCGGGAACGCGACCTTCCACTCCATCGCCATCTTCCAGATCGGCGAGCGGATGGCGCCCTCGATCCAGTTCTCCGAGATCCCTTGTGCGCGCGCCTCGGCGATGACCTCCGGGTCATGCGGATTCAGGAATATGCCGAGCTGGGCCTCGTAGAGGTCCTGCTCGTCAGGGACACTCGCCGCGGCCTCGATGCGGTCGGCATCGTAGAGGACGACGCCGAGATAGCGGATGCGGCCGACGCAGGTCTCCGAGCACACTGTCGGCTGCCCGGCCTCGATCCGCGGGAAGCAGAAGATGCACTTCTCCGACTTCCCGCTCGACCAGTTGTAGTAGACCTTCTTGTACGGGCAGCCGGAAACGCACATCCGCCACCCACGGCACTTGTCCTGGTCGATGAGGACGATGCCGTCCTCCTCGCGCTTGTAGATCGCGCCGGAAGGGCAGGCAGCGACGCAGGCCGGGTTGAGGCAATGCTCGCAGAGCCTGGGCAGGTACATCATGAAGGTGTTCTCGAACTGCCCGTAGATCTCCTTCTGGACGCCCTCGAAGTTGACGTCTTCCGAACGCTTGGCGAACTCGCCGCCTAGGATCTCCTCCCAGTTCGGACCCCACTCGATCTTCTCCATGCGCTCGCCGGAGACCAGCGAGCGCGGCCGCGCCGTCGGAAACGCCGACAGTTCGGGCGCCTTCTGGAGGTGCTCGTAGTCGAACGTGAAGGGCTCGTAGTAGTCGTCGATCTCGGGCAGGTCGGGATTGGCGAAGATGTTGGCGAGGACCCGCCACTTCGAGCCGATGCGCGGCTCGATCTTGCCGTTCCTCTTCCGCCGCCAGCCGCCTTTCCAGCGCGCCTGGTTCTCCCAGTCCTTGGGGTAGCCGATGCCGGGCTTGGTCTCGACGTTGTTGAACCAAGCGTATTCCATCCCTTCGCGATTGGTCCACACGTTCTTGCAGGTGACCGAGCAGGTGTGACAGCCGATGCACTTGTCGAGGTTCAGCACCATCGCGATCTGGGCGCGGATCTTCATGGCTCAGGCCTCCACCGGCTGGGGCTGGCCGGCGGCCGGCGTATCGAGCCAGTCGACATTGGCCATCTTCCTGATGAGGACGAACTCGTCGCGGTTCGAACCGACTGTGCCGTAGTAGTTGAAGCCGTAGGACTGCTGGGCGTAGCCGCCGATCATGTGGGTCGGCTTGAGCACGGTGCGGGTCACCGAGTTGTGGATCCCGCCGCGATGGCCGGTCTGTTCGGAGCCCGGCACGTTCACGATCTTCTCCTGCGCGTGGTACATCATGCACATCCCTTCCTTGACGCGCTGCGAGACGACCGCACGGGCGACCAGCGCCCCGTTGGCGTTGAACGCTTCAATCCAATCGTTGTCGACGATGCCGGCCTTCCTCGCGTCCGTCTCGCTGATCCACACGCACGGGCCGCCGCGTGACAGCGTCAGCATCAGGAGATTGTCGGTATAGGTCGAGTGGATGCCCCATTTCTGATGGGGCGTGATGAAGTTGAGGACGATCGGCGCATTGCCGTTCGGCTTGCGATCGATGACCGGCTTGACGCTCTTGGTGTCGATCGGGGGGCGATAGACGCAGAAGCCTTCGCCGAAGGCCCGCATCCAGAGATGATCCTGGTAGAGCTGCTGGCGGCCGGTAAGCGTGCGCCACGGGATCAGTTCGTGGACGTTGGTGTAGCCGGCGTTGTAGCAGACCTTCTCGGACTCGAGCCCGGACCAGATCGGCGACGAGATGATCTTGCGGGGCTGGGCGACGACATCGCGGAAGCGGATCTTCTCGTCTTCCTTCGGCAGCGCGAGGTGCGCGTGCTCGCGGCCAGTCGCTTTCGACAGCGACTCCCACGCCTTGACCGCGACCTCGCCGTTTGTCTCCGGCGCCAGCATGAGCAGGACCTCGCAGGCGTCGATGTCGCTCTCGATCCGTGCCATGCCCCGGGTCGGCCCCTCTTCCAGCACGACGCCGTTGAGGCGCTTGAGCAGTTCGACCTCGTGCCCGGTGTTCCAGCTCATCCCCTTGCCGCCGTTGCCGAGCTTCTCCATCAGCGGCCCGAGGGCGGTGAAGCGCTTGTAGAGATTCGGGTAGTCGCGCTCGACCACGGTCACCTGCGGCATGGTTCTGCCGGGAATCGGCGCGACCTCGCCGCGCTTCCAGTCCTTGACGTCGAGCGCCTGGGCGATCTCCGCCGGCGTGTCGTGGAGGATCGGGGTCAGCACCACGTCCTTCTCGACGCCGAGCACCTCCGGCGCCACTTCGGAGAATTTCTGCGCGATCGCCTTGTAGATCTCCCAGTCGCTCCGGCACTCCCACACCGGGTCCACCGCCGCAGTCAGCGGGTGGATGAAGGGATGCATGTCGGAGGTGTTGAGGTCGTTTTTCTCGTACCAGGTGGCTGTGGGGAGGACGATGTCCGAGTAGACGCATGTGGTGGACATGCGGAAGTCGAGGGTGACGAGCAGGTCGAGCTTTCCTTCCGGCGCCTCCGCATGCCAGGCAACTTCAGCGGGCTTCTGCCTGCCGTCCTCGCCGAGGTTCTTGCCCATCACGCCATGGGTGGTGCCGAGGAGATGCTTCAGGAAGTACTCGTGGCCCTTGCCCGATGAGCCGAGCAGGTTGGAGCGCCAGACGAACAGGTTGCGCGGCCAGTTCATCGGGTCGTCCGGGTCCTCGCATGACAGTGTCAGCTCCCCGGACTCGAGGGCACCGGCGACATAGTCCTTCGGCTCCTTGCCGGCCGCCGACGCCCGCGCGGCGATCGACAGCGGGTTGTCGCGAAGCTGCGGCGCGGACGGCAGCCAGCCCATCCGCTCGGCGCGGACATTGTAGTCGATCAGCGCCCCGTCCCACGGGCCAGCCGGCGCGGTCGGCGACAGGATCTCCTTCACGTCGAGCGTCTCGTAGCGCCACTGGTCGGTGTGGGCGTACCAGAACGAGGTGGAGTTCATCTGCCGCGGCGGACGACCCCAGTCGAGCGCGAACGCAAGCGGCAGCCAGCCGCTCTGCGGCCGGAGCTTCTCCTGCCCGACATAGTGCGACCAGCCGCCGCCCGACTGGCCGACGCAACCGCACATCACCAGCATGTTGATAACGCCGCGGTAGTTCATGTCCATGTGATACCAGTGGTTCATCGCCGCGCCGATGATGATCATCGAGCGGCCCCTGGTCTTCTCGGCATTGAGCGCAAACTCCCGGGCGACGGCGACGATCTTGTCGCGCGAGACGCCGGTGATCTTCTCCGCCCAGGCCGGCGTGTAGGGGATCTCGTCGTCGTAGTGCTTGGCGACGTTGCCGCCGCCGAAGCCCCGGTCGACACCGTAGTTGGCGAGGAACAGGTCGTAGACCGTGGCCACCAGGGTCTCGCCGTCGGCGAGGCTGAGGCGCTTCACCGGCACCCGGCGTTCGAGCACGCTGTCATGCCCGCTTGAGACGAAGTGGTCGTGCGCGATGTTGCCGAAGTACGGGAAGGCGACCTCGGCGTAGTCCTCGCTTGTGCCGGCGAGCGTCAGCCGGAGCTTCGTGTCGCGACCGGAGGACTCCTTCTCCTCGAGGTTCCACTTGCCCTTCTCGCCCCAGCGGAAGCCGACCGAACCGAGCGGCGCCACCACCTCGCCGGTCGCGTCGTCGATGGCGACCGTCTTCCATTCGGGATTGTTGGCCTCGCCGAGGCCGTCCTCGAAGTCGCTCGCCCGCAAGAAGCGCTCGGGCACCAGCCTCCCATCCTGCCGCGCCAGCCGGACGAGCATGGGCATGTCGGTGTACTGGCGCGCGTAGTCGGTGAAGTAGGCGGCCTGCCGGTCGACGTGGAACTCTTTCAGGATGACGTGGCCCATCGCCATGGCGAGCGCCGCGTCGGTGCCCTGTTTCACCGACAGCCACATGTCGGCAAACTTCGACGCCTCGGAGTAGTCGGGGCAGATGACGACGCTCTTGGCGCCGCGATAGCGCGCCTCGGTGTAGAAGTGCGCGTCCGGGGTCCGTGTCTGCGGGACGTTGGAGCCCCACAGGATCAGGAAGCCCGAATTGTACCAGTCGGCGGATTCCGGCACGTCGGTCTGCTCGCCCCACGTCATCGGCGAGGCCGGCGGAAGGTCGCAGTACCAGTCGTAGAAGGACATGCAGACGCCGCCCAAAAGCGACAGATAGCGCGACCCAGCGGCGTAGCTCACCATCGACATCGCCGGGATCGGCGAGAAACCGATGACCCTGTCGGGACCGTAGGTCTTCGCGGTGTAGGCGTTGGCGGCCGCGATGATCTCGGTGACTTCGTCCCAGGTCGCGCGGACGAAGCCGCCGAGCCCGCGCTTCTTGACGTACGCGGCGCGCTTGTCCGGGTTCTCGACGATCGACTTCCACGCTGCGACCGGGGTCGTCGTCGCCCGCGCCTCGCGCCAGAGCCGGAGGAGGCGCGAACGCACGAGCGGGTATCTCACGCGATTGCCGGAATAAAGGTACCAGGAATAGCTCGCCCCGCGCGAGCAGCCGCGCGGCTCATGATTGGGCAGTTCCGGCCGCGTCCGCGGATAGTCGGTCTGCTGCGTCTCCCAGGTGACGATGCCGCCCTTGACGTAGATCTTCCACGAGCACGAGCCGGTGCAGTTCACACCATGGGTCGAACGGACGATCTTGTCGTGCTGCCAGCGCTTGCGGTAGCCGTCCTCCCAGCTTCGGTCTTCGTCGGTGACGATGCCGTGGCCATCGGCGAATTCGTCCGCGACGCGGTTGAAGAAGGTCAGGCGGTCGAGGAAGTGACTCATTGGCCGGGGCTCCTGGAACGGGGATGGGGCAGCGCGATCAGCACGGCTTTTCCGCGCCCTTGCGGGCGTAGAACCACCAGTTGATCCCGATGCAGACGAGGTAGAAGAAGGCGGCCCAGTAGAAGAAGGCGTTGAACGAGCCGAACCAGTCGAGTGCGTAGCCGAGCATCAGTCCGACCGCGAAGGGGCCGTAGGCCGCCATCGCCGCCGTCCAGCCGATAACGCCACCCGCCTGGCGGGGCGGGAAGATCATCGGCATTTGCTTGAAGGTCGATGCGTTGCCAATCCCCGAGAAGAAGAAGAGGAGGAGCATGGCGGCGACGAAGTATGGGAACTCCGCGATCGAGGTCGGTGCGGTGAAGAAGGTCACAGCGATCGCCGACAGGAGCATGCCAATGCCAGCCCAATGCGTCACCCGCGCGCCGCCCAGGCGGTCGGAGACCGGGCCGGCGATGACGCGCGCTGCGGAGCCGACCAGCGGCCCGAGAAAGGCATAGGCGAGCGGGTCTGGCGCGCCCTCGAGCCCTCCGTAAATCTGCTTGATAAGGAGCGGAAAGGTCGCCGACAGGCCGGAGAACGAGCCGAACGTCATGATGTAGAGCAGCGTCATGTTGAGCGCATGCTTTTCCCTGAAGATGTCGAGCTGCTCCCGGAAGTTGGCTCGGACGGGTACGCTTCGGAGCATGAAGAATGCCGCAACTCCGAACACGACGATCAGCGGCACGTAGATCGCGGTCGCGTTCTGGAGCCAGATCGGGACCGTCTCGCCCGACGGCCGGGTGAGTGACTGCGCGTCGCCGAGCAGGGATCCGGCGAGAGCAAATCCGATGACCCACGGCGTGACGAACTGGACCACGCTCACGCCGAAGTTGCCGACGCCGGCCTGGATAGCGAGTGCCGTCCCCTGCAGGCGCTTCGGAAAGAAAAGGCTGGTCGAGGGCATGAATGACGAGAAGTTCGCGCCGCCGAGGCCGGCAAGGAAGGCGAGCACCATCAGAACCCAGAACGGCGTCGCTGGGTCCTGCACGGCGAAGAACCAGCCGACGGCAGGGATGAGCAGCGACAGCGTCGACAACGTCACCACCTTCCTTGTGCCGTAGAGGGGCACGAGGAAGGTGTGGATGATGCGAAGCGTGCCGCCGGCGAGACCCGGCATCGCCGCGAGCCAGAACAGTTGCGACGTCGAAAGGTCGAAGCCGATGGCGGGCAGCCGCACCACCAGTGCGGAGACCAAGAACCAGACGATGAATGCCAGGGTGAGGTTCAGCGTCGTGATGGTGAGCGTCCGCCAGGCAAGACGCTTTCCGGTCGACTGCCAGAAGCCTGCGTCTTCGGGACGCCAATCGGCTAGCCACGACGGCTTGGTGGGGCGGGGGGCGTCGGTGGTGATGCTCATCGAGGATTCCTTTCAGGCGCGAGCACCGCGGGCGATGGACGAGGGCGTGGACGAAGGCATGGCCGGCGCCTGAACGATGGCGGCTGAAATCGCCTCGGCGGGCCTCGCCGGGAGCACGGGGCCGAGAAGGTCGGACTCGGGCAGGTATTGGGGCCCGGCGAGTTGTGGAATCTCCCGCCGCTCCATGCGCAGGATCGCGAGATGCATCCAGAGGAGCGAGACGGCGGCGACTAAGAAGAGGAGCATGAAGCAACTGGTCGAGACGCCAACCAAGTCGTTCATCCAGCCGAAGGCGATCGGCAGGATGAAGCCGCCGAGGCCGCCGATCAGCCCCACCACACCGCCGACCGGGCCCACGCGTCCGGGGTAGTAGACCGGGATGTGCTTGTAGACCGCCGCCTTGCCGAGGCTCATGAAGAAGCCAAGGGCGAAGGTGAGCAGCGTGAACGGAATGAAGCCGATCGCGAAGGTGAACTGGATCGGCCCGCGAATCCCGTCGACGATATACGTCGTCGCCGGATAGGAGAGGATGAACGTGGCCGCGACAGAGCCGGTCAGACACCAGTACATGACCCGCCGCGCGCCGAAGCGGTCCGACAGCGTGCCGCCTAGGATCCGGAACAGTGAGCCCGGGATGGAGTAGGCGGCTCCCAACATGCCGGCGGCGACGATGCCGAGGCCATAGACGTCGACGTAGTAGTGAGGGAGCCAGAGGGCGAGCGCAACGAACCCACCAAAGACGAAGAAGTAGTAAAGCGAGAAGCGCCAGACCTGGAGCTTGCCGAGCGGAGCTAGCATTGCCGCCATCGATTCGGGCCTGAGCCCGGCCGCGCGGCGCCGCGCCAGTTCCGGGTCGTCCCTGGTGCCGAGCCAGAAGACGACCGCCATTACGACGAGGGCCAGCGCCCAAAGGTTGGCGACCATCTCCCAGCCGAACGCCACCATCACCATCGGCGCGAGGAACTTGGTGACAGCGGCGCCTACGTTGCCGGCTCCGAAGATGCCAAGGGCCATGCCCTGCTTCTCCACCGGAAACCAGCGCGAGACATAGGCAATGCCCACGGCGAAGGATCCGCCGGCAATACCGACTCCGAGGGCCGCAAGCAGGAAGGTGGGATAGTCGTAGGCGTAGGTGAGAAGGAATGTCGCGAGGGCTGCGGAGAGCATGACGCCCACGAACACGACGCGCCCGCCATGTTGGTCGCTCCACACGCCGAGAACCAGCCGGATGAAGCTTCCGGTGAGGATCGGCGTCCCGACGAGGAGCCCGAACTGAGCCTCGCTTAGGCCCAGATCCGCTTTGATTTGCACACCAATGATCGCGAAGATCGTCCAAACGGCAAAGCAGACCGTGAATGCGATCGTTGAAAGCCAGAGGGCCGCTTGTTGACCGGCTTGGCCGCGATCTGCGCTCAAAGTCACTTCCCTCCACTGGTCCCTCTCCATTGCTAGACGTCCCCGTCCGGCGCGGTTTTGATCGAGGTCAACTTTTTGGGAGGTCAAATGCCGCATCACAATCGGCGCTGTCTTTGCTGCGCAACAAAGAACGCCCGAGCGCCTCGGCGCAGGCCGATCGTACTTCTCGTGTGCAATCAAGAGTGACGGCTGATCGCCGTGTCGTCGAACTGGTCGCGACGTGCCGCGACCGTTGTGGTCTGTCACCAATTAAGTTGGAGCATTTCGATGTTCGGGTAGTCGGACGTTTGATGCTTCTGACTCGGAGGAGAGGAGCCGAAGAAGGCGCAGAGCTCACGGAGGGCTGCTGACCGCCGGTTAAGATGTAATATAAATACAAACAATACGGTGTCTTCGTTGGCGGAGATAAATATGAATAGAATTATCGTTCCGACAAGCACTGTAGATCATTGATCATATGCTGCTTCCTTCTTCGCAGAAATCGCCTTTGCCATCATCGGGCATGTCGTTTGCCCAGCGGGGGTAATACCGGCTCTGCGAGAGGCCGGTGCAGAGGCGAACGGCCCTTGCCGCGTCAGCGGCTGCGCCTGCGATCTCTTCAAATAGCGCTGCGGTCTCGGTGAAGACCGTGATGTCGGGTTCCTGCTCGGTCAACTCGTCGATCTCGGCGAGGAAGGTCAGGCGAGCGATGATCTGGTCCCTGTGCCCGCGAGCGGCCAAGAGGGCTTTGCGCGCCTCGCGTCGATGCTCGAGAGCAGTGAAGCGGTCCAACGCCGCCTCGAGTCGCGTCCGACAGTGACAGTTGAGGTCGACGGTTGATATGACCCGGCGAAGCCGGGAAACGAGATCATCGGCATCTGGGTAGACGAGCACGGGCATGGCATCCCTTCCGATGCTGGAGCACATCATGTTCTCACGATCTGCAGGAAGACTTCTTGTCCCACGACAAGCTGAGGTGCGACAAACATGCTGCTGTGGCGATTGGCTCCCTTGCTGACGCCAAGCAGCGCCGCGATGGTTGCCACATGGCCATGCCCGCGCCGCCCCGCGATCAGTCTTATGTTTCGGCTGCCGCTCATCTGCGCGGGCTGCGTGCGCTGACCGACTGCGCTTCTTGTCCAGTCAGGTCAGCGAGCATCTGCGGAATTCTGAGGCCGTCCGAACTCGTCGCTTTCGAGGCCATCGGACGGGAAGCGCGCTTCAGGCCACGTGCCATGATCCTTGCGGAAGGAGATCCGGCGGACTTCGTTTTCAATGTCACCGCGGGAGTGGCTCGCCTGTTTCGTATCCTGCCGAACGGTCAGCGCCAGATTCTCGGATTCGCGCTTCCGGGCGATTTTCTCGGGTTGCCACCGGGCGATCGGTATCGTTTCTCTGCCGATGCCGCGGTCCAGGCCGTGGCATGCCGTTTTCCTCGCCAGAGGTTCATTACCTTCGCCGAGAGCCATCCGCCGTTCCTGCGGACACTGCACGACGCGGCTGTCCGTAACCTCGACCTTGCGCATGACCAGATGACGCAACTCGGTCCACGCCGCGCCGACGCGAAGGTCGCAGGCTTCGTCTTGGCGATCCGCCGGCGCTGGATTGGGCTGAACGATTCCAGCACAGTGGTACCGCTGCCGATGAGGCGGCAAGATTTGGGAGACTATCTGGGGCTGAGCATCGCTACAGTCAGCCGCACGTTCACGCTCCTCGACCGTCAGCGTGTGATCCTGATCGTTCCGCAGGGAGTGCGAATTCTCGATCCCTTGCGACTCGAACAGATTGCCGCTCTTTGACGGTCAGTCGTCAAGGCCGACACGCTAGGTCCGCGATCTGGCCTCGGGACCGACATGGTCTATCCCACGCTCCTGGCCGCGATCGGCGACGTCGCCCATCCTGCCTGTGGCGGGGGTCGGCGACGGGCGTCCGCCTGTGTCTGGGGTCATCGATCCAAGGCGCACCTCTTTCCGTCGCCAGCGATTCGCGTGGACAGCGCCGGAGGCTCAATCACAGCGTGTACATGACTCGGTTCGAGATTGGCCTCACGCCGCATGCTCGTGACATAACTGACCCGCATCGTCCTCGGTCAAGGAAAGCTCGAGGCGCCATCGCTGGTCGCGCCTATGCCGCCTCTGGCGGGGTCTACATTGCCAGTTCGATGATCTGGATAGGGCTGGTGGAAGGACAGCGGCCCGATCGATGGGACGTGGCGGGCCTTGCGCTGTGTCTGATCGGCAGTGCGGTCATCTTTCTGCCGTCGCGCAACTGACTCAAAACCCGAGGACAAGGCGTGGGTCACCCAAAAGACGGGACAGCGACGTGCAGGACAAGGACCAGACAGAGGCACAGGGATCGGCCCGCGGCACGCCGGGCGAGGTGTTCACGACCTTCTTGAAGCTCGGCCTCACCTCCTTCGGCGGGCCGATCGCGCATCTGGGTTATTTCCGCGAGGAATTGGTCAATCGGCGCAAGTGGCTGTCCGACCATGCCTATGCCGATCTGGTCGCGCTTTGCCAGTTCCTGCCCGGCCCGGCCTCAAGTCAGGTGGGCTTTGCCCTTGGCATGATGCGCGCTGGCTGGTTGGGGGCGCTCGCGGCCTTCACCGCCTTCACCCTGCCATCGGCGCTGGTACTTCTGATATTTGCCATGACTGCGGGCAGCATCGCGGGGCCGGTCGGCACGGGGGCCCTGCATGGGTTGAAGATTGTCGCGGTCTCGATTGTGGCGCAGGCGGTCTGGGGGATGGCAAGGAACCTCTGCCCCGACAAGGAACGCGCGGCGATAGCTGTCGTCGCGGTCGCGATGCTGGCCTTCCTGCCGGGGGTCATTGGCATGGTCGGCGCAATCATCGTCGGCGCAGCGCTTGGCATTGCCCTCAGCCGCGGAACGGGCCCGCCCGTCGGAGGGCACATCACCATGCCGGTGACGCGCGGCATCGCGGGGTCGGCCTTGTTGATCTTCGTCGGGCTGCTTGTCCTCCTGCCGCTGCTCGCGGGCCGATGGCAGGCGCTGGCGGTATTTGACAGCTTCTACCGCGCGGGTGCACTGGTCTTTGGCGGCGGCCATGTCGTGCTGCCTCTGCTCGAGGCCGAAGTGGTGCAGTCCGGCTGGGTGACACCGGATGCCTTCCTCGCTGGCTATGGCGCGGCGCAGGCAGTTCCGGGGCCGCTCTTCACCTTCGCGGCCTATCTGGGTGCGGTCCTTGGGCCCGAACCGAATGGTGTGGCGGGATCGGTCATTGCCCTCGTCGCCATCTTCCTGCCCGGCTTCCTGATCCTGATCGGTGTCCTGCCTTTCTGGGACCGGTTCCGGTCGATGACGCGCGCGCAGTCGCTGATGCAGGGCGCGAACGCCGCCGTCGTCGGCATTCTGGGCGCCGCACTCTATTCGCCGGTCTTCACCAGCGCGGTTGGTGACATGCGCGACTTCACGCTGGCCTTGGCCTGCTTCGTCCTGCTGATGGTCTGGAAGGTGCCGCCCTGGGGCGTTGTGATCGTTGCCGCCCTTGGCGGGATCGGCCTGTCCGTGACAGCCTGAAGGCCTCAGGCGAGGCTGGCGGCAATCCGCGACACCACCGCCAAGGCATCGGTCGTCCCATTCGCCTCGCCCTTCTCGAAGTCACCCTCGACAGCGCCCATCTGATTGGTCACGTGGGCGAGGCAGATCACGGCCCGGTCCCGCGCCCGAGCGAAAGCGAAGAGCGCCGCCGCTTCCATCTCGACCGCCAGAATGCCACGCGACCGCGCCGCAGCGATGGCGGCTTCCGTCTCCCGGAACGGCGCGTCGGTTGTCCAGGTCGCGCCGGTGAGCACGCGCGGTCCGTCCTCGAACGCACCATCCAGTCGGGAAAGAAGCTGCTCGGGTGCGGCGCTCCAGTCGGATGGCGGCAGGTAGTGATAGCTCGTGCCCTCATCACGTAGCGCCCGGTCGATCAGGATGAAATACGGCGGCGCGCCCTGCGGCGTGATCTGCCCCGACGAGGTGACGCTGATCAGGAGGTTGCAGCCGGAGGCGAACATCTCCTCGGCCACCAGCACGGCGAAGGAGGCGCCGACGGCGCAGCCGACCACGCCGATCGCGTGTCCATCGAGATCGAACACCCACATGTCGGTGTGGTAGCAAACCCATCCTTCGTGTCGCCGCGCGCGATCCTCGGCGCGGAGCTGGCGCACG
Source organism: Reyranellaceae bacterium (assembly GCA_022844045.1). GTDB lineage: Bacteria > Pseudomonadota > Alphaproteobacteria > Reyranellales > Reyranellaceae > JAFAZJ01. The sequence continues at coordinate 11,606 of JALHMM010000059.1, read as the reverse complement.
ATGTCGCCGTCGGGGTCGAGCAGGCAGACGTTCGGCACCGCGACAGCTTCAGCACCCTTCTGCCGGCGCGCCTCGCGCAGTAGGCTTTCGGGCGTGAAGGCCGACGGCGCGTCGGGATGCTTGTCGGCAAGAATGGGTGGCGTGGTTCCTTCGCCAGCACTCATGGCTGCCCCTTTGCGATTCTTGTATTCGAGGGGCTTGGTCGAGCCGAGGACCAGACCCTCGGCCGCGTTCGCGTCCCCGACGGGTCGCCCTGCTTGAGTCAACTTAGCACCCGACGCAGGCGCGTCACCACATGGTCGATCTCGTCCGCGGTCGTGGTGCGGCCGAGGCTGAAGCGGATCGCGCCCATGCCGACCTGCGGCGTGACGGCCATCGCCTCCAGCACCGGAGACAGCTCGACCCGCCCCGAATGACAGGCAGAGCCGGTCGAGGCCGCAACCTCCGGCATGGCCGCGAGAATTTCCGCCCCGACGCGGCCGACGAAGGCGACGTTGAGGGTGTTGGGAAGGCGGCGCTGGGGATGACCATTGAGAACGACACTGTCGCCGAACGCATCCTTGAGCTTGGCCCAGAAGCGGTCTCGCAAGGCCTCGACCTGCTCGATAGGCTCTAGGTCGGCGGCAAGACTGGCGGCCACGCCGAGCGCTGCCGTGAGCATCGCACTTTCAGTGCCCGCGCGCCGGCCGCTCTCATGCCCGGCACCATGGATGAACGGCTCCAGCCGAAGCCCGTCACGGATGAAGAGCGCGCCGACGCCCTTGGGGGCATGGAACTTGTGCCCGGCCATCGTCAGCAGATCGACGCCGAGATCGTCCACCCGCGTCGGGATCTTGCCGACCGACTGCGCGGCATCGGTGTGGAAGGGAACGCCGTGCTCTCGTGCGATCGCCGCGCACGCCCCGATCGGCTGGATCGTTCCCGTCTCGTTGTTGGCGTGCATGATGGTGACGAGCACGGTGTCGGCCGTCATCGTGCGCCGCAGGTCGTCGGGATCGATGAGCCCCGTGCCGTCGACCGCCAACCATGTCACCCGCGCGCCAAGGCGCTCGAGGAACCGAAGCGGCGCCACGATGGCCGGGTGCTCGGCGCTCGAAGCGACGAAATGCGGCTGTTCCTTTCCGCTGGCGAAGAACACGCCCTTCAGCGCATGGTTGTTCGCTTCGCTGCCGCCGCTCGTGAACACGATCTCCTGCGGCGCGCAGCCGAGAAGGTCCGCGACCTGCGTCCTGGCGTTCTCGACCATCTGGCGGGCGGAGACCCCGGCCCAGTGGCTGCTGGAGGGATTGCCATGCCCCGTTTCCAGGGCACGGCGCATGATCGCGGCGACCTCGGGCGCGACCGGAGTGCTGGCGTTGTAATCCAGATAGATGTCGCGCATTGCCTGCGTCGCCTCTCCGTTCGGGTCGCTTAGCTGTCCTGCTTGTGCCTGGCGAGCCAGCCGGTCGTGCCGCCCTCGAGCCAGAGCGCGTCCGGATGGCCAACCTTCTTCAGGAGGATGGCACCTTCGGTGGAGCGACCGCCGCCCTTGCCGCAGATGGTCACGGGTGTCTTGCCAGCAGGAATTTCGTCCACCCGAGCTTCGAGTCCAGACAGCGGGATGTGCACTGCACCCGTCACATGGGCGGCCGCGTAGTCATCGGCGTCGCGCACATCGATCAGGTGGAAGTGATCTGGATCGGCCGCGAGGGTGGTCAGCGTGAGCATCTTCGCCATCAGAACACCAGGACCTTGTCGGCGGCGAGCGTCACCCGAGCGAGCTCGTCCATGGTAGAGCGGCTCGCCCCCTCCATCGTGTCGCCCTCGGTGAGGCCGCGGGCCTCCATGCAGGTGCCGCACATCAGGACGCGCCCCTTGGCGGACAGCACACGACGGAGCATGCGCTCGAGGTTGTAGTAGCCATCCGGCGTCTTCTGCCCGGCCCTGGCACAGAGGACCGCGTCGGCCATCAGGAACACGGTGACCTCGGCCTCCGGATCGTTCTTGGTCAACGCATGGGCCATGCGGAGGCCATTGAAGCTGCGCTCCGTGCCGTAGGGCGGGTCGTTCAGCAGGATCAGGTGGTGCATGCGGGCGCTCCTTCAACGTCGGGGTTGAACCGCGGGTGGGTTTCCTCGCCGAGCCAGAAGAGCACGGCGCCGGAGACGAACATCGAGATCGCGACAAACCAGAAGGCGGCTTCCGCCGCGCCGGTGAGGCTGGCGGCAAGCCCAAGGCCGAGCGCGCCGATCGCGTAGCCGAGGTCGCGCCAGAAGCGGTAGATGCCGATGGCCGAGCCGCGCCAGGCGGGTGGCGTGATGTCTGCGACCGCCGCCGAAAGGTTCGGGTATAGAAGTGCCATGCCGAAGCCCGCCACCCCGGCCGAGACCGACCACCAGAGCGCGCCGTTGCCCATGACCACCATCGCCACGCCCGCGCCGCAGATCCACATGCCCAGCACGTTTGGCCAGAAGCGGCCGACATGATCAGACAGCCGACCGGTGAACAGCTGCGAGCCGCCCCAGACGAAGCCGTACACGCCGACGATCCAGCCGGCCTCCGTCAGGGTCGCGTCCTGCGTCACAAGGAAGACAGGGAACAGCGCCCAGACCAGCGCATCGACGAACTTCTCCACCAACCCCGCCTGGGAAATCGCGAAGAGGCGGCGGTCGCGCCAGCTCATCAGCGCGAAGACCTCACCCGTTGTGGGGTCCTCGGACACGCCCCGCGGATAGCGCGGCAGCGATTTCGGCGGCGCGGCCTTGTGCGCGGCAGCTTCTGCCTTCGCCCAAGGAAGCGTGTCCTTCACCCAGACAACCGTCAGGACCAGCGCCAGAAGGACCACGGCCATGCCGAAGACCAGAAGCCCCGTCCGCGCACCCAGCCATTCGGCGGCATACGCGGTCAGGATCCCCGCAATGGCCACGCCGACATAGCCGGAGAACTCGTTCAGCCCCATGGTGAGGCCGCGTTCCTCGGCTTTCGTGATGTCGAGTTTCGCGGTCTGCGTCATCGACCAGCAGAGGCCTTGGTTGACGCCGAGCAGCACGGTCGCCGCGACGATCCAGTTCCAGTCGGGCGCATACCAGATCATCACGGGGATCGGCAGCGCCACGACCCAGCCAAAAAAGAGCACACGCTTGCGGCCGATCCGCTCGGACCAGCGCCCGGCGACGAAGTTCATCACCGCCTTCACCGCGCCGAAGGCCACGACGAAGGAGGCGAGCAGAAGGAAAGAGCCTCGCTCCAGTCCGAATTCACTCTCGGCCAGCGCGGGAACCACCGTCCGGGTCATGCCGATGGCGAAGCCCACCAGCATCACCTGGATGAGCTGGTGCGCAACCTGGATCCGGTTCTCGCGGATGCCGCGCGTGAACGAGTTCTCGTTCATTCGGCAGGCTCGGTGGTCGCGATACGCGGATCGAGCCCATGCCCGCTCGCGGATCCGCGCAGCGGCTGGACCAACATCCGGTCGAGCCAAAGATCGGGGCGCGTCCGAGACTGCTCGATGCCGATCTCCATCGCTTCATGCCCCTTGTCTGGCTGTGCGATGTAGGTGCCGAGCAGCCACCGCGGCAGGTTCAAGCCGTGGTTCGAGTTGGTATTGCGCGGGTCGACGGAATGGTGGACTCGGTGCGTTGTTCGGGGTCACGACGAAGAGGCGCAAGACACGGTCCACCGGCCGCGCCTGAGGCGCGGCGCCCTCATCTCGCACCCCGCGACGGCCACCAGGACGCCAAGAAAGGCGGCAAGGCTGATGGTCTGGTTCGGCGGCAAGGATGGTCTCAGGCATTGGTTCTGCACTTCGGACTTGTGAGACGCGAGGGAATTGGAATATTCAATGGATCGATTGAATGATCTAGCGTCGGGAGACGTCCGGTGTCAATAAGCCCGAAGACAGCCCTTCTCGAGGAATACGCGCTCGTGGCACGCGGCTTGGCCGCACCGGCGCGGCTCTCGCTCCTCGAACAACTGGCGCAGGGAGAGCGCGGTGTGGAGGCGCTCGCCGACAAAACCGGACTGACCATCGCCAACTGCTCGCAGCATCTGCAACAGCTTCGCCGTGCAGCGCTTGTCACCAGCCGTCGTGACGGCAAGGCAGTGATCTACCGGTTGACCGACGCGAGGACACTGGAACTCATGGACCTCCTTCGCGTCGTCGCTGAACGGAACCTGGCGCAGGTCGAGCGGATCCTGCGAGGGCTTTCATGCGGCGAGGACGCCCCCGAACCGGTCAGCCGGGAAGAACTTGCGGCGCGGATCGCGGAAGGCTCCGTCACCGTGCTCGATGTTCGGCCCGCCGATGAATACGACGCGGGCCACATTCCCGGCGCGCTGAACGCCACTTTGGCGCAGCTTGAGCACATCCTTCCCACGCTTGCGCCGGACTCCGAGATCGTCGCCTATTGCCGCGGCCCCTACTGCGTCTATGCCCATCAAGCCGTCGCCACCCTGCGTCACCATGGGCTCAACGCGCGGCGGCTGGAGGGCGGTTTGCCGGAATGGCGCGAAGATGGAAGGCTCGTGCTGACCGGGGCGGGCTGAGTATCTCTGTGCTGAAGGCAAGCCCGAGCTGGTCGCACATATCGCACAATCTGCGAGCATCTCCGCGATCGTCGAGCCCTCTGGCAGCAGTGCCAGATCCTCGACCGCCCGCGCCTGAAACTCCCTATAGTACTCCAAGAGGGCGGAACACGCACCGTGCCCACCTCCTTCAGAAGCGCCCATCGCGCAGCCGCTCACCAGATCCGGGGCGAGAGGGATCGTTCTCGTCGGCTCCTTGCATGGCTATCCAGCCTGAGCCAAGGCCGGTTTGCTTCGCCGGGCCTGGGAGATCCGAGGGTTGGAAGACGTGGCTAGTTCCCTTGCAGCCGCATGCGACGGCGGCGGCGAAGTCAGGGTCATCCCCAACAGCTGATACCAGCTTTGGCAAGTGTAGACTGTGCCGCCGCCGTTCGTGGCCACGCGTCAAGAGAACGGTGGAACCCCGGCATCGAACCGGTCTGGACCAGGCAGCTAGAATTCAACGGGGCGCGCTGCAACGGCGCTGCAGATCCGCTGATCTGCGAAACCTACTCTCGCTGCCTGTGCCGGAGGGCCGGGTGGATCATCGTCCGAGTTCCCGAGGTGCTTCTTCTGCGGATACTCCGAGAGCAAGATGACCTTGCGGTGGTCCTCGCCATCCCATTCCTGGCCGGAGTCGCCGCGTACCATTAATGACCAATCCATCCACGCCTCCGTTTTCTAGGCGGCGGCACGCGGGCGATGGCGCCCGTGCCCTCGTGCGGACTTTCGGCCAAAAACACCTGGGACACGCTCAGCGAGAACGCGTCGATAGTGTGGTTTGGGCTTGTCATGGTGTCCCGCCAGCCGGTCAAGATCGCGAAGTGCGTCCATAACGTCGTCAAACGCGACCGGCCGACTGCCCGCGAGCGCGATACGAAGCTCCGGTGCGGATTCAACAGCGCAGGCATCCGACGCCCACGAGGCCAGGATCGCCCGCTTCTCGCTTAGGGTAAGATCGGGATCGTGAATGACGTCATGTGGATGCGCGAACGCTCCCGCCGGATGTAGGAGCGCTTGCAGGTCGAAACCGGCATCAGGTTCCCGCCGTCGTTCGTCCGGCGTGTCCAAACGAATGGTCATTGATGTTCTCCTCCACTTGCTTCAGGAGGTGGCCCGAGGCGGGCCGCGTACGAGCCACCTCCGCTACTCGATTCTGAGCAGTCGCTACGCCGCGCGAATGTGTTCCACGGTCTCGGTCCTGGCGGGCCTGTCTGAACCACTGCCGTTCGAACCGATGGCAATCCGGCGCGACTTCATCGCCTCCGGGATGCGCCGTACGAGGTCGATCTGCAGCAGACCGTTGTCGAACGAGGCCCCTTCGACCTCGACGTGATCTTCGAGGCTGAACCTGTGCTCGAAGGGACGCGCAGCGATTCCTTGATGAAGGAACTCCTGCCTGGGCGTCTCGGCTTTCTGACCAGCAACGGCCAGGAGGTTCTGCTGTATCGTGATGGAAATCTCGTCCTGCGCGAACCCTGCAAGGGCGAGGGTGATGCGGTAGGTGTCTTCGCCGGTTCGCGCGATGTCATAGGGCGGCCAATCGGTCTGCCCTTCGAGAGTACGCGGGTTGCTGAGAAGATCGAGAACGCGGTCGAAGCCGATGCTCGACCGCCAAAGGGGCGTGAAGTCGTAGGTCCTCATAGCCACATCCTCCGTGTGAGCAACATGGATACGAGCGATGCGCCGGACATCCCGCCGACGCCCGCACCGGGCCAGTCAGCACCCGGCGAAAAATGATCTGGTTAGGCTATTTCCCGTTTCAAGAGGTTTTTGCGCGGAAGCAGTCGCGCGGCCGAGGTTGGTGGTGGTTGGCGCGGGATTGAGGTCCTTCAAGGAGGAGCCTTTTGTCGCGATCGCGCCTCGCGGGAACGACAACACGAGACGAATCGAGGAGGCAGAAAAACAGACGACATTTCCGTAGCTTAGGCCGCTTGAAAATTTCTTTGCCCGACCTCTTGAAACTCAACTGCACCCAAACCAAATCGGCCGCCGCGCGGTGCCAGGATGGGCCGCGTCCCGTTCGGATCCTGACGGGTCCGGGCGACGGGAACCTGTCAAAATCTGTTTGTCCTTGAGGAGAACGATATGACGTTCCGCCCTTTGCATGATCGCGTTCTGGTGCGCCGCATCGAAGCCGACACGAAGACGGCCGGTGGCATCATCATCCCCGACACCGCCAAGGAGAAGCCGCAGGAGGGCGAGGTCATCGCCGTCGGCCCTGGCGCGCGTGACGAGGCCGGCAAGCTGGTCCCCCCGGACGTCAAGGTGGGCGACCGCATTCTGTTCGGGAAGTGGTCGGGCACGGAGATCAAGATCGACGGCGAGGAACTCCTGATCATGAAGGAGTCCGACGTGATGGGCGTCGTCGAGAAGACCGCGAACATCAGGCGGGCCGCCTGAGCGACGCCGTCTCTGCGATCAGAAGATTGAAGGAAGTAAATCCATGGCTGCGAAGGAAGTGCGATTCAGCGCCGATGCGCGGGAGAAGATGCTCCGCGGTGTCGACACGCTTGCCAATGCCGTGAAGGTCACGCTCGGCCCCAAGGGCAGGAACGTGGTCATCGAGAAGTCCTACGGGGCGCCCCGCATCACCAAGGATGGGGTGAGCGTCGCCAAGGAGATCGAACTCGCCGACAAGTTCGAGAACATGGGCGCCCAGATGGTGCGCGAGGTGGCGTCCAAGACCAACGACAACGCCGGTGATGGCACCACCACGGCGACCGTGCTGGCCCAGGCGATCGTGCGCGATGGCGCGAAGGCCGTGGCCGCCGGCATGAACCCGATGGACCTCAAGCGCGGCATCGACAAGGCGGTCGACGCTGTCGTTGCGGAACTCAAGTCGAATGCCCGTAAGGTCACCCGAAACGACGAGATCGCTCAGGTCGGTACCATCTCCGCAAACGGCGACGCCGAGATCGGCCGGTTCCTCGCCGAGGCGATGCAGAAGGTCGGCAACGAGGGCGTCATCACGGTCGAGGAAGCCAAGTCTCTCGAGACCGAGCTCGAGGTCGTCGAGGGCATGCAGTTCGACCGCGGCTACCTCTCGCCGTACTTCATCACCGACCAGGAGAAGATGCGGGTCGAGCTGGATGAACCGTTCGTCCTGATCCACGAGAAGAAGCTCTCAAACCTCCAGGCGATGGTGCCGGTGCTGGAGGCGGTGGTCCAGGCGGGCAGGCCGCTCCTGATCGTCGCCGAGGACGTCGAGGGCGAGGCGCTCGCCACGCTCGTCGTCAACAAGCTCCGCGGTGGCCTCAAGGTCGCGGCGGTGAAGGCACCGGGCTTCGGCGATCGGCGCAAGGCCATGCTCGAGGACATCGCCGTGCTCACCGGCGGCCAGGTCATCTCCGAAGACCTCGGCATCAAGCTCGAGAAAGTGACCCTTGCGATGCTCGGCCGCGCCAAGAAGGTGTCGATCGAGAAGGAGAACACGACGATCGTCGAGGGCGCCGGCAAGAAGCCTGAGATCGAGGGACGCATCGCCCAGATCAAGGTTCAGATCGAGGAGACCACCTCGGACTATGACCGCGAGAAGCTCCAGGAGCGCCTGGCCAAGCTCGCCGGCGGCGTCGCGGTCATCCGGGTCGGTGGTTCCACCGAGGTGGAGGTCAAGGAGAAGAAGGATCGGGTGGACGACGCCCTCCATGCGACGCGTGCGGCGGTCGAGGAGGGCATCCTGCCCGGCGGCGGCGTGGCGCTTCTCCGCGCGGCCAAGGCGCTCGATCGCATCGAGGTGGTCAACGACGACCAGAAGCACGGCGTCGAGATCATTCGCCGTGCGATCGAGGTTCCGGTCCGGTTGATCGCGGAGAACGCGGGTGAGGAAGGCTCGGTGGTTGTCGGCAAGCTTCGCGACAAGCCGGACTTCTCCTACGGCTGGAACGCCCAGACCAACCAGTACGGCGATCTCTTCAGGCAGGGCGTGATCGATCCGCTCAAGGTGGTGCGGACCGCGTTGCAGGATGCGGCATCCGTGGCGGGCCTCCTCGTCACGACGGAGGCGATGGTGGCCGAGAAGCCAAAGAAGGACGCTGCAGCCGCCTTGCCCCCGACTGGCATGGACTACTGACCTCCGTTTGATCCCGCCGTCCGTCTCTCCACTGTGAGATCCGGACGGCGGTCTCTTGTGCGACCGCAGATCGCTTTGACAGAGTTCGCGCGCCGCGACTGCGCTGGACACACCATCGTGTTCGTCAGAAGGTTCCGCCATCCATCACGATCCCATCGATAATCCCGCCGGTTATCGCGACGTTGTTGGCCTCCTGCACCGCCATTGACCCCAGCCCGAGATGACCACGAGCCGCGGCAGGATCTGCGAGGTCGGATAGGTTCGCGGCGATAGCGAGCTTCCCGGCCAAGCCGTTGGTGACGGTCGCGGCGAAATCGGGATCGTCGCCGAGGGCCGCAGCGAGTTCGGCGAGCGTATCGAGTGCTCCCGGCGCGGCGTTGATCAGAGCCGAGACTGCGGCGGCCACGAAGGCAGTCGTGGCGATCTGGGTGGAACTGGTGCCGCCGGCCGCCGTCGGCGCGGTGGGCACACCGGTGAGCGCTGGTGACGCCAGCGGCGCCTTGGCATCGAGCACAGCCTGAAGGCTGGTAATTTCGGCGATGGGGTGCCCGTGGGTGGCCGCGGCCTTCGTGGCGAGCCCGGTGTCCAATTGCAACTTCCGGACCAGATCCGTCTCGGTGGCGGCATCTTCGCTTGATGCCGGGGCCGACGAGAAGGTCTTCTTTCCGCCCACGGTCTGGGCACTCGAGCGGTCGACGAAGGCTCCCTTGCCGGCCAACGCGATGACGCTCGTCGCATTGCCGCTGCCATCATCGCCCTTGCCGACATAGAGCGTGTCGTCGACTTCGTTGTGGGCGAGTTCGGCCGACTTGAGTGCGACCGGCGCGCCAGCAGCGCCCGAGACGCGCCGCTTGATGCGAATGACATTCGCCATGGGTTGCTTTCCTGCCTGTCAGAAGTTGCCGCCGTCGACGACGATGCCGGCGTCGAGATTTCCCGCGGGGCCGACAGGTCCCTGCGGTCCGATCGGACCCAGCCTGCCGTCCGGTCCGGGCGTCCCGAGAACCCGGACCGAGACCGGCGCGGAAGCGATCCGCAAGGCCACCGGTTCGCTTGCCGTAGCCCGGATGCTGATCGGGCCCGATGCGGCGGTCAGCTCGATCCGCTCGGTCACGACAGCATCCCTCGTGTCACCGGCAGGACAACCGGGATCTCGAGGAAGAAGGAGAGATGGCGCGGCGGCATGAGGTCGGTTCGGACGACATCGAGGATGACGCTCCCGGCGCCGAGGCTAGCGGTTGCTTCGGGCGCGATCGCCAGCTCGAGCACAGTGTCCGACACGCGCAGGATCCTGCCATTGGCGGTGGTGAGCGTCGCGATCACCGACGCGGCCGAAACCCTGGTCCGGACTTCCGCTGCAAATACCGCGTCTTGCGGGAACAGCGGCGTCTCGGCTTCTATCTGGAGCCGGTAGGGATACCCCGCGACGATGGCGGGTCCATCAACGATTGTGACGCTCACGTTGCGCGGTGTCCTGCTACGGCGTCCGGCCGGTGCGGTAATCCTCGATCCGCGCCGTCCGGGCCCGCCATGCAAGCGCGATGACGACAGCAAAGATCGCGATTCCAATCCATGGCAGGAACGGCGCCACGAACTCCGTCAGGTTGAGAAGGCCGATGGCACGTTGGGTCATGTCCTTGGCCTGTTCGGCCGCCTCGATCGCCGGCGCAATGGCCGCACCTGCGATGGTGATCGTCCCGGCAATACCCGTCGCGATCTGGGCATTCGCCGCGCTCACGATGCGGGACGCCTGGGGCTTGCCGTTGGCCCGCTCCGGCGCGATCGCCCGCGATGGCGCCTTCTCCAGCGCGGTGGTGAAGGCGACGTCGATATCGGGTGTCAGGGGCAGGCCGTTGTCGGCCTTGAAGGCGAGGATGGCGGCGCGGGTGCGGGGACCGAACAGTCCGTCGATGCCGCCAACCTCGTGATAGCCGAAATCCTTCAGTCTCTGCTGGACGGAACGGAGCGAGGGCTTCGCGCTGGACCCCACGCCGATGGGGCGCCGAATGCCGAGAAGGCGGTTCCGCGGGTAGGGGGCGATGGTGACACCATTGGACTGGTTGCCGCCCAGCACCTCGATCTGGCTGGCGGTCGCCTTGATGAAGAAGGCGACATGCCCCTGCCAGGACGAGGAACCGCGCTCGAACACGACGATATCGCCCTCGCGGGCATCGGTGACCGCGACAGGTTCACCGAACCCGAGGTAGGAGCGGGCATTGAGTGCCCGCGTCGATCGGATACCTGCCTTCTCAAGGCAGTGGCCGACGAAGGCAGCGCACCAGGCGGTCTCGTCGTGTTCGACCCAGTCGTGACCGACCGAGGCGTACATCTCCATGATCTTGGGGTTATCGCGCGGTCCGGCGACTTCCTTGATGCCGAGGTAGCTCCTGGCGATGTCGTAAGTGGTCATGCAAACGCTCTCCCGCGCCGGAAGGCGGGTGCCCGCCGGCGTCTTGCTGGTGTTGAGGGGGGGTGGCCGGTGGTGCTTCCCGCGCAGAGACGCGGGGATCAGGTTCCGCCGGCTACGACGGAAGCTTGGTCAGGCGTTCGAGGACGAAGTCGTAGAGCTTGTCGATCTTGCCCTCGAGGCTGTCGAAGTGCCGGGCGATCGAGGGATGGTCGATCCGGGCGATATCGAGCTCGAGCATTCCCACCCGGGCCCGGATGTCCTGGATGTCGGACTTGATCGTCGAGATGTCCCTTCCGAACTGCGCGTGACGATCCGGCACGAACGCCTGCCACAGCTTGACGATCGCGAGGATCGCCCCGGCGAAGGCGCCGACGCCGATGATAAAGGTGACCACGATCGGCAGGTTCACCGTCCAGTCGTTGCCCATGGTGCGGGTTCTCCTATCGCGCGTCTGAGCCTGCACCCTGGTGCGGCTGCCGGAGCTCGAGTTCAGTGATGAACCCGCCGCCGCGGGAGTACCGGTGGGTGACGGCTTCGATCCGGTAGGCACCGTCGATGCCCGGGCGCGCACCCGCAACGATG
>JALHMM010000058.1 GCA_022844045.1 Reyranellaceae bacterium | reverse complement strand
GGGTTCTGTGGACAGCCGCTGAAACGCGCCTGCCCACAGAACCCACAGGCCAGAAACAAAAGCAGAACCGGACATTTGATGTGCTACGAAAACCGGACATCTTTACGTGCTACCGACACAGGGCAGGTTGCGAACCTTTGTAAGTCGACTAAGCGAGCCGGACTCGCGTGCGCCCTCGAAGCTTCCCACCGAGGAGATCCGCGGAGGCCCGAAGCAGGCCGTCGAGTCCTACTTCCATCGTTATGTGGTCGAGAAGGTTCCGTGGCGCCAGACTGGACAGGCGCGCCCACGCAGCCGGCCGTCGATGGGCCGAGTAGGAAACGGAATCGATCCCTTGGAGCCGCGCGCCGCGGAGGATCAGCGGCATGACGGTGGTGTTGAGTTCGTGGCCGCCGGCAAGGCCGCACGCGGCGACGACGCCTCCATAGCGGGTCGAAGCGAGAGCGGTCGCAAGCGTCCTGCCGCCCACGGTGTCGACGACCGCCGACCAGGTCTCCTTCTCGAGCGGCCGGTGATCCCGATCGAGATCGCTCCGCGGAACGGTACGGCCGGCCCCCAACTCGGTCAGAAAATCGACCTGATCGGGCCGGCCCGTGCTCGCCGCGACCTTGTAGCCCAGCGTCGCAAGCAGGATCACTGCGATGCTGCCAACGCCGCCGGTGGATCCGGTCACCAGAACCTCTCCGTCGCCGGGCTCGATGCCAGCCTCCTCGATCGCCTCGACGCAGAGCAATGCCGTTAGGCCCGCGGTGCCCAGCGCAGCCGCATGTGCGACTGTTAAGTCGCGCGGCAGCGGCGTGACCCATTCCGGCTTGAGCCGTTCGTACTGGGTGAAGCCGCCCCAATGCCGTTCGCCAAGAGCCCATCCCGTGGCGATCACTTGCGTCCCGACGGCTGGGCTTCCGTCAGATTCAACAACGGTTCCGACGAGGTCGGCGCCAGGGATAAAAGGGAAACTCCGGATGATCTTGTTGCGGTTGCCCTGAAGCGCGAGGGCATCCTTGTAGTTCACGCCGGAATAGGCGACCTCGACCAGGACCGGCTCGGCTGGAAGAATGTCGTCGGCGATCTCCTCGACCGCCGGAACCGGCTTGCCCTCGATCTCCCGAACCATCATCGCCTTGAACTTGTCCACAGCCGTTCCTTCCTGTCGCCTGCCACTCAGCCGTGGGTCTTGTCCGCGAACTTGCTCGCGCCCTGAGCGAGCGCGTCGGATGAAAGCGCCGTCATGTCGGCGAGATACTCCATGTAGCGGCCCGCCGCCGGCGGAGCGCCCCGGCCGAAGACCAGCATCTGCTTGGCCATCGCCACGACCTTCCGGTCGGTGCGGCTTGCGAAATCGACAAGGAAGGCGATCGCCGCGTCATAGGCGCCGCCCTGCGGCGCGGCGTCGTGAATGAGCCCCCATGACAGCGCCGTCGGGACATCGATGGTGCGGCCGAAGACGATCATCCCGGTCGCGCGGCTTTGCCCGACGAGCGCCGGCAATCGTGTGGTCCCGCCCCAGGTCGGGAGCGCGCCAAGCAGAACCTCGGGAAGGCCGAGCGTGGCTCCGTCGCCGGCGATACGGTAGTCGCACGCCATCGCCATTTCGAGGCCGCCGCCGAGGCAATAGCCCTCGATCGCCGCGATCGAAGGACAGGGATGCTGCTGAATGCTGTCTGCCACATGCTGGCCGAGAGCGGTATGGGCGAGGCGCTGGTCGACCGTCTGCTCGGCAAGCTCCTTGACGTCGGAGCCGGAACTGAACGCCTTCAACCCGGCGCCACGGAGCACGATGCCCCGGACATCGGCCGCGCGCGCCCGGTCGAGCGCGGCGAGCATCGCCTCAAGAGTTGCGTCGTTCAGCGCATTCCGACGCCGCTCGCGATCGATCGTGAGGACCAGGATGGGCCCCGCCCGCTCTACGACGAGCCCGCTCTCGCTCATGCTCACCTTCCGCCCTCCCTAGGCCCGCCGTCGTGAAAATCGCCGAATGGCAGGCCGCCCTTCGCGAGATTCCTGCCGATCACCATCTTCTGGATCTCGTTGGTTCCATCGAAAATCTGGAAGGCCTTCACGTCGCGCATGATGCGCTCCACGGGATATCGGCGCGAAAGCCCGTTGGCGCCCATCGCCTGCACCGCCTCGGTCGCGGCCTTCATCGCAACATTGGTGGCGATCAGCTTCGACATGGCGGCATAGGTGCTGGCATCGCGGGACGGCCCACGCTCAAGGCGTTCGATCGCGGCATGGAATAGGGCGCGCGCGGCCGCAATCTCACTTGCGACCTCGGCGAGGAGAAATGCCAAGCCCTGGTGCTCGATGATCGGCTTGCCGAACTGGCGCCGTTCCCGAGCGTAGTTGACGGCGTGGCGGAGAGCAGCCACGGCCCCGCCGATCGCGAGGGCGGAGCAGTTGAGGCGAGCCTCGTCGAGCGTCGACATCGCCAGTTTGAAGCCTTCGCCCTCGGCCCCGAGCCGATAGCGGGCGGGGACGCGCACCTCGTCGAACACCAGTTCGCTGGTCGGACTGCCGCGAAGGCCGATGAGTTCCTCGTCTTGCCCGATCTCAAAGCCCTTCGTCCCCTTGGGCACGACAAAGGCGCTGATGCCCCTGTGGCCGGCATTGGGATCGGTCTTGGCGAAGAGCGTGCATACATCCGCGACGGAGCCGTTTGTGCACCACATCTTCCGGCCGGTGATCAGATAGTCGTCGCCATCGCACACCGCCCGCGTCGTGATCGCCGCAACATCGGAGCCGCCTGCAGGCTCGCTAAGGGCGAAGGCCGGGATCAGGGCGCCCGTCGCAATTCCCGGCAGGAAGTCGCGCTTCGCTGCTTCTGATCCGCCGAGCACGATCGGCGTCGTCGCGTCTCCGCAATTCGAGACGTTGAGCGCAAAAGTCAGGCTCTCCTCGGACAGCCGCTCGCAGACGAGGAGCGGCGTCACGAGGTCCGGCCCACACCCGCCATACTCCTCCGGAATCCAGAGACCGAAGAGCCCCAGCTGGCCGGCCTGGTCATAGAGGTCGCGCGGGAACTCCCCGGTGCGGTCGATCTCCGCGGCGCGGGGCGCGACCTTCTCGCGCGCCAGTCGGTCGACGCCACGCAAAATCTCCGTCCTGGTCTCCGGATCGATCGCCATCGCTACTATCCCGCTCAGAGCATGGTCAGACCGCCACTCACGCTGAGCGTCTGGCCGGTAATGTAGTCCGAGTCGGGCGAGCAGAAGAAGCTGACGGCGGCGGCCATGTCCTCAGGCTTGCCGGGCCGGCGGAACGGGATGAGACGGAGCATGCGCTTCACCAGGTCGGGATCCTCCTCCATCTCCGCCTTGAGGAGCGGCGTTTCCGTGGGCCCAGGGGCGATCGCGTTGACGTTGATGTTGTAGCGGGCGTTCTCGCGCGCGATCGATTTGCCGAAAGCGATCACGCCAGCCTTCATCGCCGCATAGACCGCCTCTCCGCTGGTGCCGATCCGTCCAGCATCCGAAGAGATGTTGACGATCTTGCCCTTCGTCCTCTCGATCATGCCGGGGAGGACGGCATGCGTGACATAGAGGATCGACTCCATGTTGATGGCGATGATCCGCCGCCAATAGGCCGAGTCCTCCTGGACGAAGCGCGTGGTCCCGACCCAGCCGATCGTGTTGACCAGCGCGTGGGTGGGACCCATCGTCCGCTCGATCCGCGCCACCGTCTCGCGAACCGCCGCCTCTTCGGTCTGGTCGCACGAATAAGCGACGGTCCCGTTGCCCACCGTCGACACAAGGTCGCGGAGCGCCGGCTCGTTTATGTCCATCGCCGCGACCGCGAAACCGTCGGCGGCGAGTCGCGCCACGATGGACTGTCCCATCCCGCCGGCGGCCCCGGTGACGATCGCCACTTTCCTGTCAGCCATCCTTCAGCCTCCGAGTTTCAATCGCCGCTTCATAGAAAGCCAAAGACGCGGGCGGCGTTTTCGCGAAGAAGTTTCGCCTCGGCCAGCGGCTTGAGCCCCAGGGCGCGCACCTGCTCGAGCGATTCCCTGTGGTCGATCAGCGGATAGTCGGTGCCCCACATCACCTTGTCCTGGCCGCGCGAATTGATGAACTTCACCAGCTCCGGCGGCCAGTATTTCGGCGCGTAGGCCGACGTCCCGATGAAGACATTCGGGTGCTTCCAGGCAAGCGCGATCGCTTCTTCGACCCAGGGCCAGCCTGTGTGGGCGCAGACGATCGCGAGGTTTGGGAAATAGAGCGCGATCTTGTCGAGGTGATAGGGACGCCCATGCTCGATCGGCATGAAATCGAGCGTGTGACCCATCGAGATCACCGCGGCGACCCCGAGTTCCTCGCACTTGGCGTAGTATGGGAAGTAATAGGCGTGATCCGGCGGGAGGCCAAAGCCATGCGGATGAAGGTGCAGGCCCTTGAAGCCGTGCTCCTTCACGAGCTTCTCGAGCGCCTTTACTCCGGCGACGCCCTTCATGGGGTTGATGCCGCAGAGGCCGTAAAGGCGGTCGGGATAAAGCGCGGCTGTCTCGATCACCTCTTCCGGCGTCGTATGCTCGAGCGGACGCTGGTTGTGATAGGACCAAGTGAGGATAGCGCAGATGAGGAGCTTGTCGACGCCGATCTCATCCATCCGCGCCATGAAGTCCGCCGGCGAATAGCCGCGGAGAGTGCGGGCGCGGCCGACCTGTGCGAAGCGGCTCAGCTCTTCCTCATTGCTGAGGAAGTTCCGATCAATATTTTCCGGCGTGAAATGCCCGGAGAGCGAATCGATTGCCGCAACCACTCTAGCCTGTCTTTCCTTCCGCGCCGGCCCTTTGGGCCCCGCCCTAGCGGTCTCGCTCGTCCCGCCAGCGTCGCGCCTTGTATTCGCTCCGCGGGAGGTCGGGTACGAGTTCTATGTCGAAGTGGATGCCCGTCTTCTCATGGATGCCCTTGCCCATCCGCACCCGGAAAGAGTCGTGGGCGTCGGGGGCAAGCGAGCTCTTGGGCATGATGCGGACCGCCGCAACGTCAGCGCTCGTCTTCGACGTCGTGAGCACCACCTGGTATTCGTCGACCTCGGCGAAGCCGAAGATCAGATCGTCGACAGCCTGCGGATAGATGTTGACGCCCTTGACCTTCTTGACGTCGTCGGTACGGCCGATGCTGCCGATTTCGCTCCCACCGAAAGGACGGCCGCATCCGCAATAGCCGGCCTTGCGGTAAACGCCCCCGTCGCGGATCCGGCATCGCACCACGGGGTTGTCGAAATGGTAGAGGCTGGTGACGACGAACTCTCCGAACTCGCCATCCTTCGCCGGTTTACCAGTCTCAGGATCGATGATCTCGAGCAGCACCAAGGGATCGATGCAGTGGAGCATGCCCGGGCGGCTCGCCGTGCCGATCCCGTGCTCGCAGGTGAACATGAAGTCGTTGCGGAGCTGTGTACAGCCGAAGCGGTCGGCGACCCTTGCCTGCCACTGGTCCTCAAGCCGCGAGAAGTAGGAGTAGCCGGCTCCCTCGAGGCCCGTGAGCAGCACCTTGATGCTCGGACATGGGGGCGATTTCTCGGAAACTGCGGCGAGATGGGAGAAGTATGAGGTGCTGCCATACAGCGCCTTCGGACGGAACCGGTCGAGAAGCTCGAGCTTGCGCTTGGCGTCGTAGTTGCCGACCGGATAAATGTTCAGGCCGTAACCAACGCCGCCCTGATACTCGATCCGGCCGCCGCCCAGCATGGTTACGGGCAGCGTCAGGAACGTGTGATCGCCCGGCTCCAAGCCGGCCCAACGGAAAAGGTACCCGTAAAGCCGCTCCATGGAGCGGAGTTCGGTCTCGGTCTGGGCGTGAACCTCGACGCCCTGGCCGCTCGTCCCGCTGGTCGTGAAGATGTCGGATCGCTGTTTGAGCGAGAGGCCATGCGCGAGGCGCTTGCCGAAGGGCGGATCGGCAAGCGCGTCCTCGACAAAGTCCTTCTTCTCGACCATCGGCACGCGGTCGGCGAAGTCGGCGAGGGACTTGATCCTGTCGAGGTCGACGCCGGCCTCCTGCCATTTGCGACGATAGAACTCGTTGGTCGCCCAGGTCTTCTGGAGAAGCTCCTCCAGCCTCTTGAACTGATACGCGGTGATCGTGCCGCTGTCGGCGAGTTCGAACTCGGGATCGAAAATGCGCTTCTCAACAACCGTCGCCATGCCGGACGCTCGTCTCTCTTAATGCCTACGGAAGGCTCGTTTTTTCGAGGGGGTGAGGCAAGTGAATATATTTTTGATTTCAATGACCTATTCTCATGTCGGATACGAAGAGCGAGGCCCTAGCCGCCGAGATAGAGCCGCCTGATCTCGGGGTCGTCGCGGAGCGCCACGCCGGGTCCCTCGAGCTGCTTCTCACCCATCGCAAGAACGTAGCCGCGGTCGCACAGCGACAACGCCGCGTATGCGTTCTGCTCGACCAAAACGATGCTGGCGCCGCGCTCCCGGATGGCGGCGATGTGCTCGAAAACGATGTCCACCAGCTTGGGCGAGAGCCCCGCTGACGGTTCGTCAAGGAGGAGAAGCGACGGACGCGTCATCAGCGCGCGACCCATCGCAAGCATCTGGCGTTGACCGCCCGAAAGGTTGCCGGCGGCAACTCGCCGGCGTTCGGCCAGTGCCGGAAACAGGGCGTAGATGTCCTCGAAGCGATCGTGGAGATCGCCGACGACGGAATAAGCCCCCATTTCCAGATTTTCCTCGATCGTCAGGTTCGGGAAGACATTGTCGGTCTGAGGTGTGAAGCCGACGCCAAGCCCGACGTGCCGCTCCGGCGACGCGCCTGTAATGTCCTCGGATCCGAAACGGATGCTTCCCCCGTATATCGAGACAAGGCCGAAGATCGCCTTGAGGAGTGTCGACTTGCCCGATCCGTTGGGACCGATGATCGCTACAAGCTCCCCGGGTCGGACGACGAGCGACACGCTCCTCACGATTTCAAGGCCGAGATAACCGGCGACCAGCGAATCGACCACAAGCTCGCGGCCGCGCTGGGCGGCTGGCGTCGATCCGGCCGTCGCCGGCTCAGCGGTCATAGGGGAAGACCTTCTCCGCGTTCTTCCAGAGAAGCTTCTCTTTCGCTGCTTCGCGGAGGCCGAGTTCCTCCACCTGCTTGAGCGCCTCGGGATGCCTTACCAGCGGGAAGTCGGAGCCCCAGAGGACCTTGTCCTGCCCCCAGGAATTGATGAAGCGCACCATCTCCGGTTTCCAGTATTTGGGCGCGTAGGCCGAGGTCCCCAGGTAGACGTTGGGGTGCTTCGAGGCGATGGCGATCGCCTCCTCGACCCAAGGCCATCCGGTATGGGTGCAGACGACCGTGAGCTCGGGGAAGTAGAGCGCGATCCGATCGAGCCGCGCCGGCCGACCGTTTTCGATCGGCATGAAATCGAGCGTGTGCCCCATCGAGAAGACCGCGGGGATGCCGAGCTCGACGCACTTGGCGTAGTACGGAAAATAGAAGGCGTGCTCAGGGCCGAGATCGAAGCCGTGCGGATGAACATGGATGCCGACGAAGCCGTAGTCCTTCACGCTTTTCTCGAGGTGGCGGACGCCGGCCAGTCCATCGAACGGATTGACGCCGAAGAGTCCATAAACGCGTCCCGGGACTTGGCGCGCAACCTCGTAGACCTCTTCCGGCGTGACTCGCAGCATCGGCTGTTGCCGGCGGAAGCTCCAGCCATAGAACGCGGCGACATTCACCTTGCCAAGGCCCACCTCGTCGGCATAGGCCCGGAACTGATCGGGCGTGAACCCTTCGAGGTCGCGGAGCCGACCGACATTGGCGAAGACCTTCGATTCCTCCTCGTCCTCGACGAAATGCTTCTTCAGCGAGTCGGGCGTGAAGAGGTGCCCGAGAATGTCGATCGGTCCGATCATGTCGCCTTCCTGTGACTGTCTTCAAGTTTCAACGGAGCCGCCGAAGCCGCAGGTGGAGCTCCCACGTTGCGAGGCCGTACAGGATTGCTCGCGGCGAGCTTTTCGACCCAGCGCGAGACACGGGCCTCCTCTGGCAAGAGACCGGACGGCCTGAGATTGAGCATGGCGATAAAGAAAACGCCGAGCAGAACGTAGCGCAGGAAAGGAATGCGGCTCGCCAGTTCGTCAGGCAGCGGCAGCGACGCAAGCTGGAGCGTCGAGATCCACAGCGCCCAGACTATATAAGCGCCGAGGACCGCCCCGCGATTGTTGCCGGTGCCGCCGACGATCAGCATCACCCAGAACAGGAACGTGCCCTGCAGCGGCTCAAAGTCGGAGGGCGTCAGGCCGCGCCGGTAGAAGGCAAACATGGCAGCCCCGATTCCCATGATCGCGGCGCCGAGGATGAAGCTCTGCAATTTAAAGCGAAACGCGCTCTTTCCGACGGCGGCGACAGCGATCTCGTCTTCGCGCAGCGCTCGAAGGACGCGGCCCCAAGGCGAACGCACAGAACTCTGCGCCGCGACATAGACAACAGCCAGCACCACGGCGACGAGAATGAAGAAGAAGACCTGGTACTGCGACGTCGTGAAGAAGCTCTCGAAAGGCCCGATGATCCCCACCAGTCCGCGGTCGCCATTGACCAGATCGTCCTGAACGGTGCCGACCGCGCGGATCAGCTCCGCCATGCCGATGGTCGCGATGGCGAGGTAGTCGTGGCTCAGTCGCGGAGTGACAAAGGCGATCAGAACCGCAAGCAGCGAGCACGCCAGCGCGGCGGCCACGATGCCGACAAGATGCGGGAGCCAATCCGCCGTATACAGCGCCGGCGCGATGTCGAGCGATGGTCCAAGGCCGAAGATGTAACGAACAAACTCGCTCGATGGCGGTGGCAGAACGAAAAGGCCTGCGGTGTAGGCCCCCAGCATTAGGAAGCCCGCCACGCCGAAATTGTCGATCCCGGCGTAGCCGAGCTGGACGTTGAGGCCGATCGTGATGATCGCAAAGATCAGGATAAGCGCGCCGGTCTGAAGCAGGTATGTCGTAAGGGCGCCGAAATCTCCCCCCGACCGCCAGAATGGAAAACCGACAAGGAACATCGTCGCCAGGACCGCGATCCCGATCGTGAGCCTGTTCACCGGCATCTCAAACGATCCTCCGGCCGCCGCCGAAAGGCCGCGCGATCAGCACGACGACAAGCACGATGAATGCGACGCTCAGCTTGTAGCCCGGAGCGACGAAGGCGACGGAAACCTCCTGGAGGATGCCGACGACCAGCCCGCCGGCCAGCGCCCCGAGCGGATTGCCGATGCCGCCGAGGGCGGTCGCGGTAAAGAGCGGTAGGACCAGGGCCAGGCCGAGCTGCGGGGTCAACTGCGCCTGGAGGCCCGCAAGCGTTCCGGCGACCGCGGTGAGGCAGCCGGTGAGGATCCACATGAACACGATCACCCGCTCGATGTTGATGCCGGAGGCGCGTGCAAGGTCGGGATTGTCGGTGACGGCGCGCATCGCTCGTCCGGTCCTGGTGCGGTAGAGGACGAAATAGGCGGCGATCGCCGATGCGACCGCTCCCACCAACATGAACTGCTGATCGACCTTCATCATCACGCCGAAGGGGTATTGAATCGCGCGATGGATGCCTTCGGTGAGGCTACGCGGCAGGGTGCCCCAGCCCATGGCGAGCATGCCGAAGAGCACATAGGCGACGCCAAAGGAAAGAATCGTCAGCATGAGAGGTACGTTCGATCGCCGCCTCCGGGCCGGCCGGTAGACGATGCGGTCGATGAGAATGAGCATGGCCGAGGTCACGACCGCCGACGCAGCCATCGCGAAGAACATGCCATAGCCGAAACTCAGTTCCAGTATCGGCTTGCCGCCGCCGGGCAGGTTGCTGAAATTGAACGGAAGCTTGGTGTCGCCCGTCACCAGAGCGGAGCGTCGGATTCGTCCCGTATAGAAGAAGAAGGTGAAGTATCCCGCCGCCATCATCCCGAGGCCATGCGCCATGTTGGGAAACCGGAGCACGCCATAGACGATGGACAGGCCGACGGCGCCGAGCGCGTAGATCGAACCTGTCACGATGCCCGCCACGAGCAACTGCGTATGGACGATGGCCGCCCATACGAGGAAGACGGTGAAAGCAGCAATGAGGATGATGTCCACCGGAGCGCGTCCGGCAAACGGAACCCGCGCCCGCCGTGGTTCTGTGGGCGGGCTTGCCGCGCCTGCCATCAGCCCCTCGCCCGCCTTCCGCCGAGATAGGCTTCGAGCACCTCCGGTCGCGCGATGACGTCGGCGGGAGCGCCGTCGGCGAGCACCCTGCCCTCGTTCATCACGATGGCTCTGTCACAGGATTCGGTGACCAGGTCCATGTTGTGCTCGACGAGCAGGAAGGAGATTCCGCGTTCGCGCCGCAGCGTTTCCACATTCTCCATGAGCTGTCGCATCAGCGTCGGATTGATGCCGGCGCCCGGCTCGTCCAGCATGATCATGTCGGGGTCGGCGAGCAGCGTCCGCGCAAGCTCCAGAAGCTTCTTCTGGCCGCCGGAGAGGTTCCCGGCCGGCTCGTCGCGAAGATGCGACAGTCGGACGAAATCGAGAAGCTCTTGCGCCTTGCGGAAGTTCGCCTCCTCCTGCGCCGCGATCCGCGACGGCATCAGCCACGCCGACCAGAAATTTTCACCGGCCTGGTCGGACGGAACGATCATCAGGTTTTCGATCACCGACATGCTCCGGAACTGCCGGGGAACCTGAAAAGTGCGAATGAGACCGCGGCGGAAGATGCGATAGGGCGCGAGGCCGTCTATGCGCTCGTCCTTGAAATGAATCAGGCCGCTGGTGGGAGCGATGAAGCCACTAATCAGGTTGAAGACCGTGGTCTTGCCGGCGCCGTTCGGGCCTATCAGCGCGGTGATCGTCGCGGACGCAAGCGAGAAGGAACAATCCCTCACCGCGGCTAGACCGCCAAAGCTCCGGTTCAAACCTGAGACACGGAGGATCGGCGGCCTTGCCGGTTCACTTGCGGGAGCCGCGGTGCGTCCGAGCAGCGCAACTTCAGGGTCTTTCACCACACTCGCGGTTCCCTGACTTCTGTGAGCGCTCGCCTCAGAAGGGCTTACAGTTCGTGCATCCCTCGCTTGGGATGAACTCGAAGGTCTGCGACGCCGCGTCGTAGCGAACGAAGCCGTCGGTGACCAGCTTCGCGTTTTCCGCATCGACGTGCCAGAACTTGGCTCCGCCGACGAGGTTCTCGCCCCGCTCGTCATACTCGTTCATGCCGGTGACGCCGACATAGTCGACATCCTTGCCCTCGGCGATCAGCGCCAGCGCCTTCTTGATCTCCTCTGGACCGGGGCCGATCTTTTCGCCGGGACCGTTGGCGACCTCGAAGAACACCTTGCGCAAATCCGCGCTCGTGGTCGAGTTGGCCTTCGCGGCTGCGAGCACCGTGAGGACGACCCCGTCATAGGCCATCTCGGACAGCGGCACGCTCGGCGGAGCGCCGAACTTCCGCGTATAGGCCTCCAGATAATAGTCGAGGCCGGGCCCCGGAACGGCGGAGCCGCTCAGGCCGACAAGCCCGTCGAAGGAAGTCCAGCCGAGCCGCTCGAAGATCGAGGGATCCTCCTGGTCCTCGTCGAAATAAAAGGTCTTGACCAAGCTGTATTCGATGCCTTCCCGCATGAAGACGTCGGACTGCCCTTCCCCATAGGCCGCGGCGACGACGACATCATGGCCGTCGGCAGTGCACTGCTTGAGCTCGGCGAGATAGGTGGTCGCAGTAGCGTCCGGGATGCCTGCCGACTGGATGCTGGCGTCAGGAACTAGCTGCTTGAAGGTTTCGCTGAAAGCCGCGAGCGCCCCCTGCCCGTACGCGTTGTTCACATACATCACGCAGACCTTCGTGGCGCCCGAAGTGGATACCACCTTCGCGAGCGGTCCCATCATCGCCTGCATCGGCGAACGGAGACGCACGAAGAAGCCCTCGAAATTCTTCTGGTCGAGAGTGTGCACCGGCGAGACGCATGCGGTGCACATGGTCAGGATCTGATCGGGCACCGAGACGCCTTCCTTGACCGCCAGCGAACCACTGCTGCCGATCGTCGGGATGAGCGCCTGCACCTTCTCAATGGTGACAAGGCGCTGCGCCTCTGACAACGCCTGTTGCGGATTGGAGCTCGCCTCGCCGAACAGAAGTTCGACGGGCTTGCCCCACAGGCCGCCGGCGGCGTTGACGTCGTCGACGGCGAGCTGCGCCGCGTTTTTTGACGGCTGTCCGTAGGCGCCGGCCTGGCCGGTGAAGTCTCCGACCATGCCGATCTTCAGCGGCGTGGTGGGCCTATCCTGGGCGGTTGCGGTGCCCACAAGCGCGATGGCGCCCGCGAACAGGACCGTGCGCAGCGCAAGCGGCGCCAGGGCCACGGGATCGGCAAGTCGCATCATTCCATTCATGAGAGAACCCCATTTTGGTTGACGGAACAAGGTGACCATTCATCTCACAGGGGAATGGCCTTGAAGATGTGGGTGGCTATGCCGACCGTCTCATTGCGCTGGTTCTTGACCTCGACGTCGGCGGTGTATCGGTTCCGCGCCGGCTCCGCACCGGTCACCAGATAATTCACCGTCATCGTGTCGCCAATGAACACCGGTCCGGTATGACGCAGCCGGTCGAGACCGATTGAGGGGAGCACGAACTCAGGGGCGGCCTGGGCGGCGATCGAAGCGGCGGTCATCATGAAGCTGGTGATCAGCGCGCCATGGACAAGGCGGCGACCGTAGATCGTCTTCTTCGCGAATTCCTCATCGATGTGGAGTGGATCGAAGTCGCCGGTGAGACCCGAGAAGAGGACCACATCGGTCTCGGTCACCGTCTTCCGGAACTCCGCCTTGAGCCCGATGAGCGTCACGCAGATGTCTCCCGATCAACCGCCGCTGCTCTGTCGAACCAGGCGATCTCACCACGACTAACCTTGCTTCGCGAATGCTGGTTCTCGAAATGAATTTTTTTCTTTCTTGAATTACGCAACCTAATATGCTGCTCGGGAACGTGCGCGCCACCGGCTATCCCGTGAAATTTGCTGGTCGCGGGTCCGTGCGGTGTCACCTTGGCGGGATGACGACCTTGGTCCCTGCCGCTTCGATCCTTTCAGCCAGACGGTCAGCGTCATAGCCCCAGCAGGCTGTTGAAGAAGTCACGGGCGTTCGGCGACGAAGGCTGAGTCGTCGCCGTTGTGGATGTAGAAGTGCCCGACGAGACGGCCGGCGGTGCCTAGTGTAGACCAGTATCGGCCACAGGCTTCGTCGTTCTCGTCGTGACCTTGCCAAGGAATTCGGCGTAGGCCGATCCGTCGCGCGAGCCATAGCGAACATCGAGGAAGCCGGTGAGGGCTCCGAAGATGATCTCGCCATGATCGCACCGCTGAGTCGTTTGCCCTTCATCGCCGGAGGCGGCGGCGCTGCGACGCAAGGTTCAGCTTGAGGAGGCCGCTGCCTTTGCCGCTAACGTCCTGCCGATCATCGAGTCACTCCGGGCTTCAGGCGTCCGAGATCTGCTTCTGGCTTGCCGCGGCGCTGAACAATCGCGGCGTTCGGACTGCCCGGGGCGGGCTGTGGCATGTGTCGAACGTCAAGAACTTGGTCGACTGGCTGCCGAAAGTCCAGGCGGAAGTCCCTTTCTAGCGCCGGGACGTGTCTGTCGCCGCCGACCGTGATCGCATTCGGCTGGTCGGCATCAGGCTCGATCATGTGCAACGCCGCCACCCGCTCGGCACGCCCGTCGGCCCCGGTCAGGCTGGCGTCGACCAGAAGCCCAACCCGGTCCTCCATCAGCCCGGGGTCGCCGCTCGGTGGTCCCCACGAGATCGCGGCGGACCGGAGAGACGGCGGCCCGACCCGTCTAGCGCCGCAGGGTGACCTTACCGCTGCCATCGGGTGCGCGAAGCCCGCGATGCGCCCTGTCGAGATCGGCAATCAAGTGCACCGCATCAGGGGGGAACGGCGCCGCACGCCGCTCCGCGAGATCGACGTGCAAATTGATCGACTCGCTGGTCGCGATGGTCTCCTCATCGGACACTCGCCGCATCGTCTGGTGGAAGTGGATCGCCTTCTCGGTGAAGCCGAGCATCTGCGTTTCGATCGCCACGTCCTCGCCCAGGGCGACTTCACGCAGATAGCGAGAATGCGACTCTGCCATGAAGATCGACGTATTGCGAAAGGCGACCGATCCTTTGCCGTAGGTGAGGAGGGCGAGGACCTCGTCCATGACGCGGTCAAAAAGCATGTGGTAGTAGGCCATGCTCAGGTGGCTATTGTAGTCGATCCAGTCCCCTCCGATCTTGATGGGTGCGGAGCGAATGGGAGCACTCAGAAAACCGGAAGCTTGTGGCATCGGCGCGTCGGAAGCTGTGTTGTCGAACCGCATAAGCGTCGCCTCCCTGCGCAGTCGAGGTCAAGCCATCACCTGGACCTGCTCCAGAATCCAGTCTCGGAACGCTTTGATCTTGCGGTCTTTCGCGGCTCGCATCGGGTAGACGAGGTTGTATCTGAGCTGCACCGCGAAGCCGTGGTCGAACGGCTCAACCAAGCTGCCATTCTCGATATAGCGGCGCATATAATTTGTTGATTCGATGAAGACGCCCTCTCCGCGCAGACCGGCTTCGATCGCGAAATTCGGATCGTCCGTGAAGACCCGATGCCGTGGCCGAAGCGTTGGTACGCACGCGTTGTGTAGCCAGTCCGACCACCAGTCGGCGACCGTCTCGCAGATGAGAATCATCTGTTCGAGGTCGTTGGGCACGGGACGGTGGCTCAGCGCCTTGAGCAGAGCGGGGCTGCACAACGGAACCAGCTGTTCCGTTGTCAACTCGTGCGAGGAAAGGCCTGGCCATCGGCCATCCACATGGCTGATGGCGATGTGACAGCGATCGAAGGCTGCCTCCACCGGACTCTGCGAGTGATGGAGAACCAGGGCAATGCTCGGATGGCGGGCGAGGAAGTCGGCTATCCTCGGGGCGAGCCAGTGGCGCGAGAACCCGGGCGTCACCAGCACGACCAGTTGTGCGCTCTGCGGATCCTCGGTTGGCTTCAGTTCGCCGACGGCGTCCGCGATCCGGTCGAACGACTCCCGCGTGACTTCATAGAGCTCCGCTCCTTCCTCGGTAAGCGCGATGCCGTAGGGGCCACGCCGGAACAACTTTATCCCAAGCTGCTCCGAAAGGGATTTGACCTGGTGGCTGACCGCCGCCTGAGTGACAAAGAGCTCATCGGCGGCCTTCGTGAAACTGAGATGCCGTGCGACCGCTTCGAAGCTTCGGAGAGCCGTCAAGGAGGGCAGGCTTCGCTTCATTCGCAAGACGCTCCAACTGGCTGAACAGAACACGCCTGGTCGACCCGCCGAAAGCGGTCCTTCTCCGCCACGCTTTCGATCACGCTCGGCCGAGTGTAGGCGGGGGAATATTCTATGTCGCGATTAGATTTAATCAGGTGATCGTTTGTCGACTTCTCGATAGTAGATTGATCGACCGGCAATCGCCGGGCAGTCGGGAGGGCGGCCTTGACGCCGTGGCGCCGCGATTGACGGTATGAAGGAGGGGCTATCCGGGCAGTATCTCAACGGCATCTCGCTTGTCGTCCTCGGCTCCGCGAGCTGGAGCCTCACCAGCATATTCATTCGACTCACCGAAGGGCCGACCTGGACAATCGCTTTCTGGCGGTCCTTTTTTCAGATCGTGGTCCTCTTCGTCTGGCTTGGCTGGACACTGCAGGGTCGGTTCTCCTGCCTTTTCTCGCCTCTGCGCTGGCCGGAGGTCGTCTCGGGCGTGCTGGTCGGCGGAATGCTGGTGCTGTGGGTGCCGGCGATCCGTCACACTACCGTCGCGAGCGCGCTGGTGCTCCAAGGCACGGCCCCCATCTTTGCTGCGCTCTTCGGCTGGATGATCCTCGCCGAACGGATCACGAAGCGGACAGCGATCGCCATCGCGGGAACCGTCGTCGGGATGCTGATCATGTTTGGCAGCGATCTCGTCAATGGCGGCATCTTCGGCGACGCCCTCGCGCTCACCACAGCGGTCTTTTTTGGCGCCAATGTCGTGCTCCTCCGCTCGACATTGGGCACGGGCGAAAACGTGATGCGCTCGATCCTGATCTCGGGCCTGATCGCAGGCTCCCCCGGTGTGTTCACAGGAGAAGTCCTACCGGTCGCGATGGACGACCTCTTTCTTTGCCTTTTGATGGGAGTCACCCAGACGCTCGGCTTCATACTTTTCAACCGCGGCGCCCAGCTCATTCCCGCGGCGGATACCGGTCTGGTGATCCCGGTCGAGGCCATACTCGGCACACTGCTTGCCGCGATCGTGGTGCGCGAGCTTCCGGCGCCCGTCACCCTCATCGGCGCAGCCATCGTCCTTGGCGCGGTGGTCGTCAACATCGCCGGCAGCATCCTGGCGTCAGGCAAGCGAGATCGGGCTTAGCCTTAGGGCGCGGTGACGAATTAGGGAATTGGGATTCCCAAGCTGGCGCAATAAGACTCAAGGCTGACCTTTGGGAGGTCAGCATGGATTGCGATGGGCTTCGCGATGACCAGTGGGAGCGGCTCAAGGGATTCGTACCTGGCGGGTGCAGAGGCAAGCGTGGACCGCGCACCGACAACAGGAAGTTCCTGGACGCCGTGTTGTTCAGGTGGGACTGGCGCGACCTGCCGGAGCGGCGGCTACCAATCGGTGAAGCGGCGCCACTACCGCTGGATCGAGATGGGGGTGCTGGACGACATGCTGGCGCGGCTGGCGCGCGAGGCGGACCTTGCACGTCATAGGGTTGCCTTGCTCTCGCGGCGATCGCGCCAGCGATAGTACGAGACGGCAGCGGAGACGAACCAAGGACGGCCGTAGTAGTAGGGCCGCCCCGGGAAGCGGAGGATGTCAAAGGCAGTCCGTCCCTCCTCCCGGCCCAGAATCTTCTGTCCGAGGCGCATGCCGAGCCAGCTCCCCATCGCTATCCCGGAACCGCAATAGCCCATTGCGTAGTGGATGCCGTCCCGGGCGCCGATATGAGGGAGGGTGTCGAAGGTGTAGGCAACGAACCCCATCCAGGACCTGCTTACCCTTGTTGCGGAGAGCGCCGGGAACAGCCGCACCATCTCGGCCTTCAGCGGCGGAGCGCTCTTTCGCGGGTCGGTCTCGCCGCCGGAGACCCGCCCACCGAAGAGGACCCGCGTGCCGTCAGGCGAGACGCGGTAGTAGTAGACCACCTTGCGGGAATCGGTGACCACCCGTCCTGACGGGAACAGCCGCGCCGTCATGGCCGGGTCGAGCGGCTCCGTGGCGATGATGTAACTCCCAATCGGAATGACCCGCCGGCGAAGCCATGGCAGCAAGCGGCCCGTATACCCGTTGGTAGCGACGACAACGTGCCGCGCCGTGATCGTGCCGCGGCTGGTGGCGACGACAACGCCATCTCCGTGGCGGGAGATGGCTGTCGCCCGGCATCGCGGAGCCACCGTCGCCCCGGCCGCCACCACCCGGTCGACGAGGCCCCGGTGGTATTGGGCGGGGTCAAGAGCCGCGTTCCGCGCCTGGACGATGCCGCCGTGATAGATTTCGGTGCCAATCTCGTTTCCCTGCCGGTCGCGCGGGACGAGGAAGGAATCGTCACGGAATTCCGGTGGGAGCCGCTCCAGGCCTTTGGCCAACTTCTCATAGGCCTGGGGACTGTGGGCGGCGTGGAACCGGCCGCACACCCGGTAGTCGCAGTGGATTCCCTCGGTCTCGATGAATGCGCCGAGCCAGGCGAGCGCGTCTCGCCCTTCGGTCACGATGGTCCTGGCATGAAGTTCGCCATGACGCCGGACCAACTCGCCGAAGCCCGGCTTGATACCCGCGCTGACTTGGCCGCCGTTCCGGCTGCTGCAGCCCCACCCAGCGTCCTCGGCGTCGATCACCACCACGGCCTGCCCTGCGCGGGCGATCACGAGTGCTGCGTGTAGGCCCGTATAGCCCGAGCCGATCACCACGGCGGCGGCGCGCCCTGGTTGTGCGCCAGGGCTTAGCTCGGGCGGCGGAGTCAGGTCGTGCCAATAGCAGGTGGGGCTAAAATCGGGGGCGAACAGGGTGCCTTCACCCATGAGCGATTCTCTATTCCATTGGGCGTTGGGACGGCGAATAAAGAAGACAGCTAGGCTCGCCTATATGCAAAGCAGATGCAAACCGACCCTTCGCGGCGACCATCACTACCAGGCAGCGTCCTCATCGAGTTCCGGGGGGTCACCAAGAAGTTCGGTTCGGTGCTGGCAGCAGATCGGATCGACCTCGCGATCGGGACGGGCGAGTTCCTCTCGCTGCTCGGGCCGTCTGGCTGCGGTAAGACGACGGCGCTCAGGATGATCGCCAGCTTCGAACAAGGGCGCACAACGTCACTGTTCGGCCGACCATTTGGATTAAGCGGCAAACACAGCCACGTGCGAGCCAGTTCCCCTGGAACATCAAAGCCACCGCCTTTCGTGTCGCCCATGAAGGTGAGATCGTCGTTTTCCTTGAGCCGCCGAGCCTTCGTAAGGTCGACCCCGCCTCCTGTCAGGTCGGCATTCACCCGCGGTGATGACTGCCCCTCCAGGCGCGTCGCCTCGAATCCGTTCCCGAACCCGATCATCGACACCCGCACGGCCGCGCCGTCGAGAATCCAAGGCTCGTCAGCCCACGCCTCGTGAATGGCGTTCGCGTCGGCAGCTGGGTCGAGCACACGCCGGTTGGCGCCACCGCGGATGGAGTTGGTCGTCACCAAGCCGGCTCGCTCAGCGCGGACCGCTTCGATCGCCTGCCACGCTTTCTCTACCCAGTAACAGACGAAGTCGGCCTCCGCCGG
Source organism: Reyranellaceae bacterium (assembly GCA_022844045.1). Taxonomy (GTDB): domain Bacteria; phylum Pseudomonadota; class Alphaproteobacteria; order Reyranellales; family Reyranellaceae; genus JAFAZJ01. The sequence continues at coordinate 21,381 of JALHMM010000058.1, read as the reverse complement.
CACGCGTCCGTCATACACGACGAAGAGACGCTCGACGTAGTCGTTGCCGAGGCCCGAGCGCATGCGCTTCCCGCCCAAAAATGGTGGGTTGCCGATGATCACGTCGGCCTTCGGCCATTCCGCCTCGACCCAGTCGTCGCCAGCGCCGTCGTGGCCGGACTTGTCCGGTTTGTGCTGAGCATCAACGTCTTGTTGCCCACGCGTCAGCAGCGCATCGCGGCATTCGATCTGGTCGAGGCTGGAGAGTATCGGCTCTTGCCAGTTGGTGTAGCCGTTCTTGCGCATCCATTGCAGGTCGCCGATCCATAACGTCACCCGCGCCAGCTCCGCCGCATAGGCCTCGATCTCGATGCCGCGCACCGCATCGAGCCCGACCCGCGGCGGCGGAACCTCCGGCACGCCGAGCCGGTCGGCGTCCACGATGGCGCGGAGCTCCAGGTCCTTGAGCGCGTGCAGCGCCACGTAGAGGAAGTTGCCGGAACCGCAGGCCGGATCGAGCACCCGAAACGCCGCGAGACGCTCCAGAAAAGACTCGAGACGAGCGCGCGCGTCCGTGGTCGCGACGGTCCTTGCCCGGAGCGCCACCGTACGCGCCTTGTTTCGCTGCGGGTTGGTGCGCTGGAACTCGGTGGTACTCATCTTGAGCAGTTCGGTGCCTTCGAGGTCGATCCGCCGTCGTTCGGCCTCTGCCGCATTCGCTCGCTCCATCGCCGCGGCGATCTCGGCCTTCGCCGCCTCCCACTCCGCGGTCAACGGCCGGACAATCACCGGGTCGACGATCTTCAGAATCTTCGCGCGGTCGGTATAGTGTGCGCCGAGCGCGGGCCGCTCCCGCGTCGCCTTCAGCGCCTGCTCGAACAGCGTGCCGAAGATCGCAGGGTCGATCTCCGACCAGTCGTGCTCGGACGCCGTGTCGACGATCAGCTTCAGGTCGTTCGCTTCGAGCGGCAATACTCCCGCGTCGTCGAACAGACCGCCGTTAAAGAAGCGGATGACGTCGGCGCCGAAAAACCCTCCTGTCCGCATCTTGGAGAACAGGTCCCCGAGCTGCGTGATGGCGAGCCCAGGCTGCTTCTCGGTCGCGCGGAGCGTGCGGGTGAACAGGCCGTCGGGCAAGAGCCGCGAGTCCTCGGCGAACATGCAGAACACCAGCCGGTTCAGAAAATGCGCTACGGCGCGCGGGTCGTGGCCCCGCTCCTGTAAGCGGCGGCCGAGTTCGCCGAATCGCCCCGCGGCCTTGGCAGTAATGTCCTGCGGGTTGAGTGTGGGTTTGAGCCGCTCCGAACCCTGGAAGACCAGCCGCAGCTCTTCCAACCGCCGCGGGTCGCGAAAGTCGTCGAGCGTGAACTCGATCCGCTTCGAAATCGTGTTCGTCCAGTTGGTGTGGACGATGATCCGCTCCATGTCGGAAACGATCAGATAGGGCGGGTTCTCGAGGTCGAGCGCATAGGCCTGGAGCTGGCGGAGCGCCGAGTTGAGGTCCCTGTGCTTGCCCTTGTATTCCCAGCCGAAGCAGCCTTTCCGCCAGACATCCGCCCAGCCGTCGCCGCCACCCACCTTCTCTGCCCCACGCTCGAAGCAGTAGCGGTCGCCGATCTTGTCGTCCTCGGCCGGCGTTGGCTCGCCGAGCAGTCGGCACAGGTCGATGAAATGGCTTTGCGCGCCCTGCCTCTCCCGCAGTTCGCTGTCGCTCCACGTCTCGATAAACTTGGCTGGAGTCATACACCGGCGCGTGCCACGTTAGCCTGCAGTGGTCAAGCAATCCGCATTGACGCCTACCGAGAGAAACGGCAACTCGATAGGCAGGCGATTGGCCCTAACCCATTGTATTGTCGTGGTCTCCGAGCTCCGTACTAAACGACCGAAGTCACGAGGTTTGGAGAAGGTCGGGCCAGACAGAGAACAACGGCCCGTGAGGCGAGCCGCGAAGTCAACAGGTCGCAGTCCGAAATGCCGCAGTTCTGCGGCCTTTGAGGCAGCATGATCTACGCGGAGAAGGTTCAGCAAAGCCGTGCTGGCGGAGGGAGAGACACCCCCGTCGAACCTTCTCCGTTTTCGCAAGGGAATCCGCCGATTCTGTCGATAGGCCTTACATGCTACAAGAAAGCTCGCCGCCAACCTGTTTCCCTTGGGGCGGCAGGCGAGCTGGGGTTTATTGGCCTCTTCTCCCGGCTCGTCGGCCCTTCAAGACCGCCAGACCACGGCCAGCAGGCCGCGGTGGCCGGACACAAGTCCCGGTTTTTCCTCACTCAAGCCAGCCAACTCCCGCCCGCGAAGCTCCTGAGCATTCCTCCCGCCCAGGAAGGCGGAGTCCCCCCAGTTCCCGAACGCCAGACGCGCTCAATGGCTCGATGATCCGATGATCGGCATGACCCGGCGGCGAACGCTGCCGCTCCGTCCGCCTGCACCCTCCGCCCTACGACGAAGACACGATCGAGAGGCGCGCCGGGGCTTTGCCTTCGACATGACTTCTCGCAACCTCGGCCCGCTTTCCGCGCCTTTGCCTTTGCCATTTCCGTTCGGTTCGATCCGCGAAATTTCGGAAGTTCTCCGACCTGATTCAGGACTTTCGGGCGCACTTGCGTGAACCTCTCGCTGGTCTTCGGACATGGACTTGTCTCGCTGGGATGCTTCGGCGTGGCGGCTTTGCTCTGGTCATCAGCCGCCTTGGGGGTGGAGCCCTTCGCGGTCGAAACATCCGGTATGCCGGGCTTCACCGTCGTCACAGCTGAGGACGGGCGGATGAGCGCCTGGGACATGGTGGTGGTCGAGGACGAAGGGCCGATCGCCTATCCCATGGCTGCATCAAGCCGCTCGCTCGCTACGGCACTATGGGGTTCGCTCGCGAGCGGACCCTACCGTCGAGCTACACCATCTCCGGGGACACGACCTAGCAATTATTGTGCGGCGAGGCCCAATTCAGACAAATTATCTGCTTGCGCAGCGCCTATCTTCTGGTGCTGCAACTTCGAGCGGCGATGATATAACCAAGCCGCGTAACGTATTGGCGCGAAAGGTCTCCGCTTGAGCAACGGCCGGACTGCGGTTGCCGGGACTGTATCCGATGCCAAAGAGGGGGCGCGGACCGGCCTCGCCTGCATCGGCTTCGTGCTCGATCAACTGGGCATCCCCGCGGCCGAAATGCGATTGTCGCCCGCCGATGGCAACTTCGGGCCGGACCCTCCGCCTTCCGCCAGCGCCCACCCCGACGCGGCGGCAGCGGCTGGCCGCCTCATGCGGACGCTGACCACCGCGGGGATCGACGCCGACCTTGTGACCGCAACGCTCGACGATCTGGTCAGCCGCACCGAGGGACGACCGGTTGTCGCGGTGCTTTCCGCGGGCAAGTTCGTTGTCATTTGCGGCCGCGAGCAGGATGACGGCGGCAATCTCAAGCGCCTGTTTCTGTTCGATCCTCTCGCCCGCACCCGGAGCCGCACCCTGTGGGTCGGCATCGACTCCTTCGCGGCAGCGTGGTCGCGGCTTCTGGTCGAGGTGCGGGGGCGAGCCGCGGATCGCGGCCTCGGCGTCACCGGAAGCGCCGAGGAGACCGCCCGCCGCAAGGCTGCGGAGACCGCCAGCGCGGACGGCCCGCCGCGCGCTTCGGACCGCTTCGGCTTCGCCTGGTTCGCGAAATACATCGCGGAGAACAAGTCGTTCTTCCGCGATGTCGCGGTCCTCTCCCTCTTCATCCACATCCTGTCGCTCGCCCCGCCCATCTTCTTCCAGATCGTCGTCGACCGGGTGCTGGTTCACCATGTCTACGAAACGCTGATCGCGCTCGGCGTTGGGGTGACGCTGGCGATCGGCTTCAGCGCTCTGTTCGAATACGCCCGCGACCGCATCCTGCTTCACGCCGCCAACCGCATTGACGCTTCGATCGGTCCGGCCACCTTCGAGCATCTGACCAAGCTGCCGCTCCACTATTTCGAACCGAGGCCGGTCGGCGTGCTGGTCAAGCACATGCAGCAGCCCGAGCCGATCCGCGAGTTTCTCGCCGGCCGGCTGTTGGTCAGCATCCTCGACGCCTCGGTGCTGATCGTCATCATCCCCCTGCTCTTCTTCTACAACGCGATGCTGGCGCTGATCACCCTCGGCATCTCCACGATTCTTCTCGCCGCGGTCATCCTCCTCATCATTCCGCTGCGGCGCCGGCTCTACGAACTCTATCTCTGCGAGGGAGGCCGCCAGGCAATGCTGGTCGAGGCGCTGCAGGGCATCGCCACGGTCAAGTCGCTCGCCATCGAGGACCTCAAGCGGGCGGAATGGAACGGGGCGACCGCCGCCGCCATCGAGGCGCGCTACCGCGTGCAGCGGCTGCAGCTGGCGGTGAGAACCCTGCTCGGCTTTTTCGACCAGGCGATGATGGTCGTGATTGTGGTGGCAGGCGCGGTCTCCGTCATCAGCGGCTCGATGACCGTCGGCGCGCTGATCGCCTTCCAGATGCTGGCGGCACGGGTAACGGCACCGCTCCTGGATCTGATCGGCCTCACCCATCAGATCCAGGAGACCGCCCTGTCGATTCGCATGCTCGGTAACGTCATGAACGCCGAGCCCGAGGAGGTCGAAAGGAGCCCGAAGATCCGCCCGCCGATTAGCGGCGCCATCCACTTCGAGCGGGTTCAGTTTGCCTACCCGGCGAGCAGGACCCCGGCCATCGACGGGCTTTCCGTCGACATCGACGCCGGCGAATTCATCGGCATTGTCGGCCGGAGCGGTTCCGGCAAGACCACCCTGACCCGCCTCATCCTCGGCCACTATCACCCCGACGAAGGCGCCATCCGTTTCGGCCCCGCCAATGGCCGCGATATTGAGCGCGCGTACCTCCGAAAGCAGATCAGCATGGTGCTTCAGGACACCTTCCTGTTCACCGGAACCGTCTTCACCAATATTGCCGCGTCGAGCCCTGGCGCATCCTATGAGGAGGTCGAGGCGGCGGCCGAGATGGCGGGCGCATCTGAGTTCGTGGAACGTCTTCCGAACCGCTACGAATCGCGCCTCGAAGAAGGCGGGCGAAATCTTTCCGGCGGGCAGCGCCAGCGGATCGGACTGGCGCGGGCTCTCCTCATCAGACGCCCCATCCTCATCCTCGACGAGGCGACCAGCTCGCTCGACCCCGAGAGTGAGGCGAGCATCCGCCAGCGCCTGCCGATGATCAGGCAGGGCCGGACGGTGATTCTGATCTCGCACAAGCTGTCGCTGATGACCGAAGCGGACCGGATCATCGTCATTGAGGGCGGCCGCAAGATCCAAGAAGGCCACCATGCCGACCTCAGTCGGACGCCTGGCCTCTACGGCCAGCTCTGGCGCCAGCAGTCCGAGCCCTACCAGCCGGAGCCGGTTCAGTCCATGCAGTTCGGCGGCCGGACGTGACCTGCGCCGGGAAGGATGCGAAAGCCGGCGAGGTCGCCTCCCACGGCGATCGGCCGATTGCCGGGTTCGATCTGCTCCATGAAGATCAGCGAGCCGTCATGGGCGAAGTGAAAGGCGACGATGTCGAACAGGCGGGTCTGGTATCCTGTCGGCGACAGGCTGTCCACGAACTGCCCCTCAAGGCGAAGGACGGGAAACCGGTAGGTCAGAATCGATCGCCCCTCGACGCCGGGGATACTCTCGATTTCCTGTCGCTCGCTCGGACAGCCCCACAGCGCCGCGATCCCGTCGAGCGCGATGCTCCGGTCGATCGTCTGGCCGGCGCCAAGATTGGAAGGCGCCGTATCGGCCATCGACGGCTGCGCGGCGATCAAGAGCGAAACAACCGCACCGGCGGCGAGCAAGCAGAGCGTGTCACGTCGAAATCTCCTGATCATCGCCGAGCGGGGCGCGAACCGAACGGCACCGTGGAGGAAGGGCCAGTCCCGGCCAAGCCCCAGTCGCCTTATCGAACCGGGAAGGATCGAAACAGGCGCGACGCCTGTGACGCTGCCTGTCTGCATCGGTAAACCCATGCGCTACTTTGATCCTACCTCGTCCTCGCGCAAGGCGCGCGCCGCCACCTGCTCCAGCGGATAGGTGAAGTAGGTATAGAGGGGACGGCGGCCGACCAGGACCTCGGCCGTGAGCGGCATCCCCGGGAGCAGCCGGAAATCGGCCGGAACGTTGGCGAGATGCTGGCCGGGGTCGATGCCGGCGTTGGCGTAGTAGACCGGCGCCTGCACGCCGGCGGGCGAGGTCGACAGCACGGCGTCGGTGGAAATCGACTCGATCCGGCCCGTGAGGTAGCCGTGGCGCTGGAACGGAAGACTCTCGAACTTGATCCGCACCGCCTCGTCGCCCTTAAGCCGGGCGATGTCAGCGGCGGGGATGATGAGGCGGACCTTCGGCGTTCCCGACTTTGGGATCATGGTGAACAGATGCTCGCCCGCCTGAACGACCGAACCGGGCGCGCGGTCGGCGCGTTCGAGCACGATCACATCGACCGGCGCGACGACTCTTGTCAACTCCGCCCGGGCGGAGGCGACCGCCAGCCGCTCGACGGTCACCGCCCGCGCGACCCGCGCCTCGTCGAGATCGCGGTCGATCTCCGCAAGCCGCTCCCGGTCCAGCGCCTTGAGCCGGCCAACCTCGCGGACCCGGTCGGTTTCGGCTTCGGCGGTGTCGCGGAGCGAGGCGGCGACCGCCAGCTCTGCCGCAAGACGCTCGTCGATCGCCTCGAGGACCGAAAGCTCCGAGCCGACGTCGGTTTTGGCGAGGGTCTGCTTCATCTCCTCGATCTGGTTGAACACCGGCAGTCGAGCCTTGTGCGCCTCGGTCGTGACGACGCTGGCGGCGATCTGCCGGTCGAGATTCGCGATCGCGTCCTCGATCGCCAGCCGCGCCGAGTCGTGAAGCCGAAGCCTGCTCTCGGACAGCGCCTGCTGCTCCTCCCAGGCGATCATGGGGTCGATGTCGAGCGGCGCCAGCGCGCCAATGGCAAGCAGGAAGGAGTCGGTCGGTTCGATCGGCATCCTGTGTCCGGATCGCTCCGCCGAGAGTCGGTCGATCCGCACAAGCAGCTGGATCGCTTCCGCCTGCAGCGATCTGTGGTCGGCCTCAGCCTGGAGAAGCCGGACCGTGGCAAGAGTTCCGCCCGCGGCGACGGGCTCCGACACGTCGGCGACCGTCGATTCAACGACGGCGAGTTCCGGGCTTGAGATGACGATCTTTGGGCTCGACCAGATAAGCGAGCCCGGGACCGTGACCACTTCTTCGATGTCGCTCAACGCCGCAAAGCCCCCGGCGACAAGGATCAGCAGGCTCACGAGGAAGCTCACCGGCCGGAGGCCGAGCGGGAGCCTCCGTGAAAGCAGGCCCTCGATCGTAGGATAGGCCGCCACTTCTCAGGTCTCGAAATTGGGCGAGGTCCCGGAGTCGGTCGCGCCCTCGGACATCTGCTGCCGGGCGGCGTCAACAACCTCGCACAGGCTTCGAAAGGCCGGTTCGGTCAGGAGCAGCACGGCCTTCGGGACCAGACTGGCCGGACTGCCTTGCCCTCCGCGCGAAGCCGACGTCGGCACGGCGAAGGCAAGGGTCAAGCGAAAGACGCCGGCCTCGAAATGGAGGTCCAGCACCGCGTCGGCGAACACCTCGGGGAGGGCCTGGGACGGATTGTTCAATGCTGCTCCTTCGGCGCAGGGCGCGGGCGCCAACCTGCCCCGCTGCGCCAAACCTTACCACAATGCGGAATCAGCGTCCGCGCCGGAGCGAGCCTCAAGTCTCCAGCGGCGCTCACGCGGCGGCGACAAAGCCGCGCTTCCACTCGCGCGGCGACCCCGACGACTTGGGTCGGGGCGAAGCGGCACCCTTGGCGACCTTCCCGGCCCCGCTGTAGATGCCGGCCGACAGCGCATAAGAATTGTAGCCGCCGCTGTAGTCGTCGACCTCGACATAATAGATGCCGCTCGACAGATACCGGCTGATCCGTTCGCTTGAGGTCCCGCCGTTGGTCGACGTCTGGAGTTGCTGGCCAAAGATGTTGAACAGGCGGAGTTCGGCGTCGCCCGTCTGGTTGTAGAGCTTGATGTCGATGGTCGCGCTGGAGGCGACGTAGAAGGCGTAACGATCGCGGTCGTTGCCATAGGCGTCGACGCCGCCACTCCGCCCCACATGGCTGTAGCTCATCGTGCCGAGATTATAGTGCTGGGTCACCGAGTTCATGTAACTGTTATTGCCGGACATCCAAGCTGTGATCTTGTTGAAGCGCGATGTGTTGATAAAAGACCCCGAACTGTTGGTGGATACGGTACCAATAACGTGACGGTTGTTGTTCTGATAGATGTAGATCCCGGATCCGCTGCTGCCCTTCGAGGTCTGAAGGTTGCTGATATTCAGCGTTCCGTAATATGAACTGTAGCTCACACTACCGTTGCTGGACATCTGACGGAGGTTTTGGAACCCGATCTGATAGGTCGAGGGGTAGTGAATCAGGTTCCGCGTGCCGGTGCTGGTGACATTCGACTTGATGCCGAGCCATCCGGTGCCGGGATTCTGACGGAGGCCGATAACCGCGAGATCCGTCGCGGAATTGGATTTGGTCAGATTGCCGCTGGCCGTATAGGAAATGACATAGTAGTTCCACCGGGCGCCGTCGATGATGCCGTATGGCGCATTGCCGCCGTTCTGGGCGGGCACGACTCGGATGCTTTGGGCGGCCCCCCGTGACGGATTGTAAATGACATGGGCCGCGGTGATGACGTCGTTCTGCCCGACCATCGTACCGGAGCCGCGCGACGTGCTGCCATCCGCCCAGCGGACATAGATGCTAACAGCGGTCCTGTACGGGTGGGCCGTCGTATTGTTGACTTGGCTGATAGCCATCGGTCCTCCCAACACGCCCCGGCGCAGCGGAGCCTACCCGATTTGGAACTCTTTCCACGCTACGGCAGCGCGCTGGCCAATGCAAGGGGATGTCCGGGTTCATGTCGCGAGGAGGATTGCCTTAAGGCGGAAGATCACGAGGATCATCACAAACACGGTAAAGACGAAGAAGAGCATCGGGGCAAAGGCGTTCAGCGAAAGGAGCAGCGCGGAAATTCCCGAAGGGTCGTTCATTTGTATCCGTCCCGTCACAAGGCAGCAGCGTCCTCCGGACACGACCGACATTTCAAGGTCGATCTGGCTGTCAATGAAGATTGTCGAGTTCGATGGGTTTGTCGAGTGAGGCTCAAGCCGGATTGTTGTTAGCACACGAGTTGTCCGGTTTTTGTAACAGACGATTTGTCCGGTTTTGGGAGACCAGCCGGGGAGATCGGGATGCTGCCGGAGGTGCGCATGGCGCGCTGTTGGAAGGGCTCGAGAGCTATCGTTCGGGACGGTTGAGCATGATGGAGGCGGCGGAGCTTGTTCGGGGTCAGTGAGCGGCATTTTCGCCGGCTGCGTGATCGCTACGAAGTGGAAGGAGCTGAGGGGCTGATCGACCGTCGGCGAGCCTCTACCGCCGACTTGTTGAACCCCTTCAACATCAGCCAGATGCCAAGCGAGAGTTCCCAGAAAAACTCCGGCGCCGTCGCGATCACCTGCCAGGTCGATCCCGGCTCGATAGCGCCGAACATCACCGCGGCGGCGAATACGAGCAGAGCAGGGCCACCGACGAGCCCCAATACGGGCAGGGCGCGGGGGATCAGCCGCGACGTCCACATGAGATAGCCGAGGATCAGCCCGTTGCCGATCCCGACGATGAAGGCCGGCCCGAGCAGGAAGCTCCAGTCGTGCATAGCCACAAGAGATGATGCGACCACCTGCAGCGCACCGCTGTCGGCGCCCTCGGCCCCCAGCCGGAGCGTTCCCAGCGCAAGCAGGCTGAGAATGCCGACCGCAATGAAGACGGACTCGATGACCCGGACTGTGACGTAACCCAACGCCAGCGCCTCGTTCCGCCTCCTGAGGACGGGGAACAAGGCGATGGCAGTGCCGATGTTGGCTACAATAAGGATCATCTCGAGAAGCGCGCCCCACGAGAGACCGAGATCACGGCCGACGCCCAGCACGTAGGTCGGGTCCTTTAACGCCGGGACGTAGAGCGATACAAAGGGCGGGATCGACGTGGCGAACGTGACCAGGAAGAGAACTCCCGTCAGCCTCGCGAGGAACTGCGGGTCCGTCTGGAGCCCGCGGCGAGCGGCCTGAATTGGGGCCCGCTGGTTTGCCTCAGGTACACGTTCTCCCTCGCTAATGGAAAGTGGCGACATGGTGATCGTAGCCATCGTCTGGCCCTCCAGGTATGTGCGGTGCAGCGCCTACCTAGACCCATCCGAAGACAGGCGGAATACGCACCATTTGCACTCAATTGATGCGCCTAACGCCATGTGCAGGTCGGCCATTACTCCTCGGCGTCGCGTCTACGCCGGGTGGCGCTCACCTTGCGGACGCATGACCTCAGCCAGCGGTGAGCGAGATCTCCGTCCATGCGTGGATGCCAGATCATGGAAATCGTGAATTCCGGAATTTGGAATGGAAGCGCAAGGCTCCGCAATCCTGTGCGAAGCCCGAGGGTATGGCGGTCCGGAACCGTGGCGACCAAATCCGTGTCGCGGGTCAATGCGAGCGCAGTGGCAAAGCCGCTGACCATGGTGACGACCCTTCGCTCAAGGCCCATGGCGCGTACGGCCTCGTCGATCTCTTCGCTGTGTAGTCCCCTCCGGACTACGATGACGTGACCCGCGTCCCCATAGCGACCGGCGGTCATCCTGCCCCGGGCGAAGGGATGGCCATCCCTCACAACAGCAATCCATCGATCCTGGAAGAGAGGTCCTGCTCGCATCTCGGGAGCCGTCTGCGCGTCAACGACTCCGGTCTCGAGATCGACGTCTCCCCCTCGGAGCGGCGCACTGTCCTTGTCTGCTTTGGCCACGAAATGAAGCGTGACACCGGGAGCTTGCTCGGTTACCTGCGCGATCAAATGGGGGCCGAAGGTTTCGACGAAGCCTTCGCTCGTCCTCAGGGTGAAGCGGCGTGTCAGTGTTGTGAGATCTAGCTGCTCCGCAGGTCGCAGCACGATCTTTGCGCCTTCAACGAGCGTGCCGACCTGAATACGCAATTCGATCGCCCGCGGTGTGGGCACGAGGCCGCGCCCAGCTCGGACCAGCAACGGGTCTCCTGTCGCTTCCCGCAGCCGCGCCAGCGCCCGGCTCATGGCGGATGGGCTGAGCTGCAGCCGCCGGGCGGCGCGCGCCACGCTGCCCTCGGTGAGCAGCACGTCGAGCGTCACGAGCAGGTTGAGGTCAGGCATCGCGGAGAGTCTCCATAAGCATAGGTGGCGTTGAACGCACGAATAAGATGCGAACGAGGCGCGTTCCGCAATACCGGCTCACGGGCTAGCTGTCCGGGCAGTCAACACGAAGGAGACTTCAATGCCTGCCCGCTTCGCACCCGTACTGTTCGGCTTCGTCCTCTCGGCGCTCATGTCGTTCATCGTCTCTGGGATCGCCACGGCCCGCCACGCCGGCTTCGCCGATGGCTTCTTCAGCCTCTGGATCAACGCCTGGCTTCTCTCTTGGCTTGTTGCCTTTCCGGTCGTCCTCATCGTCGCCCCGATCGCGCGCCGCCTCGTCGGCCGGCTCATCAGGCCGAACCCAGCGACCGTGCGATGACATCGGTCTCCCTTCCAATCTCCCGCTTCAGCCACGGTTGGCAGCTGGCGAGCCTTTCGCTCGCGATGCTGCTGCCGTCGCTGGGGACGAGTATTGCCAACGCCGGTCTTCCGACGTTCGCCGAAACCTTCGACGCTACCTTCCAGGGCGTCCAATGGATCGTGGTTGCCTACCTGCTCGCGATGACGACGCTGGTGGTGAGCGCCGGACGGCTCGGTGACCTGCTCGGTCGGCGGAGGCTGCTCCTCGGCGGTGTCCTGGTCTTCGCCGTCGCTTCAGCGGTCGGCGCCGTCGCGGGTGATCTTTGGCTACTGATCGCCGCGCGCGCCGCGCAGGGCTTCGGCGCGGCCATCATGGTTGCTCTGACGATGGCACTTGTCGGCGACCTCGTCCCCAGGGAGAGGATCGGTAGCGGTGTGGGGCTCCTAGGGACGACATCCGCCGTAGGAACTGCTCTTGGTCCGTCACTTGGTGGTATCCTGATCGTCGGCTTCGGCTGCCGGCGATGTTCGTCCTGCTGGCGGCTTTGGGTGCCGGGACACTGCTCACCCTCCATGCCACGCTGCCCGTGCCAAACCCGCAGCAAGAGGCCAACCGCGAGCGTTTCGACGCGATCGGCACAATCCTTCTCGCACTGTCTCTTGGCGCCTATGCGCTGTCGATGACGATTGGAGGTGGCACCTTCGGGCGGGTCAATGTGGCCCTCCTGCTTGCTGCAGGAGCCGGGCTTGTCCTGTTTGCGTTCACGCAGGCAAGGCTCACATCGCCAGTGATCCAGTTGCGGTGGCTTGACGACGCACGGCTCCGGGCGGCGCTGCTTGCCACTGCCACTGTCTCGACCATCATGATGACCACTCTCGTGGTCGGTCCATTCTTCCTGTCGGAAGGGCTGGGACTTGCGCCGGCCGCTGTCGGACTGGCCATGTCGGTCGGTCCGGCAGTGGCCGCAGCCGTCGGCGTGCCGGTGGGCCGCCTGGTCGATCGGGTCGGGACCAGACGGATGATGGGAATCGGTCTTGGGGCCATGATTGCTGGATGCCTGATCCTCGCTCTCCTGGCCGCGGCGATCGGCGTCGCGGGTTATGTGGCGGCCGTCGGTGCGACGGCTGCAGGCTATGCGGCCTTCCAGGCGGCTAACAATACGCTCGTCATGCGAGGCGTGACGTCGGATCGGCGGGGCGTCATGTCAAGCCTACTCAGTCTCGCCCGCAACCTCGGCCTCATCACGGGCGCGTCGGTGATGGGCGCGATATTCGCATTTGGGTTGGGGGGCCGAGACGGCATGATCGCGAGTCCGGGAACCGTGGCGATCGGCACGGCCCTGACCTTTGCTGTCGCTGCGGGGCTGGGCGTGGTGGCCCTGATACTGTCATTGACGTCGGGCCGGTCGCCGCCAACGCGATAGGCCGCTTCTGTTGATGCTGCGATTCCGCGCTGCAGGTAGGCCGGAACATTCCAGACGGTGCGGATGTCGGGCGCAGCCCATCGAGGGCAACGGCGGCAGCACTACCTCCCTGGAGTGGGATCGCCGGGGCATCCGAAGCGGCGCCAGCCTTGTTCCCGCATCCGGTCGAGCCAGCTCTGCCAATAGGGCTGCCACTCGTTGTCGCGATGGACCAGACCGAGATTGACCAGGACCTGGCCGTCGTCGGTCATGGCATCAGCGGCGCATGCGAAGACGCCATGCATCAAAGCATCCCAATCGCCGATGCCGCCGGTGGTGTAGTCCCGCTGGTTCCCATAAGGCGGGCTAGTGAAGAGGAGCGACGCCCGCGCCCCGGCCATCACCCGCGCCACGTCCTCGGCGTTGGTGCTGTCGCCGCAGAGCAGTCGGTGCGAACCGAGGCACCACAGGTCGCCCGGCCGGGTCACCGGATTCCGAGGCGGATCGGGAGCAACGTCTCCGTCGGCATCTCCATCGCCATTGTCATCGTCATCGAGGGGGGCGAGGAGGCGGTCGAGCTCCTCCTCGTCGAAGCCGGTCAGCGCGAGGTCGAAGCCGTCGCCGTTCAGGGCATGCAGCTCCGTCGCCAGCAGCTCCTCGTTCCAGCCGGCATTGAGCGCGAGCTTATTGTCGGCGATGACGTAGGCTCGCCGCTGCGCTTCCGAGAGATGATCGAGCACCACGACCGGCACCGCGTCGAGCCCGAGCCGGCGGGCAGCGTCCAGCCGACCATGACCGGCGATGACGGTGCCGTCGCCAGCGACGAGAACCGGGTTCGTCCAGCCGAACTCGACGATGCTCGCGGCGATCTGCGCCACCTGCTCGTCGGAATGCGTCCGCGGATTGCGGGCATACGGGCGCAGGCGGTCGAGCGGCCAGTGCTCGACCGTGTCGGGCAGCCGGTGCAGCATGGTCGGTTCTGACGAGTCTCGTTAGGGGCGGTAACCTGCGCGGCGGTTACCACGTTGGGTTACCACTCGCCCCGATCTCGAAAAGCCAGCCGTTCCGCGACTGTGGCGCCCGTAGACGCCAATTGTCGGGGTGGTAACCGGCAGGGGCGGTAACCCAAATTTTTCGTCTGTCAGTGGCGAACAATCGCGCCAATGCCCCCAGCATAGGTTACCACCCAGGGAGGACCCGTGGATCCTGACAACGACGCTTCGGATGGGTCCAATCAGCTCGGACGCCAACTCGTTGACAGGGTCACGCGCAACTCGCATTTCGCACTGGCTGCGATCTGTCCTGCCGACGCTTCGAGGATACCCGCCGCCCTGTTGAAGTCGGCTGGTGAGACGATGTGAACATCGACCACGTCGCCGTTCTGTTTCAATTTCGTGATCGTTGCGAGCGCACCCAGCTTCGCCTTCAGAGCGTCACGAACCTGACGTTCGAGCTCGTTCAGCGCGCTTCCGTCCTCGTTGTCCATCTGCGATCTCCGAAGCGGGTCTGGTGTGGAATCAAGGACCGGGGCGCGAGCCGAAGTGGAGTGTATGTTCAGACGCGCCTCTCGCGAGCCTGACCCGAAACATAGCGTCAGATGCCGATTCTGTCCGTGCGAAAAGTGTCTTGCAGATCATTTTCGCTGAGCTTCGCTGCATCGGTGGCGAGCGACGTCTCGATGAACCGCCTCTTTGACATGTTCGACGGCACCCTCTTCCCGCTCAGTCGGGCCGCGATGATGCAGAGGGCATAGACCCAGTGCTCGTGGGCGGCAGCACGCTTCAGCCCCGCCTTGAAGCAAACCTGCTTCCACGGCTCTCCCAGCGCACGGCGCCAGACGATCTTGCGGTCGGCCGGCTCCAGCCACTTCAACCAGTCGAGCGTCTCCTCCATCCGGGAGATCGCCCCGGCCGTCGGCCTGACCCGGGTGAAGCCGGGCGGTTCCTGCCCGACGAGGTCCGAGAACTCGTAGAGCATCTTTGGCCACGTGTTGAAGTGGCCCGGCACATGGACGTCCGGCAGCCGCTTCATGGTGTCGGCGGCGTCGACGAACCGCTCCTCGACCATCGTTACGGTCCAGTGGATGTCAGGCATCATCTACCTCCGGATTGGAAGGCGTGACGGATGTGACGCATCCCTTCGTTATCGCCGTCACGCGCGCGTACGTGCGCGCACGCGCGTAACGGTCCAACGAAAGAACCCGTCACATCCGTCACAGGGTGGTTCGAGGTCATGGGCTAGGACTCCATGCCGGTGGTGCCGCGGCTGCCTTCGCGAAGCCGCAGTCCCCGAAAGCCGCGGGCCGAACGATCGCGGTAGGGATCGAAACCGCGGGAGGTGAGGTTCTCCGAGAACCGTTTCTTGGAGCCGGCATACTCGCCACTCGCGTCGGCCCAGGACTTCCAGGCAGCGAAGAGAGCGGCCGCGGTTTCGCTGTAGGCGGCGCCGCGTTCGCAGCATTCCTCCAACCACCGTCCGAGGGCATCCTCGGCCTCGAAGTACTCGTTGGTAGCGGAGGAGACGGCAGCGGGAGGCTTGAGCCCGACCCGCTGCCATTCGAGACAGCCCTCGACCGCCCAGGCGAGGATGCCTTCACTTTCGGCGAGCAGTCGCTCGGGAAGCGTCTGGTCGCGCTTCGCGGGCGGGATCGTCACAGTAAACGGGATCAGGTGCAGACGTCGGCGCATCGCCTCGTCGACGTTCCGGATAGAGGGCTTGTGGTTGCCGGCGACGATCAGCTTGAACTGGGGAACGAACTCAAAGAAGTCCTGGCGCATGAAGCGGGCGGTGATCTTGTCGCCACCGGTGAGCGCCTTGAGCTTGCTCTCGGCCCAGCGCCGCCCCTGCTCCGTCTCAATCGCCGCAACGAGCCGTGCGCCGCGAAGCCCGGCCATGTCGGTCGGATGCCGTTCTCCGGTCGACGCCATGAACATGTCCATCGGCGCCGTCGTCGCGTAGTCGCCGAGGATGGTCGATAGGGTGTTGACGAAGACCGACTTGCCGTTGGCCCCGGTGCCGTAGAGAAAGAACATCGCGTGCTCGGTCGTGACGCCGGTCAGGCAGTAGCCGACCACGCGCTGGAGATAGGCCTGGAGTTCGATGTCTCCGACGGTGATGGTCGCCAGGAACGCCAGCCACGTCGGACAAAGCTCGACCGGCGTCGCCGTGGCGATCTTCGTCATGGCCAGCTTCCGGTCGTGATCCTGGAGCCTGCCCGTCCCGAGGTCGACCACGCCGCCCGGCGTGTTCAGGAGCCACGGATCACGGTCCCACCGATCGGGTTCCGCCGCGTGCATCCGGTCGGCACGTGCCAGGCGCTCGACCGCGGCGACCGTTGATGCGCTCGCGATCTTCTTCTTGTGGGCCGGCCGCCCGCATTGTTCGGCAGAATCCCGACAGACGAGACGAGCGAGGTCGAAGGCGCGAAGGGTCGTCTCGCGCTCCCACCGGGTGCTGGTCCAGACCAGCCATTGTCCCCAGACCGCGACGTAGGCCCAGTCCCGACCATGGCGGCCGGTGAACTCGAGGGCGAGGGCGTCCTCGGTGATCTGTTTCGGCCCGGCGTCATCTCCGCCGGCACCACCGTCATTCGTCTCCCGCTGCTCGGCGTCGCGTTCCCAAAGGCGGTGCGCCTCCTGCTTCAGCCGGTCCACCGGCCACGGCGGGACGATGCGAGCCTCGTTGTAGGCGACGATCTCCTCCCACGCCTGTTCGCGGGTGACGTGGCCGTCGCGATAGCGGCGAATCCAGTAGCCGATGATGCGGCTGAGCGCGTCGAAGCGGGTGACGCCGTCGACACCACCTTCCCGGACTTCACGGGCGAAGAGCTCGACCACCTTTCCCTGTTTGGCCGGCCTGACTTCTCCTGCGCCGGTCACGCCGTCCATGGTCGGCATGTTCGCGACGCGTTCGACGAAGTCGGCAAGGTCGTAGTGCTCCTGCCGTAGGGCTTGGATTGCGACGAGCCGCTCGGCGCCGCCCTTGCGGTAGATCGACCCGGCCACGCGGATCGGCTGGTGCGCCGAGCGGAAGGATGGGTCGCCGCCGACCTTCGCGGCGATCGCGCCCCGGAGTTCACACACCTTGCCAACATCGGCGTCGGTGGCGGGCTTGTTCAGCTTCCAATAGAGATGCAGGCGGTCCTGGCCGTCGGGATTGACACCACCGGACGTCACCTCGAGGCTGGGAGGGCCAAGATGGTGAACGAGGTGCTCCCGCTTCGCAGCGATGTCGCCCTGATCGAGGTCGACGAGGATGGTTTCGATGGCCACGACATCGGCAGCCTTGGCCTTGCCCACTGCCACGACTGTCCCAGGCACGACGTAGACGGCGAGCCCCTTCCTCGTCGCTTTCTCCACCTCCTCGATAAGCCTGGCCCCGAGATCGGCGCCCGCGGGGAGGAAGGGCGTGCTCGGCAGTCGGCTTGCATCGCCTTTCTCGGGAAACGCCCGCACAGCAACCCAGCCTTCGGAAGAGTCGAAGAGGGAAGCCGCGAAGACGGCGATCATCCGGGCATCGGGAGCGAGCGGGGCGGCGCCTGCTGCGTCGGTCATCGATCGCGGCCGGCTCAAGCATGGCTCGCGTGCCATGCCGCGTTCGCCGCCGGCGAGGAGCGGAGCTGCTGGGCCTCAAACGCCTCGATGTCATCCAGCCGGTAAACAACGCGGCCCCCGATCTTGAGGTAATGCGGCCCCTGGCTGAGCCACCTCCAGCGTTCCAGGGTGCGCGGGCTGATGCTCCAGCGGCGAGCGAGCTCGACCTGATTGAGATGCCGAATAGGGCGGTCTGGGATTGCCGAGCCGGAGGCGGCCCGATTCATGGCTGCGCTTTGAGGCATACGTTTCACCGCGAGTTTCGCTCCGATTCGCCAGACTTGGAATCGGCTGTGGGGACTTCGCGGAGAACGTCGCTCAGGCGGCGCGCGGGGGATATGTGCGGTCCATGTAAAAGTTGTGACCGCGCGGTCGCTCAGACGTCGGCGATTTCAATGCGTGGTGGCGAGAGTTGTGACAGGTGCCTCGTCGACTTGTGACATCGTTGAAGACACGGCGTCCGCTTGCAGCTGCGAGGGGTTGACGAGCAGCAGGTAGGGATTGATGCGGTAGCCCTTCCACTCGTCGTTCTCGATAACGTCGTCGTCGTCCAACTGGACGCCGGAGCATTCCAGGAACTGCTTCTCAAGACTCTTGCGGGCACGGGAAACGCGCTTCCGAAGAGTCTGCTCCTCGATCCCGAGACGCTCGGCCAAAACTTCCGCTTTGACGAATCGAAACTCGGCCTTCGGTATGCCCGCCTCGATGTCCTCCTCGAACTCCCGAAACAGCTCCTCAATAAGGTCATAGGCCCTGCCCGTAAGCTTCGGACCCCCGCGAAAGAGGACCGTTCGCCCGCCGGGCTCCAACGCAAACATCAGTGGCGGGCGAGCGGGAATCGGGGGATCGATCGCCGCCTGAGCGGAAGCTGGCGCCTCGCTTTCGATGGGATCGGCGTAGTCGGGCTGCTTCGCGATCGGCGACAGGATCATCGCCAACAGAGAGGTGTCCGGCAGCGACAGCGCCTGGACGAGGCTGGCGTTGTTCTTGAGCTCGCGATCGACGACCTCGACGACCTGATTGCCGTGACGCCTATGGAGATCATGGATACGTCGGGCATTGTCGTCCTGCGAGCCCGGAAGGTATGGCAAGGCGCGGAAGATCTGACCATACGTGGCGTAGAATGCTTGCTCGGACATGGTCGCCAGTTTCTGCGCTCGCAAAACGTAGGACTCGACCATTGCCAGGTCGGGTCCGGCACTGTGCTCGCCCAGAAAGAGGTCCACAGCATACAAGTCATTCGGCTCGTACTCGCCCAGATACGCGGCCAGAATGCCAAAGCGGCGATCGACGCATTGCGAGCAGGTGCCGCAATGACGCTTCCGCCGGGTGGCTTCGCGGACCCTCGTGCAGCTCAGTGTTTCGGTGATGAGATCGGCGCATCCGCGGTCGGCAAGGATGCGGACCACCTCGCTCTTGGTCTTCCACATGAAGGGGTTCTCCACGTGGATCGTGTCCGGCAGCAGAAGCGAGAAGAGTCGGCCGCACTCGACGAGCACGCGGGAATGGGTCGTGCGGCTCGCCCTGGCGCCGAGGACGTGCTCGGTGATCGGGAGATTGAAGCTGACGATGCCGTTTTCGTAGAAGCTGAGCGTTCTCCTTCCGAACATCCGCGCAATAACGACGCCGAGCGTGGCGAAGAGAAGGGATCGCGACCTCTGAGTGAACTCGACCGCCTCCTCCTGGCCCTTGTTGATGGTGACGGGAACGTGGAAGAGCTGCCCGCTGTCTGCGCGGTGACGTAGCGCAGCGACAAGGTTTTTCTGCTTGGAGGCGATCATCTTCGAGGCTTGGTGGCTGACAAGGACCACCTTCCTTTTGCTTCCAATCAAGGCCTCGACCGCGCCGGCAAGTGAGTCCAGTCCGCCCGAGAGCAGGATGACCTCATCGGGCACGATGGCCTGGGCATCGGGATCACTGAACCCAAGATAGGGCTGGATACCGGTGACTGTGGTTTGCGCGACGAACTCGAAAGCAAACTCGTGCTCGGTCAAGAAACTGAGCGTCTCGACCAGTGCATCATGGACGTCGGCACTGCCCCAGACGTCGGGGCATCGCACCGGGATCTTGAAGCGAAACCGCCGTCGCCACTCCGCGCCCATGTTCGTCATCAAGTCGGAGCCGCGGCTCGTGAACTGATCGGCGCAATAGACGTAGGCCGCGATCTCCAGCATGTCGGTGAGGACATCGGGAATGTTGTCAGCGAGGGTTGCCGCAAGATCGGCGAGTTCAAGGTTGACCTTGTTCGGCGACTTCGGAGGCGCGTTGACGTCGAGTCGCAACGTGTTGGCCGACGCATTCCGAGGCGCAGGCAGCCCGCCGCAGACCACTAATCGTTCAGGCAACTTGCTCTCTCCGTTGCTGCAGTTCCGCCCGAAGCTTCTTGAAGGCGATGTGGACAAACCGGCCGGCCTTGGCCTCGGTGATCCCTCCCTCATAGGTGTGCTTGGAGAACCACTCGCCGGAGAACTCCTTGATGATTCTGGAGGTCTCTCGGCAATGGCGGTCCAGGGCCTCCTCGAAATCGCGATGCTCGCGAACCGAATGGAATCGCTGGTCGGCGCCGACATGCTGCGCCAGCTCGCGGCTGAGGAAATAGCTCAGCTGGCGACGGGCGAGACGCGAGAAGAAGTCACGGGCGAGGACGGCGAACTGCTTCTCGGTTCCGAGGCCGCTGAAGGCGGATTTGACCTTGTCCGGCGTAACGCCGAACAGGTCTGATAACTCCCGTCCGGCAACAGCACTCAAGCTCTCGGTGGCCGAGAGCTGCGCCATCTCACCAAGGTCCGTTCGGCCACCCGTCTGCCTGACGCTTCGATCGATGGCCTCAGTCACCGCGGTGACCACCTCAATGAGCGTCGGCTGATCCCCGACTTTCAGTCCGAGGCGCTTGAGTTCAGCCGCGAAATCGTCGTAACGCGCAGCGGTCGGAATCTGCGTGAGCAACCAGACGGCTTGCTTGACCGCCGGGTCGTTGCTCGCATCGATCATCTGGGACTCGGCAGCGATCGAGGTCGCCGCCGCGATATCCGCGACGTCGGCTCCCTTCGCGATAAGATCGATGACTTGCCGGAACTTCCGTGTACCCGGCAGCCTGCCAAGACGCTGATGGCCCATCCGGTCCTTCCCCAAGGACAATGAGCAAGCGGGCTCCCGACCGCACCGCGCGACCCATGGAAGGCCCGCTGCCGCGCTTCAGTTGCGGCGCTGGTCGCAAACAACTGAAGCGTACTTCATGCGCGAGCGGGAATCCCTGGTCAACCCTAAGACGAATTACGATCCTCTTCTAAGGACTGCTTTCTTCGTCGCTCTGGTACTCTAATGATTTGATTTTACTGTATCTTTCGCGTTGGCGAGGGCATCAAGGCGTTGAAAGGACGATGCCGACGATGCCAGCTCCACCCGGGCGGGAATGGACTTCATCAGCTGAGCGAATCAGCGAGGTCGGCGAAATCCTCGCTCTTGGGCTGGTCCGGCTTCATGCCCGGAAGTCCAGTTCTTTATCCGCCCCGCATGGAGAAAGTTGTGTCGACTTCTCGGTCGACCAACGCGGTCATGACGCCCCGAAGGAGAACCTCGGAGGTGATCAGTGATCGACACCGTGCTTGCCCGCCTGGCGGCGCTGAAGACCACACCGACGCCCGAGCTGAAGCAGCAGTGGCGTGACCTGTCGGTAGCACGTAAAGATGTCCGGTTTTCGTAGCACATCAAATGTCCGGTTCTGCTTTTGTTTCTGGCCTGTGGGTTCTGTGGGCAGGCGCGTTTCAGCGGCTGTCCACAGAACCCACAGGCTCACTGCCGAGCGGACTTAGGCAGCGGTCTGTTTCGGGGCCTGCCT
>JALHMM010000057.1 GCA_022844045.1 Reyranellaceae bacterium | reverse complement strand
CTGCGCGTTGTGCAGCCACACGCGCCGGCCGAGCAGCGCGCCGTCGACGCCGGCGCCCACCGCCTCCACGATTCCGGCGCCGTCGCCGTGCGGCACGATGCGCGGGAAGGCCATGGCGCGGCCAAAGCGGCCGGCCCGGGCGTTGCAGTCCGAGGGGTTGACGCCCGAGGCCATCACCCGCACCAGCGCCTCGCCGGCGGCGGGCGCGGGCGTCGGCAGTTCGCCGACGACGATGACGTCGCGGGCATCTCCTTGTCGGTCGTACCAGGCCGCGCGCATGGCGCCAGCAGACCAGCCGGCGCGGCCCGGGTCCAAGCGCGTCTTTGACTGGATCGATAAGGAACGCTTATCGTTGGTCATGGACTTGCGCCAACTCCGAAGCTTCGTCGCCGTCGCCCGCGAACGCCATTTCGGCCGTGCCGCCGAAGGCCTGCGCGTGGCGCAGCCGGCGGTCAGCCAGCACATCCGCGCGCTGGAGGCCGGGCTGGGCGTGCGGCTGTTCGAGCGGACCAGTCGCTCGGTCGAGCTCACCGCCGCCGGCCGCACGCTGCTCGAGGGCGCGCCCGCGATCCTCGACGACGTGCGCCGCCTGGAGGAGGCGACGCGCGCCACGGCGCGCGCCGTGCGTGGCGAGCTGCGCGTCAACCACACGCGTACCGCGCCGGTGGGCGTCGCCACCGACATCATCGAGGCGTTCCGCCGCCGCCATGCCGCGGTGGCGCTGGCCATCGACACGCTGACCACCGCGCGCAATGTCGAGCTACTGCGCGCCGGCAGTGTCGATGCCGCCTTCGTGCGCCTGCCGCTGGAGGACGCCGGCGGCCTCGGGCTGGTCGAGGTCGGCGCCGAGCCGCTGGTGGCGGCGCTGCCGACCCGACACCGCCTCGCGCGCCGACCGCGTGTGGCGCCTGCCGAATTTGCGCGCGAGCGCATGGTGTTCTGGCCGCGCGCGCAGGGGCCGGGTTTCTACGATCTCATCGTCGCGAGCGTCTTCGGCGGCCGCGCGCCCGACATCGCGCGCATCGAGCCCGACACCGAGCACATGGTGCGCGCCGTCGCGGAAGGCCATGGCTGCGCCGTCACCACGCAGTCGCGTGCCTCGCTGCTGTCGGTGCGCGGCGTCGTGTTCCGGCCCTTCACCGAACCGACGCCGGTGGCGCCGCTCGCCCTGGCGTGGCGCGCGTCGGAGGCGTCGGCGCCGCTGCGCCGGCTGATCGCGATCGCGCGCTCGTTGTCCCGCCGCGCCGCCGCGTCGTGCTAGGCTCGGACGCAAATCGGCACGAGGGGACAGAACCATGAAGGTCGTGATCACCGGCGGGGCGGGCTTCCTCGGCAAGAAGCTGGCGCGCAAGATTCTCGACGGCTCCACACTCGGCGGCGAGCGCGTCTCGGAGCTGCTGCTGTTTGATGTGGCCAAGGCCTCCGGTCCCGGTCTCGACGATCCGCGCGTCGTCGCCATGGATGGCGACATCGCCAACTTCGCCACCGTGCAGTCGATCGTGCAGGGCGCCTCCAGCGTCTTCCACTTCGCCGCCGTGGTCAGCGCCGGCGCCGAGGCCGACTTCGACCTCGGCTACCGCGTCAATCTGGACGGCGCGCGCAATGTGCTCGAGGCCTGTCGCGCGCTGGGTACCAACCCGCGTGTGATCTTCACTTCGTCGCTGGCGGCCTATGGCGGCGACCTGCCCAAGGCGGTGACCGACGACACGCCGCTGACGCCCCAGACTTCCTACGGCGCGCAGAAGGCGATGGGCGAGTTCCTGGTGCGCGACTACACGCGCAAGGGATTCTTACGCGGCACGGCAATTCGCTTGCCGACCATCTGCGTGCGCACCGGCCGACCCAACAAGGCGGCCTCTACCTGGGCCAGCTCGATGGTGCGCGAGCCGCTCACCGGCATCGATGTGGTCTGTCCGGTGACGGCGGATACGCCGATGGTGGTGCTGAGCCCGCGGCGCACCGTGGAGGCCTTCCTGCGCGCGCACGATCTCGACCCCGACGCTTTCGGGCCGGGACGCGCCCTGCTGCTCAACG
Source organism: Reyranellaceae bacterium (assembly GCA_022844045.1). Taxonomy (GTDB): domain Bacteria; phylum Pseudomonadota; class Alphaproteobacteria; order Reyranellales; family Reyranellaceae; genus JAFAZJ01. The sequence continues at coordinate 38,969 of JALHMM010000057.1, read as the reverse complement.
GCATCCGGGTGACCGCCGCCGAGCTCGAGGCGGCGATGAAGCGCAACGCCGGCAACCGCAAGCTCGGCACGGTGAGCTGGCAGCATGACCCGGCGATCCAGAAGATCGTCGACGGTTGGCCGGGCGACATCGATGCCGCGCGCGCGCGGCGCCTGGGCTTCGAGACCGACCGTGATCTCGACGAGGTCGTCAGGCACTTCATCGCCGACGACCTCGACGAGCAAATTCGCTCGATGGCGGCCTGAGCCTCACCGCGCGGGCGCGGCCGAGGCGCCCAGCGGCTTGTGCAGCGCCTTGTAGACCAGCCACATGCCGAGGCCCCAGATGCCGTAGACCACAGGGGCGACGATCACGCCGGGCGTGCGGAAGCCGCCACCGACCGGAGAGCCCTTGAGGGGCAGCACGACGAACCAGTTGAAGGCGATGACGACGACGGCGCCGAACAGCGTCCAACCCAGCCAGGCCGGCAGCTTCGTGTACGGTACGACGACGGCCGCCAGCGCGCCCCACAGCCCGGTAAAGAACAGGTAGGAGATCAGCTGCGGCACCTGCCACGGCTTGGTGGCGGCCATCGACCAGGTGCTGGCCTTCAAGATGCCGGCCTGTGTCGCGGCCCAGAAGCCACCCTGGTGGAATATCATGAAGGACACGGCGCCAGCGATGAAGCCGCAGGCCAGCGTGCGGACAAGTGTGTTGTTCATGGGATGCTCCGTGGGTCTAGGTCCTTGGGTAGGCAACGCCACGCGGTAGGGATTATTCCACGGCTTGCGGGATTATGGCCGCATCCAGAACTGCGCCTTTCCTTCGCGCACCGGGGCGGCGAGGTTGGCAAATTCGCAGAGCAGGCGGCGGCTGTCGCGCGGATCGACGATCTCCTCGATCCAGAACGCCTCGGCGCTGCGGAAGGGCGAGCGCAGCTTGTTCAATCGCTCCTCGATCTCGGCGAGCTTGGCCTTGGGGTCGGGCGAGGCGTCGATGTCGGCGCGATAGGCGGCCTCGATGCCGCCCTCCAGCGGCAGCGAGCCCCAGCGGCCCGACGGCCAGGCGTAGCGCAATGCGACGCGGCCGGTGTTCTTGTGCGCGGCGCCGGCGACGCCGAAATTGTTGCGCACGATGAAGGTGCACCACGGCACGGTGCACTGGTGCATCGCCGCCATGGCGCGCACGCCCGCCTTGATCACGCCGCTCTTCTCCGCCTCCAGTCCGATCAGGAATCCGGGGCAATCCTCAAGATAGACCACGGGGATGCGGAAGGTCTCGGCGATGTCCATGAAGCGCGTGACCTTCTGGCAGGTATCCGCCGTCCACGCGCCGCCATAGTGCATCGGATCGCTGGCCATGAAGGCGATCGGCCAGCCGTCGATGCGGCAGAGCCCGGTGATCACCGAGCGGCCGTAGAGCTTGTTCATCTCGAAAAAGCTGCCCTTGTCGACCAGCGTGTTGATGATCGAGCGCATGTTGTAGACCTTGCGCGTATCACGGGGGATCACCGACAAGAGCTTCTCGTCGCGGCGATGCGGATCGTCGGTGATCGGCCCGCGTGGCGCGAGATCGAAGGCCGATTGCGGCATGTAGGACAGGAACCGCTTGGCTGCGGCGAAGGCCTCTTCCTCGGTATCGACCGCCTCGTCGACGGCGCCGGCGCGCAACTGGATCTCCCAGCCGCCGAGTTCTTCCTTGCTGAGCGGTTGGCCCAGGCGCGCCACGACGGGCGGGCCGGCGACGAACATCGCCGACAGGCCCTTGACCATCACCGAGTAGTGCGAGGCCGCCAGCCGCGCGGCACCCAGTCCCGCCACCGAGCCGAGGCCCAGCGCGACCACCGGCACCGCGCCCATGTTGGCTGTGACGACGTCGAAGCCGATCACGCCGGGTACGTTGGCGCGTCCCTGCGTCTCGATGGTCTTCACCGAGCCGCCGCCGCCGGAGCCCTCGATGATGCGCACGATGGGCAGGCGATACTGGTTGGCCATCTTCTCGGCCAGCAGGTTCTTCTCCTTGATGGTGGCGTCGGCCGAGCCGCCACGCACCGTGAAGTCGTCGCCGGAGATCACGACCGGCCGCCCGTCGATGGTGCCGCGCCCGGTCACCGAGTTCGACGCGACGAGATCCTCGAGATCGTTCTTGCCGTCATAGGTCGCCATGCCGGCGACGCTGCCCCATTCGCGGAAGCTGCCGGGATCGAGCAGCCGGTCGATGCGCTCCCGCACCGTGAGGCGCCCGCCGTCATGCTGGCGCTTGACCTTGTCCGGCCCGCCCATGCGCCGGACTAGCTCCTGACGGCGCTTCAGTTCGTCGAGTTCGGGCTGCCAGCTCATCGCGCGTGATCCTCGGGCCAGTTCGGCGCCGACATTACCCCCCAATGCCAGCGGGCGCGAAGCGGCGTCAGCCGCGATGCGGGCCGGTTATCCGTAGGGCCGCCCTGGAATAGGCGCGGGTTTGCTGCGCCCTTCGGCGCTACTCCACGATCATCACGCCGGCGGCCACGGCCATGGCGAACAGGCCGGCGATGGCGGCCGCCCGCGGCTTGCGCCCGCGCATCTTTCGCTCGACCTTCATCAGGGTGGTGATTGGCCGAGGCACGACCTCGCGGCAGAAAGCGACTTTGCGGATGTACTGCGGCACGTGCCAATGCGCGGCGGTGCCGACCTGGAAGGAGACGACATCGCCCGGGCGCAGGTCCCACCGCTTGCCGTTGGCGTCCACGACGTGCGCGCCACCCTCGAGGATGTGCACGGTCTCGTCGATCCCGTAGTGCCAAGTGAAGCGGCCGGCGGTGCAGTCCCAGATATCGGTCCAGCTCAAGCCGTCGGCGCCGCGCGACACCGGACCAACGCGCGCCATCGGGTTGCCTTCGACGATCCAGGAGGGGTCGATGGGGGCCGGATGCATGTCGACGGAATCGGTGGAAATGCGCTGCAGCGGTGCCGGGGACATCGGTAAATTCACTCGACCATGAATAGCTCAATATCGGCTTGCTGATACGCGAGTGGATATCTGACGTCAACGTGATCAATTTGCGTAACGACTCACATCAAATTAGAGAACGACGCCATCTATCAGATTTTCCTCGTAAAGTGCCTTCATGTCGATTCCCCCTTCCGGCCTGGCGGGCTTCAGCCCGGCGATCGCGGCGGCCAGTCGGCGCTCCTGATCGCGGCGCAGGGCTTCGGCTTCGGCGACGGTGATGGCCGTAAAATGCACCCGCATGCCGGGTAGCAGGCGGCAGGTACGTGGCAGGTCGGCCGAGGCGATGGTGGCGATCTTGGAATAGCCGCCTACGGTCTGCCGATCCGCCAGCAGCGCGATCGGCAGGCCGGCTGCCGGCACCTGGACGGCGCCTGGCGCGATGCCGTCAGAGACGATGTCCGGGCCCAGCGCGGAATGCTCGATCTTCGGCCCCTCGAAGCGGATGCCCATACGGTCCGCCTCCTTGGACACGACGTACTCGCTCGACGTGAAGGTGGCGTGGCCGGCCTCGGTGAAGTGGTCGGCCTGTGGCCCGATGACGACCCGGATCGGTCCCTGGCCGTAGTCGAAAGGCGCCGCCAGGGCCAACTCGGCGCGCGCGCCGGCAGCCTCGTGCGCCAGTGGCAAGGCATCGCCCTCCTTCAGCTTGCGACCCTCGAGCCCGCCCAGCGCGGCGCGGGTGTAGGTGCTGCGGCTGCCCATGAAGAGCGGCACCGCGATGCCGCCCTCGACGGCAAGATACGCCGTGCTGACGCCGTCGATGCCGCCCAGCTTCAGCCGCTGGCCTCGCGTCAGCGTATGCGAGCGATCCGCGAGCAGTGGCTTAGGTGCGGCGCCTTCGCTGGCGATCAGCGACGCCTCGATCGGACCGACGATGGCGATGCGCACTGACTCGGCCTCGACCCGCAGTGTCGGGCCGAGCACGCCCATCTCCAGCGCCGCGGCATTGGCGTCGAGCGGATTGCCAGCCAGCGCGTTGGCGAGCGCCAGGGCGATTCGATCCATCGCGCCGGCGGTCGGCATGCCGAGTTCCTGGAAGCCGATGCGGCCGCGGTCCTGCACCGTGTCGAACAGGCCGGCGCGCTCGACGATCAGTCGCGCGCTCACGACCACACCCCGTCGTCCTGAGCGTAGCGAAGGACCTCGCGGTCCTGCGGACAAACGATGGCGTGGCGGCCGTTCACACCACCGCTGGATCCTTCGCTGCGCTCAGGATGACGGTGATACTTCACGGCGCGACCTCGACGAAGCGCGCGACGTCGAACGGTGTGCGTTCGGCTTCGGCGGCGAGCGAATCGTACTCGGCGCGGCTGATGCGGCGGAAGCGCACCGTGTCGCCCGGCGCCAAGGTCGTGGCCTCGGCGCCGCGCCGCGCGTCGAACATCGAGACCGGCGTGCGGCCGATCAGGTGCCAGCCACCGGGGCTTTCGAAGGGATAGACCACGGTCATCTCCGTGGCGATGGCAACGCTCTGCGCCGGCACGCGCACGCGCGGCGAGGCGCGCCGGGGCAGGTGCAGCTTCTTCGCCAGACCAACCAGGTAGGGCAGCCCGGGCATGAAGCCCACCACATAGACCCGGAATTCGGAGGCGAGGTGCAACTTGATCACCTCTTCCGGCGAAACGCCGGTGCGCTCAGCGACATCGTCCAGGTCGAGGGCGAATTCGGCGTCGTCGTAGCAGCAAGGCAGGGTGAGCCGCCGCGACCTCACCTCGGCTACCCGACCGCCTGCCAGCAGCGCCTCAATCGCCGGCTGCAGGGCGGCGCGCGTTGCGGCCATCGGATCGTAGATCACCAGCAGCGCGCGCATGCTGGGCACGGTCTCGACCACGCCGGTCAGCCGGCCGGCTTCGCGCTCGGCCGCGATCGCGCCGTGCAGGGCCATGACCCTGGCGTTGATCTCGGGCGCGATGGTGCTGCCGAACTCGACACTGAACGCGGTGTCGCCGCAATCGAGGAACCTTGTGCTCACGCCGTTTCCGTCATGTCGAGCCAGGCGCTAGAATAGCGGACCTGCGGGAGGCGAGCCATGGCGAGCGAAGTGAACATCAATTCCGATCTCGGCGAGAGCTTCGGCCCGTGGAAGATGGGCAACGACCCTGAAGTGCTCAAGATCGTGCGCTCGGCCAATGTCGCCTGCGGCTTCCACGCCGGCGATCCCTCGGTCATGGCCTCGACCGTGAAGCTCTGTGTCGACAATGGCGTGTCGATCGGCGCGCACCCAGGGTTCCAGGACCTGCAGGGCTTCGGGCGCCGCGTCATCCGCATGACCAACGCGGAGATCGAGCATTCGATGGCCTACCAGATCGGCGCCCTGATGGGCGTCGCCGCGCTGCACGGCGCGAAGGTCACGCATGTGAAGCCGCACGGCATGATGGCCAACATGTCGGCCGAGGATCAGGACCTCAGCGACGCCATCGCGCGCGCCATCCGCGCCGTCGACCGCGAGCTGATCTTTCTCGCCCAGGCGGTCACGGCGCAGGTGCCGGCCGGCCGTAAAGCCGGGCTGCGCGTCGCCGAGGAGGTCTTCGCCGACCGCACCTATACCGATGCCGGTCTGCTCACGCCGCGCAAAGAAAAGCACGCCATGATCCACGACGCAGCGACCTCGGTGGCGCATGTCAAACGCATGATCGCGGAGCAGGCGATCTTCTCCACCACAGGCAAGAAAGTGCCCTGCCAGGTCGACTCGGTCTGCGTGCATGGCGACGAGCCCACAGCCGTCGCTACCGCGCGCGCCGTGCGCGCGGGGTTGGAGGCCAGCCAGATCCGCATCGTGCCGCTCACTGACTTGCGGTCGATGAACTAGTCCTGTCTGTCAGCCGCCGTTAAGTCTGAGATGATGAGCTTCGAGGAGACCGCTATGGCGTCAACGCCGAAGCCAACCATTGCGCGCATCTGGCGTGGCCGCGTGCGCCGGGCGCAGGCCGACGAGTACCAGCGCTACAACTTCGAGGTCGGCGTGAAGCCGCTGATGGAAAAGGCGCTGGGCGTGCAGTCGCTTCGCGAGGATCGTGGCGAGGAGACGGAGTTCGTCACCATCTCCTACTGGGAGAGCATCGAGGCGATGGCGCGCTTTACCGGCGGCGACCCGACTGACATCCACCACCTCGACCGCGATCCCGAGTTCCTGATTGAGCTACCCAAGGCTGTCCAGGTGTTGCGGATCTACGCGAGCCACGGGCAGACGTCGTAGGCGTTTTTCTTCGCTTCCCAGGCCTTCATCAAGCCGCGGCGAAGCGGGCCACCTCGTCGTGACCGACAGCCCGCAGCTTCGGCTTGGCCCGCCGCCGTGTGCGCGCCAGCGCCGTGAGGTAGGATTCGGCCCACCAGTTGACGTCGCGCGCCTCGAGGCCGGCGACCAGTCGAGCGTGACGCGCGCAGCGCTCCTCCAGCGGCATGGACAGCGCGGTCTGAATGGCTTCGGCCACCTCGCTCTTGTCGAAGGGATTGACGATCAATGCGTCTGCCATCTGGCGCGCCGCGCCAGCGAAGCGCGACAACACCAGCACGCCGGGATCGGCGGGATCCTGCGCGGCGACATACTCTTTGGCGACGAGGTTCATGCCGTCGCGCATCGGCGTCACCAGGCCAACGGCGGCGTGACGATAGAGGCCGGCCAGCACCGGCCGCGAGAAGGCGCGCTTGACGAAGCGTACCGGCGTCCAGTCGAGGCCGCCATGCGCGCCGTTCAGCCGGCCGACCGCCTGATCGATGCGTTGACCCAGCTCGGCATACTCGGGCACCTCCGAACGCGATTCCGGCGTGATCTGCAACAGGATCGGCCTGCCGCGCTGTTGCGGATTGGCGATCAGGAAGCGTTCGAAGGCCTCGATGCGCTCGACGATGCCCTTGGAATAGTCGAGCCGGTCGACGCCGATCACCAGTCGGCGATCGCCCAGGCTCTGCGCCATCTGGCGTACCAGCCGCAGGGTGCCGGCGCGCTCGGCGAAGCGGCGGAAATCGGCGATGTCGATGCCGATGGGAAACGCATCGACGCGCACCGTGCGTCCCGCCATGCGCAGTCGACCACGACGATCGGTCGTGGCGCCGGTCGTTTCGGTCAGTCCGCGCACAAGGTTGCCCGCGTCGGTCGCTGTCTGCAGCCCGATGAGATCGTAGGCGCCCATCGCCTCGAGCAGATGCCGGCTCATGGGAATGGCGCCGAAGATCTCGATCGGTGGCCAGGGGATATGATGGAAGTAGCCGATGCGATTCTTGACGCCCAGTTCGCGCAGGACCGATGCGAAGGGCAGGAGGTGATAATCGTGCACCCAGATGATGTCGTCGGGCCGCAGCCGCGGCGCGAGGGACTCGGCCAGCATGCGGTTGACCCGCAGATAGCCAGCGAAGTCGTCGCGCGAGAATTCGGTGAGACCCAGCCGATAGTGCATGCTGGGCCACAGCACGCGGTTGGCGAAACCGAGATAGTACTCCTGTCGGTCGATGGCGGTCAGATCGATCTGCTCATAAGCGATCTGACCGCGCACGGTGGTGCGTGGCGTACGATCGGGCGCCTCGGAGACCAGGCCGCTCCAGCCGAACCAGATTCCGCCGCGCTCGCGCAGGGCATCGCGCAACGCTACGGCTAAGCCACCCGCCGCCGCCTTCTCGCCGGCACGGGGTGATGGAACCCGATTGGATACGACGACCAGCCGCATCGAGCGCTCCGTGGTGGTGAAACGGGGCCGAGCGCAAACCGGCTCGGCTCGCGCCTCCTTACGGCGGCGCAGCGTCTGCATACGCTAATTTGGTCACTCCTCGACAAGGCTTCAAGGTGGCATCCACATCCACAATGACCTAGATAACGTTGCCCGTGACCGCTCACAGCACGCAGACGGTATGAACAAAGCGACTGAACAGGTCCGCGTGAGGGACGATTCCCCGGAGGTCACGTCGGTGGGCTCGCCGTGGGCGCTGTTCCTCGATTTCGACGGCACGCTGGTGGAACTCGCCGCGTATCCCGATTCCGTCATCGTCGCGCCGGACCTGGGCGGCACCCTGATGCGGCTTGCCAGTGGCTTGGGCGGCGCCCTTGCCATCGTCTCGGGCCGGCCGATCGTGACCATCGATCGCTATCTCGGCCCGCATTTCGACGTCGCCGGGCTGCACGGTGCGGAGCGCCGCGTCGGTGGCGTTCTGCGTCCCGGCCATACGCCAGATCGCGGCGGCCTGCGTCTCGCGCTCGATGTGCTGCGACGTCTGGCGCGGGACGAACCACGTCTGGTGATCGAGGACAAGCAACTCTCGGTGGCCTTCCACTGGCGGATGGTACCGGAGCTCGAGGCGCTGGCGCTGACGACCGTCGACCGCGCACTGGCTGCGGCCGGGTCGGGCTATCGCATCCAGTATGGTCATGCCGTGGCTGAGATCCTGCCGGCGAACGTTAGCAAGGGCGGCGCCATCGATGAGTTTCTGACGTTGAGCCCCTACGCCGGCCGGCGTCCGGTCTTCTTCGGTGACGATCTGACTGACGAGGCAGCCTTCGCCACCGTTAATCGCCATGGCGGGGTGTCGGTGAAGATCGGCGAAGGACCAACGGCCGCCGGCGCGCGGCTTGCGACGCCAGAAGCGGTGCGCCGCTGCCTGGCGGATTGGGCGGCGTCGGGTCGTGCGTCGCCTGAGGAGATCGGGCGAAGGGAGGCATCGTGAGCTCATTGGATCTGGCGGTTATCGGCAATTGCGCGGTCGCGGCGTTGATCGATCGGCGTGCGCGCATCGTCTGGGGCTGCTTTCCGCGCTTTGATGGCGATCCCGTCTTCTGCTCGCTTATCGACGATGGCGGTGCGCAAAGCGAGGCACCGCCGGCGCGCGGCGTCTTCGCCCTCGATCTGGTCGGCATGACACGCTGCGAGCAGGCCTATGTCGACAACACCGCCATCGTCGTCTCGGTGATGTCCGACGATCACGGCAACACGCTGGAGATCACCGACTTCGCGCCACGCTTCACTCGCTTCGAACGCACCTTCCGCCCGCCGCAGCTGGTGCGCCGGGTGCGGCCCCTGGCGGGCAGGCCGCGGATCCTCGCCGCGGTACGGCCTGTATTCGAACTCGGCTCGCGCCCGCCCGATGTCACGCGCGGCAGCAGTCATATCCGTTACGTCGGCGCAGCCCAGACCCTGAGGCTGACCACCGACGCGCCGATCTCCTACGTGCTCGACGAGACGCCATTCGCGGTCGACCGGCCGATGTCGTTCTTCCTCGGCGCCGACGAGCCTCTGCAGTCGGAGGTCGACGCCACGGCGCGCGAGCACCTCGACAAGACCACCGGATGGTGGCGCGACTGGGCGCGCTCCCTGTCGATCCCCTTCGACTGGCAGGACGCGGTGATCCGCGCCGCGATCACGCTGAAACTGTGCAATTTCGAGGAGACCGGGGCGATTGTCGCGGCGCTCACCACCTCGATCCCGGAGGCGCCTGGCACGGCGCGCAACTGGGACTACCGCTTCTGCTGGTTGCGCGACGCGTACTTCGTTGTCCACGCGCTCAACCGGCTGGGCACGACGCGCACCATGGAGGAGTACGTCAACTTCATGGGTAACGTGGTCGATACGTTCGGGGCCGAGAAGGAGTTCCATCTGCCGCCGCTGCTATCGATCACGCGCAACGGCTCGACCGAGGAGTTCATTGCCACGTCGCTCAAGGGCTATCGCGGCGACGGCCCGGTGCGTGTCGGCAACGCCGCGGTGAGCCAGATGCAGTACGACGGCTTCGGCGCCGTCGTGCTGGCGGCGACCCACGCCTTCTTCGACCGCCGCCTGATGCGCGGCGGCCACGCCGCGCATTTCGCGCATCTCGAGCGTCTGGGCATGCGCGCCTTGGCGACCTTCGATCAGCCGGATGCCGGCCCGTGGGAGCTGCGTAATTCGCGCAGCGTGCATACCTTCTCCGCCGTGATGTGCTGGGCGGCGCTCGACCGGCTCGCCCGCATCGCCGACGTGCTGGGCAAAGACAGCCGTTCGGCGTATTGGCGGGAGAGCGCCGATCGCGTACGCGCGGCGATCGAGCCGCGTATCTGGTCGACGGCGCGCGGCACCTTCGTCTCGACCTTCGACGGCGAGGATCTCGACGCCACCCTCCTGCTGCTGTCGGAACTCGACTTCGTGCGCGCCGACGATCCGCGCTTCATCGCCACGGTCGACGCGATCGGCCGCGAGCTGCGGCGCGGCGACCTGTTGCTGCGCTACGCCACGCGCGACGATTTCGGCCACATGACCAGCGGCTTCCTGATTTGCGCCTTTTGGTACGTCGACGCGCTGGCGTCGATCGGCCGCAAGGACGAGGCGCGCGCGCTGTTCAAGCGCATCCTGACGCGGCGCAATTCCTTTGGCCTGCTGTCGGAGGACGCCGACGTCGAGACCGGCGAGCTGTGGGGCAACTTTCCGCAGACCTACTCGATGGTCGGCCTGATCAACTCGGCGATGCGGCTCAGCCGCAGCTGGGAAGAGGCGATTTAGTCGTCGCTGCCTACCACTTCGCGCCGTGGCGGCTGAGGATGCCGCGCCACAGCGCGTCGCGTTCGGCGGGGTAGCCGTCGGTCCTGCCTGTCGCTTCTTTCTGCGCCGCCGTGATGATCAGCGCCAGCCGTGTGCCGGGATCGACGAAGATCGACTGGCCGAAGACGCCCAGCAGTGAGAAGCGGCGCGGCGCCGACGGGTAGAGCCAGAACTTGTAGCCGTAGCCGTAGTAGCGCGTCGCCTGGCGGGGCCGGAAGGCCATCGGGTGCTGATCGGCATCGGTCGCCTCGATCAGGAAATCGCGCGGGATGATCTGCTTGCCATCGAGTGCGCCGTCATTGGCCAACAGCATCGCCAGCCTTCCCCAGTCGCGCAGCGTGGCATTGAAGAAGCCGTGCGCCAGCTCTACGCCGGCGCGATCGATGATCCAGCTGGCGTCGGATTCCGCACCCATCGGCTGCCACAGCCGCTCGTTGACGTAGGACGACAACGATTGCCTGGTGGCGCCTTTCAGCACGTAGGACAGCACCATGGTCTCGATCGAGGCGTACTGGAACTTCGTGTTGGGCGGGTTGTCGCGCTGGTCGAAGGCGCGTATCGCCGCCAGCGTGCCATCACGTATCGATAGCGTCGCAAACTTGTGGATGTCGTCATTGCCGTCGTAACGCTCGGTGAAGGTCACGCCCGAGGCCATGCGCAACAACGCGCTGATCGGCGTCTCGCCATAGGCCGAGCCGGCAAGCTCGGGGACGTAGGTCGCCGCCGTGTCGTCGAGGGACTTGATCCTGCCCTCCGCCAACGCGAAACCGATGGCGATAGCGGTGATCGACTTGGCCATGGAGTTGGACAACAGACGATGCTGCGGCGTGCGCTCGTACTGGTAGCGCTCGAGCTGGACGACGCCGTCCTGGACCACCATCAGGCCGGTGATACGCCGGCGTGCCAGGAAGTCGTCGATGCCGCGCGTCGCGTAGTCGAAGGTGTAGCTGTAGTCCGGCTCCTTCGCCGCGCGCCGCAGCGGCTTCGGCGAGTCGGATTTCAGCAGGACGCGATGCGGCAGGAAGCTGTCCATATGGCTGAACGAGCCGACGCGCACCGTCTCGTCGTAGAACCAGTTGCCCGGCGTGCCGACTGGATAGCCCCTGGATTTGCCGAGCAGTTCCTCGTCCGGCGCGGCGGCGAGCGGCGCAATCAGGCTCGCGATCAGCAGCGTGGCGATGAGGGGTACGCGGTACGCGGTGACCCTGGCCATGGACAGCCTCCCGTGACGGCGGCCCATGTTACCATGGCAAATCCCACCGCTGGATGACGGTGGGCTCTGCGAAGCCGGCGCGTCTCGACGACAGCCGGGCCGGAGTAACGACAATAGTCGCTGTGATCAGCGCGGGCGCCGCTGTCGCGCGCGCCATTCCCAGGGTGGCTCGAAGGTGCTGCCCCATATGCCGCGCTTGGCTTCGCGCGCCTCGGTCTCTTCCTTGGCGTAGGCGTCGGTCTGGCGCGTGTTCATGATCGCGTGGCCGTTGACGATCATCCAGCGCGACAGGCTCTCGCCGCCCAGGGTGCAGTCGCCGACCACCAGCCGCCGGATCTTGTCGCGCACGATGACCAGGCAACGCACGGTCTTGCCATCGATCAGCCGGTCAAGCGCGCGCGCGGCGTCGCGGCCACAGGCCCAGGGCTTGCCGCCGCGCGTGCAGGTCTGGCCCAGATCCGGCGCGTCGATGCCCCACAACCGCACACGCTCGCCGCCGACGGCGAGTGAATCCTCGTCGAGGCCGTTGGCCGGCCCGGAAAGGATCTCGGCGCGCGCGGGTGCGAGCGCAAGCAGCATGCACGCCGCGATGACGATCAGCCTGGATGAACGACGCATCAACTATCTGGACCACGAAGTGGCCCCGACTATAGCCGGCTTCGGGGTCGGGCGGCGACCAGTTCGAGCCCGATCCCGCGGCCGCAGCGTGAGGCCACCCGGTCGTTGCGCTCCATGCCGATACCCCCCAGCTCATCGAGTCCTCACCGTGGGCTCTGGTGGTCGGATGGAAGCCATATCCGCTGGCTGGGGATAACTCGGCCCCGCTCACTCTTTCTTGCGTTTATGCCGGTAAGGGAAGCGGTGTCGCGTCAGCGCCTCGACCAGCATCGATGCCAGCTTGGCGGGCTCGGCTACTACAACGCCATCGTCTGAGGCGAAGTCGCAGGCCTTCAGCACATCGCCGGACCGCGCCGCCACGGCGATCGGCTTGCCGTGGCGATACGCTTCAGCGAGGAAGCGCAGTGCGAGGCCGGATTCGGCCAACGCGGCGCCGACGCCCGATGGCACAAGGGCGGCGTCGTAGACCACTGACGGCGCATTGGGCGCCGCGCGGTCGACCTTGACGGACTTGCCCTTGGCGTCGGTGAACAGCCCGGCCGTCGGCGCGATAAGCTCGGCGACGATTCCGGCCCGCCCAAGCGCCTCGACGAGAGCGTTCAGCTCCACCGCCTCGGCGCCGTAGCCGATGAGGATGCCGACCTTGCGGCCCTTCACCGTCGGCGCCGGCTTGTCCATGCTGAGCGCGGGCGATTTCAGTCTTGCCGCGTCTCGCTTGAGGGGCCCCGACGGCGTCGGCGCCGACGGTGTGGGATTGTCCGACGTGCCGGCCGGCTCGACGGCGATGCCGGTCGCGGCCGAAACCAGGGCGGCGAGCTCCGGGTGGATGTTGACCAGCAGTTCGTTCATCACCCGGTTACGCACGCCCTCGTCAACGACGTTGTTGAGTTCGAACGAGAAGGCGGCGGCGATGTGGTCTTTCTCCCAGTCGCTCATGCTATTCCAGAACATCGTCGCCTGGCTGAAGTGATCGTTGAAGCTCGGGCTGCGCTTGCGCGTCTTGGCGCCGGGCTCTTCGCGTACCAGGGAGCGAAAGGCCTCGGCCGCATCCGGCGAATGCATCGGACAGCCGCGCGCCAGGCTGTTGGGGAAGTACGCGACGCGGCCCTTGTTGATGGTCGTGCGCCCCATCCCGTCGCGCTGGTTGTTGTCGACCGGCGCCAGCGAACGGTTGATCGGCAGCTCGTGGAAGTTCGGTCCGACACGCCTGAGCTGGGTGTCGATGTAGGAGAACAGCCGCCCCTGCAGCAGCGGGTCGTTGGTGAAGTCGATGCCAGGGATGATGTGGCCGGTGTGGAAGGCGACCTGCTCGGTCTCGGCGAAGAAATTGTCGGGGTTGCGATTGAGCGTAAGCTTGCCGACGCGGCGGATCGGGACCAGTTCCTCGGGGATGAGCTTGGTCGGGTCGAGCAGGTCGAAGTCGAAGGTTTGCTCATCTTTTTCCTCGACGATCTGCAGGCCGAGCTCCCATTCGGGATAGTCGCCGCGCTCAATAGCCTCGAAGAGGTCGCGACGATGGAAGTCGGGGTCGCGGCCCGACGTCAGCTGCGCCTCGTCCCAGACCTGAGATGCGACACCCTTCAGCGGCTTCCAATGAAACTTCACGAAGCGCGACACGCCTTCGGCGTTGACCAGCCGGAAGGTGTGCACGCCGAAACCCTCCATGGTGGCAAGGCTGCGCGGCAAGGCGCGATCGCTCATCGCCCACATCAGCATGTGCGCGCTTTCCGGCGTCAGCGAGACGAAATCCCAGAAGGTGTCGTGCGCCGAGGCAGCCTGCGGGATCTCGTTATGCGGCTCGGGCTTCACCGCGTGGATCAAGTCGGGGAACTTGTTGGCGTCCTGGATGAAGAACACCGGCATGTTGTTGCCGACAAGGTCCCAGACGCCCGCGGTCGAATAGAACTTTACCGCGAAGCCGCGCACGTCGCGTGGCGTGTCCGCCGAACCGCGCGAGCCGGCCACGGTCGAGAAGCGCACGAAGACCGGCGTCTCGATGCCCTTGCCCTGCAGCGGCGCGGCCATGGTGAGGTCGCCGAGGTCGCCATAGGACACGAACACGCCATGTGCGGCGGTACCTCGCGCATGCACGACACGCTCCGGAATCCGCTCGTGATCGAAATGCGTGATCTTCTCACGCATCAGGATGTCTTCGAGCAGTGTCGGGCCACGGCCATGCGCCTTCAATGAGCTCTGATCGTCGCTGACCCGGATGCCCTGGTTGGTCGTCAGATGCTCACCGGGAGTCTGGCTGAACTGCTGGAGCTGTTCAGTCTTGGCGCTCTCGGCCTTGAAAGATTCAGGCTTGCGCTTGCTCGCCTGATCCGACGCCCGGGCCTTCGAGGCCGTGGGCGGGCGCTTTGCCGCTGTCTTGCCCGTCGTCTTCGCCATCCGTCGCTCCATCTCGTTGTGCATGGAACGAAGCGTTGTGGGACGGGTTCCGCGCATCGTGAACCGATCGCCGCAACCGCCGCCCTGGTGGGCCGTTGGCAACGGCTGCACGGAGGGAACGGCGATGTCGCCAAAGAAGGACAGGAAGACGCTGAGCCAGGAAGCCGCCTCGCCTCCAGCGCCGATCCTGGCTCACGCGGCGAAGAGCCTGCCGGCCTTGATGGTCGACACCTACAACGAGGAACTTCGTGACGAGGAAGGCTTTGTCGGCGATCGGGCCAGCGGCCGGGCTTTTCGGGCCATCCTCAAAGACTGGCGCGAGCTGGTCAGGGAGCAGGGCGACGACCCCTTCGGCGACACGCCTACCGAAGACATTCGCAAGGCGGACATGGACAAGATGCTGGCGGGCGACGATCCCAAGGCCGCCGGCCTCGTGCATACCGTGATCGAGGAGTTCGCCGGCGAACTGGCCGCCGTCGTGCGCCGCTTCCTGCGCTCGAAAGACTGGAAAGGCACGGAGAGCATCGTGATCGGGGGCGGCCTGAGCGCCAGCCATATCGGCCGGCTGGCGATGGGCCGTGCCGAGCTGCTCCTGGTGGCTGAGGGGATCGAGGTCGAACTCCGGCCGATCGAGCACGATCCCGACGAAGCCGGCCTTGTGGGCGCCGTCCAACTCGCGCCGTCGTGGGTTTTGGCAGGGCACGACGCGATCCTTGCGGTCGACATCGGCGGGACAAATTTGCGTGTCGGTGTAGTCGAGCTGAACCTTACCAAGAAGGACAGCCTGGCGAAGGCAAAGGTGTGGAAGCTGCGCCACTGGCGGCACGCCGACGACAAACCGACACGCGAGGAGACGGTGAAGCGGCTAACCAAGATGATCGTCGAGCTGATCGAGCGTGCCGAAGCGGGCAAGGTTCGGCTGGCGCCTTTCCTCGGCATCGCCTGTCCGGGCCTGATCGACGAGAGCGGCAAGATCCTGAGCGGTGGCCAGAACCTGCCGGGCAACTGGGAGGCCGACGACTTCCACCTGCCCACCAGTTTGGTGCTGCCCAAGATCGGCAATCATGAGCCGGTCATCGTCATGCACAACGACGCCGTGGTGCAGGGCCTGAGTGCGGTGCCGGCAATGAAGGACAAGAAGCATTGGGGCGTGCTGACCATCGGCACGGGTCTCGGTAACGCCCGCTTTACCAACCATCCCCGCGAAGACTGAGACTGCCCCCCTGAAAGACGCTACTCTTCGCGGGTCGCCAAGGCCGGCCCTGCGGGGGAAGCGCATGAGCGTCCGTATACCGTCGATCGTGCTCGTCAGTGTACTGCTCAGTCCGTGGACGACAGCGGTCGCGCAGCATTCCGGCCGCCACGGCGACGGCCACGCCCAGCATCACGACTGGTACAAGGACTTGCGCCAGCCCGACACCGGCACGCGCTGCTGCAACGGCTCGACCGACGGCCAGGTCGGCGACTGCCGGCCGGCGCCATCCTATATGGGCGAGGACGGCTTCTGGCGGGTCTGGGACGGCCGGGACTGGCTGGTGGTGCCCAAGGGGAAGATCATCACGATGCCGACGCCCGACCGGGGCACGCACCTGTGCGAACTCTACGGCAAGGTCTTCTGCTTCATCACGGGCGGGCCATCGAGCTGAGAACTGGTGCTGCGAGAGAGGATTGAACTCTCGACCTCACCCTTACCAAGGGTGTGCTCTACCACTGAGCTACCGCAGCAGCTCTCAGTTCGTACGGCGGCCGGGGGTATGCCATACACCCCCCGATGGTTCAACCCTGTCCCGGCCGGGAGGATAAAGTGGCCTATACGACCTTCGATTTCGACGTCCGCGACCATGTCGCGCATATCCGCCTGAACCGGCCCGACAAGCGCAATTCCATGACCCGGGCGTTCTGGGAGGAGATCCGCCACGTCTTCGCCGTCGCCATCGGCGAGGAGCGCGCCGAGGCGCGGGTGGCGGTGATCTCCTCGACCGGCCCACATTTCACGGCCGGCATGGACCTCTCGGTCTTCGGCTCGATCGTCGCCGAGGAAGCCGACCCGGCCCGCCGGCGCGAGCGCTTCCGCCGGGGCCTGCTGGCCTACCAGGAATCGTTCAGCGTCATGGAGAAGGTCCGCGTGCCGGTGCTGGCGGCGGTGCAGGGCGGTTGCATCGGTGGCGGCGTCGACATGATCTCGGCCTGCGACATGCGCTACTGCACGGCCGACGCCTTCTTCACCATCAAGGAAATCGATCTCGGCATGACCGCCGATGTCGGCACCCTGCAACGCCTGCCGCATCTGATCCCGCAGGGCCTGGTGCGTGAGTTGGCCTATACCGGCCGCGCGCTCCCCGCCCAGGAGGCGCTGCGCGCCGGGTTGGTCAACACGGTCTACGCCACCCAGGCCGAGATGCTCGACGGCGTGATGGCGATCGCGCGCACCATCGCCGCCAAGTCGCCGCTGGCGGTCTACGGCAGCAAAGAGATGATCAACTACGCGCGCGATCACTCGGTCGACGAGGCGCTGAACTACATGAGCGTGTGGAACGCCGCGTTCATCCACGGCGCGGACATGCCCGAGGCCTTCACCGCGACACGCGAAAAGCGCGCGCCGCGGTTCGCCGATCTCGATCTGCGCAAAACGGTATGACGTCTTCTACCTTCCCCTGCTGGCGGGGGAACGTGGCGCGAAGCGCCGGATGGGGGTGGTTGGTGCGGCAACTCTCATCGTCGTGGCTGGCCGCTATGCCGTCCACCCCCATCCGCCCTTCGGGCACCTTCCCCCGCCAGCGGGAGAAGGTAGTTTATCACTTGCTCACATAGCTGCGGCGCACCGGCGCCGCGGCGGGAGCGTTGGCTTTGCGGCTTTCGAACACCACCGCTTTGGGCGTATCGCGGGTCGTCAGCGCCATGTCAGCCGGCAGGCGGCGTTCTCGCGCCTGCCCCGCTTCGGCATCGACCAGGAAGGCACGCACCGCCTCGACGGTCGGCGCCGCCTCGCCGTTGGCGCCCTTGCGTTCCGACAGCGCTTCGACCGCGCTGGCGTGCAGCAGCTTGGGCCACATCTTGCGAAACAGCTGGCCGGAGCCGTAGACCTCGGCGCTGTTGATCTTGCCGTTGATGGCGAAGACATAGCCGATGACGTCCGGCTCCTTGTCGATCGACGGCGTCAGCGCCGCGACCGTCTCCTTGATCGTCGCCTGAAGCTTCTGATTCTCCAGCGAGAGCTGCAGGCTGCTGGCCGAGGCCGGCGCGGCGATCGGTGCCTGGACCGTGTCGCTGAGCTTGCGCTGCATCTCGGCGACACCGGCCCAGACGCGGCCCTGGCTGTCGGCCGGCGCATTGCGCGCGGTTTGACGACGGGCGTTCGGATCGCGCGGATCGGGTATGGGATCGGGTCGCGCATCGGGCTTGGCCGGCACGCCACGCGCGGCGAGCTTCAGATCCTTGGAGGGCAGCGACGTGGTGGCGCTGGAGAATTGCTTGACGTCCTCAGTGCCGCGCGCCGCCCAGCGACCCGCCTCGACGCAGAACGCCGCCAGCGGGATTCGGCCCGAGCGCGGCGCCAGCACCAGGTCAAGCTGCACGACGCGGTCCTGCTTGCCACCCTTCACGATGTCGCCGGCCTGCACGAAGATGTCCTGGTCGCCGACGTTCTCGATCTCGAGCTGATCGACGTTGCCGGTCTCGCGCACGCGCACGAAGCCCTTCTGCAGCGCCTCCTGCAGGGTGAGCGGCGGCTTGCCGGTGTCGCCGGGCTTGCCGTGGATCATGTAGAGGGTGAGATTGCCGTGGGTGTAGGGCCCTGAGAGCCTGTAGTCGGTCGCCCTGAGATCGGCGGCCCAGACATCGCCTATTCGTGCCGCCGGGAAGGCGATGCCGGCGGCCAAAGCCGCCAATGCGTTGATCCTGATACGCGCGCTGAGTGGCCTCATTCGTGATTTCTCCCTTTCACATCAGGCGAGCGGGAGCATCGAAGGCGTTTGAGGCGCGGCCGCGGTTCGTACGTGGCGGTATCAAGGAGAATGGGGCAGGGGCATTGCCGATTACTTGCCGGCCGCCGAATCGTTAGCGCGGCGACGGTCGTCGTTCTATTCGCGCAGGCCGGCCAACAGGCGACGGAAGCCCGCCGCCATCGTTCGAGCCCGCGCGGGACTCAAGCGGCTGATGAACAGCTCGTCGATAGCCGCGCGATAGACCGGCCACATGCGCGCGCGCAGGGCGGCACCCTTGTCGGTCAGTCCGGCATAGGCGCCGCGACCGTCCTCTGGGCTGCGGCTGCGACGCACAAGGCCCGCCTTCTCCAATTGGCCGATCAGATGCGTCAGATGGCTGCGGCTGAGCACCATCGCCTCGGCGAGCTCGCCCATGCGCAGACGCCGGCCCGGCGCGCGCTCCAGCGCCCACAGCGCGTCGTACCACAGCAGTGACGGCAGGCCGGCCGCCGACAGCCGCGCCCCAATGGCATCGGTCAGCGCCGCATGCGCGCGCAGGAAGAGCGGCCAAGCGTCCGTCGCGGTCATGGCGGCTATCATGTACATAGTTGAAAATTGAAGCAATGGCATCTATATAGTTCAATATTGAATTATTGAAAGACCACCATGACCGAGCTCATCCTCGTCAGCCACCACCTCTGCCCCTACGTGCAGCGCGCGGCGATCGCGTTGCTGGAGAAGGGCGCGCCGTTCGAGCGGCGCGACATCGATCTGGTGAACAAGCCCGACTGGTTCCGCGCCATCTCGCCCCTGGGCAAGACACCGGTGCTACTGGTCGACGGCAAGCCGCTTTTCGAATCGGCGATTATCGCCGACTACCTCGACGAGACGCGGTTGCCACGCCTGCACCCCGAGGACGCCTTCGAACGCGCGCGCCACCGCGGCTGGGTCGAGGTCGCGTCGGCGATCCTCAACGACATCGCCGGTTTCTACGGGGCGCCCGACGCGGCGACGCTCGATGCGAAGCGTGACGCCCTGGCGGCGAAGTTCGCGCGGGTGGAGGAGGCGTTGGGCGATGGGCCGTATTTCGCCGGCGCGAAGTTCAGCCTGGTCGACGCCGCCTTCGGGCCGGTGTTTCGTTACTTCGATGTCTTCGACACGATCGCCGACTTCGGGGTCTTTGCCGCGACATCAAAGGTACCGATGTGGCGGCAGGCCCTCGCCGCGCGCCCATCGGTGCGCGCGGCCGTGGCGTCGGACTATTCCGAACGGCTGTGGCGCTTCCTGGCGCTACGCCGGTCCGAACTCAGCCGACGCATAATGGCCGCGGCGGCCTGAATCACGAAAAGCGCCCCACGCCAGGAACAACGTGAAGCCGTTCGAAGGGGAGGAAATCGAATACCTGGACTACAATGTAATAGCGCAGATGCGGCCGATAGGTTTTCGTGGCAGGAGATCGGGCATGAAGCTTGTCCTCGCCTTAGCCTTTGTCACGGCGATCGCGGCTCTGGCATCGCCAGCCGCGAGCCAGTTGCCAGAGGACATCAGAATCGATGTTGTGCAACTGCTGCTCCCGCTGCCGCGCGACGCCGCTGCTGAAGAAATCGCCCGCCGTGCGGCTGACGCCAAGCGTATCGTCGATCAAGTGAGTCACTGCGAGGATTTGCGCAGCATCGCGCAACGCACGCCAGATGCCAGCGTCAGCGCCAAAGACTGGCTGCGCGTTGGTGACCTGCCAGCCAATATCGCGCAGCAGTTGATGGCGGTGCCGATCGGGCGTGCCGTCGGTCCCTTCGCCTTACACGGCACCATCCAGATCGTGGCGGTTTGCAGTCGGGTGCAAGGTCCCGCCGAGCCTCCCCCGCCGCCCCGTCCGGCCCGGCGTCGGCCGCCCGTCGACGCTAAAAACTGACGTAACCGGGACCGCTAGCCTTGCGGCCTGCAATACCAAACGATCTCAGCGACACACGTTCAGCGCTTCTCCTGCGACGCACGCAGGATCTTCCAGATGCCCTTGAGGTCGACCAGGGTGCGATCGCCGACATAGACCCGGCCGGTGACAAAGACGAGATCGCGAGTGGCGCGGGTGACAGCGCCGGTGCACTCGATCCAGTCGCCGGCACGGCCGGGTGCGACGAAGGACGAGGCGAGGTCGACGGTCGAGCTTAGCGTCTTCCCGCCGGCGAAGAAGGCGAGGGCGCCGAGACAGGTATCGGCGAAGCTCAGCAGCATGCCGCCATGCACGATGCCGGCGGGATTGAGATGCTTCTCGGTGGCGCGGAAGCCCCAGGCGTAGGTGCGGCCTTCCTTGGGTTTGCGCAGATAGAGCGGGCCGATCAGCGCGCCGAATCCGACATTGCCGCGCAGCAGCTCGAAATGCTCGGGGATGTCGGCGGCGGTGGTGATCGGCTCAGCGCTCATGCCGGCTTCTTCCACTCGCGCAGGGCGACGACGGCGCTGTAGTTCAACAGCGGCGTGCCGTTCTGTAGCACCGTGCCGGTGGGGAAGGCGAAGCGCTCGCTGGCGCGCGCCAGGTCAACGGTGCTCTCCAGTGGCGCGCCGACCGTGCCTGCCGACAGGAATTCCGCAGTGAACATTACGGTGGAGGGCGCCTTGCCTAGTCTGGAGGTGATCGCCGTGCAGAGGGCGTTGTCGGCGAAGGTCATCAGCATGCCGCCATGCACCGAGGCGCCGGAGTTCAGCATGTACTGGAAGGTTGGCTGGATCACATGCACGCCCTCGGATCCGTCGCGGAAGAAGGTCGGACCGGTGTGGCGCAGGTAGGGGCTGGAGCGCAGCTCGCGGCGATAGCCCTCGGGTGCCGGCATTTCATCGGGCGGGCCGGACGGGCGCGTGCCGCCGGCGACACGCGTCAGACCTTCGCCGTCGCGTCGGCCCATCGCCTTGTCGCGCGCGATGTGGCGTGTGACGCCGCTATAGGTGGCCAGCCGCTTGCCGTTCTGCGTCACCGAGCCGCGCGCAAAGGCCATGCGGCCGGTTACCCGTGTCGCCTCGCCCATCGACTCGATGGCCGGGCCGATCGCGCCGGCCTCGAGGAACGACACGGTCAGGCTCACCGTCATGGCGAAGCTGCCCGGCATCTTGCCGCCCGAGGCGGCGTGGCCGCAGGTGGCGCAGAGCGCGAAGTCGGCGAAGGTCATGATCGCGCCGCCATGCAGGACGCCGCCGGCATTGGTGTGCTCGCTCGCCGTCGGCAGCACGCAATGAACGCCGGTATCGCGCCGTTGGTAGTAGATCGGGCCGACATGATCCTCGAACGGATCGGAGGGATCGAAGATGCTGTAGCCCGACAATCCAGGGGTGGGCAGCGAGTCGGGCACGGTCATTCCTCTTGTCGGCGCGGGCTGGCGCTGTATTACGGGAAAAGGCGGGACGCCGGAAGCGTCCGGCTACAGCTTTCGTCAGGCGAACCGGAGGGACCGTGTCGACGTCCGAACACAAGATCGAGGTCAGGCGACAGGCCCGCGACGGCGGGATCGTGGCGCATGTGGTCTACGATAATTCCCGCCGGCTCAACGTCGTGGGCCCCGCGTCGCTCGACGATCTCGCGACGACGTTCCGCGAGCTGGCGAAGGAGCCGGACCTGCGCGTCGTGGTATTCTCGGGCGCCGGCGGCAAGGCCTTCATCGGCGGCGCCGACATCAACCACATGGCCGCCATGAAGACGGCCGACGAGGCGCGCGCCTTCATCACCCGCATCCACCTGCTCTGCCAGGCGATCCGCGAGTGCCCGGTGCCGGTGATCTGCCGGCTCGAGGGCTACACGCTGGGTGGCGGGCTGGAGGTCGCGGCCGCCTGCGACTTCCGCATCGCCACCGACAGCGCGGCCTTCGGCATGCCCGAGGTCAATGTCGGCGTGCCCTCGGTAGTCGAGGCGGCGCTGCTCCCGCGCCTGCTGGGCTGGGGCCGCACCTCATGGATGCTGATGACCGGCCAGAACATCGGCGCGCAGAAGGCGCTGGAGTGGGGGCTGGTCGAGACGGTGGTCAAGCCGCGCGATCTCGACGCGGCGATCGAGCGCGACGTCGCCGCCATCGTCGCCGCCGCGCCCAAGGCGGTGCGCGCGCAGAAATCGCTGATGCGCCGCTGGGAGGCGCTGCCGCTCGACGAGGCGATCCGCGCCGGCATCGATGCCTTCGCGCAGTCCGCCACGTCAGGCGAGCACACCGAACGCATGACCGCGTTCGTCAACAGGAAGCGGAAGTAGCGAATACCTTCCCCCGGAGGGGCAGGGCGATCGCATATGGCCAGTTTGGCTCGGTCTTGCCTTCCCCCGGAGGGGGAAGGTGCCCGAAGGGCGGATGGGGGATGTCGAAGACGGACACCGAGTTTGTTGAAACATCCCCCATCCGTCGCGCTTCGCGCGCCACCTTCCCCCTCCGGGGGAAGGTAGATGCAGTTCCATATGCGATCGCCCTGCCCTCCGGGAAAGGGACTTACTGCGGCTTGAGCCCCGCGGCGTCGGCGACCTTCTTCCACTTCACGGTTTCGCTGGCGATGTGCTTGGTCAGCGCATCGCTGCCGCCGATGATCGGCGCGCAGCC
Source organism: Reyranellaceae bacterium (assembly GCA_022844045.1). GTDB lineage: Bacteria > Pseudomonadota > Alphaproteobacteria > Reyranellales > Reyranellaceae > JAFAZJ01. The sequence continues at coordinate 15,793 of JALHMM010000057.1, read as the reverse complement.
CGCGTCCTTGATGCGCTTCTCGACCTCGGGCGAGCTGACGCCCTTGACGATCTCGTCGCTCAGCTTCTTGGTGATCTCCGCCGGCAGGCCGGCCGGGCCCGCGACGTACCACCACGGCGCCGCGTCGTAGCCCGGCACGCCCTGCTCGGCGATGGTCGGCACGTCGGGCATCGCGAACCAGCGTTTGGCCGTCGACACGCCCAACGCACGCAACTTGCCGGAATTGATGTGCGGGATGTAGGCGGGAAGATTGTCCATCGTCGAAGGGATGCTGCCGGCCAGCAGGTCCTGCAGCACCAGGGAACTGCCGCGATAGACGATGTGCTCGAGCTTGATGCCGGTGATCGCCTGCAGGTACTCCATCGCCAAATGCCCCGTGCCACCGATCGCCGGCGAGCCGTAGTTCATCTGGCCGGGCTTGGCCTTGGCGAGCGCGATGTACTCCTGGAGGTTCTTGGCCTCCACGCTGGGGTGCACCGCCAGCACGTTGGCGACCTCGCCGACCAGCGCGATGTTGGTGAAGGCGGTGGCCGTGTCGAACGGCATGTTCTTGTAGAGGAACTGGTTGGTGACCGCCGAACCCACCGTGCCCAGCAGCAGCGTGTAGCCGTCGGGCGCAGCCTTGGCGACCAGGTCGGAGCCGAGATTGCCGCCGGCGCCGGTCCTGTTGTCGACGATGACCTGGGTGTTCCAGGCCTTCGACAGATGGTCCGCCACGATGCGGGCGAGGATGTCGGTGGCGCCGCCGGGCGCGAAGGCGACGATGATCTTGATCTGTTTGTTGGGATAGGTGCCCTGGGCCAGCGATCCGCGGATCAGCGCGGGCGTGGCCAGAAGCCCTGCACCGGCGGCGATCAGGGTGCGCCGGCGGAAGGCGGTTTTGCTCGACGGAATGCTGCTCATGATGCCCCTCGGTTCGTTGCCGGCAGCGTAGCGCGCCGCCGCTGCCTGCGCCATAACGCGACCGACAAGCTGGGAGGGCTTCCGACATGACCCATCATCGCGGCCCGTCGCGCCGGCAGGCGCTGCTCGGCGCGGGCGCCATCGCGCTGGCATCCTCGCCAGTCTCGGCGCAAGCGTTCCCGACGAAGCAGATCACCTTCGTGGTGCCCTTCGTCGCCGGCAGCGGCACCGACACGATGGCGCGGCTGATGGGCGAGCGTCTGTCGGCGACCTTCGGCCAGCAGGTGCTCGTCGACAACAAGGCCGGGGCCAACGGCTCGATCGCCGCGACCGCGGTCGCCCGTGCCGTACCCGATGGCCACACGCTGATGTTCACCACCAACACCAGCCACGCCGCCAATCCCAGCCTGCTCAAGACGATGGCCTACGATCCGGTGAAGGATTTCGAGCCGGTGGCACTGCTCGGCCTCGCGCCCTTCGTCCTGGTGGTGAACCCGAACCTGCCGGTAAAGACCTTTGCCGAGCTGATCGCCAAAGCGAAAGCCGAGCCCGGCAAGATGAGCTACGGCGCCGGCACCAGCACCGCGCATGTCTGTGGCGAGTCGATGAAGCGGCTGGCCGGCATCGACGTGCTGCGTGTGCCCTACAGGAGTGCGCCGCCGGCGCTCAACGACGTGATCGCCGGCCAGATCGACATGACATTCATCGATATCGGCACCGGCCTGCCGCACATCCGCGCCGGCAAACTGCGCACGCTCGTCGCCACCGACGCGCAGCGCTCACCCCATCTGCCCGATGTGCCGACCTTCCGCGAGCTCGGCGTCGAGTTCGACCTCGTCGCCTGGTACGCGATCTACGCGCCGGCCAAGACGCCGGCCGATGTCGTGGGCAAGCTCAACACCACGGTCAACGAGATCATGGCCTCGGCCGAGATCAAGCAGCGCCTGGACCAGTTCAGCGTTATCGTCCGCACCGGCACGCCGGCCTATCTCGCCGAGTGGACAAAGTCCGAGATCGACAAATGGGCCCGGCTGAGCAAGGCGGCGGGCATCGAGCCGGAAGGCTGAGGATCGGATTGGAGGCAGGGCGATGAGCGGCACGAAGAAGACTGTCCGCATCGGCGGCAGCTCGGGATTCTGGGGTGACACCGAGACGGCGCCGGGTCAGCTCGTCCGTCACGGCCGGATCGACTACCTGGTGAACGACTATCTGGCCGAGGTCACCATGTCGATCATGGCGGCGCAGAAGATGAAGAACCCGCAGGCGGGCTATGCCACCGACTTCGTGAGCGCCGTGATGGCGCCGCTGGCGAAGGAGATCGCCGACAGGAAGATCAAGGTCGTCACCAACGCCGGTGGCGTCAATCCGCAGGCCTGCGCCGAGGCCGTGCGCAAGGCCTGCGAGGCGGCCGGCGTGACCTTGAAGGTCGCCGTCGTGATGGGCGATGATCTGATGGGCAAGATCCCCGAGCTGCGGGCGGCCGGCATCACCGAAATGGGCGGCGACGCGCCGCTGCCCGCGAAGATTCTCAGCATGAACGCCTATCTCGGCGGCTTCCCGATCGCCCGCGCGTTGGCCGAAGGCGCCGACGTGGTGATCACCGGCCGCTGCGTGGATTCGGCCGTGACCTTGGGTCCGCTGATCCACGAGTTCGGCTGGACGATGGACGACTACGATCGCCTGTCAGCCGGTACGCTGGCGGGCCACATCCTGGAATGCGGCGCGCAGTGCAACGGCGGCAACTTCACCGACTGGCGCCTCGTGCCCGACTACGACGACATGGGTTTCCCGATCGCCGAGGTCAGCGAGGACGGCTCCTTCGTGCTCAGCAAGCCCGACAACACCGGCGGGTTGATCACCACAGCGACGGTGGCCGAGCAGATGCTCTACGAGATCGGCGATCCGCGCGCCTATCTCGTGCCCGACGTCGCCTGCGACTTCACCGAGGTGCGCTACGAGCAGCTCGGCAAGGATCGCGTGCGCGTATCGGGCGCCAAGGGCCGGCCGCCGACCGACCACTACAAGGTCTCCACGACCTGGCCCGACGGCTTCAAGTTCGCCTCGATCTTCATGCTCTCGGGCCGCGAGGCGGTGGCCAAGGGCCGCCACAGCGCCGAGTCGATCATCAAGAAGACGCGGCGCATGTTCCGCGAGAAGAACCTCGGCGACTACCGCGACGTCAGCATCGAGGTGATCGGCGGCGAGGACACGTACGGCCCGCACAGCCACGCACTGGACTCGCGCGAGGTCGTGGTGAAGATCGGCGCGCGCCACGACCAGCGCGAGGCGCTGTCGCTGCTCGGTCGCGAGATCGCGCCGATGTCGACCGGCGGCGTGGTCGGCATGAGCGGATCGTTTGGCGCCGGCCGCGTCTCGCCGCAGCCGGTGATCCGCATGTTCTCCTGCCTGGTGCCCAAGTCGATGGTGCCGGTCAACGTCGAGATCGACGGCAAGTCGATCCCGATGCAGGAGGGAGCCAGATCCGGCGGCTTTACCGAGGGGCAGCTGCCCGTCGAAGAGCCCGCCGCGCCGTCGAGCACGAGCGGCGCAACCGAGACCGTGCCGCTGATCGCGCTGGCCTATGGCCGCTCGGGCGACAAGGGCGACAACGCCAACATCGGCGTGTTCGCGCGCAAGCCGGAGTACGTGCCGATCCTCGAGTCCGAAGTGACCGAGGAGGCGATGGCCAAGTTCTTCGCCCATCGCATCAAGGGCAAGGTGACGCGCTGGCGGCTGCCGGGCATCGGCGGCTTCAACTTCCTGCTGCGCGAGGCGCTGGGCGGCGGCGGCATGGCTTCGATCAAGGCCGATCCGCTCGCCAAGGCCTTCGCCCAGATGGCCCTAGACATGCCGGTGAAGGTGCCGGCAAGTTTGGCGAAAGAGCTGCGCGAGGCCTCGGCACGCGCCGCCTAGAGGCGCCGGCGAGCTCAGCGGACCGTAATCGTCTTCTTGACCACCACCCGCTTGAGCGACGGCACGACGTAGCGCAGCTCGTAGGTGCCGGGTTGCTCCGGCGCCATCATGCGCATCTCCTCGTCGCCGTCGGCGTTGAGGATCACATCACCCGCGTCGGCATCGGCGTTGGGCCTGGCCAGCGAGAAGACGTTGTCGGCGATCTTCGGGCCGGTCCACTTGAACTCGAACTCCTTGCCGGCCGGAACGCTCTGCGGCGCGTCGATGGTGATGGTGAAGGCCTCGGCCCTGATCTTCGCGCGCGCGAGCACGCGGTTCTCGCCGCCGGTGACGTAGCGCACCTCGTACTCGCCGGGCCGTGCCGGCAGGGTGACCTTGCCGTCTTCGGGATCGGTGTCCCTGGGTCCGAAGTAGTTCGTGTAGGCGCCGCGATCGTCGTCCGGCTTGACCACGGTGATGAAGTCGCCCTCGTTGTTCGGGCCGGCCCACCTCACGCGGATGCGGGCGCCGGCCGGCGCAGCGGCTGGCGCCTCGAGCGTAGCCTGGACGGCGGTGACGGTGATGCTGCGCCTGGCGAGCGTCTCGTCCGAGCCAGCGACGACGTAGCGGATCTCGTAAGTGCCGGGCCGGGTCGGCAGCGGCAGGTGCGCGTCGTCAGGGTTCAGCCCCTTCGTGTTGAAGTACTGCGTGTACTGCCCCTTGGGCGCATCGGGTGGGACCACGGTGATGAAGTCGCCGTCGTTGTCCGGTCCCGTCCACGCCACCTTGATGCGCGAGCCGGCGGGTGCGCTGGCGGGCGCATCGAGCGTGGCGCTGGTCGCCGACGCGATCACAGGCCGGCGCGCAAGGATCTCGTTGGTCTGCGCCGTGACGTAGCGGATCTCGTAGAGGCCGGGCTGCGGCGGCACGCGCAGCCGCGCGTTCTCCGGATCGACGTCGCGCGGGCCGAAGAACTCCGTGTAGGCGCTCTTGTCGGCGTCGGGCCGCACGACGGTGATGAAGTCGCCGGGATTGTTGGGCGCGCCGCTCCACTTCACCGGGATGGACGCGCCGGCCGGCGCCTGGTCCTGGGCGAAGAGCTCGACGCGGACGGCCAAGGCCACGACCGTGCGTCGCGCCAGGATCTCGTTCTGCTGACCGGTGACGTAGCGGATCTCGTAGGTGCCGGGGCGGTCGGGCACCCGCACTTTGGCCGGCGAGCCGGCGTCGGTGTTCGAGAAATCGCGGTAGTCGGCGTTCGCCGCCGTGGGCGGCACGATGGTGATGAAATCGCCGGGGTTGTTCGGCCCGGTCCACGCCACCTCGACCGTGGCGCCGATGGTGATGGTCTCGACCGCCTCGAGCGTCGCCCTGGCCGGCGTCACCTCGATCGGCACGCGCGCCACGATCCGGCCGGTGCCGCTGTCTTGGTAGACGATCTCGTAGGCGCCGGGCTTGTCGGGTGCGCGCAGGCTCGCCGGGTTCTGCGCCGTGTCGGCTGAGTTGCCCGACACGACCTCGTTGCGCGGCGCGGTGAAGCCGATCGTGTCGGTCCGTACATAGGCGCCGGTCCACGTGACCTGCAGCGTGTCGCCGGCGATAACCGTCTTGGGGGCGTTCAGCGTGATCTTCGGCGGCGCGGGCTTGGCGGCGGGCTTCGCGGCCGGTGGCGATACGGGCTTCGGCGGAGCGGCTGCCTCCTGGCCGGCGGCGCGCAAGGCGTCGCGCAACTGCGCCGCGTCGCCGGCGCTGAAGTACTTGCCGCCGGTGGCGCTGGCGAGGCAGCGCAGGCCGCCCTCGTCCTGGCGCTGAACGGCGAAGCCGATGACGTGGGCGCGGAAATCGATGCCGAGCTTCTTCAGCTCGGCACCCAGCGCGCAGGGATCGGCCTTGCAGGTCTCGATGCCGTCGCTGATCAGGATCACGGTGGCGCGCTGCTCGGTGTATTTCAACGACTCCGCCGCCTGCTTCACCGCCGCCGACAACGGCGTCATGCCCTGCGGCGTGATGCGCGCCGCGATGCCGGTGAGCCTGGCCGCGTCGACGGGCCCGGCGGGTGACAACACCTCGATATCCGCGCAGTCGTTCTTGCGGCGATGGCCATAGGCCATCAACCCGACCTCGACCTTGGGATCCCAGCCCTTCAGCAACTCGCCCAACGCCTCGCGCGCCACCTCGATGCGCGCGCGACCGCCGACCGGCGCCCACATGCTGCCCGAGGCGTCGAGCACGATCATAGCGCGGCTTGCGCCGCTGGCGGTCGCGGCCGTCGGCGTCGTCTGGGCCAAGGCGGCGGACGCCATCATGGCCGACAGCAGGCTGATCGCGATTGTGATGCGTTGCATCGATCGACTCCGGTCGAGGCTGTTTGTTCCACTCTCGCCACGGATGTCGCGCAAGGCAAGAGATTGCCGGGGCGCCGATCGTGGGAATACAGTGCGTGTGATGGCCAAAACGATCACCGTGATCGGCGCCGGCATCGTCGGCGTCTGCTGCGCGCTCCACCTGCGGCGTGAGGGCTTCAATGTCCGGCTCGTCGAGAAGGGCGAGCCCGGCATGAAGGCGTCCTTTGGCAATTCCGGTTCCTTCGGCACAGCTTCCTGCGTGCCCTTCGCCATGCCTGGCGTGCTGAAGAAGGTGCCGAAGATGCTCTTCGACCCCGAGTCGCCGTTGAAGCTGCGCTGGAGTCACGTGCCGAGCGCGCTGCCCTGGTTCTTGCGCTTCATCGCCTCGGCGCGCCGCGAGCGGGTCGAGAAGATCGCGGCCGAGCGAAACAGCCTGCTGGTGCACACCCACGCTGGCTACGCCCCGCTGATCGAGGGTGCCGACGCCAGCCGGTGGGTCGACCACAACGGACTGATGATGGTGTTCGAAAGCGAGGCCGCTTTCGCGGGCGCGTCCTATGCGCTCGATTTGCGCCGCCGCAACGGTGTGCATATGGACATCCTCGACGGCAACGAGGCCCGCCAGATGGAGCCGGCGCTGTCGAAGAGCGTCATCAAGGCCGTGTCGCTGCCCGATGTCAGTCGCACCATCGATCCGTTCCGGCTGACCGATTCGCTGGTGCGGGATTTCGTGCGGCGAGGCGGTGAGGTCGTACAGGCCGACGTGAAGGGCTTCGAGATCGGCACCGCGGGGCCGACGAAGATCCTCACCGATCGCGGCGCACTCGACGTCGAGCAGGTGGTGATCGCCGCCGGCGTCTGGTCGCGGTCGCTGGCGAAGCAGCTCGGCACGTCCGTGCCGTTGGAAGCCGAGCGCGGCTATCACGTGATGTTCGCCGACCAGGATTTCGCGCTCAAACGCGCGCTGGTATCGGCCGACCGCAACATTTCGATCGCCCACATGCATGCGGGCGTTCGTGCGACAGGCGTGGCCGAGTTCGCCGCGCCAGATGCGCCGCCCGATATGCGGATCGCCGACCGGGTGATGCGCCACGCCAAGGCGCTGGTACCCGGATTGAAGGGCGAGCCGGCGTCGCGATGGATGGGGCCGCGTCCATCCCATCCCGATTCGAAGCCGGTGATCGGCCGCTCGCCGCGTCACAGCAATGTGTTCTTCGCATTTGGCCACGATCATCTCGGCCTGACCATGGCGGGCATCACCGGCAAGCTGGTGGCCGAGCTGGCGACCGGCAAGCCGACCACGGTCGATCTCGCGCCTTTTCGGCCCGACCGCTTTTGAGTGCCTGATCCATGACCACCATCGCAAGCGGCGGCAAGGCCATCTACGGCGCGCCGCTGGGCATCCTGATGCTGCAGGCGCGCTTTCCCCGCATCCCCGGCGACATGGGCAACGCCACGACCTGGCCGTTTCCGGTGCTCTACAAGGTGGTGAAGGGCGCCAGCCCAGAGAAGGTGGTGCTGAAGGGCGCCGAAGGGTTGCTTCAGGACTTCCTCGACGCCGCCGCCGAGCTGGTGTCGCTGGGCGCCGAAGCGATCACCACCAATTGCGGTTTTCTGTCGTTGTTCCAGCGCGAGCTTGCCGCGCATGTGCGCGTGCCGGTCGCCACCAGCTCGTTGATCCAGGTGCCGTGGGTGCAGGCGACCTTGCCGCCGGGCAAGCGGGTGGGTGTCATCACCGTCAGCGGCTCGTCGCTGACGCCCAAGCACATGGAAGCCGCCGGCGTGCCGCTCGATACGCCGTTTGTCGGCACCGAGCGCGGGCGCGAGTTCTTCCGCACCCTGATCCTCGGCGAGAAGGAGGACATGGACGTCGACCGGGCCGAGCAGGACATCCTGGAGGCCGGACGCGCGCTGATGCACGCGCATCCCGACATCGGCGCCATCGTGCTGGAATGCACCAACATGCCACCCTATGCGGCGGCGTTGCGCGCGGCGCTCGATGTGCCGATCTACGACATCTACTCCTTGATCACCTGGTTCCACGCCGGCATCCGGCCACAACGCTTCTTACGATGAGCGGATACGGCATCGTCGGTCTCGGACTCCTCGGACGTCGGCTGGCGACGCGGCTGGCCGGAGCGACCGACGCGCCACCGCTGGTGGCGGTGCTCGTGCGGCCGTCGCGGGTCGCCGAAGCCGCGGCACTGGTCGGTGCCGACAAGGTCTGCGCGACGCTCGAGTCTTTCGTCGCGCGTCGGCCCAGCATCGCTGTCGAGAGCGCGTCGGCCGCGGCTCTGGCCGAGCTTGGGCCGAAGCTGATGGCCACCGGCGTCGATGTCATACCGCTGTCGTTGACCGCGATGACCGACAGCGACATCGAACGCCGGCTGATCGACGCCGCGCGCACCGGCCCCGGCCGGTTGGAGATCGCGCCGGGGGCCATGGGGTCGCTCGACCTGTTGGCGACCGCGCGTGAGGAAGGGCTCGAGCGCGTCGTCTATCGCCAGCTCAAGTCGGTGGCGATGTGGAAGCGGACGCCGGCGGCAGGCCTCGCAGATCTCGACTCGATCGGGGAGCGCCGCGTCTTCCTCAGGGGGAGCGTGCGCGAGGTGGCGAAGCACTTCCCCCACAATCTCAACACCTCGGTCGGCGTGGCGTTGGCCGGCCTTGGTCTCGATCGTACCGAGATCGAGCTGGTGGCCGATCCCGACTTGCGCCACACCGCGCACGAGCTCGACGTCTATGCCGGCCCCGGCAATGCCGCGGTGCGGGTGGGCGGCCGCGAGGTAGCGCCCGATGGCGATCCGATCGACTATACGACCTTTAGCCTGATGCGCCTGTTGCGGCGGCGGCTTTCGCGGGTGGCGGTCTGATGGGTGACTCGGTGGAGTTTCTGCAGCAACTGATCCGCGCGCAACGCGACGGCGAGGCGGCGGTGCAGCGATGCGTCGCCGACGCTGCACGGACGATGGGGTGCGCGGTTGAAACCGTGCGCTACAGGCCGGGCGACGTGCCGATGGTGGGCGAGTTTGCGAGCGCGCAGGCGATCGACACCGCCGAACGGGCGAGTGTCGTCGCGACCTTCAAGGGCAAAGGAAAGGGCCGCAGCGTTATCTTCTTCGCCCACCCCGATGGCGAGCCGGTGGCGGGGACCGAGCGGTGGCAGCGCGATCCCTTTGGCGGCATCGTCGACAACGGCCGCGTCCACGGATGGGGCGTCGCCGACGATCTGTCGGGCGTCGCGATCATGGTGGAAGGCCTGCGCGCCGCGCTCGCTGCCGGGCATGCGCCGGCGGGCGACGTGATCCTCGCCAGCACGCCCAGCAAACGGCACGCGCGCGGCGTGTCGGCGCTGCTGCATGGCGGGCTGAAGGCCGATGCCGCGGTCTATCTCCATCCGGCCGAGTCCGGCGTCGGCATGCGCGAGATCAAGGCCTTCTGCCTGGGTCAGCTTAACTTTCGCATCACCGTTGAGGGCACGCCGCCTCAAACAAATGAGATCAGCCATCTGGCTTTCGCCCATCGCTCGATCAACCCGGCGGATACGCTGTGGGAGGCCCACCGGCGATTGCGCGACGTGGCCGAGCGGCGTGCCGCCAGCCGGCGCCATCCATTGCTCGAACAGGCGATCGGGCGGTCGGCCAATCTGCTGATCGGCCATATGGCGCTTGGCGCGCCCGGCGTTCACACCCGCGTCGCGCCGCAGGGTGTCATGGAAGGCTCCCTGTCGGTGCTGCCGGGCGAGGATCTGCGCGTGGTACAGGCGACCGTTGAAGAGGCGCTCCGGGGCTGCGCGCGCGTCGACTGGGTGTCCGGCATGTCCGGCGCCGAGGTTGCGCTCGACCATCCGCTTTATCGCGTGGTCGCCGGCGCCATCCTCGACGTCACCGGGCAGCCGCCACAGGTCAATCCACTCCATACCGCCAGCGATATCCGCAATCCCATCGTCCAGGCCGGCATTCCGACGGTCGGGCTGGGGCCACTGGGTGGCGATCTGACGCAGAACGGCCACCATGACGAGTGGGTCGACGTCGAGGACTACCGGCGCTCGGTGAAGGTGGCGGCCGCGATCATCGCCGGATGGTGCGGGAATGCCTAGCGCGGGCCGTCATTCGGCCTCAAAATTGCATTGAATCCGGGGAACATCAGGGGGCAGGACCATGAGCTATTTCAATCGCCGCACGCTTCTCAAGGCCGGCTCGGCCGCCGCGGTGGCTGCCGGCCTGCCGGGCATCGCGCGCGCGCAGCCCAAGCTCGCGCCACCCAACCTCATCAAGGCCGGCACCTTGGTCATGTCGATCAATCCGACGTTGCCGCCGCTTCAGTTCGTCGACGACAAGGGCCAGCTGCAGGGCATGCGGGTCGAGCTGGCCAACGATCTGTGCAAGCGGCTGGGCCTGACGCCGGAATACATCCGCACCGAGTTCGCGACCATGGTCCCCGGCCTCGCCGCCAAGCGCTGGGATATGATCAACACCGGTATCTTCTTCACCGAGGAACGCTCGAAGCTGATGTACATGGTGCCGTACGAGAAGGCCGCCATCAGCTTCCTGGCCGCTCGCGGCAATCCGCTTGGGCTGAAGACGGTCGACGATCTCGCCGGGCGGCGCATCTCGGTCGAGCTGGGCGGCATCGAGGAGCGGCGCACCCGCGAGGTGTCGGAGATGCTGGTCAAGAAGGGCCTCAAGCCGGTCAGCGTGCTGACCTTCAACAACTTCGCCGAAGCCTTCCAGGCGCTGCGCGCCGGCCAGGCCGACGCCGCGACCAGCATCGATGCCACGGCGATGTTCATGCAGACCCGCGGTGACTTCACCCGCGCCATCAGCGGCGTCTTCCCGCAGACAGCCTGCTTCGCCATGGCCAACAAGCCGCTGGCGCTCGCCATCGTCGACGCGCTCAACGAGGCGAAGAAGGACGGCTTCTACGACAAGCTGCTCGACCAGTACGGCGTGCTGAAGGTCGATGCGCCGTTCGCGATCAGCGGCCCCGGCCCGGCCTAGATGAAGGGTTGGAACTGGGAAGGGTTCTGGGGTTATTTCACCAACCTCTACCTTCTCGAAGGTGCGCTGTGGACGATCGGGCTGACGATCAACACGCTCATCTTCGGCGGCATCATCGGCCTCGTGCTGGCCACGATGCGGCTGTCCAAGCACAAGGCGCTGTCGGGGGCGGCCCAGGCTTATGTCTGGATCTTCCGCGGCACGCCACTCTTGGTGCAGCTCATCATCATCTACACCGGCCTGCCGCAGCTCGGCCTGGTGCGCTTCACGGTGCTCGAATCAGCGCTCATCGGGCTGGCGCTGAACGAGGCGGCGTATCTCTCCGAGATCTTGCGCGGCGGGATTCTCTCGGTCGCCAAGGGCCAGACCGAGGCCGCGCGCGCGCTGGGGCTGAAGCCGTTCCAGATCTTCCGTCAGATCGTGCTGCCGCAGGCGCTGCGGGTGATCATCCCGCCCCTGGGCAATTCGGTGAATGGACTGCTCAAGACGACGTCGATCGCCTCGGTGATCTCCATGGAGGAGGTGCTGCGGCGCGGCCAGATCCTGATGCAGCAGAAATTCCAGGTTCTCGAGATCTTCCTGGTCGTGGCCATCCTCTATCTCGCCATGACCACGTGCTGGGATTTCGTGCAGCGCCGCATCGAGGCGCACTACGGCAAGGCCTATGGCGCCGTCGTCGACAAGCAGCTGGCGCGCGACGATCGCTGATCAGGCGGTCGCCCTGAGCTTCGCGTCACCCAACAGGCCCATCTGCTGCAATACCTGGCGCAGCGCCGGACGCTGGGCATCGGGCAGCGGCAGGCGTGGCGCGCGCGGCGGGCCCATCGGCATGCCCAGCATCTCGAAGGAGGCCTTGGTCCCCGATACGTAACGTGGCCCGCCGACCCACCACAGCAGCGGCGTCATCTTCATGTAGAGCGCCAGGGCCGCGTCCATGTCGCGCTTGTCGGCGACCAGGTTGAACAGCTCGGCCGACCAGCGCGGGATCACATTCGAGCAGACCGCGACCCAGCCCTCGGCGCCGAGCCAGAACGACTCGTAGCCCAGCACTCCCGCGAACACCGTCATCTTGTCGCCGGCGAGCCGGATGATGTCGCGCACGCGCGTCGGATCGAGTGTCGATTCCTTGACGTACGAGCAGTTGGGGATCTGCGCGATGCGCGCGATCAGCTCCGGCAGCATGTCGACATTCGCCGTCGCCGGGTTGTTGTAGACCATGATCGGAATCGAGATAGCGTCGGCGACCTTCTTGTAGTGCGTGTAGAGCTCGTCGTCGGTCGGCACGCTGTAGAAGGGCGGGATGATCATGACGCCATCGGCGCCCATCGACTCGGCCTCGCGGCTGGTGCGCACGACCTCGTCGGTCCATTCCGCGCCGGTGCCGATCAGTACGGGCACCCGGCCGGCAGCCTGCTTGACCACCGTCTCGACAATCAGGCGGCGCTCGTCCGGCGTCACGCTCAGGAACTCACCGGTGCTGCCCAGCGGGATCAGCCCGTGGATGCCCTCGGCGATCTGGAAATCGACCAGCCGTTTGAGCGCCGGCACGTCGACGCTTCGGCCGTCCGCCGTGAACGGCGTGATCAGCACGGTATAGGTACCCCGAAACTTCTTCATGCCGGACCTCCGCGAACATTGTAGCCTTTTCGCATGCGCCTGACACATCGCGATCTGCGGCCCGCCGAGCCCACGCACATCGTTTTCGACGGACACGAGATCGAGGCGCTGCCGGGCGAGACCGTCGCGGCGGCGCTGGCGGCCGCCGGCATCGTCGCCGTACGCCAGGCTCGCTCGGGCGCGCCACGCGGCCCCTTTTGCGGCATGGGCGTGTGCTTCGACTGCCTGGTCACGATCGATGGCAGGCCGAACCAGCGCGCCTGCCTCACCAAGGTGTCGCCCGGTATGGCGGTCGCGTCGTCACCTGCTGGCGGTGGCCCGACGCTGGACCGTCCCGATCCGGTCGAGGAGAGCTGCGACGTGCTGGTGGTCGGCGCCGGTCCTGCCGGTCTCTCGGCCGCGCGTCGGCTGGCGCTCGCCGGCGCCAAGGTAATCGTCGTGGACGAAAGGCTCCATCCCGGCGGTCAGTATTTCAAACCCCTGGCGTCTTCGTACCGAGCGGACACCTCGGCGCTCGACCGTCAGTTCCGGGACGGCGAGGCGCTGCGCGACTCCGCGCGCGCGGCCGGCGCGACACTGCTGAGCGAGACCACGGTATGGGCCGCGTTCTCACCGGACGAAGTGGCGGCGATCGTTGGCGCGCGAGCCACGACCTTCCGCCCCAAGCGCCTCGTGCTGGCCGCGGGCGCCTACGAGCAGGTCCGGCCGGTGCCGGGTTGGACCTTGCCGGGCGCCATGACGGTCGGCGGCCTGCAAACCCTGGCGCGCTCCTATCGCGTGGCACCCGGCGACCGCATCGTCGTCGCCGGCAATGGCCCGCTGTGTCTGCAGACCGCCGCCGAGCTGCTTGAAGGCGGCGCCAACGTCGTGGCGGTGATCGAGGCCGCGACCAAGCCCGGCGGGGCGCAGCTTGGCGACCTGCTTGCCGCCGCGACCGCACAGCCGTCGCTACTGTGGGACGGCGCGTTGATGATGCGGAAGCTGGGCGCGCGCCTGCGTTGGGGCGAGCGCGTCGTGCGTGTGCTGGGCGACGATCGTGTGCGCGGCGTACAAACGACGCATGGTGTCATCGACGCGGATGTTGTGGCGTTGAACGATGGCTTTGCATCGTCGTCGGAACTGGCGCGCGCCTTGGGCTGTGCCCATCGCTTCGTGGCGCGCGGCAACGGGTCGATGGAGACGATCGTCGACGAGGCGGGCCGCACCAGCGTGGCCGAGGTGTTCGCGATCGGCGATGGCGCGCGTTTCGGCGGCGCGCAGGCGGCGCAGGCGCAGGGCGAGCTGGCCGCCGCCGCGATCTGCCGCGATCTCGGACTCGCCGTGCCCGATACCGCCGAGGCCGGCAAGACGCTGCGCCGCGCGGCGCACTTTCAATCCGCGCTGTGGAGACTGTTCGCCGCGCCGTCCTTCGATCCGGCGACGATCGATGACCAGGCCGTTGTCTGCCGATGCGAGGAGGTGACGGCCGGCCAGTTGCGCGGCCTGATCGCCGAGGGCCACGATTCACCGGCGTCGCTGAAGCGCGCCTGTCGTGTCGGCATGGGCCGCTGCCAGGGGCGCTACTGCGCCAGCACCGTCGCGCGGCTATGCAATAGCGAGCCGGTGGGCGAGTTCGGCCTGTTCGCGCCGCGGCCGCCGGCCAAGCCGGTGCCGATCCGCCTGCTGACCGCCGAACGACCGGAATGGACGGGTCACAAGGACTTCATCCCGCCCGACATGGCGCGCGCGCGAGACATCTCGCCGTTGCCCGAGGTGGGCGTCGATACCCTGGTGATCGGTGGCGGTGTCGCCGGCTCGTGCCTCGCCTATTGGCTGGCGCGCGAAGGCATCGAGACCTTGGTGGTCGAGCGGGACGACGTGAACTTGCAAGCCTCGGGTGCCAACGCGGGCTCGCTGCATGTGCAGCTCCTGGCCTTCGACTTCGCTTTGGGCGAGCCCGCCGGCAACCGAGCCGCCGATACGCTGCCGCTGGGGCCGGCATCGGTGGCGCTGTGGCACGAGATCGAGCGCGATACCGGCCAGGATCTCGAGGTCAAGGTCTGCGGCGGGCTGATGCTGGCGGAGAGCGCGCGCGACATCGAGTTCCTCAAGGGCAAGATCGCGCTCGAGAAGAGCCGCGGTGTCGAGGCCGAGCTGATCGGCGCCAACGAACTGCGCACGCTGGAACCCTGCATCGGCGACGCCGCCATCGCCGCCGAATGGTGCCCGGGCGAAGGTAAGATCAATCCGTTGAAGGCCACCTACGCCGTCGTCGCGCGCGCCAAGGCGCTAGGCGCGCGCTTTCGGCGCGGCAGTTCCGTGCAGGCGATCGAGCGTGACGGAACCGAATGGCGTGTCACCACCAGTCGCGGCGCGATTCGCGCCCGCCGCGTCGTCAACGCCGCCGGACCGTGGGCGGCACAGATCGCCGCCATGGCTGGAGTCTCAATTCCAGTGCGCGGCGCACCGCTGCAGATGGTCGTCACCGAGCCGACCGCCCCGACGCTGACGCGCCTCGTCGCCTATGCCGGCCGACACCTCACGCTGAAGCAGATGGCGTCCGGCGCCTTCATGATTGGCGGTGGCTGGACGGCGGGCCTCGACGAGCGGCAGAAGCTGTCACGCGCGTTGCGCGACAGCGTCGAGGGTAATCTCTGGATCGCCAGCCGCGCCGTACCCGCCTTGGCCGATCTGCATGCCATCCGCATCTGGGCCGGCATGAACGTCAACATCGACCGTGCGCCGATCCTGGGCGAGGTGCCGGGCCTGCCAGGTTTCTACAATTGCGTCAGCTCGAACGGCTACACGCTGGCGCCGGTGCTGTCGCGGCTGACGACTGAAATGATAGCCGGTCGCGAAACTAGCCTGCCGGTGGCACCTTATTCGCTCAGCCGCTTCGGCTGATAACCCGCCCCTATCGCTTTTCTGGACTGAGCTCTCGCATGTGACCCGCTTAACTTGGTCTTATACCAACCCAGGCTGATGTTGACTCTCGTTGGGGGATTCCACGGGGGGAAGAAGTCTGATTCGATGCCGCACGGCATGGTGTGCCGGGTG
>JALHMM010000056.1 GCA_022844045.1 Reyranellaceae bacterium | reverse complement strand
TGTCGTCGGGCGCGGCGCCGGGTGGCGCGGCCGGCGGCGTGGCGCCGGCGCCCGGCACGATGCCCGCCATGAACGGGTTCATCAGCTTCATCGCCTGCTGGAACATCACCATGTTCTGGCGCGCGGCGTCCTCCAGCCCGGTGAAGGGCTTGAAGCCGAAGGCGTTGTGCATCGCCGTGCGCATCTGTTCCTGGTTGCGCGCGAAAGCCTGCATCGACATGTCGAGATATTGCGGCACCAGCCCCTGCAGATTGTCGCCGTAGAAGGCGATCAGCTGGCGCAGGAAGGAGATCGGCAGCAGGTTCTGGCCGCTTTTGCCCTCCTCCTCGAAGATGATCTGGGTCAGCACCGAGCGGGTGATGTCCTCGCCGGTCTTGGCGTCATAGACCACGAACTCGGTCTTCTCCTTCACCATCTGCGAGAGATGGTCGAGGGTGACGTACATCGAGGTCGAGGTGTTGTAGAGCCGGCGGTTGGCGTATTTCTTGATGACCACCGGCGCGGGTTTCGCGCCGGATCCGGACTCGGGTTGCGTCGCCATATTCCCTGTCTCCGCCCATGCCGCGCCGCACAATAGCCCAACCTAAACCTCGGCGCCGACAGGAGCAAGCGAGAGGTGCGCTGCGGCGAGTGTGGGTGCGGCTTCTCCTACCTTCCCCCCGGAGGGGGAAGGTGGCGCGGAGCGACGGAAGGGGGATGTTGAAGACGGACTCCCGCGTTCGTCTTCAACATCCCCCTTCCGCCCTTCGGGCACCTTCCCCCTCCGGGGGAAGGGATGCGTCACGGCACCCGTCCGACGGCGAAGAGGGACAGGGCCATGACGTGGCGCAGGGCCTTGTCGAGCGGGCGCAGCGCGGGGATCAGGCGGTTGAACAGCCTGACCTGCTCGGCCGGCGGCGTGGTGCGCTTGAGCACGCGGCCGTTGAGCCACCAGCCCGGCACGGCGAAGGCGTTGAACGGCCACAGACGCTCGGCCTCGAAGCCGGCTTCGCGCAGCGTGGCTGCAAGCGACGCGCGATCGTAGCGCCGCCAATGGCCGATCGCGTCGTCCATGGGGGAATGCAGCGCCTTCATCGCCGGCACCTTGAGCACGATGCGCCCGCCGGGCTTGAGCCGCGCGCGCAGCCGCGACAAGAGCGCGACGTCGTGCTCGATATGCTCCAGCACGTCGAGCAGGAGCACGCTGTCGAAGGCCTCACCGAGATCGATGGCGGGATCGGTGGCGTCGGCGTGGCGCACGGTGACGGCGTCCATGCCCCTTGTGGCCTGCGTCGTGGCGGCGGCGTAGGCCGGATCGATGTCGACCGAGACCAGCGCGTGGCCGGCCTTGGCCAAGGGCACGGTGTAGGTGCCGGTGCCGCAGCCGACCTCTAGCACGCGCTTGCCGAGAAAGGGCCGCGCCTCGTCGAGGATCCAGCGCGTGTAGGCGTCGGCGCCCGAGAGGTTGTCGAGCCAGAAATCCTGCGCCGCCGAAACGCCGCCGAGAGGGGTCGGTGTGGTCATGGCCGCGCTTTCGTCATGTCATGCCGCGTCGCCGCCAGCAGGGACGTGATCGCCCAGGTCAGCAGCCCGATCAAGGTGTAGCCGCCGATCAGGTAGATCTGCACCGTGGTCGCCGCCACGATCGCCGCCGTGGCGCCGACGCCGAACTGGCCGAGGATCAGCACGAAGGCGAACTGGTAGCTGCCGACATAGCCGGGCGCGGTGGGCAGCAAGGTGCTCAGGCTGGCGCCGCCCATCAGCGACAGCATGCCGGCGGGCGCGAGATGAACGCCGACGGCGTCGCAGATCGACCATATCGCGCAGATCTCGACCGCCCAGATCGGCAGGGTGCCGAGCACGATCAGCGCGAAGCGCGGCGTGCGCACCACACGCAGCAACTGGGCGAAGTCGCCCAGCATCGCGCCGAGCGTGGCGGCGATCCGCTGGCCGCCGGGCAGACGCGCGATCAGCCGCGACAGCACCGCCTCGGCATTGTCGGGCGACAGCCGCGTGGCGATCAGCAGCAGCACGCCGACGCCGATCGCCGCGACCACCGCGCCGCCGACCAGCACGTTACGGCTGGCGGCGTCGCCGCCGCCGGCCAGCGCCAGGCCGAGCGCCAGCACGCCGACCACGGCCAGCAGGTCGAGCAGCCGCTCGATGAAGATCGAGGCCAGCACGCTGGAGCGCGACAGGCCGGTGCGGCGCGCCAGATAGTCGGCGCGGAACAGCTCGCCCAGGCGCGCCGGTAGCGCCGCGTTGACGGCGTAGCCGACGACCAGCGCCTGCAGGCTCATGCCGGCGCCGACCGGCGCGCGAAAGGCGAGGATGGCGCGCCAGCGGATCGCGCGCATCACCATCGCCGCGCCGTAGAGCGCGACGCCGATGGCGACGCCGGCGAGATCGGCCGAGCGGAAGATACGCGCGGCCTCGCTCCAGTCGACGTTGCGCGCCGCCAGCCACAGGCACAACGCGCCGATGCCGATGCCGAGCACCGCCATCAGGATCTTGCGCAGGGTGGGGTTCATCGCCTCACATCTTACCTTCCCCCGGAGGGGGAAGGTGCCCGAAGGGCGGAAGGGGGATGTCGAAGACGGACACCGATGTCGTTGAAACATCCCCCCGGGGCCGTCCGCGGCCTCTGACCGTCGCTCCGCGCCACCTTCCCCCTCCGGGGGAAGGTAGAAGAACGGCAGCGCTCACGCCCGTCCCGGCCGCTTGAAGCGGAACTTCACGACGTACCACAGCGCCAGCACGCCATCGCGCCAGCCGATCTTCTTGCCCTCGGCGTAGGTGCGTCCGTAGTAGTTGATGGCGCATTCGTAGATCCGCCAGCGCTTGGGCCGCGCGAAGACCGCCGACAGCTCGACCTCGATGCCGAAATCGTCGCTGACGAAATCGACGCCCGCGATCACCTCGCGGCGGAACATCTTGTAGCAGGTCTCGAGGTCGGTCAGCGTCTGGTCGAACAGCAGGTTGAACAGGCCCGAGATCGTGCGGTTGCCGAGCAGGTGAAAGAAGTACAGCGCGCGATGCGGCCGGCCGTAGAAGCGCGAGCCGTAGACCACGTCGGCCACACCGATCTGCATCAGCCGGAACATCGGCGCCCAGTCCGACGGATCGTATTCGAGATCGGCGTCCTGGATCACCAGGACATCGCCGGTCGTGGCGGCGAAGCCGGTGCGCAGCGCGCGGCCCTTGCCGCCGTTTTTCTCGTGCAGCAGCGGGCGGATGGTCAGCGGCCCGGCGACCCTCTCGAAGCTGTCCTCGGGCGCCGCCGCCGCGTCGGTCGGCGACAGGAACGCGATCGTGCCGTCGGCCGCGCGATGGACACCGGCGATGACATTGGCGTCGGCGGGGAAGGTCGCCTTGATCCACGCCCGCGTGCCATCTTTCGAACAGTCATCGACCAGCACGATCTCGCGGGCGATGCCGGGCAGCACCTGGCTCACGGCGCGGATGATACGCGGCAGGGTCTCGCGCTCGTTGTAGACGGGGATGACGACCGACAGCACCAGATCCTGGCGCGGTGCGACGTCGAATCCGGACTGGGTCACCGGCGGGGTCTCGGCATGGGGTGAGGCAATCTCTCAGACGAATCAGGGACGTATCAGTTAATCGCCGATCAATGTGGTCTTTTTCCGCCGCTCGACTGAAATCGCCATGGCGTTGTCGGTAGCGGCCGCTGATTCGGCGAAGCGATTGCGATCGACGCACCCAAGCCTGACGCCCAAACACGACCGGGCGGTCGAGGCGGCGTGCTGGCACGTGGTGGCGGATCAGGGTCTAGCGTGGCGGTTGGCGACGGCGTCGGAAAACAACGCAACAACGCAAGCCTGACACCGTCGCCCATATTGAGCGCGGTGTCAGGCTTGCGTTGTTGCGTTGTTTGCCCGGTGCGGTCGTATCAGGCCTCGCGTCGGGCCCAGAACGACCGCGCCTCGGCGGGCAGCCGGGCCAGCGCGCGCTCGAACGCCTGGGCGTCGACGAACGACCACAGCACCGTGGCCATGTCCTCGATCGCGGTGTCGGGCGAGAAGTCGTGGTCGATGCGGAATTCCTGGACTTCGCGGTTCAGGCGCGCGGGCGTGTCGAAAGGCCGTCGCGGCTCGTCGGGATTCCAGCGCGCCACGAAGATCGCCCGCAGCACCGGCGGCAGGGCATCGGCGAAGATGACGGCGTCGCGGAGGCTCAGCCGGCGGCGAAACACGCGCAGCACGGACTCGACCGTCTGATAGGTCTGGTGGCGCGTGACGTGATCGAGGCGCTGCCGCAACGCTTCGACGAAGGCGTCGAAATCGCGCGAGGCGTAGGCGTACTCCATGGGTATCGGCATGTCGTCAACTCGCGCTTTGCGCCCGCTTGGCCAGCCGTTCGCGATCGAGCGTGCCGTCGCGCGGGCGGCGCTTGATCATCTCGCCGACCGCGCTGGCCTCGCCGATCAGCGAGAAGGCGAGGATCGCCAGATGCGTGTCGTGCGAGTCCGGCGTCGTCGCCTCGCCGCCCGCCTGGCGCGCCCGTTCGGTGCAGTCGTCGATGGTCATGGTCGCCTCTCCGATATCATGTGGTCATGGTCCGCCGCGGCAGTCCGGCCGCGTTTCCCCGCGATTCCAGGGTATACTAACCGCCATGGCCGACGATCCGCCCCTCGATGTGGTAACGCGTCCTGATCGCGCCACGGCATCTCTTGACGAGGAACAAGCGGCGCCCGCGTGGGCCGCCTCGCTGGCGGCGACCGGTTCGCCGATCTGACCGGCCGAACAGAGGGCAGGCCGGCGAACGGACGTCGGGGTGCCGAACCGGACGTGCTGCCCGGAAGGGAGGGCGATGTGAGCGAGACGCCGATGGAGAAGTGGACCCAGCGGGAGCTCCTGGAATTCCACGATGAACTGACCGCCGCGCGAACGCGGGCACGCACGATCAAAGAGCACGTGTATTGGCGCGGATTGGCGCCGACGATCGTCTCGATGTCCGAGCAGCCGAGCTTCGAGCCGGGCTTCGTTTGGGACATACGGCGGTTCAATGGCGAGCTGAAGCTCTACATGAGCGCCATCGAAGAGGGTCGCCATGACCTGCTGAAGCCGGGCTATCATGAGATGGCGATCGACGCCGCGGCGCTGCGGTCGATCCTCGCCTCCTTGGCCGGCGCGGAAGTCGGGCGCTGGTTTCCGGCGACGGAGCATATGGGCCTGGATGGAACGACCTACTCGCTCTCGCTCGCGAGCGGATTCTCGCACGTGGAATTGAAATGGTGGCAGGACGGGCCGCCCGAATGGCGTGACCTCACAACGCTGGTCCGCCGGTTGATCACGCAGTTCAAGGGGCTCGACAAGGCGCCCGATACGCTCGGCATCGATCCGCGACGATTGCGCGTGCTTCGACGTCTGGCGTTCGAGGAGCGGCGCCCGGGTGTCCATGTCAGCGCGTTGCCGATGTGGCTCGTCAAGAGACGGGATATGCGATTTCTGCTCGTCGCTCAATGCGCCGGTATGAGCGAGGCCCTCCGCCAGCAACTCCTGGCAAGTCTCACTATCGGCTCCATCGCGGAGATCGCCGATATCGTTTCCCGCAAGCTGCCCGGTATTCCCTTCGGTGCCGCGCCGGTTCCCGACGATGATCCTTCGGTGGGTGCGGACACCGCCTTCTTCGAGCTCGATCAATCCTCCGACTTGTTCGCCAGCGTGTGGCGATCCGGCGGCGGGATGGCTGTCGTTATCCGCGCGGCACTACCGCCGATGAAGATCGAGGTATGGGCGAAACGGCCATAGACCGAACGTCTCATGTACAGGCTGCCTTGCGGGCGGCGATCACCTATGGATTTGGACTTTACCTTCCCCCTCTGGGGCAGGGCGATCGCATATGGAACTGCATCTACCTTCCCCCGGAGGGGGAAGGTGGCGCGCGAAGCGCGACGGATGGGGGATGTTTCAACAAACTCGGAGTCCGTCTTCGACATCCCCCATCCGCCCTTCGGGCACCTTCCCCCTCCGGGGGAAGGTAAGACCGAGCCAAACTGGCCATATGCGATCGCCCTGCCCTCCGGGGGAAGGTAGGAAAGATGGAGAATGCCGCGATATACTCCCGGCCATGGCGGACGATCCGACCTTCGACGCGCTGGCCAGGCGCTATCTCGATCTCTGGCAGGGTCAGCTCTCGGCGATGTCGGGCGACCGGCAATTGACCGAGACCCTGGCGCGGTTGCTGGCCACGGCCAATGCCGGCGTCGCGTCCGCATTCGACACCGCGCGGAGGGCGAATGAGCGAGCCCCATCGGGCGGCCGGCCAGCGGATGGGTCCGCGGCCGCTGCCGCTGCATCTGCTGACGGCGCTGCAGAGCTGGAGCGGCTGCGAGCTCGGCTTGACGCTCTGGAGCGACGCGTCGCCGAGCTCGAGCGGCCTGCCGTTCCCAAGCCCAAGCCCAAGCCCAAGCCCCGCACCCGCAAACCCAAACCAGCCGCCGACTGACGCGCAAGCGCGCGCGGCGGCGTTCAAGTCCGTCTTCGCGCCGCTGCTGCGGGAGATCGAGTCAGCGCGCGCGCAGGCCGGCGTCGCCGGCGTCGGGCCGATCGACGATCCGTTCCGCCAGTCCTTGCGCCGCGAGGTGGCGCGACGGCTCGACCGGCTGGCGGCGGGCGTGCAGGCCTATCGCGATCATCCCTCCGGCCGCGCGCTCGACGATCCGCCCGTGGTGTGGTGCGAGGGTGCGACGGTGCTGCGCGATGTCGGCGCCGCTCAGGGCGTGCACTGCGCCGCCGACGCGACGCCGGTGCTGGTGGTGCCGTCGCTGGTCAATCGCTGGCAGGTGCTCGACCTCGCGCCCGGCCGCAGCTTCGTGCGCGCGCTGGCGGCCGAGGGGCTGCGTGCTTACGTCGTCGACTGGGGCACGCCGGGCGAGGCCGAGCGCGATCTCGACACCGCGGGCTGCGTCGAGCGGCTGGGCCGCGCGCTCGCCTGGCTGAAGGCGCGCGCCAACAACAAGCCCCTGCCGGTGATCGGCTACTGCATGGGCGGCACCCTGGTCGTGGGCCTGGCGGCGCATCGTCCGCGCGATGTCTCGGCCGTGGTGGCGCTGGCGGCGCCGTGGGATTTCCATGCCGATCGTGCTGGGCAAGGGCTGCTGACGACCACCGGGCCATGGCTCGCCGATCTGGCGCTGCGCGTGGGCGAGCTGCCCACCGATGCGATCCAGATGCTGTTCTGGTCGCTCGATCCCTGGCTGGTCGTGAACAAGTTCCGGCGCTTCGCCGACATGGACATGAATTCCGACGCGGCGCGCGATTTCGTGCTCCTGGAGGACTGGCTCAACGACGGCGCCGCCCTGCCGGCGCTGGTGGCGCGCGACTGCCTGCTTGGCTGGTACGGCGAGAACCAGCCCGGGCGCGGCACATGGAAGGTGGCGCGCAAGCGCGTGCGTCCCGGCGGGATCGCCGCGCCGTCGCTGGTGGTGATCCCGGCCAACGACCGCATCGTGCCGCCGGCCTCGGCGGCGGGACTCGTCGGGCCGCGGGGGCTGGCCAACGCCACGCGCCTCGACCTGCCGCTTGGCCATATCGGCATGATGGTCGGCTCGCGCGCCATCGAACGCTGCTGGCGGCCGGTGATCGACTGGCTCAAGGCGAACGCGTGATGCGCACCTTCGACCTTACCTTCCCCCGGAGGGGGAAGGTGGCGCGGAGCGCCGGATGGGGGATGTCGAAGACGGACTCCTCTGTTCGTCTTCGACATCCCCCATCCGCCCTTCGGGCACCTTCCCCCTCCGGGGGAAGGTAAGGTCGAGGGCGATCGAGCCATGATCCCCCGTCGGCCGGACTGGCGGCTGGTCGCGCTGTGGGCGGCGGCGTTGGGGCTGTCGCTCGTCGCGCGCACCTGGACCCTGATGAGCGACGCCGAGCGCGCGCGCTTCGCCATGAGCTGGGCCGAGGCGCTGACGCTCGAGGCCACCAGCCACGCGGTGATCTTCGCGCTGTTGCCGGCGATCTACTGGGCGCATCGGCGCTGGCCGCTGATGGCGGGCTGGCGCAACCTCGTGGTCCATGCGCTGGGCAGCGTGGTGTTCTGCGTCGCCCATGTCGTGGCCATGGTGGCGCTCAGGCTGGCGCTCTATCCGCTCATCGTCGGCCGCGCCTATCAGTATCGCGGCATCGTCGACCAACTGCTCTACGAGTACGGCAAGGATGTCGTGACCTACGCCATCCTCAGCGCCGGCACGATCGCCTTCGCCCAGTTCCTGGTGCGGCGCGAGGAGGAGAAGCCGCCCGAGCCGCCGCCACCGCCGCCCGTCGAGCCACTCGAACGCTTCGCCGTGCGCAAGAAGGGCAAGGAGATCCTGCTCGACGCCGGCGACATCGCCTGGATCGAGGCGGCCGGCAACTACGCCATCCTGCATGTCGGCGGGCAGACCTACGAGGTGCGGTCCTCGCTGACCAAGCTCGAAGGCGAGCTCGACCCGCGCCGCTTCGTGCGCGTGCACAAGAGCTACATGGTCAACATCTCGCGCGTGCGCGAGGTCGAGCCATGGATGAGCGGCGACTGGCGCATCAAGATGGACGACGGCGCCGAGGTCAGCCTCAGCCGGCGGTATCGGGATCGGTTCGAGGCGGTGGCACCGGTGAAGGCGTAGCGAGCGCCGCGTCGATGCCAACCTAGCGGCACTGGCCATCGCTGCCGACGCCCCCACCCTTCGAGATGCAAGGAACAAGGCTGCTCCGGGAGCATCTCGCCCAGTCGTTTAATCGTCGATCTCTTGCTACGCGACGTAGCGCAGAATTCAGGTACTGCTAACGAAGGATCTCATCAGGACCGCTGGGAAGACGAGCCAATGCGGCATTCGCTTCATATCTGTCAGGGCGGTGACCCCAGCGGCGCTCTATTGCCCTAGTTCGCCGATGGTGCCCGATTTAGCCAGGGCATCGACGGTGCTATCCTCCTCGGCCGGCTCTCTTTCACGACGCCAAGACGTTGTTGTAGCGTGCAAGACGGCAGCGGCACGCGACGTGCGCTGGAATTGTTCGAGGAGCGACGATGACAAGGGCCATCGCTTCGCTGGCTATTCTGATGTTGATCAGTTCACGCGCTCTCGGCCAAGTGCATGGTGCTTCTCAAACGGGCAATGGGTTCCTGCAGACGTGTTCGCGCAATGCTGCGGGCACCTTTCAAACGGGCTGCATCTCCTATTTCGCCGGCATTGCCGACACGCTGGTTCAAATCGAACTCACGAAGCCACAACGCGACCAGCGGTTCTGCCTGCCCCTAGGCGTGGTCTACGGGCAGATGATGGATGTCACGCTCGATTTCCTTAGGAAGAACCCGAGCGTGCGGCACCAGCCGACGCCGCAACTCGTGTGGACTTCGCTCGTGCAAGCGTTTCCTTGCAGTAAGTGAACGGGAACGGAACCGGCAAGTCTCAAACGACTCGGCAAGGAAACCTGCGAGGTGCGGTCCGCGCTGACCAAGCTCGAAGGCGAGCTCGACCCGCGCCGCTCCAGCGGCGCTCATGACGGACTCGAGCGCCCTGAAAGACGCTATCCGGTTGGGGCGTGCCACTTGCGATCGCCTGTCCGCAAAGATCGA
The DNA here is from genome assembly GCA_022844045.1 of Reyranellaceae bacterium. Lineage (GTDB taxonomy): Bacteria > Pseudomonadota > Alphaproteobacteria > Reyranellales > Reyranellaceae > JAFAZJ01. The sequence continues at coordinate 32,559 of JALHMM010000056.1, read as the reverse complement.
GGCGCGAAGCGACAGCGTAGCGTCTCGATCTATAGCCCTCACCACCCCCTTTAGGGGGTGGTGAGGGCTGGGGACGTTGGCACCCCGTTGGCAGGGGGTTGGAACCCCGTTGGCAGGCCCCGTTGGCAGGGCGTCGGTACCCCGTTGGAAGCCGTTGGCACCCCGTTGGAAGACCGTTGGAAGGAAGACGGGCATCGGCGCTCACGCTCCGGCATTTCCGATGCCCAGTTCACCCGGCAGGCGCATGTCGTGCGGTCGCACGTAGACGCGCCGTTTGCTGGGCGAACCCATTTCCACCAACTCGATCTTGCCAGCCGCGATCAGGCGTTCCTGCGCGCCGATCATCGCCTGCCAGCTCCAGCACCGGCACGAGGGCAGGGCCCGTACCTTGTTGGCCAGCCCGGTCTTGGCGTCCGGGTCGGCGGAGACGAGAACGCCGCTGCCCACCAGCTTGCGCAGCCCCGCGAGCACGGCGTTGTCGAGGTCTAGGCGGTCGACGAGGTTGCTGGTGCTGCCGCGGGCCGGCGCATCGCGCACCAGGACGTGGTCGCGCCAGGTGAGCGCGATGGTCTCGCCGGCGCGGCCGTAGTTGCTCTTCATCAGCTTCAGCACGCGCGCGTCGCTCTGCTCCTCCTCCTCGCCCTCGGCCGTCTGCGGCTTGGTGAGATAGAGCCGGCCGCGCACCGTGTTGTGCCACGCCGTCGAGCCGCTGAAGCCCGCGCCGCTGGCGAGTCCGGTGAGCGAGGGATGGGCGTTGAGCACCACGCCGCCATCGTTGATCTGCGCCAGCCGGCGCAGCGCGTTGATGAACTGGCGCACCTGGGTGCGGATGTTCTCGTTGCCGATGAAGGTGTCGGCCGAGGTGTCGATGACGATCAGCTCGGCGCCGCTGTCGCGGATGGTCTGCTCGAGCTGGCGGTAGAACGGCGTCTCCTCGCCCTCGTCGGTGCGCCGGTCGAAGGTCATCAGGCCGTTCTCCTCGCCGACGCGGCTGAGCAGCGCCATCGCGCCCAGCTCGTCCATGGTGCAGCCGTAATGGGCGTTGATATGCGCCTGGCGGAAATGCAGCTCCTGCAGATCGTCCTCGCAGAACACCGAGAGCGAGGGCACGGGCTCGGCCTGCGGCTCGATGCCGAGGAACGGCCGCACCGTCGCCAGCGCCGTGGCGAGCTGCTGGGCGAGCAGCGACTTGCCGATGCCGCCATCGCCGTTGAGCATCGTCACCGAGCCGCGGATCAGCAGGCCGGGGATCAGCCAACGCCGCTCCGGCACCTCCTTGCCCTGCCATATCGTCGGACTGAACGCGTCGAACATCTTGATCGCGGCCATGGGACCTCCATCGGCTGTGTTGTCGATGGGACAATTTATTTATCGAAAATAGGAAATTATCAAGGATATTTTCTTGTTTTGTCCCAATTAGACCATTGGCTGTCATGGGCTGGGGGCGCGCCACTCCAGTGGCGCGTTGGTCGAACGAAAGACGCGCCACTGGAGTGGCGCGCCCCGACCTTACGGCGGGCCGCCGGTCGTCCCAGGTCGTTCGCCGGTCGTCCCAGCGGGCGTGCCGGTCGTCACAAAATCTCGCACGATCAAGGGTTTGACTGGCATCAGGGACGCCATGAACACGACCGCTCCCACTGACCGCCGCGCCGACCTGGACTGGCTGCGCGTGACAGCCTTCGGGCTCCTGATCCTCTACCACTCGGGCATGGCCTGGTCGGGCTGGACCTGGCACATCAACGACGAAGAGAGCGCCGCCTGGCTGCGCGAGGCCATGCGCTTCACCAATCGCTGGCGCATGCCGCTGCTCTTTCTGGTCTCGGGCGCCGCCGTGATGCTGGCCCTGGGCCAGCGTTCGGGCGGCGTCTTCGTGCTCGATCGGCTGAAGCGCCTGGCCCTGCCGCTGGCCTTCGGCATGCTGGTGATCGTGCCGCCGCAGATCTACGCCGAGCGCGCCCATCGCGGGCAGTTCGCCGGCTCGTATCTCGACTGGCTGCCGCATGCCTTCGATGGCGGCGCCTATCCCCAGGGCAACATTTCCTGGCACCACCTCTGGTTCGTCGCCTATGCGCTGATCCTGACGCTCGTGCTGCTGCCGGTCTTCCTCTGGCTGCGCCGCGCGCGGCTCGAGCCGGTGTACCGCGTTGTCGCGCGTTGGCATCTGTACTGGCTGGCGGCGCTGCCGCTGATCGCAGCGCATCTCTGGCTGGCGCCAATCTCGCGTAACCCCAACGGGCTGATCGGCGACTGGTTCGGTCTGGTCTATTACGGCACGCTGCTGCTCTACGGCGCGCTGCTGTTCCGCAGCGGCGACCTGCTCGACGCGCTGCTGCGCGCACGCTGGGTCGCGCTGACGGTCGGCATCGCGGCCTTCGCGCTGCTCGACCATCTGTTCTTCAACGCCGTGCGCCCGACCATCACGCCGGACAATCGCCCGCTCTACGCGCTGCTCCAGGGCATCAACACCTTGGCCTGGCTGCTCGCCATTGTCGGCTTCGCGCGGCGCTACCTGACGCGGCGCCCGGCCTTCCTCGCCTATGCCACCGAGGCGGTCTATCCGTTCTACATCCTGCACCAGACGATCACCGTGATCGCCGTCTACTGGCTGGTGCAAAGCGGCCTGCCGGTGGGCGCGAAGTTCGCGCTCGCGGCGTTCATCACCTTCGTCGGGTCGTGGCTGCTCTACGAATTCGTCGTGCGCCGCCTTGGCGTGCTGCGGCCGTTGTTCGGCCTGAAGGTTGCGCCGCGCCGGCCGCTTGCGCAGACTGTCGCCCATCCATGATGGGAGGACAGCGATGGCGATGATCGAGTTCGCGCGGCCGGATGGCAGCAAGGCGGGCGGCTGGCTGGCGATGGCCGGGCAGGGCAAGCCCGGCATCGTGGTGATCCAGGAATGGTGGGGCCTGAACGACCAGATCAAGGGCGTCGCCGATCGCTTCGCGCGCGAGGGATACAACGCGCTGGCGCCCGATCTCTACAAGGGCCGCGTGACGCAGAAGCCCGACGAGGCCAACCATCTGATGACCGGCCTCGATTTCCCCGGCGCCACGCATCAGGACATCGCCGGCGCGGTCAATCATCTGCGCGGCGTATCAGGCAAGGTCGCGGTGATGGGCTACTGCATGGGCGGCGCGCTTACCGTGGCCAGCGCCGTGCACGTGCCGGGTGTCGCGGCCGCCGTGTGCTTCTACGGCATCCCGCCGGCCGAGTTCGCCGATCCGGCGAAGATCAAGATCCCCTTCCAGGGCCACTTCGCCAACAAGGACGACTGGTGCACGCCGGCCGCCGCCGACGCGCTGGAGAAAGCCATGAAGGGCGCCGGCCAGAAGCCCGACATCCACCGCTACGACGCGAACCACGGCTTCTGCAACGAACGCAGCGAGATGAACTACCACGTCGCCAGCGCCAACACGGCGTGGGAGCGCATGATGGCGTTCCTGGGGAAGATGTAGCGCAACCTGTCATGTCGAGCGCAGCGAGACATCTAGGGCAAGCCTAGATCCCTCGCACCGCTCGGGATGACAGGTGAGTCCGACTAACCGCGCGCTGTGTCAGGCCAAATCTCCCGACTTGATGCGCGGCGTCAGCCGACCACGACTTCGCTGATCTGCAGCACCGGGCTCAGGTCGGTGTAGTTCGGGATGTCCGCCATGATCTCCTGCGCGTGCGGTCCGAAGGCGGTCTGGAAGGCCTCGACCGAGTCGCAGAAGATGTGGCACATGCCGACATACGTCGCCGGCGCGCCGGGCGCGCCGCCCGCCAGGCCCTTGTCCACGGTGTAATACTTGCAGGCGTCGCCCAGCCGCGCTTTCACCAGCGGCATGTGCTTGTCCCGGTAGTACGCATGATCAAAGCGCGCGTTGGGCGTGTTGGGATACATGACGCTCACCTTGATCATGGATCGATCTCCCGATGGTAGTTTGTGGTCAGCCGACCGCAACCGTAGTGGGGAAGCCCGCTCCCGCGCAAGGCAGGCTGCAACAGGCACCACACCGCCACGCCTGGTCCCCAAGATAAGATCTGGCATGGGTCGGCAGCGTCGCGGGGGAGGCGTCTTGACGGGCGAGCGGGTCATCCGGCGATTGGCGGCAATCCTGGCAGCGGATGTCGTGGGTTACTCGCGCCTCATGGGTCACGATGAGGATGGCACCCTCGCGCGGTTGAAGGCGCATCGCACCGAGCGCCTCGAGCCAACCCTGGCGCGACACCGGGGCCGGCTGGTCAAGCTGACCGGTGACGGCGCACTGGTTGAATTCCCCAGTGCCGTCGATGCTCTCGACGCCGCCATCGAATTCCAGCATGCCGTGGCCGAGGCCAACCGCGATCAACCGACTTGATGCGCTTGACGTTTGGCCGCCCCGGCTCCTCAGGCTGCGGCGTTCGCCGCGGCGGACATCCCTGCTAAAGAGGATCGCCACGTGTCGCGGGCATGCCGCCAGCAAGCGCAGAGGGGAAACGCCATGGCCTACGCATACAAACTCCTGGATGTCGCGGTCTCTGGCCGGGTCGCGACCGTCACGATCAGCAACCCGCCGGTCAACGTCATCACGCTGGCTTTGCTGGCGGAGCTCGAGGCGCTCTCGCATGAGCTGAAGGCGGACCCCGACCTCACGGTCGTCGTCTTCCGCAGCGCCGATCCCGATTTCTTCCTGGCGCATTTCGACGTGGCCGCGATCTTGCAGCGCCCGACCGATACGCCGGCCCGCCGCGATACCCAGATCAAGCCCTATCACGCCATGTGCGAGCGCTATCGCACCATGGACAAGGTGGTGATCGCCCAGATCGAAGGCCGGGTCGGCGGCGGCGGCAGCGAGCTGGCGGCCTCGTTCGACATGCGTTTCGGGGTGCGCGGCAAGACCAAGATCAACCAGATGGAGGTCCCGCTGGGCATCCTGCCTGGTGGTACCGGCACGCAGCGGCTGCCGCGGCTGATCGGGCGCGGGCGGGCCATGGAGGTGATCCTGGCGGGCGACGACCTGGACGCGGAAACCGCGGAGCGCTGGGGTTATCTGAACCGCATCTACGAGGCGAAGGAGATCGGCCCGGCGGTCGAGAAGCTGGCGCGCCGCATCGCGTCCTTTCCCGCGGAGGCGGTGCGGCTGGCCAAGCAGAGCGTCAATCAGTCCGACCGCCCCTTGATCGAGGGGCTGTTCGAGGAAGCCTATCTGTTCGACCAGACTCTGCGCACCGCGGGCGCCAAGACCAATATGCGCCGGTTCCTGGAGATCGGCGGACAGACGCGCGAAGGCGAGTTGCGCATGGGCGAACTCTGCGGCGAACTGGGCGCGGGTAGTGAAGGGACGAGGAGATGAGGATAAACTGATCCTCTGGCCGGACGTCACCACAGGAGAGTCCCCGTGCCTGACAGCCACACCGTCGCCAACCCTGACATGATCGGCGGCGAGATCCCGCTCATCGACGTCGCCGACTACCTCGCGGGCAGGCCGGGGGCGGCGGAGATCGCCGCGGCGAAGCTGCGCTTCGCCTTCGAGAAGGTCGGGTTCTACTACCTGGCGGGGCACGGCGTGCCGCAGGACCTGATCGACGCCACCTACGAACAGGCGGCGCGCTTTCATGCGCTGCCGATGGAGAAGAAGCTCGCGGTCAAGGTCGACGAGCACAACATCGGCTACATGCCGATCCAACGGGCGCCCGCGAGCGGCGCGAACGCCGGCCGCAAGCCGTCGCAGAACGAGGCCTATTTCCTGCGCCGCGAGCGCACGCCCGACGATCCTGTGGTGCTCGCCAATCGCCGCTTCCACGCGATGAACAAGTGGCCGGCCGCCGACGACCTGCCGGGCTTCCGCGACGCGACGCTCGCCTACATGCAAGCCCTGGAGCGACTGAGCCAAAAGCTGGTGCCGCTCTACGCGCTGGCGCTGGGCCTGCCGGCCGATTTCTTCGCGCCCGCTTTCCAGTCGCCGCACCTGATCCTCAGGATGTCGCGCTACCGCGATATCGCCGGCGAGGACGAAGCCGAGAGCCTGGTGCCGCATACCGATTCGGGCTTCATGACGCTCCTGCCGCCGAACAAGGTGCAGGGCTTATCGATCCTGCTGCCGGATGGACGCTGGATGGACGCGCCGACGATTCCCGGCGCGTTCGTGGTGAACGGCGGCGACATGCTGCACCGCTGGACGAACGAGCGCTTCCTGTCGACGCCGCACCGCGTGCGCAACACGTCGGGCACGGTGCGCTACGCCATCCCCTTCTTCTTCGATCCCGGTCACGAGACCATGATCGAATGCATCGCCTCGGCGGAGCCGGCCAAGTATCCGCCGATCCGCATGGGAGACTACGCCGTGTGGTTCGCCGCCAAGTCGTATGCGCACATGGCGAAGGTCGAAACACCTGATCTCGAGCAGATCGCGCCGGGCCGGCGCGCGACGTCGCGTTGGTAGCGGGGGATTCGCCTATGGCGTTTTCCTCCCTCTCCCCGCAAGCGGCAGGGCGATCGCATATGGCCAGTCTGACTTGGTTTTACCTTCCCCCGGAGGGGAAGGTGCCCGCAGGGCGGATGGGGGATGTCGAAGACGGACACCGAACGCGTTGAGACATCCCCCATCCGTCGCGCTTCGCGCGCCACCTTCCCCCTCCGGGGGAAGGTAGGTGTAATTCCATATGCGATCGCCCTGCCGCAAGCGGGGAGAGGGAGCATGAGGTTGGGACGCGTTGACAGCGACGCTTGCCGCCGGTCTGCTATCGACACGCCATAGCAGGGAGGAAACCATGCTCGCCAACACCACCCGCGCGCTGACCGACGCGCAGCGCGAGCAGTGGGCCGTCGATGGCTACCTGCAGCTCGAAGGCGCGCTGAGCCCGGCCGAGGTCGACTTCTTCTCCGCGCAGCTCGACCGCGTGCGCACGCTGCCGGGCTACGAGCCCGCGCCCGGCAAGCTGCCGCGCGGCCACTACGCCTGGGTCGACCATGCCGATCCCAACCCCGCCGCCTTCATGGACCGGCGCGACCTGCTGACCTACCACCAGGCCTTCATCGACCTGATCGACCGGCCGCGCATCTTCGACCTGATCCTCGATCTGATGGGCCCCTACATCCAGTTCTCGATGAGCCAGGCGATCGTGCGCGCCTCGACCGAGACCTTTCCGGGCTACACCCACACCGACGGCGGCGAGGCCCAGCGCGCCATCCGGGTCACCGAGACCAGCCGGCCGCTGGCGGTGAAGGTCATGTATCTGCTGACCGACGTCACCGAGCCGGACAGCGGCAACTTCACCATCTTTCCCGGCAGCCACCTCAGGCCCTTCCCGGAACGGCTGGAGCGCATCCCCAACCCGAAGATGCCGGGCGCCGTGCCGCTGCTCGGCAAGGCCGGCGACGCCTACGTCTTCCCGCACGCGATCTGGCACGGACCCTCGCCCAACCGCTCGGGCAAGGCGCGCAAGACCATCCTCTACAATTACTGCCAGATGTTCATGCGCGCCTATGATTTCGGCGCGCCCTATGCGTCGCTGTTCGCGCGCTGCGCGCCGCGCCAGCGCCGCCTGCTCGGCGACCTCGGCCACGACTTCCGGCCCGGCGATTTCTTCTACGCCCCCGAGGACCAGGAAGCGCTGATGACCGGCCGGGCTTGAACAACGATCGCGCGCGCCCCCGCCGTCGCTCATCACCCGCGCCGACCCGGCAATCGAACACGCGGTTCCGCGATGCCTGCTGCCATAAGCGGACTTGGGCTCTCATCACCGGTCGGTCGGCGGGCCAACGAGAAGTTTCGACCCATCTTCCAGCTTGACGGCGTTGGCCGGAGTGCCTTTGCTCCCCCACGCTAGGCCGCAGAGAAGAGAAGCAAGGAAACGAGAAGGAACGGCGTTCCCCCGTGCTTCAGGGGACGGCGCCTCCTTCCCCAGCGTCGCGCTCTTGCCGCCGCGCTTCTAGGCATTGATGGCAGCCGCAACGAAGTCGTCCCTTACCGTTCCGGAGGCGCCGCTCATGGCAACCATAACGCCGCTGCAGTACGCGAAGAACTATTGGGACATGCAGGTTCCGATCGTCGACGACGCGACCGAGAAAGTGAAGGAATGGGTCACCGTCCGCGTCGACAGTTACCGCCTCTCGGCGGATGAAGCGGCGATGAAAGACTTCATGTCCAAGGCCCGGCCGCGCCTGGATCAGAAGGACGGCAAGCAGAGGGTGAGCGAGAGCCTGACCGTCTTCGTCAAGACGTCAGAGGGAGCCGACGAAACCAAGACATACGCCGACCGTTTCGCGTTGGCAGAGAACGCCAAGGACCCGTTCTATGGCAAGGGTAGTCCCGAAGACGTGCAGGTGACCCTGCAACTAGCCGTCCGGTTCGGCGTCATCCAGCCGACCAGGGAGGCGATCCAGGCGTATTGCGACACCGACCACCTCGGGCTCGACTGCAACGGCTTCATCGGCAACTACATCCGCCACGGATTGCAGAAAGAGCCGTGGCACGTCGATCCCACCAAGAGCGACCGCAGTATCCAGGCGAACAGTCTGATCAATTCGATCATGGCGCATGGCATGCCGGTCAGTTCGGTGGAGGAAATCGTGCGAGCCCCGAGTCGGAGCTACGTCTTGGCCCTGGTCGATGCGGCCACCGGCCGCATTCGCGATAGCAAGGACAGCCCGGTGGGACACATCATGATTACGGAGCCGGGTCCGATTCTCTACCGGCCGTGGCAAGTGTGGGCCGGCGGGTTCGGGGGCGTGAACTACAATAACGTCCCGGCGCTGCGAGTCGTCGAATCGACGGGAAAGCACAATATGGTGTCGAGCCTGAAGCGCAGCGGCTTCGAGGGACTCGTCAGTTCCGAGTACCTGATACTGGAGGAAGACAAGCGGCGCCATTTCACGATTTTCACCGTCCATCGGGGGTCGAAGGCGGAGACCGTGAAGGTGCGGATCGCCGCCGTGCCGGGGACGTGAGGCGCTGCGCGGATCGCATGAGACATCGGCGGGTCGCACTCGGACGAACCGCTCAACCTGTCCAATGTCCGGAGTCTGCCCGGAAGCGGACGTGAAATCGCCCGGCCTATCGGGTCTCGACCCTACGCCAGATCGCTCGACTTGATGCGCTTGACGCCGACCGATGTCATCTTGGTCCACGCCGCGGCGAGCGAGCCCTGCGCGTCGATGCCGCGCGAGGCGTCCTCGATCACCAGCGCCTCCATGCCTTCCTTGCGCGCGTCCTGCGCTGTCCAGGCGACGCAGAAATCGGTCGCCAGGCCGCAGACGAAGACGCGATTGATCGCGCGCGCCTTGAGGTAGCCGCCGAGACCGGTGGTGGTCTTGGCATCGGCCTCGAGGAAAGCCGAGTAGCTGTCGACATCCTTGTTGTAGCCCTTGCGGATCACCAGCTGGGCGTGCGGGATGGCGAGGTCGGGATGCAGGCCGGCGCCGTCGGTGCCCTGCACGCAGTGATCGGGCCACAACACCTGCTTGCCATAGGGCAGGTCGATGACGTCGAACGGCTTCTTGCCGGGATGCGAGGAGGCGAACGACACGTGGCCCGGCGTGTGCCAGTCCTGCGTCAGCACGACATTGGCGAACTTCTTCGCGATGTCGTTGATCAGCGGCACGACGGCGTCGCCGTCGGGCACGGCGAGCGAGCCGCCCTTGGTGAAGCAACGCTGCACGTCGACGACGATCAGCGCGTCGGTCCGCGCCAGCGCGATCTTGGTCTGCGCCCGCGCCAACACCGGCGCCAATCCCGCGAGCGTCAACGCGCCCATGCCCAAGAGCCGACGACGATCCAGAAGAACAGTCATGATGCCCTCCCTATGGCGGTGATGCCGCCGATGCGCAGTCTAAGCCGACTCCCCGTCACTCCACCGTGAAAGCTTCGTGCACCGCGCTCTGCACGGCGCCGCCGACGATCGGGCCGCCGCCGGCGACGTAGATCGTGTCGCCGATCGACACCGCGCCCAGGCCGTGGCGCGGTGTCATCATCGGCGCGTATTGCCACCACTTGTCCGACGCGACGTCGTAGGCCTCGTTCTGGGCGAAGACCTTGTTGGTGCCTTCGCCGCCCATGCAGAAGATCTGGCCGCGCACCACGACCGAGCCATGGCCCGAGCGCGCGGTGGGCAGCGGGTTGCGAAAGCGCCAGCGGTTCTCCTTCGACTCCCAGGTGTGGTGCAGGTTGGAGTTGGTGTGGAAGGTATCGACGCGCCCGCCGATGATGTGGATGCGATCGCCGACCGCGACGATGCCGGTGTGATCGCGCGCCGTGGGCAAGGGCGTCGCCTCGCTCCAGGCGTTGCTGGCTGGATCGTAGATCAGGTGCCAGTCGACCGAGCGGCGTCCCTCGAAGCCGACACCGATCGCGCCGCCGATGCAGTGGATCTTGCCTTCGAAGCCGATGCACGACATCGCCCCGCAGGCGCGCGGCAGCTTGGCGATCGGCATCCATCCCGAGCTCTCGCCGGGATAGACGAAGCATTGATCGTGCGGCGTGTGGTTCTGGCCGAGAAAGCCGCCGATGGCGTACAGCCGGTTGCCCAAGGTGGCGACGCCGACATGGTTGGCGCCCAGCGGTAGCGGCGAGAGATCGCGCCACGTGTCGGTCGTCGGGTCGTAGACGTGATGATAGGGCCGGTCGACCTTCTGCTCGCCATAGCCGCCGACCAGATGCATCCGGCCATTGAGCGCCGTGGCCCAGGCCATCTCGCTGCGCGGCAGCGGCAGCGGCGCACGGGCGATCCACTTGCCCTGCTTCTCGGCCTTCGGCGCCGGGCTGTCGAAGACCCGCTGCGTCTTGGCGATCTCCGGCTCGCCGACTCGGCCAGCCTGGTTGAGCCGCTCATACAGCGGCCCATGATGCTCATGCTGCGCCCGCGCCGCGGTCGCTGTCGCCAGCGTCGCCGCCATGCCGGCCAGCACCGCGCGTCGTGATGCCTCGCTCATCTCCGACCTCTCCCTTTCTTTCCTTCTCCCCGCGAAGGCGGGGAGAAGGTGCCGAGCGCCAGCGAGGCGGATGAGGGGCTTCCTCGCGCAACGACCAATGCCTTCGTCGTTGAGACGCCGCGAAGCCCCTCATCCGCCCTTCGGGCACCTTCTCCCCGCCTGCGCGGGGAGAAGGAAGACCGTGGCGGCTCACAGGCGACGGCCCTGCCCCTCCGGGGGAAGGTAGAAGCACTATAGCGCGGTGCTATGCTGCCGCGTCCACAGCACCCGGGAGGATCGTCATGGCGTTGCCCAAACCGAAGAGCGCGCGCGAGCGGCTCGGCAAGTTCTCGCCCAAGCTGGTCGATCTCACCGAGGGGGTGCTGTTCGGCGATGTCTGGGAACGCCCCGGGCTGAGCAAGCGCGACCGCAGCCTGATCACGGTGGCCACCCTCGTGGCGCTGAACCGCAGCGAGCAGTTGCGCGGCCATCTGATCCGCGCCCTCGACAACGGCGTGAAGAAGGAGGAGATCGTCGAGCTGATCACCCATCTCGCCTTCTACTCGGGCTGGCCGACCGCGATGTCGGCGGCGACGCTCGCGCAGGACGTGCTGGCCGAGGCCTGACGGCGATGCGGCGCGGCGCTCTGCTGGCGGCGATCATCCTCGTCGCCGTCTTCCATCCTGTGATGGCGCGGGCCGACGGCGCCATCGCCATCGGCCTGCCGTCCGACGTGGAACGCGATGGTGTCGCCTTCGGCTGGGCCGTGCGCCTACCGCGCGCCGATGCCGAGCGCATTGCGCTGGAGCAGTGCCGCACGGCGCCAGGCGTGCCCGACGGCGCGCGCTCGCTGTGCCGCATCTTCGAAACGTTCAGCGGATCGTGCCTCGCCGTGGCGCTCGATCCCGAGGACGGCACGCCAGGCTTCGGCTGGGCTGTGGCGCCAACCAAGAGCGCGGCGGACGCGCAGGCGATGGCCGATTGCCAGCGCACCGCCGGCCCGGCGCGCCAGTCGTTCTGCGTGGTCTCGGCCAGCGACTGCGACGCGCGGCGCTAACCGTTGGCCGGTGCGCTGCGCGTCCACAGATGGCCGCGCCAGCGCAGCGCGATCACCAGGGTGAAGAGCAGGCCGACGCCGCAGAAGATCGCCGCGGTGATGGCGTAGTCGAAGCGTTCCACCAGCGGGCCGGCGGCGAGGATGCCCAGCGGCATGCCGTAGACCGCCAGCATGCGCACGCCCATGACCCGGCCGCGGAAGGCGGGCTGGGTGGCGCGCAACAGCATCACCGCCATCGGCACCATGCACAGGCTCTGGGCGAAACCGGCGGCCATCAGCACGAGGCAGCCGCTCACCGGTTCGGTCATGAAGGCGAAGACGATCAGCAGCGCGTACCACGCCGCGCCGGCCACCAGCATGATGCGCGCCGGTCGGATGTTGGCGCCGTGTGTGCTGAGCGCGATCGAGCCTACCAGCGCGCCGAAGGCGAAGCTCGCCGCCAGCCAGCCCAGGCCGGTCTGGCCGATGCCGTAGATGTTCTTGGCGACGTAAGCGAGCAGGGTGCCGGTGAGCGGGAAGGCCGTGAGGTTCACCAGGAAGGCGAGATACATCGCGGCGCGCAGATGCGGCTGGTTCCAGATATAAGCGAGGCCCTCGCGGATATCACGCCAGGGCGAGATCGGCCGCGTGCCGGCGATGGTCGGCCGCGCGGCGGTGTTCGACACGCCGAAGGTCAGCAGCAGGCTGCCGAGATAGAGGGCCACGACCGCGACATAGGCGGGGCCCATGCCGAGCAGCGCCACCAACCCGGCACCGGCCAGCGAGCCCGCGACGCGCGCGGAGTCGGCCGTCGTGCGCGAGATGCCCATGGCGCCCATCAGATGCTCGGCCGGCATGGTCTGTCCCACCAGCAAGTTGCGCATCACGAGGTCGGAGGGCCGCACCAGCCCGCTGACGATGGCGACGGCGAAAGCGAGGATCGGTGTCAGCGAGCCGGTGAAGATCAGCACGACAAGCACGCCGGCGAGCAGCGCGTAGGTGAAGCGCATCAGGCAGAGCAGGTTGCGATAGCCGATGCGATCGCCGACAACGCCGAACATCGGCGCCAGCAACACGCCGAGAAAGGTGAAGGCGCCAAAGGCGGTGAGCCACAGCACCGAGCCGGTCTCGACCAGCACGTACCAGCCGAGGATGATGGCTTCCATCTCGAACGCCCAGGCGGTCGCGAGATCGGCCGGCCACTGGAACCGGAAGCTGCGCACGCGAAACGGCGCCAACGCCGTCACGTTCGAAGTCAGACTCACCTGGACTGATCGACGGCGCGTTGTACCGCCCGCCCCTCTGCGTTCCCTCTTGGGGCGACTATAGATGGCGGCTTCATCGGGCCAACCCTCTATCAACGCAGTACTGGGTTGATGTTACCTTCCCCCTCCGAGGGAAGGAGCGGTACGAGAGCGTGCGATTCGACTATATTGGCTCGCCCTTGGTCTTCCATGACGTGTCCTGTGCGAGGCGGCGGTGGTCGGTAGAGTCTTGGCGCGGCTGCCTGTGGTCGGCCCGCAGGTACAGAGCTGGCGCGATCGCCGCTGGCGGGCGGCGCAGCTCGAGGCCTTCGAGCACGCGTTGCGTTTCGGCCGCCTGGTGCCCGATGCGGAGCTCGAGGGCGTGATCGCCGACTACGCCGCGATCATGACGGACACCCAGCTCGGCATGGGTGGCCTGCTCAATCTCCAGGATGTCGCGCGGGCGGTGGTGCGCGATGGGCTCGCCGGCGCGATCGTCGAATGCGGGACGTGGCGCGGCGGCGCGCTGGGTTTCTGGGCGCGCGCCTTCCGGCGCTTCGGCGGCGATGCGGCGCGCAATCCGATCTACGGCTTCGACTCCTTCGAGGGCATGCCCCGGATGACCGAGCACGATGGCGCGGCGACCGGCGCCTGGCTGTACGGCCGCGACTACGATGCGGGCGACGCCGAGCAGCGAAGCGGCGCGCTGAAGGGCACCGACGTCAACGTCGCGAGCGAGGAGCAGTGCCGCGCCAATCTGCGCTCGAGCGGTCTGCCCGACGGGTCCTGGCACGTCGTCAAGGGATGGTTCCAGGACACGCTGCCGGTGTGGCGGGCGCGCATCGGGCCGATCGCCGTGCTGCGCCTCGACGGCGATCTCTACGAATCGACCAAGGTCTGTCTCGATCTGCTCTACGAGCAGGTGGTGCGCGGCGGCTATGTGATCGTCGACGACTATTACGCCTTCGAGGGTTGCCGCAAGGCGATCGACGAGTTCGTCGCGCGTCAGTCGGTCAGGCCGATCCTGCACGCCGTCGATCATCATCGGGTGTACTTCAACAAATAGCAGCGGGGGAAAGCATGGCGACGGAGTCATCGTTCGACGTCATCGTCGTCGGCCTCGGCAACGCCGCCATCTGCGCCGCGCTGTCGGCGCGCGAGCAGGGCGCGCGGGTGCTGATGCTGGAGAAGGCGTCGGTCGAGGAGCGCGGCGGCAACTCGCTGTTCACCGCCGGCGGCTTTCGCTTCGTGCATGACGGGCTGGAGGATCTACGGCAGGACATCCTCGACGATCTGTCCGAAGCCGAGGCCGCGCAGATCGTGCTGCCGACCTTGAAGGCCGAGACCTACATGCACGATCTGATGCATGTCACCGAGCACAATTCGGAGGAGGCGCTGGCCGGGCTTCTCATCGGCCGCTCGCGCGACACCATGCGCTGGATGCGGCGCAACGGCGTGCGCTTCATTCCGATGTTCGGGCGGCAGTCCTTCAAGCTCAACGGCAAGCACCACTTCTATGGCGGCGTGAACATCGAGGCGGTGGGCGGCGGCTATGGCTTGGTCGACCAACTGCTTAAGGCGGCCGAGCGCAATGGCATCGAGATCCGCTACGCCACGCGCATGACACGCCTGCTGCAGGATCGCATGGGCACGGTGACCGGCGTCGCGGTGAAGGGGCCCGAGGGCTTCGCGGAGCTGCAGGCAGAATCCGTCGTGCTGGCCTGCGGCGGCTTCGAGGCCAACCCCGAGATGCGCGTGCGCTATCTCGGGCCGGGCTGGGAACTCTGCCGGGTGCGCGGCACGCGGCACAACACCGGCGATGGCATCAAGGCGGCGCTGGATATCGGCGCGCAGCCCTTCGGCGGCTGGTCGACCTGCCACGCCGTGGCCTGGGACATCAGCGCGCCGCCCTTCGGCGATCGCGTCGTGCTCGACAATTTCCAGAAGCACTCCTACCCGATCGGCATCGTGGTCAACCTCAGAGGCGAGCGCTTCGTCGATGAGGGCGCGGATTTCCGCAACCACACCTACGCCAAGTACGGCCGCGAGATCATGAAACAGCCGCAGCGCGCGGCGGTGCAGATCTTCGACCAGCGCACCATCGACATGGTGCGCGACGAGTACCGCATCCGGCAGGTGACCAAGGCCGAGGCCAACAGCATCGAGGAGCTGGCGCAGAAGCTCGACATCGATGTCGAGGGGCTGACGCGCACGGTGCGGGCGTTCAACGCCGCCTGCCAGCCGGGCGACTACAACCCGGCGATCCTCGACGGGGTGAAGACCAAGGGCATCACGCCGCCGAAATCGAACTGGGCGCTGCCGATCGATCAGCCGCCCTACACCGGCTTCGTCGTCACCTGCGGCATCACCTTCACCTTCGGCGGCCTGCGCATCAACGAGCAGGGCGAGGTGCAGGACATCACGGACCAGACCATCCCCGGCCTCTACGCCGCGGGCGAGCTGGTGGGTGGCATCTTCTACGGCAACTACCTCGGCGGCGCCGGGCTGATGTCGGGCGCGGTGTTCGGGCGGTTGTCGGGGCGTAGCGCGGGGTTGAGGGCGACTGGGACCGCCGGCGTCGCGGCGACATCATGAGGCCAACCACAGAGGCACAGAGACACAGAGGAAGACCAAGAAGAGAAGACTAAGGCTGCGCGCTTTGCGCGCTTTTTCCTCTCTTCGTTTTCCTCTGTGTCTCTGTGCCTCTGTGGTTCGTCTTCTTCACGTTTCCGGCGGGACAGCGCCGCGCTTCGCCCACGTCTGGTACATCTGCAGCAACGCCACGATATCGCGGCCGCGATAGCCCTCGGACAGCGCCGTCGCGAAGAGTTCGCGCACGGTTGACGCGCCGGGTGTCGGCATCTTCAGCGCGCGGCCGAGATCGATGCTGAGCGCGAGGTCCTTCTCGCCCAGCTCCATCTTGAAGCCGGGATCGAAGTTGTTCTTGAGCGCGTTGGGGAAGCGCTTGGTGAAGTGGTGCGAGCGACCGCCGCTGACCGACAGCACGTCGTAGAGCGTCTCGGCCTCGACGCCGGCCGCCGTGCCCAGCGCGAAGGCCTCGCAGGCGATCAGCACGTTGCCCATCGACATCATGTTGTTCACCAGCTTCACCACCTTCGCGGTGCCGACGCCGCCGGTGTATTTCCAGGTCTCGCCCAGCGCCAAGAGGATCGGCTCGGCGCGGTTGACGGTCTGCCGCTCACCGCCGGCGATCAGCACCAGCTTGCCGAGCCGCGCTTCGGCCGGGCTGCCGCTCACCGGGCAGTCGACCACGTCGAGCCCGCGCGCGGCCGCCGCCTCGCCGACCTCGCGCATGGTGGCGGGATCGATGGTGCTGAGCTCGATGCAGAGACTGCCGGGATCGGCCGAGGCTATCAGCCCGCCGTCACCGAGCCACGCCGCCTGCACGGCTTTGGGGTCGGGCAGGCTGGTGAGGATGATCTCGCGGCCGGCGAGCGCCGCCTTGATCGAGTCGGCCATCGCCATGCCGGTCTTGGTCAGCGCCGCGCGTGTGGCCGGATTGATGTCGTAGCCCATGACGTCGTGGCCGGCCTCGACGAGGCGGCCCGCCATGCCCGAGCCCATCTGGCCCATCCCCAACACCGCGATCCGCCGCTTCATCGACCACTCCATGCCTTGACGCGCGCCGCCGCGACGCCATCTGTTGGCGATGAACGATATCCTGCGGATCGCCTGCCCGCATTGCCATACGCTCAACCGTGCCCCGGCGCAGAAGCTGGTGCCGGGTGTGCGCGGCAAGTGCGGCAGTTGCGGCGAGGCGCTGTTCGAGGGCAAGCCGGTGGCGCTCGATGCCGGCCACTTCGCCCAGCATGCCGACAAGAGCGACCTGCCGCTGCTGGTGGATTTCTGGGCCGAATGGTGCGGGCCGTGCCGTCAGATGGCGCCGCAGTTCGAGGCGGCGGCGGGCAGGCTCGAGCCCAAGGTGCGGCTGGCGAAAGTCGATACCGACGCCGAGCCGTCGCTGGCGCAGCGCTTCGGCATCCAGGGCATTCCGACGATGGTGCTGATCCATCGCGGCCGCGAGGTCGGCCGCAAGTCCGGCGCCATGCCGGCGAGCGCGATCGAGCAATGGGTCGCGAGCGTGGTGCGCTGAACTACCTTCCCCCGCTGGCGGGGGAAGGTGGCAGCGCGAAGCGCTGACGGATGGGGGTGGCTCTTGCGGCCAGACGCGGTCTGACTTGAGACATCTCGTCCGTCTTCAACAGCCACCCCCATCCGGCGCTTCGCGCCACCTTCCCCCGCCAGCGGGGGAAGGCATTGGGCCTGCTTCCTTCTCCCCGCGAAGGCGGGGAGAAGGTGCCCGAAGGGCGGATGAGGGGCTTCGCGGTCGTCCAACAAACGAGGAGGCGGATGAGAGGCCCGGAAGCCCCTCATCCACCTCGCTAACGCTCGGCACCTTCTCCCTCGGGGCCGTCCGCAGCCTCTGACATGCGCAGGGAGAAGGAAATCAGGTCCCCCGGCCCCACAGGCCGCAGTAGCGGCGCAGGACCATGGGCAGGCCGGTCGCGTAGCCCGGCATGTCCTTGTATTTGTCCATCTTGATCTCGTTCTCGGCCGCGTCCCAGCACTTGCCTTCGCGCGCCGCGACCTTCACCGCCGCCGAGGCCTCCTCCAGGATGGTCAGCAGGGTCTGCACGTCGGCCTTGGTGCCGAGCCGGTCGCCCGGTCCGGGATGGCCGGGGATCAGGCGATCCCAGTCCATGGCCAGCACCGCCTTGAGCGAGGCCTCCCACTCGATCGGGTAGGAGTCGATCATGCCGCGGCCGGGGAAGGCGCCGACGCCGATGAAGTCGACGGCGAAGACGATCTTCTGCGCCGGCAGCCGCATCAGCAGGGTCGAGTCGGAGTGGTTGAGCCCGAGATACTTCAGCTCCAAGGTCACGCCACCCAAGGTGATCGTGCGCTCGTTCTCCATCACCTCGTCGGGCAGCGGCGTGAAAGGATCGTCGATCTGCTGCAGGCGCTCCTTGGCGCGGCGGTGGGCGATGATGGTGGCGCCGGCATCCTTGAACGCCTTGCCGCCGGCGATGTGGTCGTAGTGGTGGTGGCTGTAGATCAGGTAGCGGATCGGCTGATTGGTGACCTTCTTGATCTCGTCGACATAGACCTGGCTGGCCTCGCGCCGGACATAGCCGATCGGGTCGGTGGCGATGACGCCGGCCGGCGTGACCACGAACATCGACTGATGGCCCATGTAGCGGAAGATGTAGACGTTGTCGGTGCCCTCGACCTTGGTGGTCTGGAATACCGGCCGCGCCGGCGCTGGCGGCGGTGCCGGTGCTGGAGTCGGTGCGGGCGCGGTTTGCGCCCAGGCCGACGTCGCGGCAGCGATGACGAACGCCGATAGAATTGCGATACCCCGAGGCATGGCGGTTCCTCCCTTTGCTTTGCTGGGATGCTAGCGTGCGGCGGGCAGGGACGGCATGGTGATGCCGCTCACATTCAAGTGACCGCCGCGGGAGGGAATAAAATGGCTGGCCTGAAAGACAAGGTGGTGCTGGTGACCGGCGCCGGCGCGGGCATCGGAGAAGCGACGGCGCTGGGCATGGCGGCCGAGGGCGCGACCATGGCGGTCAGCGACATCGACGAGCAGGCGGCGCAACGCACGGCGCGCAAGGCCGAGGAATTGGGCGTGCGCAGCGTGGCCATCCAGGCCGATTGCGGCGACGTGCCCAGCATCGAGGCGATGGTGGCGCGCACGGTGAAGGAGCTGGGCCGGCTCGACGTCATCGTCAACAACGCCGGCGTCACCCGCTCGGCCTATATCATGGACCTCACCGAGGCCGACTGGGACCGCATCCATCGCGTCAACGCCAAGGGCGTCTTCTTCTGCCTGCAGGCGGCGGCGCGCGAGATGATCAAGCGCGGCAAGGGCGGGCGCATCATCAACATCGCCTCGATCGCCGGCCGCGGCTTCGTCGGCACCTCGAACGCGATCTACGCCGCCAGCAAGGGCGCGGTGATCTCGCTGACCAAGACGGCGGCGCAGCAGCTGGCGCGCCACGACATCAACGTCAACTCGATCTGCCCCGGCGTGACGCTCACCGAGTTGGCCAACCGCATCGTCAAGGAGCGCGCGACCCAGCGCGGGCAGGACTTCGAGCAGGCGCTGGCTGAGTTCCAGAAGCCGATTCCCATCGGCCGCGCCAACACGCCCGAGGACATCGCCGCGATGGCCGTGTTCCTCGCCTCACCCGGCGCGCGGAACATCACCGGCCAGTGCTACAACGTCGATGGCGGGCTGGTGACGAGCTGATGGTGGTCTTACCTTCCCCCGGAGGGGGAAGGTGCCCGAAGGGCGGATGGGGGATGTCGAAGACGGACACCTGACGCGTTGAAACATCCCCTATCCGTCGCGCTGCGCGCGCCACCTTCCCCCTCCGGGGGAAGGTAACGATCACGCCTTCACGTTCGCGGACAGATAGTCGATCGCCGCCTGGGCGCCGCCCTTGCCGTGCGGGATGGCGAGCGCGTTGAGCGCCATCTCGACGACGCTCAACGTGCCCAGCATCATCGGCGCGTTGACGTGGCCCATATGGGCGATGCGGATCGCCTTGCCCGAGAGCTCGCCGATGCCGTGGCCGAGGATCACGCCGCACTGCTTGTTGCAATAGGCGCGCAGCGCCTCGGGATCGTAGCCGTTGTTGAACAGCACCGCGGTGACGGTGTCGCAGCGCTCGTTGGGCTCGACGATGTTGAAGCCGACCGCCTGGCCTTCGCTCCACGTGCCGACGGCGCGGCGCACCGCCTCGGCCAGCAACCGGTGACGGCGGAAGACATTCTCCAGGCCTTCCTCGAACAGCATGTCGAGCGCCTGGCGCAGGCCGAACAGCAGATGCTCGGGCGGCGTGCCGGCGTATTTCTGATAGTGCTGATCGCCCTCGCGCTCGGTCCAGTCCCAGTAGGGCGTGCGCAGGCCGGCCTTCTTGTGCGCCGCGCGGGCGCGGTCGTTGGCGGCGACGAAGCCCAGGCCGGGCGGCGCCATCAGGCCCTTCTGCGAGCCCGACATCGCGACGTCGACGCCCCACTTGTCCATCTCGAAGGGCATGCAGCCCAGCGAGGCCACGGCGTCGACCATCAGCAGCGCGTCGTGGCCGGCGGCGCGCACCGCCTGGCCGATCGCCTCGATGTCGTTGACCACGCCCGAGGCGGTGTCGACCTGGACCACCAGGATGGCCTTGATGGTGTTGCCCTTGTCGGCTTTCAGCCGCGCCTCGACCTCTTCCGGCCGTACGGCCCGGCGCATGTCGCCCTTGAGGATCTCGACCTCGACGCCCATGCGCCGCGCGCTCTCGCCCCAGCCGATCGCGAATCGCCCACTCTCGAGCACCAGGATCTTGTCGCCCCTGGACAGGATGTTGGTGAGCGAGGCCTCCCAGGCGCCATGCCCGTTGGAGATGTAGATGTAGGCGCGTCCCTGGGTGTGGAAGATGCGGGCGACGTCCTTGAGCAGGCCGTCGGTCAGCGCCAGCAGCGGGCCGGAATAGATGTCGACCGCCGGACGATGCATCGCCCGCAGGACCTCATCGGGCACCGTCGTCGGCCCGGGAATCGCCAGGAACTCACGACCCGCACGCACACTCATCTGCCGCCTCCGAGAAGAGGCGACAAAGTGCATAGGAATCGACGACCGATCAACGGCTTAGAACGCCCGGCCGCCATGAATATTGTCACCATGTGAACGCCTGTGACGAGCACGAGAGGCGTTGCAGCCAGGTAACCCGGCACATCACAGGGGAATTGTGGGTTGGCGCTGGTGGTTACCGGCGGCGATTCTTGAAGCAGGGCGGGCGCCGTCCCATCTCACGCGCGATCACCGGTGAGCCACCGAAGGGCCGCCGGCACCTAGGACAGAGTACGACGCCATGCGCGCCCTCATCGTGACAGCCCTCGCACTCGCCGCCTATGGCGGCGTACCGGCGATCGCACAGGATCGCGCCCGCGATGTAGCCTATTGCGAGCGACTTTACAGACTGTGGAGTCGACACGTGGCTCCATTGACGACCAACCCCCGGGTCACCCGCGTCCATCAGGACAAAGCGGTGGAGCAGTGCCGCAAAGGCGATGTCGCGGCCGGCATCGCCGTTCTCGAGAAGACGTTGCGCGACAACCGCTTCACATTGCCGCCACGCTGAGGCGCGGCGGCGGGGCTGGCGTCCCCGAGAGGATTCGAACCTCCGGCCTACGGTTTAGGAAACCGCCGCTCTATCCGGCTGAGCTACGGGGACATCGCCATGCGAACCGACGTGTTATAGCAGCGCCCGCCCGGCGTTTGAAGCTGTCGGATCACCGCCATTGAGCACGATCTGTCATTCCGAGCGGAGCGAGGAATCCAGGCCGCTCCCTGGATTCCTCGCTTCGCTCGGAATGACAGGTTTCAGGCGCGATTGAGAATTCGCCACGCCTTCTCCGGCGTCACCGGCATGTCGATATGCGTCACGCCGTGACCCGACAGCGCGTCGACCACGGCGTTCATGACCGAGGGCAGGGCGCCGGCGCAGCCGGCCTCGCCGCAGCCCTTCACGCCCAGCCGGTTGGTCTTGCACGGCACGGAGTGGTTCTCGATCGAGAAGTCCGGCGCGTCGGAGGCGCGCGGCATGGCGTAGTCCATATAGGAGCCGGCCAGCGGCTGGCCCTGCGGGTCGTAAACGGTGCGCTCCATCAGCGCCTGGCCGATGCCCTGGATGACGCCGCCATGCGCCTGGCCCGCCACCAGCATCGGATTGATGACGGTGCCGAAGTCGTTGACCATGAAGTAGCGCACCACCTCGATCTGCCCGGTGTCGCGATCGATCTCGACCTCGGCGACGTGGCAGCCGTTGGGGAACGAGAAGGGCGGGTTGTCGGAGATGTGGCTGATGTCCAGCGAGCTGGGCACGTCGGGGGGCAGCTTGAGGCCGGCGCGCAGTTTGTCCGCGAGCTCGATGACCGTGATGCTGCGATCGGTGCCGGCGATGGTGAAGCGGCCGCGCGCGAACTCGATGTCGGCCGCCGAGGCCTCCAGCACGTGGGCGGCGATCAGCTTGCCCTTTTCGATCAGCAGGTCGGCGGCCTCGATGAAGGCCTGTGACGCGACCAGCGCCGATTTCGAACCGCCGGTGCCACCGCCGACCTTGAGCTGATCCGAGTCTCCCTGCAGCAGGCGGAAGCGCTCGAATGGGATGCCGAGCCGGTCGACCAACACTTGGGCGAACGGCGTGGCGTGGCCCTGGCCGTAATCGAGCGTGCCGCTCAACATCGTCACCGTGCCGTCGGCCTCGAAGCGGATGCCGCCATACTCCTTGGCCGGCGGGCCGGTGACCTCGAGATAGGAGCCGATGCCGCGGCCGCGCAGCTTGTTGCGCTTCGCGCTCTCGGCCTTGCGTTTGTCGAAGCCGTCCCAGTCGGCGGCCTTCAGCGCCTTGTCGAGGATGGTGGTGAAGTCGCCGCTGTCGTAGCGCATGTCCGACGGCGCCTTGTAGGGGAACGCGTCAGGGCCGATGTGGTTGCGCCGGCGCAGCTCGACCTGGTCGATGCCCATCTCGCGCGCCGCCGTGGTGATCAGCCGCTCCATGAAGTAGTTGGCCTCGGGCCGCCCGGCGCCGCGATAGGCGCCGATCGGCGTGGTGTTGGTGAACACCACCTTGGTGTTCACCTCCATAACAGGCGTGCGATAGACGTCGATCAGGTTCTTCACCGCGTTGGTCGTCGGCTGCAGCGGCGGATTGATATAGGCGCCGGCGTTGCCGGTGCCGCTCAGGCGCACCGCGAGGAAATTCCCGTCCTTGTCGAGCGCCAGCTCGGCGATGCGCTGGTGGTCGCGGCCGTGATGGTCGCTGAGGAAGCTCTCGGTGCGATCGTCGGTCCACTTCACCGGGCGGCCGAGCAGCTTGCTGGCCAGCAGCAGCGGCCCGTACTCGGGATAGGGCTGCGCCTTCATGCCGAACGAGCCGCCGACATTGCCGGTCAGCACGCGCACCTTGTCGGGCGTCACGTTGAGCACATCGCGCGCCAGCGCGGCGCGCATGCCCATCACGCCCTGGCAGCCGACGCGCAGGATCCAGCGCTCCACCTTGGCATCGTACTCGCCGATCGCCGAGCGCGGCTCTATGGCATTGACGACGACGCGGTTGGATACGATCTCCAGGCGCGTGACGTGGGCGGCCTCGGCGAAGGCCTTGTTCACCGCCTCGCTGTCGCCGTAGTGGAAATCGAGCACGAGATTGCCGGGCGCGTCGTCGTGCAGCTGCGCCGCACCGGGCTTCAACGCATCGGCGGGGTTGGTGACGGCGGGCAGCTCCTCGATGTCGAGCTCGACCGCCTCCGCCGCGTCCTTCGCCTGGTCGCGGGTCTGGGCGACGACGCAGGCGACGGGTTCGCCGACGAAGCGCACCTTGCCCTTTGCCAGTGATGGACGCGGCGGCGTCTTCATCGGCTTGCCATGGCGATCGGGGATGTTCAGCGCGCATTTCAGCGGGCCGAAGCCGGCGGCGTCGAGATCGGCGTGGGTCAGGATCGCCAGCACGCCGGGCATGGCGCGCGCCGCTGACGTGTCGATGCCCTTGAGGATGCCGTGCGCGATGCGGCTGCGCACCATCACCGCCCAGGCCTGGTTCGGCAGGTTGATGTCGTCGGTATATCGGCCTTCGCCGCGCAGCAGCTTGGGGTCTTCGGTACGCGGCACCGGCTGGCCGACGCCGAATTTGGTGAAGGCGAGGTCGAGGTCGCTCACGCTGTTCATGGCACTCTCCGCAATTCGGCGCGACGTTAGTGGAGCATCAGCCGTGATGCCAGCGCGCTTGCCGGGGGACGGTCATGCGCTAGGCTGCCACCGTCCACGAGGAGGAGGAAAGCCGATGGCCGTGAGCAAGAACTACAAGAAGGGCAGCGAAATCCGCAGCAAGCTGATGGGCAAGGCCTACGCCGACAAGATGTCGGCCACCGTCTACGACGATCCGATGATGCGGAAGTTCGGCGACTACGCGCGCGAGGCCGTGTTCGGCATGCTGTGGGGCCGCCCGGGGCTGGACCTGAAGACCAAGGCGCTGATCTGCGTGGTCTCCGACACCGCGCAGGCGCGCTGGCCGGAACTCGCCATCCACCTGCGCTTCGCGCGCAACACCGGCTGGACCGAGAACGAGCTCTCGGAGGCGCTGATGCATCTCTGTGGCTATGTCGGCCTGCCGGCGGTACGCGAGGCGATGCTGACGGCCAAGGAGGTCTTCGCCGAGATGAAGCACGAGGCGAAGAAGAAGAAGTGATGGCCGATCGTTTTTGATCTGGCGCAACGCGGCCGGGGCATCGCCGTCGTATGGGATGGCGATGTCACGCATCCTGCTCGTGCAAGGCCATCCCGATCCCGCCGGCAAGCATTTCTGCCAGGCGCTCGCGCAGGCCTACGCCGAGGGCGCGGCGGAAGGCGGCCACGAAACCCGCAGCATCGAGGTGTCGAGGCTCGACTTCCCGCTGCTGCGCAACATGGCCGAGTTCGAGAAGGGCGAGCCGCCGCCGGACATCAAGGCGGCGCAGGACTCGGTTCTGTGGGCGGAACACCTGGTGGTGATCTTCCCGCTATGGCTGGGCGCCATGCCCGCCCTCCTCAAGGGCTTCTTCGAGCAGTGCCTGCGGCCGGGTTTCGCTTACGAGTATCGCCCGCGCGGCTTTCCGGTCGAGAAGCTGAAAGGCCGCTCGGCGCGCATCGTCATCACCATGGGCATGCCGGCCCTGATGTATCGCCTGTGGTACGGCGCGCATGGTTTGAAGACCCTGCGCCGCAATATCCTGGGCTTCGTCGGCATCGCGCCGATCCGCGACACGCTGTTCGGCATGATCGACGCCAAGCGCGCGCCACGCATGCTGGAAACCATGCGCGCTCTCGGCCGCCGGGCGGACTGACGCACCCTGTCATCCCCCGAGCGCAGCGAGGGAACCAGGAAGCCGCCTGGATCCCTCGCTGCGCTCGGAATGACAGGGGCTGCCTTACGCTGGCGTGTTGCGCAGCAGGAAGGCCTTCACGCGCTTGATCGACTCATCGAGGTGCTCGGGCCCGCGCCAGTCGGTCTGCACCTCGATGTTGGGCGCCAGCGCCGCGATCTCGGCGCTGGTCTGCGCGGGATGCGGCTTGTCGGTGCCGGGCTGCAGGTAGAGCGGCGTCTTGCAGTTGCGCACGAAATCCCGGTCGACCGAGAAGACGAAGTCGCCGCCGAACATATTGCGGCCGAAGCTCTGGATGATCTCAGGCGTCAGCGACGGGTCTTCGGCCAGCATCTTCTCCTGGAAGCCATTGACCGCGGCCTCCCAGGTATCGCGGTTCTCGTGCATGCCGATCGGGTTCTGCAACACCGCTGAGGCGACACGATCCGGCGCCATCTTGCACAAGGTCAGGCAGTAGGTGCCGCCGATGCAGCCGCCCATGACATGGAATTTCTTGAAGCCGAGATGGTCCATCAGCGCGAGATGGTCGCTGGCATAGGTGTGCCAGCCATCCGTCGCGCGCACCCTGCCATGCGAGGCGCCGGCGTTGCGCTGGTCCATGCCGACCACGGTGAAGCGGTCGGCCAGCGCCGTCATCGGATCCATCCAGGCCGGCGGCTTGCTCGGATCGGCGATGCCGACGCGCCAGTAGCTCAGCTGCGAGCGCAGTCCACCGGGCGCGAACAGCAGCAAGGGGAAGCCCTTGCCGTGGACCTCGTAGTAGATCTCCGCATCGTCACGCTTGAACACCGGCATCGTCCCGCTCCCGATCGATCTGTCAGCGGGCCGCAGCCTATCGGCCTCGGGCGCGGGAGCAAGTGGCTATCTGTCATTCCGAGCGCAGCGAGGAATCCAGGCATCTTCGCTGGATTCCTCGCTGCGCTCGGAATGACAGCATTGACGCGAACGATCTCCGCTCTAAGGGATCTCGTAGACCGCCATGTCAGCGGCGATACCGCGCAGCGAGCGCTGCTGTGACACCGGCTTGTGGCCACTGGCCGCCAGCATCGCCGCGGTCTCGGGATGCTCGATGACGGGCGTCGTGGTGAAGATGGCGCGCGAATCGGCCAGGCCCTGGACGCGCGCGGCGATGTTCACCGTCTGGCCGAAATAGTCCTGCCGCTCGTTGAGCGTCACGGCCAGACACGGGCCTTCGTGGATGCCGATCTTCAGCAGCATGTCCTCGCTGCCGCGCTGTTCGTTGAGCGCGCGCATCGCCTCGCGCATGCGCAAGGCCGCGGCCATGGCGCGGTCGGGAGTCGGGAAGGTGGCCATGACGGCGTCGCCGATGGTCTTGACCACGGCGCCGGCCTCGGTCGCGACGATCTCGTTGAGCAGCCGGAAATGGCTCTGCACGAGGTCGAAAGCCACGAGATCGCCGACGCGTTCGTAAAGCTCGGTCGAGCCCTTCAGATCCGTGAACAGGAAGGTCAGGCTGGTGATCTTCAGGCGCTGGTCGATGTCCAGCGTGTCGGTACGGTAGATGTCGCGGAAGGTCTGGTTGGTCAGCAGGCGCTTGGCGGTCACGAACGGCCGGCGCTGCTGCATCATGTGGTGCAGATCGTGGTCGGCGATCCAGATGCCGGGCAGAGCACGCTTCTTGGTGCGGTTGTCGAAGGACAGACGCAGCGGACCGGGGCGCATCTCGGTCGTGCCCGTGGGCGCGCTGACATCGTTGTAGACGATCGACAGGCTGCGCCGCTCGGTCGTCGGCTCGCCCTTGACGTCGATGAAATGCGCGGCGTGGGAGACCGGCTCGAAGACGATGAGGAACTGCGCCGGCATCTGCACCGAGACCAGCGCCTTCTCGCCGGGCGACAGCTCGATCGCCTCGATGGTGATCTTGTCCCAGATCGACTCGTCCGGCGGCTCGAGGCCCGAGCCGAAGAAGAGCTGCGTGTTGTAGTCGTGGAACGACAGGGTCTCCGGATTATGCGCGACGATACGCCGGACGCGCGGGCTGATCGTGAAGGTCACCTCGACCATCTCGTCGAGCGTGGGCTCGTACCCCTCGGCGCACAGCGCGCAGTTATAGGCTTCCGTCTTCACCGTCTTGAGCGAGCTGTTGGCGCCGAGCACGCCGCCGCAACCCGGGCACAGCACGTTCCACGACAGCTCGAAGATGCCGACCCGCGCGGCGTGGAGGAAAGCGGCGATGACCGGCTCCTCGTCCAAGCCGTTCCTCTTGGCGAAGGCGAGCGCGTTGACACGGCAGAGTTCGCGGTCGGAGCCATCGCGCACCAGGCGCTCGATCGCGGCGACAGCCTGCGGATGGGCGGCCTGCCGCAGAATGACGAACAATCCGTCGGCTTCATTCATGATGCGACGCTACGCCCATCCCCGCGTGACGCCAAGGCCTGCGCCTCCCGCTACCCGGCCTTGTTCCTGTCGACCTATCGGCGGGGAGGGGCGTCGACTATCTTCCGGTTGGACACCCCAGGACATGATGACGAGACAATGACCGAGAGCAATAGCAAGGGCGCCAAGATCGCCACCGCCGAGCAGGTCTTGAGCGGGGCGGTTCCCAAGCCCGAGGTCGGCAAGGAACGGCCGGTCGACGCGACCTACGAGGGCAGCCGGATCCCGGCGATGAAGCCGCGCGACGCGGCCACACTGATCATGGTGCGCAAGCCGAGGGACCCCGACGGCATGCCCGAAGTGCTGATGGGCTGCCGCGGCGCCGGCCATGTCTTCATGCCTAACCGCTATGTGTTCCCGGGCGGCCGGGTCGATCCGGCCGACGCCAAGGTGCCGGTGGCGACGGCGCTGCGGCCGGAAATCGACGAGCGCCTGCGCCGCTCCGCCACGGCGCAGCGTGCTCGCGCGCTGGCCATCGCCGCGATCCGCGAGACCTTCGAGGAGACCGGCCTGATCATCGGCGAGAAGTTCGACGGGCCGATCGGCGAGGTGCCCAAGCACTGGGTAGGCTTCCTCGACCAGGGCCTGGCGCCGGCGCTGCATCATCTCGACTACATCGCCCGCGCCGTGACGCCGCCGGGCCGGCCGCGCCGCTTCAACGCCCGCTTCTTTATGATGGACGCCGAGGCGGTGCAGGGCGCGATGAAGGACAGCACCGAGATCTACGACATTCGCTGGGTGCGGCTCGACGAGGCGCGCAAGCTGCCGCTGCCGACCATCACCGGCCTGATGCTGGGCGAGGTCGCCATGCTGGCGAAGCAGCCGGCCGCGGTGGGCGCGGAGCGGCGCATCAAGCTGTTCAAGACCATCCATCGCAAGCACATGCTGCTGGAGGAGTAATCTTCCTCCCTCCCACTTCTACCTTCCCCCGCTGGCGGGGGAAGGTGGCGCGAAGCGCCGGATGGGGGTGGCTGTCGAAGACGAAGGCGATATCTCAGGACAGACCACGTCTGGCCGCAAGAGCCACCCCCATCCGTCAGCGCTACGCGCTGCCACCTTCCCCCGCCAGCGGGGGAAGGTAGTGCGGCCTTCTTATGCGACTCCCCTGCCGCGCGCGGGGAGCGGGCGTGATGTGCTATGATCGCCTCATGCGCCTGCTCCGCCTCCTGCTGATCGTATCCCTGTTGTCGCCGCTATCGGCCTGTGCCGATCCGGAGCGCGCCCTCGCGTCGGCGTTCAAGAGCTGGTGCCGCTCGGCGACGAACTGCACGGTGCACGAGAACCGCTGAGCGGCATGGCGCCGTCCGCGAAGTCCGTCCTGCTGCTGACCCTGCCGCCCGGCCTGGGCGGTGAACGCGCGCGGGCGCGCATGGTGCACGACGTGCTGGCCAAGCACGGCCACAGCGTCACCGTCGCCTGGCGCGCCTACTACAGCGAGGAGCCTGATCTCTCGGTGCCGATGTGGCGGGCGCTGACGCGCCGGCCCTCGACGCGTGACGTGCCGGACTGGCCCTGCCGCCGCGTCGCCGTCGGCACCTGGCTGCCCGAGTTCGAATGGGCGCATCACCAGCCCTGGAAGCCGTGGCGCGCATTGCTCGAAGGCCATCGCGCGCATGTCGTGTCTTCGGGCAACAACCTCACCGGCTGGGGGCCGACGGCGCTCGACCTGCCGTCGCTGCAATGGATCGCCTCACCTTATGAGCCGGACCGCGCCGATCGCATCCGGCACTGGCCCGCGTGGCGACGGCTCTACGACGCGACGCTCAACAGCTGGGTCAGCGCGCGGCAGGAAGTGAAGACGCTCGAACGCGCCGACACGCTGTCGATCAGCGGCTACACGCATGAAGGCCTCAAGCGCGTCACACCGAAGGCGCGGCTGTTCGGCGTGCTGGCGATTCCGGTCGATACCGAGCGCTATTCGCCTGATGGTCGCGCCGCGCCCGCCGGCCGCACGCTGCGCATTGGCTTCAACGGCCGCATCTCCGATCCACGCAAGAACATGCCGCTGCTGGTCAAGGCGTTCGCGCGGGCCGCGGCGGTGCATCCCGATATCGAGCTGCATATCAGGGGTGATGTTTCGCGTGAGGACTTCATCGCGCGTTTCGACGCCGGCGGCATCGCCGACAAGCTCGTGGTCGAGGCGCCGGTGGCCTTCGCGCAATTGCCGGACTGGTACCGCTCGCTCGACATCTTCGCGCTGGCCTCGCACCAGGAGGGCCTGTCGATCGTTGGCACCGAGGCGATGGCCTGTGGCGCGGTCGTCGTGTCGACGCGCTGCGGCGGGCCGCAGGACTACGTGCTCGACAACGAGACCGGGTTCTTGAGTGGCTTCGACGAACGGGAGTTCGCCGACAAGCTGATCGCGCTGATCGGCGATCAGGCGCTGCGCGCGCGTTTGAGCGACGCCGGCGTCGCCTTCATCCGCGCCCGTCACGCCCAGGCGGCATTCGAGCGCGGCTTCATGGAAGCCTTCAGCCGGCTCTACGGCAGCTTGTAGCGCGCGGAAATCGTCGGCGGGCCGTCGGCCAACACGCGGCCCTCGGCGACGAACTGCACAAGATGCGCCAGCATCGAGCGGCCGGCGGCGGGATGCAGGTGCTTCGGGACCGCGGCGTAGACCTTGGCCACCATGTCCGGGATCGTCTCCAGCCCATCGCGCAGGCATCCCAGGATCTGCCGCTCGCGCTCCAGCCGGTGATCGATGTAGGCCTGCACAAACGACCGCGGATCGCGGATCTCCGCGCCATGCGTCGGGATGAACACGCTCTCGTCGCGTGCCATCACCTTGCGCAACGCCGCGAAGTAGTCGCGCATGTTGCCGTCGGGCGGCGAGATCACCGCCGTCGACCAGCCCATCACGTGGTCGCCTGTCAGCAGCGCGTTGTCCTCGCGCACGGCGAAGCAGAGATGGTTGGAGATGTGGCCGGGCGTATGCACCGCTTCGACGGTCCAGCCGGCGCCGTTCACGACCTCGCCGTCGCCCAAGGTGACGTCGGGCTTGAAGTCATGGTCGCCGCCCTGCTCGGTGGTAACGCCGGGCGGCGGCTTGGGATGGCCGCCGAAGGCGTAGACCGGTGCGCCGGTCGCCTTGGCCATGGCGCGCGAGGCGGGCGAGTGGTCGGCATGCGTATGGGTGACGAGGATGTGCGTCACCGTCTCGCCGCGCACGGCGTTGAGCACGGCGTCGACATGGTCGGCCATGTCGGGGCCGGGATCGACGATCGCCACCTTGCCGTTGCCGATCACGTAGGTGCCGGTGCCCATGAAGGTGAAGGCGCTGGGGTTCTTCGCCACCACCCGGCGGATCAGCGGGCTGACACGCTGCGGCGCGCCGTAGGTCGGGTCGAATTCCTTGATGAAGGGAATGGCCATCAGCGCACCGGTATCAGCTTGTAGATGGCGTTACGGATGTCGGAACTGACATAGACCGTGCCCGACCTGCCGACCGCGACGCCTGTCGTGACGAGGGCCGGTGGTCCGTCCTTGTAGCTCGGCAGCCCGATGTCGAGGTTGGTGGCGATGATCGTGCGTTCGCCGGTCGCCCGGTCGATCGCCACCACGCGGCGATGACCAACCTCGGCGACGTAGAGCCGCCCGTCCGGCCCGAGGTCGATGCCCTCTGGCGCCACGAGGCCTTCGCTCACCGTCTTGCGCGCGCCAGAGGCGATGTCGATCTGCACGACGCGACCGCCGGCGGTCTCGGTGATGTAGACGACGTTGTCCGGCCCCTCGACCATCGCGGTCGGTGCGGCCAGCTCCTTGGCGACGGCGACCTGGTCCTTGCTGTCGGCGCCGGTGACGCGCAGCAGGCTGCCGGTGCCCAGCTCGAGCACGAGCAGCTCGCCCTTGGCGGTCTCGATGGCGTCGACCGGCGCCTTGAAGCCGTGCAGCACCTCGACGCTCTTGCCGGTCTTGCGATCGACCCGCTGCACGCTGCCGGAGAACCAGCTGGTCAGCAGCGCCTGCCGCGCGTTCACCGATATGCCCAGCGGATACTCCAGCGTGTCGCCCTGCATGCGCAGATGCGTCTCGACCGCGCCGGTGGCGCCGTCGACGGTGCGATAGGAGAAGATATCGGCGACGTGCAGGATCTCGCGCTCGCCGTCGTTGAACACCGCGATATCCGACGGACTCGCCAGCCTGCCCTCGATGACGGTGCGCGCGCCGCCGGTGCGGGTGTCGATCTGATAGACTCCGTTGTCGACCATGTTGGTGACGAAGACGCGATCACGCCCATCGACCGCCAGATTGTCGAGGCCGGGCTTGAGCGTGGCGATCAGCGTCTTCTCGCCGCTCGCCGGGATGACGCGCACCAGTTGGCCGAGCGCCGTGTCGATGACGTAGAGATTACCTTTCTTGTCGAAGTTCACCGCGGCGGGAATCTTGAAGCCGCTGGCGACGGTGGCCATCTGGCCACCTTTGTCGACGTCGATCTTCACCACCATTCCGCGGAACCATAGCGGGCCATAGAGCAGGCCGTCGGGGCCGAACTCGAAACCGTTGAGCCCGCCGAGATCCTTGAGCAGCGGCTGCTTCCTGCTGTTGGGATCGGCGTAGTTGATCGGCTTGTCGGTCTTCAGGTCGATCTCCCACAGCGCGTCGCCGAGGAACACCTGGGTCGCGAACAGCCGAGGCTCCTTGTCTTTCTCGACCTTGAAGGCGAGCGAGTTGATGCCCGGCAGGCCAGTGGCGATCAGCTTGGGCGCCTCGTTGCCCTTGCGAACGTAGATGGTGCCGGTGAGGAAGCCGGTCCACGCCATCGTGCCGTCAGGGGCGAAGGCGATGTCGTCGGCCATGCCGCCCTTGTCGGGGTCGACCACGACGTCGACCTCGCCGCTGTCGACGTTGACGCGATAGATCGACTGGCCGACCACGCTGCCGACAAAGAGCTGATCGTCCTTGTCGAAGGCCAGGCCGTGCACGCCGTGGAAATGCGAGCCGGGTACCAGGATCTGCGTGATGAAGGATTTCGGTGGCGCGGCCGGCGGTGGCGGTGGTGGTGGCGAAGGAGGCGGCGCGGCCTGCTGTGTCGGCGGCGGTGCCGGCGGGGTCGCGGGCGGCTGCGGCTGCGCCGTCGGTGC
>JALHMM010000055.1 GCA_022844045.1 Reyranellaceae bacterium | reverse complement strand
GCCGCCACCGCCGGCGCCAATGCCCGCCCCAGCCGTCGCGACCGCGCCGCCACCGCCGGCGCCAATGCCCGCGCCAGCCATCGCGACCGCGCCGCCACCGTCCGCGCCTGTGCCTGGCGTCATGTCGGGCACGCCGCCGACGGCCTATGCCGGCGGCCCGCTTCAGGTTGCGGTGATCCAGTTCAGCCAGGGTTCGTCGGGGCTGAACGGCGAGGATCTCGCCGTGATCCGCGACGTGGCGCGTATCCACCGGCGTAACGGCGGGATGGTGTACATCTACGCCCACGCCAGCCATGACGCTTACGCCAGTAGCGTGCCGCGCCTGCGGGCCGGCAACCTCGACGTCTCGGTCAAGCGCGGTACCAACATCGCCAACGCGCTGATCCGTGCCGGCGTGCCGCGCAACGCCATCGTCATGGAAGCGCTCAGCGACGAGGAGCCGATCTATACCACCGCGACCGCGCGAGGCATCGCCGCCAACCGGCGAGCCGAGATCTTCTTCGACTTCTGACCGCCGGACGGCGATACCTTCAAGCGGTAACGTCCGGCCCCCAAGCGGGCCGGATTTGCCATCACCCCCTCGATAAGACGCCTGAACCCAGGACCTGCCCCAGGACCCCGCCATGGACGACAGCGAATTCCACCGCATCAAGCGCCTGCCGCCCTACGTGTTCGCGGAAGTGAACGCCATGAAGGCGCGCGCCCGCGGCGCCGGGCAGGACGTCATAGATCTCGGCATGGGCAACCCCGACCTGCCGACGCCGCCGCATATCGTCGCCAAGCTGGCCGAGGCGGCCGGCAACCCGCGCACCCACGGCTACTCCAACTCGCGCGGTATCCCCGGCCTGCGCCGCGCCCAGGCCGCCTACTACCAGCGCCGCTTCGGCGTCGAGTTGGATCCCGAGAGCGAGATCATCGTCACCATCGGCTCGAAGGAAGGCCTGGCCAACCTCGCCCAGGCGATCACGTCGCCGGGCGACATCATCCTGGCGCCCAACCCGAGCTATCCGATCCATCCCTACGGGTTCATCATCGCTGGCGGCTCGATCCGCCACATCCCGGTGCCCGGCGCGCTCAGCATCGAGGAGTTCATGCCGGCGCTCGATCGCGCGGTGCGCCACTCCGTCCCGAAGCCGCTGGCGCTGGTGCTGAACTACCCGTCGAACCCGACGGCGCAGGTGGTCGATCTCGAGTTCTATCGCCCGATCGTCGACTATTGCCGCCGCGCCGGCATCTACGTGCTCTCCGATCTCGCCTATGCCGAGATCTACTTCGACGATGTGCCGCCGCCCTCGATCCTGCAGATCCCGGGCGCGCGCGACATCGCCATCGAGTTCACCTCGATGAGCAAGACCTACTCCATGGCCGGCTGGCGCATCGGCTTCGCCGCCGGCAACAAGAAGCTGATCCAGTCGCTGGCGCGCATCAAATCGTACCTCGACTACGGCGCCTTCACGCCGATCCAGGTCGCCGCGACCGCGGCGATCAACGGCCCGCAGGATTGCGTCGCCGAGGCGCGCGCTACCTACAAGGAACGCCGCGACATCCTGATCGAGGGCATGCAGGCCGCCGGCTGGGACATCCCCTCGCCATCGGCCAGCATGTTCGCCTGGGCGCCGATCCCCAAGGCCTTCGACCAGCTGGGATCGCTGGCGTTTTCCAAGCTGATGCTGACCCAGGCGAATATCGCGATCTCGCCCGGCATCGGCTTCGGCGAGTATGGCGATCACCACGTGCGTATCGCGCTGGTCGAGAACAAGCATCGCATCCGCCAGGCCATCCGCAACGTGAAGGTCGTGCTCTCGGATCCCGAGAAGGCGATCGATCTCTACCTGCGCGGCGTCGGCGACAACGTCACGCCCATCAAGGCGCGCGCCTGATGTCCCAGCCATTGCGCGTAGGTGTCGCCGGCCTCGGTACGGTCGGTGGCGGCGTGGTGCGGCTCTTGCGTGAGCAGGCCGACCTGCTGGCGCTGCGCTGCGGCCGGCCGATCGTCGTGGTCGCCGCCTCGGCGCGCGACCTGAAGAAGAAGCGGGACGTCGATCTCTCGGGCATCCGCCTGGAGAGCGACCCGATGGCGCTGGCGACGGCCAAGGACATCGACGTCGTCGTCGAGGTCATGGGTGGCTCCGACGGGCCGGCGCGCCAGCTGGTCGAGGCGGCGATCGCCAATGGCAAGAGCCTGGTGACCGCCAACAAGGCGCTGCTGGCGCTGCACGGTGCGGAAATCGCCCGGCTAGCCGAGGCCAAGGGCACGCTGCTGGGCTTCGAGGCCTCGGTGGCCGGCGGCATCCCGATCATCAAGGCGCTGCGCGAGGGGCTGGTCGGCAACCGTGTGAAGCGGCTCTACGGCATCCTCAACGGCACCTGCAATTACATCCTCACCACCATGCGCGAGACCAAGCGCGACTTTGGCGATGTGCTCGCCGAAGCTCAGAAGCTGGGTTACGCCGAGGCCGATCCGAGCTTCGACATCGACGGCGTTGACGCCGCGCACAAGCTCTCGATCCTCGCCGCCGCCGCTTTCGGCGCGCCGGTGAATTTCGCCGGCGTGCATGTCGAGGGTATCCGCCGCGTCGGCGCGCTCGACATCGCCTTCGCCGAGGAGCTCGAGTATCGCATCAAGCTCCTGGGCGTGGCGCGCGAGACCGAGAACGGCATCGAGCAGCGCGTGCATCCCTGCATGGTGTCGAACAAGACGCCGATCGCCCATGTCGATGGCGTGTTCAACGCGGTGGTCGTCGAAGGCGACTTCGTCGGCACCGCCATGTTCCAGGGCAGGGGCGCCGGCGCCGGCCCGACCGCCTCGGCGGTGGTCGCCGACCTCGTCGACGTGGCGCGCGGCCACGGTCTGCCGCCTTTCGTGGTGCCGACGGCCAAGCTCTCGGCCAAGCCGGTCGCCTCGATCGAGAAACGGCGCGGCGCCTACTACATGCGCCTGATGGTGCTCGATCGCCCCGGCGTCATCGCCGACATCACCGCGGCGCTGCGCGACGAGAACGTGTCGCTCGAATCGATGCTGCAGCACGGCCGCTCGCACGGACCGAACGATTCGGTGCCGGTCGTTCTGGTCACGCACGAGACCGAGGAGCTGGCGATGCGCCGCGCCGTGACGCGGATCGCCGCGCTCAACACGGTGATCGAACCACCAAACCTGATTCGCATCGAGGATTTCTGACGATGCCTCGTTGCCTTACCTTCCCCCGGAGGGGGAAGGTGCCCGAAGGGCGGATGGGGGATGTCGAAGACGGACTCCCGTGTTCGTCTTCGACATCCCCCACGGGGCCGTCCGCGGCCCCTGACCGTCGCGCTGCGCGCGCCACCTTCCCCCTCCGGGGGAAGGGAGAGAGAAATTTCAGGGAGGACAGGTGATATGGCCGACGCCGACACCAAGATGGATCGCAACCTCGCCCTCGAGGCGGTACGCGTGACGGAAGCCGCGGCGCTCGCGGCCTCGAAGCTGATGGGCCGGGGCAACGAGAAGGCCGCCGACCAGGCCGCCGTCGACGCCATGCGCCAGGCGCTCAATGGCCTCAACATCGAAGGCACCGTCGTCATTGGCGAGGGTGAGCGCGACGAAGCGCCGATGCTGTACATCGGCGAGAAGGTCGGCAGTGGCGCCGGCCCCAAGATCGATATCGCGCTCGATCCGCTGGAGGGCACCACCATCACCGCCAAGGGCGGGCCCAACGCGCTGGCCGTCATGGCCATGGCCGATCACGGCAACTTCCTCAACGCGCCCGACGTCTACATGGACAAGATCGCGGTTGGCGGCGGCCTGCCCGATGGCGTGGTCGACATCGACGCCTCGCCGGCGGAGAACCTGAAGAATCTCGCCAAGGCCAAGCAGGTCGAGGTTGCCGACCTCGTCGCCTGTATCCTCGATCGTCCCCGGCACAGCGAGCTGATCGCCAAGACCCGCGAGGCCGGCGCGCGCATCATGCTGATCGGCGACGGCGATGTATCAGGGGTGATCGCGACCTCGCAGCCGGAGTCCGGCGTCGACATCTATCTCGGCTCGGGCGGCGCGCCGGAAGGCGTGCTGGCGGCGGCGGCGTTGCGCTGCATCGGCGGCCAGATGCAGGGCCGCCTGCTGTTCCGCAACGATGACGAGCGCGGCCGCGCGACGCGGTTAGGCATCAAGGACTTCAACAAGAAGTACTCGATGCTGGAGATGGCCAAGGGCGACGTGATGTTCGCCGCGACCGGCGTCACCAACGGCTCGATGCTCAAGGGCGTGCGCCGCTTCCACAACGGCGCGGAGACCTACTCGCTGGTCATGCGCTCGAAGACCGGCACCGTGCGCTACGTCCACGCGATGCACAACTTCACCGTCAAGACCGGCCTGCCGAGCTGGGCTTAGCCATGCTGTTTACCTTCCCCCGCTTGCGGGGGAAGGTGCCCGAAGGGCGGATGGGGGTGGCGGCATCGCGGTCAGTCACAATGATGGAAGCGGTCGCACCAACCACCCCCATCCGGCGCTTCGCGCCACCTTCCCCCGCCAGCGGGGGAAGGTAGTGTTGCCCGCCTTCCTCGGCGTCGAGAAATCGGCCAGCGGCCGGCGCTGGATCGCGCGCGCGGCGGATGATCGCGCGGCGGCGGCGATCGCGCAGCGTCATAGCCTGCCCGACGCCGTGGCGCGGCTGCTGGTGGCGCGCGGCGTGGCGCTCGACGATGTCGGCGACTATCTCGAGCCGACCCTGCGCCGCTTTCTGCCCGATCCGTCGCATCTGAAGGACATGGACGCCGCCATCGCGCGGCTCGCCCAGGCGGTGACGCGCGGCGAGAAGATCGCGGTCTATGGCGACTACGATGTCGACGGTGCGACATCCTCGGCCCTGCTGCTGCGCTTCTTCCGCGGTGTCGGCGCCGACATCGTCGCCTATATCCCGGATCGCATCACGGAGGGCTACGGCCCCAACGCCGCGGCGCTCTTGAAGCTGAAGGCGCAAGGCATCGCCGTCGCGGTCACGGTCGATTGCGGCATCACCGCTTTCGCGCCGCTCGACGCCGCCGCCGAGGCCGGGCTCGATGTGGTGGTGATCGACCATCACGTCGCCGAGCCGCAATTGCCGCGCGCCGTCGCGGTGGTGGATCCCAACCGGCTCGACGACGACAGCCCGCACAAGCAGATGGCCGCCGTGGGCGTGGCATTCCTGCTGATCGTCGGCGTCAATCGCGCGCTGCGGGCGGCGGGACACTACGATGCGATCCGGCCCGAGCCCGATCTCAGGCAATGGCTCGACCTCGTGGCGCTGGGCACGGTGTGCGATGTCGTGCCGCTGACCGGCGTCAATCGCGCCTTCGTGCGCCAGGGGCTGCGGGTGATGCGCGAGCGCGGCAACGTCGGCCTCGTGGCGCTGGGCGATGTCGCGCGCATGAACGAGGCGCCGGGCACCTTCCACGCCGGCTTCCTGCTGGGGCCGCGCGTCAATGCCGGCGGCCGCGTCGGCCAGGCGGATATGGGCACGCGCCTGCTGTCGACCGACGATCCGCACGAGGCCGGCGCGCTGGCGCTCAGGCTCGATCAGTTCAACACCGAGCGGCGCGCCATCGAGCAGGCCGTGCTCGACGCCGCGCTGGCGCGCATCGGCGAGCCCGCCGTCCTGCCGCCGGCGATCGTGGTGATGGACGATGGCTGGCATCCCGGCGTGATCGGCATCGTCGCCAGCCGGCTGGTCGAGCGCTTCCATCGCCCGGTCTTCGTCATCGGCTTCGATGGCGAGATCGGCAAGGGCTCGGGCCGCTCGGTGCGCGGCGTCGATCTCGGCTCGATCGTGATCGCCGCGCGGCAGTCGGGCCTGCTGATCAATGGCGGCGGCCACGCCATGGCGGCCGGGCTGACGGTGGCACGCGGCATGGCCGAGGCATTCGCCGCCTTCATGGTCGAGCGCGTCGGCGCGCTGGCGCCGAACGGCGCGCTGGAAGCGTCGCTCAGCCTCGACGGCGCGCTGGCGGCGAGCGGCCTGACGATGGATTTCCTCACGACGCTCGAACGCTGCGCGCCTTTCGGCGTCGGCAATCCCGAGCCGCGCTTCGCGCTGCCTGCGATGGTGGTGAGCTGGTGGCAGGGCGTCGGCGAGAACCACGTCCGCTGCCATCTGACCGGCAGCGACGGTGCGCGGGTGACCGCGATCGCCTTCCGCGCCGGCGGCCGCCCGCTGGGCGAGGCGCTGACCACATCAGGCGGCGCGCCGCTGCACATCGCCGGCGTGGCGAGGGTCAATCGCTGGAACGGCCGCGAGGACGTGCAGTTCCAGATCGAGGACGCGGCGGCGGCGCGGTGATGTTGCGGGGGGGGCGCCACCCCGGGGGGGCGGGGGGGCGTTACCAAAAGACGCGCCACTGGAGTGGCGCGCCCCGACCAAGCGGCGGCTTTCAAGGTCCTCGGGCCGCGTCGCTCCCGCGATGGATCATGAGCGCCGCTGGAGCGGCGCGGCCCCGGAGAACCAACAATCAATCTAGAGCATCGAGCCCGAAATCCTCTTCGCCCTGTCATCCCGAGCGTAGCGAGGGATCTAGGGTCTGCCGCCTGGATCCCTCGCTACGCTCGGGATGACAGGTGCGGCTGATTAATCGCGCACCGCTCTAGTCTAATCAGTCTGCCACCGCGCGTTCGGCCGTCGCGGATTGAAGCGCTGCCGCGACCGCCTCGTCGACGCGTTCGAGCCAGATGAACTCCAGCGTGTTGCGCACTTCCTCGGGGATGTCGTCGAAGTCCCGCCGGTTGCGCGCGGGCAGCATCACGCGTTTGACGCCGGCAGCGGCGGCGGCCACGACCTTCTCCTTGATGCCGCCGACCGGCAGCACCAGGCCGCGCAGGCTGATCTCGCCGGTCATCGCCGTGTCGCCGCGGATCGCGCGGCCGGTCAGCAGCGAGGCGAGCGCCATGAACATCGCCACGCCGGCGCTTGGCCCGTCCTTCGGCGTGGCGCCGGCCGGTACGTGGACATGGATGTCGCTCTTCTCGAACAGCATGGGATCGACGTGCAGAGTGAGCGCCTGGTTCTTGACCAGGGTGAGCGCCGCCTGGGCGCTTTCGCGCATCACCTCGCCGAGCTGGCCGGTGAGGATCAGCTTGCCGCCGCCCGGCGAGCGCGTCGCCTCGATGAAGAGAATGTCACCGCCTACCGGGGTCCATGCCAGACCAGTGGCCACGCCGGGCACGCTGGTGCGCAGCGCGACCTCGTTCTCGAAGCGGATCGGTCCGAGGATCTTCTCCAGGGAGGCGACATCGATGCGCACGTGGTTCTGCGAACCTTCGGCGATCTGCACCGCGACATGGCGCAGCGCGCGGCCGATCTCGCGTTCGAGATTGCGCACGCCCGATTCGCGCGTATAGGCGTCGATGATGTGGCGCAAGGCGTCGTCGTCGATCTCGACCTGCTCGGGCTTCAGGCCGTTGGCCGCGAGCTGGCGGCGTACCAGGTAGCGTCGGGCGATCTCGAACTTCTCGCCAGCGGTGTAGCTCGACAGCGCGATGATCTCCATGCGGTCGCGCAACGGGCCGGGGATCGTC
Source organism: Reyranellaceae bacterium (assembly GCA_022844045.1). GTDB lineage: Bacteria > Pseudomonadota > Alphaproteobacteria > Reyranellales > Reyranellaceae > JAFAZJ01. The sequence goes on along the minus strand of JALHMM010000055.1, from coordinate 34,820 downwards.
TCCAGCATGTTGGCGGTGGCGATGAAGACCACGCGGCTGAGGTCGAACTGCACGTCGAGGTAGTTGTCGCGGAAGGTGCCGTTCTGCTCGGGGTCGAGCACTTCCAGCATCGCCGAGGCGGGATCGCCCTGGATGCCGCGGCCCATCTTGTCGATCTCGTCGAGCATCATCACGCAGTCGCGCGCGCCGGCCTTGCGGATGGCCTGGATGATGGTGCCGGGCATGGCGCCGATATAGGTACGGCGATGGCCGCGGATCTCGGCCTCGTCGTGCACGCCGCCCAGGCTGACACGCGCGAACTTGCGGCCCATCGCCCGGGCGATCGACTGGCCGAGCGACGTCTTGCCGACGCCGGGCGGGCCGACGAAGCATAGGATCGGCGCCTTGCCCTCGGGCGCCAGCTTGCGCACGGCGAGGTACTCGACGATGCGCTGCTTGATCTTCGTCAGGCCGAAATGATCCTCGTCGAGGATGCGGCGCGCCTCGACGATGTCGATCGGCGGCGTAGCGGGGGGCGCCCAGGGCAGCTCGAGCAGCGTGTCGAGATAGCTGCGGATCATGCCGTGCTCGGCCGCCGCGTCGGGCGTGCGCTGCAGTCGCCGTAGCTCCTTGCGCGCCTGTTTCTCGACCTCCTCCGGCATCTTCGCCTCGGCGATCGCCTTCTCCAGGGCGGCGATGTCCTGCTTGCCGGTCTCGTCTTCGCCCAGCTCGCGCTGGATCGCGGCCATCTGCTCGCGCAGCAGGAACTCGCGCTGGCGCGTGTCGAGCGTCTGCTTGGTCTGGCGGCCGATCTCGTCGGACAGGCGCAGCACCTCGAGCCGCCGGGCGAGGAGGGACGAGACCTTGTCGAGACGCGGCGCGAGATCGTTCAGGTCGAGGATCTCTTGCTTCTCCTCGAGCTTGGAGTCGAGATAGGCTGCGGCCAGGTCGGCCAGCGCACCAGGCTGATCCGTCGCCTCGACGGTCTGGCGTAGCTCGGCGGGGACCTGCGGCAACAGCTCGAAGACTTCCCGCACCTGCCGCTGCAGCACGAGGAAGCGCGCTTCGACGTCCGATCCGGCGCCTGTCGGTTCGGCGACATGCAGCCCGCGCGCGACCGGGAAGGGATAGCCATCGAGATACTCGCTGATGCGGAAGCGCTGCACGCCCTGGACGACGATGTGGTGCGTGCCGTCCGGCGCCTTGATGAAGCGCAGGATGTTGGCGATCGTGCCGGTGCCGTGGAGGTCGCCGGCCTTGGGCTCGGTGGCCTCGACGTCGCGCTGCAGCACGACGAGGATCTGGCGCTGCTCACGCGCCGCGTGCTGCACCGCCTCGACCGAGGCCGGCCGGCCGACGGCGATGGGCATGACGATCTGCGGGAACAGCACCATGTCGCGCACCGGCAGCACGATCATGGCATCCGCGGGCAGCGGCTTGCCGGCCGCCAGGGCGGTGTTCATCGGGGCGTTGTCGGGGGTCATGGCGTGCCCCTGCGTGTGCCAGCCTTGGCGAGATGGACCACCAGGCAGCCATTGGCGGCGAAATTACGCACGGAGTCGTAGCGGCCGGCCGGCAATTCCAGGCGCCGCTCGAAGCGGCCGCGGGGCAGCTCCAGGCGGTGGATGACGGCGCGGTGCAGCTCCTCCGGCAGTACGCGCTCGCCGGCGACGATCAGAACGCCGCCCTCGATCAGGATCTGGACATGCTCCGGATCGACACCCGGCAGGGCGAGCAGGACCAGGACGGCGTCGTCGGTCTCCAGCACATCGGCCGGCGGTTCCCAGCAGGTCTCGCGGCGCGGCGTCACGCCGGGGCGGAACACCTCGCGGTGCAGGCCCTCGGCGCGCGCCAGCATCTGCAACGCCTCGGACCACATCCAGTCGCGCGGATTACCCCGGGCCATGGCACAACCTCCTCGTTGCGCGGGATATGGGAACGGCCGACGCCGATTGCTATCGGGTGGGCCGCGTCAGTCGTTTCGGCGCCATCAGGCGCCAGGCGCGGATCAGGCTGGCGGTGAGGTCCTTGTCGCTGGCTTTCGACAGCCGCACCAGCACGGCGGGCCAGCCCTTGTAGTGGTCGGTCTCGAAGTAGATCCTGGGTGCCGCCGCCATTAGCATCTCCTTGTCCTCCAGCGAACAGCGGAAGACCAGGGTGTCGTCGTCCTTGATGCGCATCATCGACTTTCCGGCGACTTTCAGCGACGGCGTGCGGAACCAGACGCTTTCCTCGACCTCGGCGAGGCCTGCCTTGGCGGCGAGCTTCAGCAGGCGGGCGATGACGGGATCGTTGGCCATGGTTGCCGGCTCCTCTCTGCGCTCCTAAGGTGAGGGCCAGCGGATTCTAGACGGGGGACACCATGAGCCGTAAGACCATTCTCAGGCGTGACGCGGCGAAGCTTCTCGGTGGTGCGGCTCTCGCGACGGCGGCGGGACCTGCCTTCGGGCAGGCCGAGCCGCCCAAGCCGGCGCAGATCGTCGTCAACCATTCCGGCGGCGCGATGGGCTCGGCGATGCGCAAGGCCTTCTTCGCCAGCTACGAGAAGAAGTACGGCATCCGCGTGGTCGAGACGAGCCCGGCGGATTTCGGCAAGCTGCGCGCCATGGTCGACGCCGGCAATGTCGAGTGGGACGTCACCGAGATCGGCGGCCAGGACGCGATCCGCGCCACCAAGATGAACCTGATCCAGGCGATCGATCCCAAGATCGTCGACCGCTCGAAGTATCCCGAGAAGGCGCGGTCGCCGGTGGTTTTCGCCTCGTCGGTCTACACGACCATCATTGGCTACCGCACCGATGTCTTCAAGGGCGGCAACCATCCCAAGAGCTGGGCCGACTGGTGGGACGTCAAGAAATTCCCCGGCGCGCGCTCGATGCGCAACCATCCGGTCGACAATCTCGAATACGCGCTGCTCGCCGACGGCGTGCCGAAGGACAAGCTCTATCCCATCGACATGGACCGCGCCTTCAAGAAGCTCGACCAGCTCAAGCCGCACATCAACGTGTGGTGGACCACCGGCCAGCAGCCGGCGCAGCTGCTGCTCGACAAGGAGGTCGTGCTGGCGACCGGCTGGAACGGCCGCTTCTACGACATCATCAAGAAGGGCGCGCCGGTCGAGATCGAGTGGGGCGAGGGCGCGCTGAAGCTCGGCAGCTTCGTCATCCCGCGCGGCGCCAAGAACGTCTACTGGGCGCAGAAGATGCTGGCCGAGCTGTCGATCCCGCAGCAGCAGGCGATCTACGCCACCGAGCTGGGCTATCCCGGCCTCAACCTCGAGGCGCTCGACCACGTCGATCCCAAGGTGAAGCCCTATCTGCCGACGCAGTACCTCGACAAGCAGTTCTGGATCGACGATGCCTGGTGGGCCGACAACGGCGCCAAGGCGCAGGAGCTTTGGAACGCCTGGATGCTGAAGAAGTAGCAGGCGTGGCCGAGCGGTCGGCCGAGCTTCGCCTCGAGACGGTGGCGAAGCGCTTCGGCGAGGTGAAGGCATTGGATGGGGTCTCGCTCGACGTGACGTCGGGCGAGCTCTTGACCATCCTCGGCCCCAGCGGCTCGGGCAAGACCACGCTGTTGAAGGTCGTGGCCGGCTTCGAGACGCCGGATGCCGGCCGCGTGCTGGTCGACGGCACCGACATCACCGCGTTGCCGCCGGCCAGGCGCGACATCGGCATGGTGTTCCAGAACTACGCGCTGTTTCCACATCTGACAGTGGCCGGCAACGTCGCCTTCCCGCTGGAGATGCGCAACGTCGCCAAGGCCGAGATCGTCAAACGCGTCGGCGAGGTGCTCGAACTGGTCGAGCTCGGCGGCTACGAGGCGCGCCTGCCGCGCCAGCTCTCGGGCGGCCAGCAGCAGCGCGTGGCCCTGGCGCGCGCGATCGTCTTCAATCCCCGTCTGCTGCTGCTCGACGAGCCGTTCGGCGCGCTCGACCGCAAGCTGCGCGAGACCATGCAGCTCGAGGTGCGCCGTCTGCAGCGCCGGCTGAAGCTGACCACCATCTTCATCACCCACGACCAGGAGGAGGCGCTGGTCCTGTCGGACCGCATCGCCGTAATGAACAAGGGCGCGATCCAGCAGATCGCCTCGACCACCGACATCTACGAGCGGCCGAGCAGCGGCTTCGTCGCCGACTTCGTGGGCGAGAGCAACATCCTGCGCGGCACGGCGGGCGAGGGCGGTCGCATCGCGCTCGAGGGCGGCGGCGAGGTCCGCGTCTCACGGACACTGTCTTCCGGCGCCAAGGTCGGCGTGCTGATGCGACCCGAACGCTTCTCGGCCACGGCTACCAATCCCTTCGCCGGTGAGGTGGTCGAGGCGGTTTATCTCGGCTCGTCCTTCAAGCTGCGCCTGAAATGCGACGGCGGCCGCGAGCTGATCGTGCGCCAGCAGGCGCGTGGAAAGCTGCCGCAACCCGGCGAACGCCTGAGCGTCGGCATCGAGCCCGACGAGATCCATGTCTTCGATCTTTAGTCTTGTCGCGGCCCATTCCCTTCCCCCGGAGGGGGAAGGTGGCGCGCGCAGCGCGACGGGAGGGGGATGTCGAAGACGAACGCAGGAGTCCGTCTTCGACATCCCCCTTCCGCCCTTCGGGCACCTTCCCCCTCCGGGGGAAGGGAGGTTCAAGTGAAAGGCTTTTCGCCCGCGATCCCCGCGCTCGTGCTGCTGGGCGTGTTCTTTTTCTACCCCGTCGTGCGCATGCTGGGCTTCGCGGTCGAGGGCGGCACGATGGACTGGTTCGCCAAGGCGCTGGGCGAGAAGCTCTATCTGCAGGTCTTCTGGATCACCTTCCAGATCGCCGCCGTCGTCACCATCGTCTGCCTGCTGCTGGCCTATCCGCTGGGATTCCTGCTGGCGACCACGACGCCGGGTTGGGCGACGCTCGGTTTCATCTTCGTGCTGCTGCCGCTATGGACCTCGGTCCTGGTGCGCACCTATGCCTGGATGGTGCTGCTGGGCCGCAACGGGGTGGTCAATCGCTGGCTGGTCGGCAGCGGTATCATCGACGATCCGCTGCCGCTCTTGCACAACCTCACTGGCGTGCTGATCGGCATGGTGCATGTGCTGCTGCCCTACATGGTGCTGCCGATCTACGGCGCGGTGAAGCGCGTCGATCCGGCCATCGTCGCGGCGGCGCAGGGACTGGGCGCCTCGACCTGGCGCATCTTCTGGCGCATCTACCTGCCGCTGACGCTCAACGGCATCTTCGCCGGCTGCGTCATCGTCTTCGTGCTGTCGCTGGGCTTCTACATCACGCCGGCGCTGCTGGGCGGCGGCCGCGTGATCATGATCGCCATCCTGATCGAGCAGGAGGTGCGCCAGTCGCTGAACTGGCAGTTCGCCGCCGCGCTCTCGGCCGTGCTGCTGGCCGCGACGCTGGCGGTCTACGGCCTCGCCCGAAAGAGCATGCGCGCGGAGCCGGCACCATGACATCGCGTCACGCCCTGGTCGCGCTCTGCGCGCTGGTCTACTTCTTCCTGCTGCTGCCGCTGCTGGTGGTATTCCCGATCTCGCTGAGTTCGGCGCCCTACATGCAGTTCCCGCCGCCGGGCCTGAGCTGGCAGTGGTACGAGCGCTATCTTGACGACCCGCAATGGATCGACGCCACCATCCGCTCGCTGCAGGTCGGCGCGGCTACCGCTGTGCTGTCGCTGGCGCTGGGCGTGCCGCTGAGCTTCGCGCTGATCCGCGGGCGCTTCTATGCGCGGGAGACGGTCGACCGTTTGGCGATGGCGCCGCTGATCGTGCCGCACATCATCCTCTCGGTCGCGGTCTACGGCCTGTTCGCGCGGCTGAAGCTGATCGGCGAATGGTACGGGCTGGTGGTGGCGCACACCGTGCTGGCGCTGCCCTTCGTCGTGCTGGTCATGGGCGCCGGGCTGCGCGACTTCGACCGCTCGCTGGAGCAGGCGGCGGAGGGGCTGGGCGCCAGCCGCTGGCGCACGCTCACGCGCATCACGCTGCCGCTGCTGCGGCCCAGCCTGGTGTCCGCCGGGCTGCTGGCCTTCATCACCTCGTTCGACGAAGTCGTGGTCGCGCTGTTCCTGTCCGGCGCGCGCATGACCTTGCCGAAGAAGATGTTCGACAACATCCTGATGGAAATCGATCCGACCATCGCCGCTGTCTCGGTGATGCAGATCCTGCTGGTGTCGCTGGTGCTGGTGCTGATCGGCCGCTTCGGCCGCGGCCTGAACGCCACGGCGCGTTGAAGGAGGGAAGAATGGCCGACAGCATCTTCCACAAGGACTTCAAGGCCATGCCCTGGTGGTGGGAGTGGTGGCATCCCAGCAACGAGCTGTCGCAGGATCCGGCGAAGAAGACCGACGTGCTGGTGGTCGGCGCCGGCTATGGCGGGCTGTCGACGGCGCTGGAGCTGGCGCGCTCCGGCGTCGACGTCACCGTGCTGGAGCGCGGCGATTTCGGCGTCGGCGCCTCGACGCGCAACGGCGGCGGCGTCAGCGGCGGCACGACCCTGGGCAAGGGCTTCTCGGGCAAGGGCGTGAAAAGCGACCCCGAGGAGTGGAAGAAGGTGATGGCCCGCATGCTGGCCGACGCCGCGGACTCGCTGCAGCAGGTCCAGACGGTGATCGAGCGCGAGGGCATCGAGTGCCACTGGCGCATGAGCGGGCGGTTCAGCGGCGCCTTCACCCAGCGGCACTACAACGAGCAGGCGGCCAAGACCGGCACCTACAACGAGAGCGCCGGGCTGGGCACTTACATGATCCCGCGCGAGCGACAACGCGAGGAGATCGCCTCGGACTACTACTACGGCGGCATGGTGGTGGAGCGCACCGGCCAGCTGCATCCGGCGCTGTACTACGGTGGTCTCTTGAAGGCGGCGCACCGCGCCGGCGCCAGGCTCTGCGCGCAATGCGACGCCGAGAAGATCGAGCGCAAGACGGCCGGCTTCACCGTGCTGACCAGCAAGGGCCCGATCGAGGCGAAGGAGGTGGTGATCGCCACCAACGGTTACACCACCGACCTGACGCCGACCTTGAAGCGCCGCCTGGTGCCGGTGGCCAGCCACATCATCGCCACCGAGGAACTGCCCGAGGATCTGATCCAGAGCCTGATCCCGAAGAACCGGGTGATCAGCGATACCAAGCGCGTGCTCTGCTACTACCGCCAGTCGCCCGACAACAAGCGGGTGATCTTCGGCGGCCGCGCGCGCTTCACCCAGGTCGCGCCCGAGGTCAGCGCCCCGGTGCTGCACGGCTACATGCTCGACCGCTGGCCGCAGCTCAAGGGCACCAAGGTGACGCATGCCTGGACCGGCAACGTCGCCTTCGCCTTCGACTTCCTGCCGCATATGGGCCAGGAGCAGGGCATGCATTACCTGATGGCCTGCAACGGCTCGGGCGTGGCGATGATGTCCTACCTGGGCTACCAGACCGCCCGGAAGATCGCCGGCGGCTCCAACGCGCCGGTCAACGCCTTCGACGGGCAGGATTTCCCGACCGTGCCGCTCTACAGCGGCAATCCCTGGTTCCTGCCCATCGTCGGCGCCTGGTACCGCACCCGGGACTGGTGGGACCGTCATGTCGCATCGTAGGCGCCGCCGGATGGCTTGATTTCCTGGCCCGAACCGCTACACATCCGCCGCGCCTCAGTCCCCATCGTCTAGAGGCCCAGGACACCGCCCTTTCACGGCGGCGACGCGGGTTCGAATCCCGCTGGGGACGCCAAAAATCATATATATCATAGATGCTTAGCCATGGTTAGCCAGCACGGTTAGCCAGGCATAATTCGCACCGCAAGTCAGTCGTCTTCTGCCTCCCGTTCGATGGTCGACCGCCAGCTCTCCGCGGTCAGCCGTCCGAGCGCTTGGTAGTAGGCCTCGTTGTTCGGACTGCCGGCCTGAGACCTTTCGGCGAGGTGCGCCGCCAGCACGCTGGCGACCGCGTGAACCGCGTCGTGGCGATCGAGGCCCTCGTCCATCAGCCGTTCGATCGTGCGACGCGTCGGCAACTCGTCGCCCATCGCCACCTGGTTCTCGACGATCACGTGCACGGTCGCGTGCAGCGTCATGTTCGGCACCTCGATTCCAGCTCGTCGATGATACGCCTCCGCCAGCGGGATCCGCTCATCCTCGCCGAGCTCCAGCCATCTGGAAGGATCGGGGGCCACCTCCGGATCGTATCGCATGCCCGTGACGGACTCGATCGCATCGTCGAACTCCGACTCGAAATCGTCATGGGGACCGATGTCCTCCCCACGGAAGCGGTCGTCGTCGCCCCCAGCGTCCAGCATGTAGTCGAAGCCGCCGTCGCCGACCGTGCGTCGCAGCGCCTCGATCCTCTTCCTGATGCGAGCGGGCGTGTCGCTCGGGCCCTGGATCAGGAAGGGCTTGCCGTCCTTGCCGAAGCGGAAGCTTTCATCGCTCGAGTCGGCCGAGACGTCACCGAACAGCGGCTCGGCGATAGCGTAGTCGGGATGGGGCGCCAACCCGATCGAGCGTGACCAGGCGACGAGATCGCGCAGCAGCTTGCGCGCGTGTGTGGGCTGGATCGCGAGCATCGGCTGCGTCTGCGCCAGCATCTCGATAAAGCGCTCGATCTCGCTCGCTTGATCCACGCGCAGGATGACGTCCTTCACGCCGACGCAATAGACGTCGAGCAAGAAGACGGCCATCGCCATCCTTCCGTCCGCCGCCTTGCGCGCCAGAACCAGGTAGCCTGCGCCGATCTCAGGCAGCCTCTCGCCTATCAGGCAGGTGTGGATCGGCGCTCCGGCCATCCGGCGCAGCCGCATCGCCAGCGACATCTGGTTCCCGGCCGCGGCGGCCTTGCCTCGCTCCGCGAGGAGATTCTTCCTGCGCGCCGCCTTGACCGCGCGCTTCTGTGCGCGTGTCTTCGACATGGTCCGCTCCTGTCCGATGAAGGTCATTCTAGCGTTGCCGGCTGGCGCCATCCATCCTGGCTGCCTGATATTCACGCTGTTGCCGCATGTGTCGAGCGCGATCGACTTTCCGCAGCCTCGCCATGCGTCACGGGAGCGTCATCGACAGCCATCACGCCAGAAATCGTCCAAGGGGCCATTCGTCTTGACGACTCATCGAGACAGCCATGCTCTTCCCCAGCAAGATGACTCCCGAGCAAGTGGCGTATGGCCCGGCCGCCATGAAGCGTGCCGGGCTGGATCCGCCGCCGCCGGCCCGAATGCAGGGTCGCGGTGCAGGCTTGGGCGATCGGATCAGGGTGCTATGGTCGGTGGTGTGTCACCCGCGTTCATTTCAGGTTCGCCCATGACGACGCCTCTTGACGGCCTCCGCATCCTCGACCTCACCACCGTGCAGATGGGGCCGTGGTGCACGCGTATTGTCGCCGATCTTGGCGCCGACGTGATCAAGGTCGAGGCGCCGGAAGGCGACTCCAGCCGCTACAGCAGCAACGCGCGGCATCGCGGCATGGGCGGTGGCTTCCATCACAACGCGCGCGGCAAGCGCTCGATCGTGCTCGACCTGAAGCAGAAGACCGCGCGGCAGGTGATCATCAAGCTGGCGGCCAAGGCCGATGCGCTCGCCACCAACATCCGGCCGGCGGCGATGAAGCGGCTCGGGCTCGACTATGACGGCGTGCGCGCGGCCAACCCGTCGATCGTCTATCTCAGCATGGTGGGCTACGGCAGCGGCGGGCGTTATGCCGGTCGGCCGGCTTACGATGATCTGATCCAGGCGGCGTCGGGCGTCACCTACTTGCTGCAGCGCTCGACCGGCGAGCCGCGCTTCATCCCGATGGCGGCGATCGACCGCATCGTCGGCAGCGCCGCCGCCAACGCGTTGCTCGCCGGCCTGCTGGCGCGTGCGCGCAGTGGCGTGGGTCAGCACATCGAGGTGCCGATGTTCGAGACCATGGCGCAGTTCGTGCTGGCCGAGCACATGCAGGGCTCGACCTTCGATCCGCCGCTCGGTCCGCCCGGCTATGCCCGCACCTTGTCGCGTTCGCGCAAGCCTTACGCGACGAAGGACGGCTTCCTCGCCGTGCTGCCCTACAACGATGGCCAGTGGCGGCGTTTCTTCGAGGCGGTGGGCAAGGGCCAGATGCTGCGCGAGGATCCGCGCTTCGCCGACATCGCCGCGCGCACCGCCAATATCGATGCGCTCTACGACATGATCGGCGACGAGGTGAAGACGCGCACCACGGCGGAGTGGCTGACCTTGCTGCACGACAATGACATTCCGCACATGGTGCCGAACACGCTGGAGACCTTGCTGGAGGACCCGCATCTCAAGGACAGCGGCTTCTTCGTCTTCCAGGACCATCCCTCGGAAGGCCGCATCCGCACCATGCGCGAGCCCAGCACATGGTCCGAGACCCAGCCGCCGACCGGCACCTTCGCGCCGCGCCTGGGCCAGCACACGCGCGAGATCCTCGCCGAGGCCGGCTACAGCGAGGGCGAGATCGATACGATCATTCGCGACAAGGTGGCAGTCGCCGACGGAACGCAATAGACCGCACGTTGTCATCCCGAGCGCAGCGAGGGATCTAGGCAGTCTCCCTAGATCCCTCGCTGCGCTCGGGATGACAGGTAGTTTGGAAGGCCAACCCATGGACTACGCCCTCGTTCTCATCAGCGTCTTCGCGATCTTCATTCCTGCGCTCATCCTGCCGGGGCCGGACTTCGTCGCTGTCGTGCGTTCGTCGATGACCTACGGCACGCGCGCGGGGTTGATGACGACGCTCGGCGTGTCGATCGGCCTGTGCCTATACGCCACGCTCAGCCTGCTGGGACTCTCGGCGATCCTGATGGAATACGTTTGGCTGACTTGGGCGGTGCGCGTGCTGGGCGGCGCCTATCTCATCTATCTCGGCATCAAGCTGCTGCGCGCCAAGCCTGAGGCGATCGATCTCGGCCAGCCGATGCGTCCGGTCGGCAAGCGCACAATCCTGTTCGGCTTCCTGGTGACCTTGACCAACCCCAAGGCGATCGTGCTGTTCGCCAGCGTCTTCGCCACCGCGGTCAGCGCCTCGACGCCGGCCTGGCTGATGGCGTTGATGATCGGCCTGGTGACCGTCTCGTCGCTGGTCTGGTACGCCTGCGTCAGCCTGTTCATGTCGTCGGCGCCCGTCATGCGCCGCTTCCAGGGCGCCAAGCACTGGATCGAGCGCGCGGCGGGCGTCTGCTTCATCGGGCTCGGCGGCAAGGTGCTGGCCGACGCCGGCAGGCCTGTGTCGGCTTGATTTCCTTCTCCCCGCGAAGGCGGGGAGAAGGTGCCGAGCGCGAGCGAGGCGGATGAGGGGCTTCCTCGCGCAACGACCGGATTCGTCGTTGTTGAGCCTCCGCGAAGCCCCTCATCCGCCCTTCGGGCACCTTCTCCCCGCCTTCGCGGGGAGAAGGGAAGAAGCCCGGCGCGCCTTATTCGTTCATACAATTGCCCCGGCGATGCCCCCGGTCTGCCACATGCGGCTCCCACCTCAAGCACGGGTTGGCGTGCGGCTTGCGCGACCGACCGGAACCTACAGTCCTGAGGAGGCATCCGATCATGAAGAAGACGATTCTCGCGCTCGCGATTATTGGCGTCTCGGGCATCGGATTCGCGGGCGCCGTCGCCGCCCAGGCGCCGCGTCTGTCTGACATCCCGCTTGGCGCGATCCATGCGCCGGGCATCGGTCCGGGCTACATCTTCCCGAGCTATGGCACCGAGACGGCGATGGTCACCAGCCCGGTATCGGCGGCGCCGATGACGTTGGGCGCGGATACGATGGCCGAGACAACGATGCCTTCAGGCGAGGCGCGTGCGCTGTCGACCCTGCGGGCCCAGGGATTCACCACTGTGCAAGACCTGCGCCCGGGGCCGAACGGCACATGGCATGGCCTGCTGGTGCAGCGCGGCGGCACGGTGCCGATCAGCGTCGACGGTGACGGCGTCGTAAGCATTTACCAGCGGTAGCGCCGCCAGATCACGATACGAAGGCCCGCCCATCCGGCGGGCCTTCTGCGTGTTGTCGCCGCGAGCGAAGCGACGGGCCTTGCGATCGTACGTTGGGCAACAGTGTTCGCGTCTGCCCGCGATACCGCCGGATCCTTCGCTGCGCTCAGGATGACGGAGTGGCGTGCTGCAGCCAGTCGAGGATTCTCGGATTCTCGTCGCGCGGGTAGGTGTGCGAGAGGTCGGGGATCTCCCGGTAGGTGACGCGTGCGCCGGCCGCCTCGAAGGTCTCGCGCGCCTGCTGCGCCATGACGGCGGGGAACATCCAGTCGTGCGCGCCGTGCACGATGTAGAGCGGGCAGGCGCGCAGTTGATCCTGATCCATCATCCCCAGCATCATGGGATGGAAGCTCGCCGCCACCGGCGCGTAATGGGTGAACGGCGCACCCGCGCGCACGCCGCCGACATAGGTGAAGGTGCCGCCGTCGCTCATGCCGGTCATCAGGATACGCGCGGGGTCGAGGCGCCAGCGCTCGCCGATGAAAGCGATCATGCGCGTGAGGTTGTCGGCGTCGATCTCGGGGTCCATCAGCGACCAGGTGCTGCCGACCGCGGTGGGCGACAGCAGGATCGCGCCGCGGCTACGCGCATCGCGCAGCCAGGACCACAGGAAGGCGCGGCCATTGCCGCTGCCGCCATGCAGCGCCACGACCAGCGGCCATTCGCGCTCGGCGCTGTAGTACTCCGGCACGTACATCGAGAAGCCGCCGCGCTCGCCGGGTTTGTCGCTGCTGTGCATCACGCCGACTTCGGCGTCTGCGTTGGCCCGCGCCGCCAGCTTCTGCACCAGCGCATCGTCCTGACGCGCGGCGGCGTCGAGGAAGAACATGTTGATGGGCCGCAGCGATCCGGCCAGCGGATAGATCGTCTCGGCGGCGCGCGCGTAGCCGCGTAGCGAACGATAGGCGATGGCGATCGGCTGCGGCGCATCGACGGCCTCGACCAGGCCGCTCAGGCTTTCGAGCACGGCTTCGCCGGCTCCCGCCAGGCGCTCGCGCACCGGCACGAGGTGATCCGGCCACTCGATCGCCTTGCACTGGGCGATCGCCGCTTCGAGCGGCGGGCCGCGATCGGATACCGCGTCGACGAGCTGGGGCAGCTGCGCCGGGTTGAGATGGCGCGCAGCGAACTCGAGCGCGTTCAGCCCCTGGAGCAGGGCCGGCGTGATCGCCGCGATCGCCTCGATGACGGGTTCCTGGGGCACTGGCTCCTGCGACTCGTTGGGCATGGCGAACGTCAGGACGCCGCCGCCGCGGGCGAGCGCTTGCCCGCCTGCCAGGACTTCAGCATCGCGTGCGCCTCGCGTTCGGTGTTCATCGCCGCGTCATGGCCCGCTTTCTTCGCCGTGAGCTCGATGACGTAGCCGTTGGGATCGCGGAAGTAGATCGAGTCGATGAAGCCGTGGTTGGCGATGCCGCGTACCTCGCGGCCCTCGGCCTTGCCCTTCGCCAGCATGTCCCGAAGTGCCTGCGGGCTGACCTCGAGCGCGATGTGGAGGTCGAAGTCGTGCTGTTCCTTGAACTCGAAGGGCCGGTCGGGCGCCTCGAAGAAGGCGAGGCACGACCCATCGTCCATGCGGAAGAAGGTGTGCAGCACGGAGGTGTCGCGGCCGGTCTTGGTCTCCTGGATGTGCAGCGCGTGGGTCAGCGGCAGGCCGAGGAAGTCCTCATAGAACGCCCGCGTCTCCTCGGAGTCGCGACAGCGATAGGCGTTGTGGTGTAGGCCCTTGATCATGGTCACGCCTCCTTAGCCGTTATCTTCGGCCGCCAGCGACCAAGCGAGCCTACGCCAATTCTACCTTCCCCCGGAGGGGGAAGGCAGATCGGAAGTTCAAGTGTGGCCACCGCCCATAGTGTCCGGCTGGCGTTCCACCCCATGGTGTAGTATGCCCGCTCGGAGATGGCAGGGAGCCCCATGAGCGTTCTGGCGATCATCAGGCTGCTGCGCCCCGAGCAGTGGGTGAAGAACGCGTTTGTCGTCGCGCCGCTGTTCTTCACGCCGGCGGCGATGACCGCCGCCGGCCTGCGCAACGTCGCGCTGGGCGTCGCCTGCTTCTGCGCTGTCTCCAGCGCGGTCTATGTGCTCAACGACTATCGCGATCGCGAGTCCGATCGCATGCACCCCCGCAAGAAGCACCGGCCGCTGGCCGCCGGCACGGTGGCGGTGCCGCTGGCCTTCGCCCTGATGGCGGCGTTGCTGGCCTTCGCGCTGACGGTTGCGTTCCTCTGGCTGCCGCGCGCCTTCTTCTGGATCGTCACGCTCTATTTCGCGGTCAACGTCGCCTACACCTTCGGCCTGAAGTCGGTGGCGATCATCGACGTCATGGTGATCGCGCTGGGCTTCGTCTTCCGCGTCGAGGGGGGCGCGATCCTGATCGGCGTCGAGGCCAGCGCCTGGCTGGTGATCGCCACCGGCCTGCTGGCGCTGTTCCTCGCCGTCGCCAAACGGCGCGACGATCTCGTGCAGGGACTCGATTCGAGTCACCGCAAGAGCATCGAGGGCTATACCAAGCCGTTCCTCGATTCGATCATCGCGGTGATCCTGGGCGCGCTGCTGGTGACGTACCTGATCTACGCCACCGACACCAACGTGATGCAGCGCCTGGGCACGACCAAGGTGTTCTACACCACGCCCTTCGTGGTCGCCGGCATCCTGCGCTACCTGCAGATCACCATGGTCGAGGAACGCTCCGGCTCGCCCACCCGCATCCTGCTCACCGACCGCATGATCCTGTGGTGCGTGATCGGCTGGATCCTGACCTTCGCGGTGCTGATCTATGGCCGTGTGGCTTAGATCATTTACCTTCCCCCGGAGGGGGAAGGTGGCGCGCGCAGCGCGACGGATGGGGGATGCCTCAACACGCGTGGTGTCCGTCTTCGACATCCCCCATCCGCCCTTCGGGCACCTTCCCCCTCCGGGGGAAGGTAGTTTGTCATGACGCGCGGTCTCGATTCCGACGCCGGCTTGCGGCGGCGGGCGGTGATTTGGCTGGCGGGTGGGCTGCTGGCTTCGGTCGTCGTCGTCACCGTGGTCTTCGCCTTCGGTGAGTCGAAGGCGATGCTGGAGACCTTGGCGCGCATCAGCCCGGGCGTCGTCCTCGGTTGTCTCGGCCTCTCCCTGGTCAACTACGGCACGCGGGCGCTGCGCTGGCATCTCTACACGCGCGGCCTGGCGCTCGGCGTGAGCCTGCCGCGCGACATGCTGTACTACGTCGCCGGATTCTCCATGACGGTGACGCCGGGCAAGATCGGCGAGGCGCTGCGCCTGTGGTTCCTGCGTCGCGGCCACGGCCATAGCTACGAGCGCACCCTGGCGCTGGTCGCCGCCGATCGCATCGCCGACGCCACCGCCCTGGTGCTCATCGCGCTGATCGGCATCGCGCTCCTGCAGGCCAGCGTCGCGGCGATCGCGCCGATGGCGGTCTTCACCCTGCTCGCGGTGTTCCTCGCGGTGCGGCCGCGCTACCTCGCCATCCTGGTGGGCTGGGGCTACGGCCTGGTGCGGCGTTGGCCCCGGCTGTTCGGCCGCTTGCGCATCGCGGTCAAGCAGCTCGCAAGGCTTGGCTCGCCGTGGCGTCTGATGGCGGCGCTGGTCCTGTCGCTGGTAGGCTGGTTCGCCGAGGTGATGCAGGTCTGGTGGGTGGTGCATGCGCTGGGCGGCGCCATCGATGTCTGGGGCGCGGCGGTCGCCTTCGCGGTGTCGATGGTCCTGGGATCGGCGACCATGCTGCCGGGCGGGCTGGGCGGCACGGAGATCGGCATGGTGGCGCTGTTGACGCAGCGCGGCGTGTCGTTCGAGATCGCGGTGACGAGCACGGCGCTGGTGCGCGTGACGACGCTGTGGTTCTCGGTGGCGCTGGGCATGAGCTGCCTGCCGCTCGCCATGCGGCGCGTCACGCGAGACGGCATGACCCGAGGGGCGACGGCATGATGTGGAAGACCGCCACCTTCAGCGGCTGGGGACGGCTGCCCTACGGCGCCAGCGAGGCGGCGCGGCCGGAACGCATCGCGCAACTGCGCGCCGTGATGACCGGCAGCGGGGCAGGGAGCTTGATCGCGCGCGGGCTTGGCCGCAGCTACGGCGATTGCGCCGTCAACGAAGGCGGGCGCCTGGTGCTGACGGAGCGGCTCGACCGCCTCGTGAGCTTCGACGCCGAGACCGGCGATGTCGTGGTCGAGGCCGGCATCAGCCTGCGCAGCCTGCTCGACATCTTCCTGCCGCGCGGATTCATGGTTCCGGTCTGCCCCGGTACGGCCTTCGTCACGGTGGGCGGCGCGATCGCCAACGACGTGCACGGCAAGAATCACGAGAAGGACGGCGCCTTCGGCCAGCATGTGCGGTGGTTCGAGCTGATGCTGCCATCAGGCGACGTTGTGCGTGTATCACGCGACAGCGATCCGGCGCTGTTCGACGCCACCGTGGGCGGCATCGGCCTGACCGGAATCATCGTCACCGCCTGCCTGCGGCTCGCCCGCGTGCCATCCAATGCGCTGATCGTGCGCGAGCGGCCCGTGCCGGATCTCGACGCGCTGCTGGCGAAGCTGCACGAGGAGGCGAGCGCCACCTACTCGGTGGCCTGGTTCGATGCGCTGGCGGGTGGCGGCAGCCTCGGCCGCGGCATCGTCGAGACGGCGACAGTGTCGCCCACCAGCATCCAGGTGAAGACGCGCAAGGCCAAGACCTTGCCGATCACGCCGCCGTCGCTGGTGCTCAATCCCCTCTCGGTGCGCGCGTTCAACGCGCTCTATCGAGCACGCCTGCCAGCGAATGGACGCGAGAGCCTGCGCGGCTACGACCAGTTCATGTTCCCGCTCGACTCGTTGCAGGGCTGGAACCGCATGTATGGCAAGCCCGGCTTCCGCCAATTCCAGAGCATCGTGCCGGCGGTGGCGCTGGTGCCGTTGCTGGACCGCATCGGCAGCTCGCGCGCTGGGTCGTTCCTCGCGGTGCTCAAGGCGATGGGGCCGGCGGGGACGGGCATGCTCTCCTTCCCGATGACGGGCTATGTCGTGGCGCTCGACTTCCCGAACAAGCCAGGCGTCGTCGAGCTGCTGGGCGATCTCGAGCGCATCACGCTGGAGCATGGCGGCCGCGTCTATCTCGCCAAGGATTCCTGCCTGTCTCCGCAGGGCTTCGCGGCGATGTATCCCCGGCTGCCCGAGTTCCTCGATGTGCTCGAACGCGTCGATCCGAAGCGACGGCTGGGCTCGAATATGTCGCGACGCCTGGGAATACGGGAAGGCGCGATCGGGGGAGGCACGCCATGACCATGTCCCGCTGGCTGATCCTGGGCGCCACCTCGCCGATCGCGCGGGAGTTCGCACGCGTGGCCGCCATGGGCGGCGCCGACATCGTGCTCGCTGGACGCGACATGGAAGACATGGAGCGCAGCGCCACCGATATTCGGGTGCGTAGTGATCGTACCGTGTCGGTGGTCGAGTTCGACGCGCTCGACATGGCCGCGCACGAGGCCTTCGTGCGCCGCTTCGACGAAGGCGGCGAGGGGCCGGTGGGCGTTTTCGTCGCCTTCGGCTTCATGCCGTCCCAGGCCGAGATCGATGCCGCGCCCGAATTGGGCGCGCACGTCATCAACGCCAACTTCACCGGGGCTGCCTCGGTCCTGCAGTGGCTCAAGCCGGTGCTGGAGAAGCGCAAGGGCGTGGTCGTGGTGCTGGGCTCGGTGGCCGGCGATCGCGGCCGGGCGTCGAACTACACCTACGGCTCGGCCAAGGCGGG
Organism: Reyranellaceae bacterium; assembly: GCA_022844045.1. Lineage (GTDB taxonomy): Bacteria > Pseudomonadota > Alphaproteobacteria > Reyranellales > Reyranellaceae > JAFAZJ01. Next base: position 17,173 of record JALHMM010000055.1, on the reverse strand, counting down.
GCTGCACACCTTCCTGCAGGGCCTGCGCATCGTGCTCGGCCGCGCCGGCGTGCGGGTGATCAACATCAAGCCGGGCTTCATCGACACCGGCATGAGCTGGGGCAACGTCAAGGACGGCCCCCTGATGGCGCAGCCCAAGGCGCTGGCCGAGCGGGCGCTGAAGCTGGCCGACGGCCGGGGCGAGGGCGAATCCTACTTCCCCTGGTTCTGGTTCTTCATCATGACGATCATCAAATCGGTGCCTTACAAGATCTTCCGCAAGCTGCCGATTTGACGCTCGTAGGAATCAACATGCATTCTTTAGAATGAGATCGATTTTGATGTAATAAATTAGTTTAATAAAACGATATAATATGTTGATAATACGTCGTAATATCTACGCTCATAAGGTGGCCATCAGCGCTGCCGACGCGTCGCGCCAACGATGGTGAATCATGGCATTTTGCCGCTCGTAGCGGCGGAAATCGATCGCGCGTATCGAGGCGCGTAGAATGGCGTCCATGACGACCACCACCACCACCACCGCCCCCACCAAACGCCTCTCGCCCCGCCACGCGCGCTTCGTGGCGGCGTATCTCGAGGACTTCAACGCCACCCAGGCCTATATCCGTGCCGGCTACAGCCCGCGCGGCACGCAGGCCAACGCTTCCAGGCTGCTGCGCCGGCCGGAGATCGAGGCGGCGATCGCCGAAGGCAGGCGGCGCCTCGCGGCGTCGCTGGCGATCAGCGCCGAGCGCATGGCGCAGGAATACGCCCGCGTCGCCTTCGCCAATGTCGACGACTTCCTGCGCGTCGACGCCGACGGCGCCGTGCACATCGACCTGGCGAAGGCGGATCGCGGCAAGCGGGCCGGGCTGGTGGACCTGATCGTCACCGAAGGCACCGAGACCCGGCCGCGGCAGGTCAGGATCAAGCTGGGCAAGCTGCGCGCGCTTGACGCCCTGACGAAGCGGCTCGACCTGTTCGGCGAGAAGCCGGCGCCGGAGGTCTCGGCCGAGGCGCACGGGCATCTGCGTGAGGTGGTCGAGGGCCTGCAGCGGGTGCTGACGTTCGAGCGCGAGCAGCGCGTCGAGTTGGAGCGGCGGCTCAGAGGGGAGCAGGCGCCCGAGCCACAGGAACGCGAGCCACAGGAATCCGGGCCACAGGAACCCGAACCGGACGTGCCCGAGGAGCCGCCGGAGCCGATCATTCTCAAGGGACTGGGTCCGCCCGATCCGCCCAGGCGCCGCCAGCCGCCGTCGCCACCGCAACAGAGGACGGGGATTCTGCCGCAGTATGTGCCCGGCCTGTATCCGAACGCCCAATTCATCTGGTCGGGCGGGCGCAAACCCGGCGATCCACCCGATTCCTACGAGGCGTTGAAGCAATGGGGGGCGTCGTTCCCCTCGAAGCGAAGGTGAGATAGAACAAGGCAACGAGTACGAGGATCGGCGATGCGACGAGCGAGTGGATGGATCGTGGTGGCGCTGTGCCTGTCGGCCTGCGCCGATGAGGCGACCGAACAGGTGGTGACGGTGCGGTCGGATCCGCCCGGCGCATCGTGCCAGGTGACGCGCGACAACGTCGCGCTCGGCACCGTGCCGGCGACGCCCGGCAGCCTGAGCGTCGCCAAGGGCATCGCGCCGCTGATCGTCGCCTGCTCGGCGGCGGGCTACCAGACCATCGCCGGCGGCTTCGAGGCGCGCTTCCTCGGCAATCAGCCATTCACCGCCAGCGGCGGCCAGCCACCGCAGCTCGACGCGCGCAACTACGCCTATCCCGAAGAGCTGATGATCACGCTGCGGCGGTGACGCCCGTCGTCCTGAGCGAAGCGAAGGACCTCGCGGTGGTGCGAACGAAAACCGCGCTTGCGAATGACCGCGATACCGCTGGATCCTTCGCTGCGCTACAGGGGCCGCGGACGGCCCCGGGGATGACAGGGTACGGTTCAGGAGACCACCATGCGGTTGACCAAGTCCCAGATCGAGGATTTCTGGCGCGACGGCTATCTCGTCGTCGAGGACGCCGTGACGCCCCGGCAGCTCGCGGCGCTACGCGCCGAGATCGCTGATTGGGTCGAGCAGAGCCGCGCGCATACCCAGCCGTTCGGCCCGCCGACGATCGACGGCCGGCCGCGCTTCGACATGGGCACCGAGCACAGCGCGGCGAAGCCGGCATTGCGGCGTATCAACAACCCCTCGGATATTTCCGAGGCCTATCTCGAGGTGATGCGCGACGCCGGCACGGTCGACATGGTGGCCGACCTGATCGGGCCTGATGTGAAGTTCCATCACTGCAAGATCAACCTGAAACTGTCCGGCGCGAAGACCCAGGTCGACTACCACCAGGACTTCGCCTACACGCCGCACACCAACGACGACATCGTCACCGCGCTGCTGTTCCTCGACGACAACGACGAGACCAACGGCGCGCTGACCGTGGTGCCGGGCTCGCACAAGGGACCGATGCTCTCGCTGTTCCAGGGCGAGCGCTTCACCGGCGCGGTCGATCCCAAGGTTGAGGAAGACCTCAAGGCCCGCAGCGTGCCGTGTTACGGCAAGGCCGGATCGGTCTGCCTGATGCACACCAAGCTGGCGCATGGCTCGGAGCCCAACCGCAGCGACCATTCGCGTGGTCTCTATATCTGCGTCTACACCGCTGCCGACGCCGTGCCGATCGCGCGCAACCCGATGCCCAGCACCCACGAAGGCGAGATCGTGCGCGGCAAGCCCGCCCGCTTCGCGCGCCTGCAGGCGGGCGAGGTCGAGCTGCCGCAGCAGCCGAAATCGGCCTCGTTCTTCACGGTGCTCGGCCAGGACTCGGCGAAAGCCGCCGCGGAGTGAGCGTTCCAGCGATCGACGAGGCCGCCGCCACCGGCGACACCGCCGCGCTGTTCGCCGACATCCGCGCCACCTTGGGCGTCGGCGTCGTCAACCTGATCTGGCGCCACCTCGCCACCGTCGATGATGCGCTGCCCTGGGCGTGGAGCGCGGTGCGTCCGCTCTATGTCGAGGGCGTCATCGAGGCCGAAGCCGAGCGCCTGCGTGAGCGCATGCGGCTGCTCGACCTGCCGCGCGTGCCGGTGGAGGTGCTACGCGCGGTCGGTCTCGACGAGGTCGCTCTGTCGGGCGTCGACACGGTGCTCAGGACCTACGACCGCAGCAACACCATGAACCTGCTGGCGCTGTCGGCGCTGCTCGCTAATCTCGACGGCGACGTCGCGTCGGGCGGCCAGGTCAGCGGTGGTCGCACGCGCGGCGTCGAGGGCACCTTGCCGAAGCTGCTGAGCGAAGCGGATGTCTCGCCCGAGATCTGGGCGCTGGTGCTGCGCCTGAACATGCTGGGCGAGCGCGACGAGGGCAGGGTGCTGGCCAGCATGTACCGCCACCTCGCGCATTGGCCGGGCGCGCTGGCTCTCGCCTGGATGCTGCTCTCGCCGGCCGACGCCGACGGCAGCCTCAGTGGCGTGATCGCCGATAACCTCGCCGCCGCGAAGGCGCGAGCGCGTGTGCTGGCGGGTCGAATGAAACCCTCGGGCGCCGCCGATCTGCCGCCGGCGCAACGCGCCGCGGCACGCAAGGCCATCACGCTCTTCGTCGATCACCCGATCGGCAAGATGGTCAGCATCTGCCGCATGCTCAGGTTGGCGATTCGTTTACGTCTGTCATCCCGAGCGCAGCGAGGGAGCTAGGGATGATGACTGGATCCCTCGCCGCGCTCTGGATGACAAAGGAGCGGTCACTCCGCCGCCTTGCGCTCGGCCGTGCGCCAGCTCAGCCATTCGGCCATCGCGGCTTCCATGGTCATGAATACCGCGCCATGCTCGATCAGCTTCTGGATCAGCCGCTCCATCATCATCATGCGATGACCGCGGCCGATGACATGCGGATGGAAGGTGTAGGTGAGGATGCCGCGCTCGCGCACGCGGGTCATGTAGATGAAGTCGTCGACGAAATTGTCGAGCACGCCGTTGGCGTTCATCAGCCCCTGCTGCACGCCGCCGGTGGGCAGGCGCATGTATTCGAAGTGCGGGTAGTCGTCGAGCGACCAGGAGATCGGCATCTCCAGCAGCGACGTTTCGCGTCCGCGCACGAAGGGCTTGAGCAGTTCGACCTGGTCGCCCTGGCGCGCCCAGTAGCAATCGTAGTCGTCGCCCATCATCGAGCTGTCGTAGCGCATGCCGTGCTTGAGCAAGAGCTCGATGCTGTGCGGGCTGAGGTCCCAGGCGGGCGAGCGGTAGCCGCGGGCGTAACGTCCGCTCACGCGCTTGATCGCCTCGTTGCCGCGCACGATCTCCTCTTCCTCCTCCTCGCGGCTGAGCGACACCGGCAGGCGGTGCGTCCAGCCGTGGTGCGCCAGCTCGTGTCCGGCGGCGACGTAGGACTCGACGCTCGCGGTGGCGCTCTCGATGGTGTGGCCGGGTGTGAAGAAGGTCGCCTTGATGTCGTAGCGCTTGAGCAGGTCGACGATGCGGGGGATGGCGACGAGGTCGTATTCGCCGCGCGAGATCGCCGTCGGCGAGGTCATGCCGCGCGAGATGAAACCCGACATATGGTCGTGGTCGAAGGTCAGGCAGACGATGTAGCGGCGCATGACGACGCCTCCATTGGGGGCACGGCTGAGGCGATGGTATGGCCGGGACGGCGAGGCGACAACCCGCATGGCGATCTCATCGTCGGCCCACCGCCAGCTATGTGTTGTCTTTCCCGAACGGACACAGCATGATCCTTCGTGACAGGCAGGCAGCACGCCGTCTTACGAACGCACGGCGCCGGGACTCTTCCGGTGACAACGAGGCGAGGGCGGCTGGGCCGTACGGGAGGAACTGGGTTGGTGTCGCACGATTCGTCGGCCGCGGCCGGACGGGGCTAGGCCCGTGACGGAAGCGTCAGCGTCCAGCGCGCGCACAGCGCCTGAGGCGAAGGTCGTCCTGGATATCGCCAATGTCTCGAAGAAGTTCGGCGGCGTTACGGCTGTCGACGGCGTGTCGGTACGCGTGCCCAAGGGCCGCATCTTCTCCGTCATCGGCCCCAACGGCGCCGGCAAGACGTCGCTGCTCAACATGATCTCGGGCTTCTACAAGCCCGACACCGGCAGCATCCATCTCGACGGCCGCGACATCACCCACAAGAAGCCCAACCAGATCGCCGCGATGGGCATCGCGCGCACCTTCCAGAACATCGCGCTGTTCAGCGGGCTGACGGTTCTCGACAACCTCATGCTGGGCCGCCACGTGCGCATGAAGTCCGGCGTCTTCGCCAGCGCGCTCTACTGGGGCTGGGCCCAGAAAGAGGAGATCGCGCACCGCGAACGCTGCGAGGAGATCATCGAGTTCCTCAAGCTCCAGGATCTGCGCAAGCAGCAGACAGCGGCGCTCGCCTACGGCCTGCGCAAGCGCGTCGAGCTCGGCCGTGCGCTGGCGCTCGAGCCCGAGGTGCTGCTGCTCGACGAGCCGATGGGCGGCATGAACCAGGAAGAGAAGGAGGAGATGGCGCGCTACATCCTGGACGTGAACCAGGAGCGCGGCGTCACCGTGGTGCTGATCGAGCACGACATGGGCGTGGTGATGGACATCTCCGACGAGGTCGTCGTGCTCGATCGCGGCCGGCGCATCGGCTTCGGCACGCCCGAGGAAGTGCAGCGCGATCCCAAGGTCATCCAGGCCTATCTCGGCACCGCCAAGGGAGGCGACGCGGCATGAGCGTCCTGCAGTCGACCGACACCGACACCCTGCCCAAGCTGATGGCGCGCAACAGCAGGCAGTGGCCGACCATGCCGGCGCTGCGTGGCAAGGATCGCGGCATCTGGCGCACCACCACCTGGGCCGAGTATCAGGATCAGGTGCGCGACTTCGCGCTCGGCCTGATGGCGCTGGGCTTCAAGCGCGGCGAGAAGCTCACGGTGGTCGGCGACAATCGCCCGCGTCTCTACTTCGCGCAGATCGCCACGCAGGCGCTGGGCGGCCAATCCGTGCCGCTCTACCAGGACTCGATCGCCTCGGAGCTGGTCTACGTGCTGAACCACGCCGAGGTCTCGGTGGTGGTCGCCGAGGATCAGGAGCAGGTCGACAAGATCCTGTCGCTACGGGAGCAACTGCCCAAGCTGCGTTGGGTGATTTACGACGACGCCCGCGGCATGACGGGCTACGCCAAGTACGACTTCATCCGCTCCTTCGCCTCGGTGCAGGAAGCCGGCCGTGCCCAGGGCGCGGCGGGCGCCGCGACATTCGAGGCCGAGCTGAAGAAGGGTGCGGCCGACGACCTGGCGATGATCGCCTACACCTCGGGGACGACCGGCAACCCCAAGGGCGTGATGCTCTCGCACCGGAACATGATCTCGATCTCGGAGGGCTTCGCCGCCGCCGAGGGGATCAAGCCGGGCGACAACTGGCTGTCCTACCTGCCGATGGCCTGGGTCGGTGACACGACCTTCACCGTCGGGCTCGGCCTCGTCGTGCCGATCATCGGCAATTGCCCGGAGAATCCTGAGACGGTGCAGCGCGACCTGCGCGAGCTCGGCCCCGACGCGCTGCTGGCGCCGCCGCGCATCTGGGAGAACATGCTCACCATGATGCAGGTCAAGAGCGGTGACTCGACCCGGCTGAAGAAGTGGGTGTACGAGCGCTTCCGCAGGCTGGCCGAGCGCGTCGAGTTGGCGCGCTCCGAAGGCAGGCCGGTCTCCGCCGGTGATCGCCTGGGCTACGCGCTGGGTGAGTTCCTGGTCTTCGGCCCGGTGCGTGATCAGCTCGGGCTGCGCAACGCGCGCACTTGCTACACCGGCGGCGCGCCGCTGGGTCCCGACAATTTCCGCTTCTTCCGTTCCTTCGGCGTCAACCTCAAGCAGGTCTACGGCGCCACGGAAGCGAGCGCGCTGATCGCCGTGCAACCCGACGCCGAGGCCAATCCCAACACCGTCGGTCGCACCTTGCCGGGCGTGCAGGTGCGCGTCGCCGAGAACGGCGAGGTCCACGTGCACGGACCCAACATCTTCAAGGGCTACTTCAAGCAGGACGACGTCACCGCTGAGACACTCACGCCGGACGGCTGGCTGAAGACCGGCGACGCCGGCTTTGTCGACAAGCAGGGCCACGTCGTGATCATCGATCGCGCCAAGGATGTCGGCAAGCTGTCGGACGGCACGCCCTTCGCGCCGCAGTTCGTCGAGAACAAGCTGAAGTTCAGCCCCTTCATCCGCGAGGTCGTGGCCTTCGGCGACCAGCGGCCGTTCGTCGCCGCGATGATCGCCATCGACCTCAACACGGTCGGCACCTGGGCCGAGAAGCGCAACCTCACCTACACAAGCTTCATGGACCTCAGCCGCAAGCCCGAGGTCGCGGCGCTGATCCTCGAGGAGATCGGCAAGTGCAATGTCGGCCTGCCCGACGCCGCGCAGGTGCGCCGCGTCCTGCTGCTCAACAAGGAGCTCGAGGCCGACGACGCGGAGATGACGCGCACCCGCAAGGTGCGCCGCCGTTTCGTCGCCGAGAAGTACGCGCCGGTGATCGAGGCGTTCTATGGTGGCAAGGCCGACGTCGAGGTGACGATGGAGATCACCTTCGAGGACGGACGGCGCAGCACGCTGCGCAACACCATCGCGATTCACGACGTGCCGGCGCCAGGCGCCAGCAAGCGCGCGGCGTAGGGGGGTTCGGTGAGCCGTCAAGGATTTCGCGCAAGCGCGTCATACCTTCCCCCGGAGGTGGAAGGTGCCCGAAGGGCGGAAGGGGGATGTCGAAGCCGAACGCGGGAGTCCGTCTTCGACATCCCCCATCCGTCGCGCTACGCGCGCCACCTTCCCCCTCCGGGGGAAGGTAAGACGGCATCGCCTGTGCACGGACGTAGGGAGGGATAGCGTGGAGTTCTTCCTGCTGCTGATGGGCAACGGCATCCTGATCGGCCTGATGTACTCGCTGATCGCGCTGGGCTTCGTGCTCGTCTACAAGGCGACCGACGCGATCAACTTCGCGCAGGGCGAGTTCGTGATGCTCTCCGCCCTGATCGCCGGCGCGGTGATCGTGGTCGCGGCGCTGCCGTTCTGGGTCGCGGTGCTGATCGTGCTGACGGCGATGATCGGCTTCAGCTTCGGCCTGGAGCGTGTCGTGCTGCGCCCGCTGCTCGGCCGGCCGATCGTCGCGGTGATCATGGCGACCATCGGCCTGGCGGCGATCCTGCGCGGCCTGGGGCCCTTCATCTTCGGCGTCGAGACCCGTTCGATCTCGCTGCCGGTGGGCGAGGAGCCGATCAATCTCGGTCCCTTCATCCTGCAGCCGGTGCAGCTGGCCGGCGCGCTGGTCTCGCTGCTCTTCCTCGGCGCCTTCACCTGGTTCTTTCTCAAGAGCCGCATGGGCGTGGCGATGCGCGCCGTCGCCGACAACCAGCAAGTCGCCTCGGCCATGGGTATCAACGTCGAGCGCTACTTCGCGCTCGCCTGGGCGATGGCCGGCATCGTCGCGGCGCTGGGCGGCATCGTCTGGGGCTCGATGCTGGGTGTCGACGTGCACGTGGCGCTGGTTGGCTTGAAGGTCTTCCCCGTGGTGATCCTGGGCGGCCTCGATTCGATCCCGGGCGCGGTGGTCGGCGGACTGATCATCGGCATCGTCGAGAACATCGCCGCCGGCTACCTCGACCCCGTTGTCGGCGGCGGCACCAAGGACTTCGCGCCCTATGTGCTGATGATCCTGGCGCTGATGGTCAGGCCCTACGGCATCTTCGGCAAACGCAAGATCGAGCGCGTCTGATGTTCCATCGCGAGTCGGGTTACTTCAAGACGACCTACAAGGCCGATCAGGCGCTCTACCCGCTGCCGATCGCGAAATGGGCGGTCGGGGTCTTCGCCGTGATCTTCCTCGCGCTGCCGGCGGTGCTGACGGCGCTGGCGGGCGGGCAATCGGCTGAGTACTACACGTCGATCGTCAACTTCATCCTGATCGCCGTCGTCGGCGCGCTCGGGCTCAACATCCTGGTCGGCTACACCGGGCAGATCTCGATCGGCCACGCGGCCTTCATGTCGGTCGGCGCCTACACCGCCGCCAACCTGGCGGTGAAGCTCGATCTGCCGTTCTGGCTCGCCTTGCCCGCCGGCGGCTTCATGGCGGCGGCGGTCGGCGCGATCGTCGGCGTGCCCTCGCTGCGCATCAAGGGCCTGTACCTCGCCATCGCCACGCTCGCGGCGCAGCTGATCATCGAGTGGACGATCAACCACGTGCCGTGGATCTCGGGTGGCTCGCAAGCTTCGATCGAGGTGCCGCGCCCGACATTGTTCGGCATCGTGCTCAATCAGCATCGCGAGCTCTACTATCTTTTCCTCGCCGTCGCCGTGGTCGCCATCATCGCCACGCTGAATCTGGTGCGCAGCCGCATCGGTCGCGCCTTCGTGGCGATCCGCGACCAGGACATCGCGGCGGAGATCATCGGCATCGACATCTTCAAATACAAGATGCTCGCCTTCGCGATCTCCTCGTTCTACGCCGGCGTGACCGGCGTGCTCTACACCTATCTCTACGGCGTCGCGAACTACGAGAACTTCCTGATCACGACCTCGATCGACTACCTGGCGATGATCATCATCGGCGGGCAGGGCTCGGTTCTGGGCTCGATCTTGGGCGCGATCTTCGTCACGCTGCTGCCGATCGTCATTCGCCTGTTCATGGAGAACTTCGGCGTCCTGCTGTTCACGGTGCAGGAGCTGAACAACATCATCCCGGCGGTGCGGCTCGGTGCTTTCGGCCTCTTGATCATCATCTTCCTGGTGCTCGAGCCCGAGGGCCTGAATCGCCTGTGGCGCAACATCCGAAGTTACTTCCGGGTCTGGCCGTTTTCGTACTGAAGTCGTGTAATCAAGAGGGAGGGTGACATGCTGAGTATCCGGCTACCAGGCGCCGCAGCCATCGCGGCGGGCGCCCTCGCAATCGGCTTGGCGCTGCCAGCGGCGGCGCAGAAGAAGGACATCGTCGTCGGCGTCATGTGCGATCGCACCGGCGCCACGCAGACCGTGGGCGTCGTGTTCTGCCCGGGCAATCACGACTACGCGGCGCTGATCAACTCGCGCGGCGGCATCGAGGGGCACATGATCAAGCCGCTCGAGATCGACAACGAGTACAAGGTGCCGCAGGGCGTGGAGTCCTACGAGCGCTTCAAGAAGGAAGGCGCCGTCAGCGTGCTGCTCTACGGCACGCCGCACACCATGGCGCTCACCGCTAAGCTGACGGAAGACAAGATCCCCGGCACGTCGCCCGGCTTCGGCACGGCGGCGAGCGCCGACGGCAAGCGCTATCCTTATCTGTTCCCGGTCGCGGCGACCTACTGGTCGCAGTCGGCGGCGGCGGTGAAGTTCGCCAAGGACAAGTTCGGCGGCAACCTCAAGGGCAAGAAGATCGCCTATCTGTTCTACGACAATCCGGCCGGCAAGGAGCCGCTGGTGGTCCTCGAGGACCTCGCCAAGCTCGAGGGCTTCGAGCTCAAGACCTTCGCCGTGCCGGCGCCGGGCGTCGAGATGGGCGCCCAGGTGCTCGACATCTCCCAGCGCTTCCGCGCCGACTTCGTGATCGCCCACCTGTTCGGCCGTTCGCCGTCGGTGTCGATCAAGGAGTTCAAGCGCGTCGGCTTCCGCCTGTCCAACGTCATCTCGCTGGTCTGGGGCTCGGCCGAGGCCGATCTCGACGCGGCGGGCGGTGGCGCGGTGGCCGAGGGCTATAACACCATTCAGTTCGCCGGTGTCGGCTCGGACTACCAAGTCCACAAGGACATCGTCGAGATGTACAAGAAGCAGGGCAAGCCGGCGCCCAAGGAAATGGCGTCGACCGTCTACTACAATCGCGGCATCTTCCACATGGCCGTGCATGTCGAGGCGATCCGCAACGCGCTCAAGGCCAAGGGCGGCGGCGCGATCACCGGCGAGGACGTCAAGAACGGCATGGAGAAGATCAAGGGCGTGACCCTGGGCGGCCTGATGCCGCCGCTGGAGATCACCCCGACCGACCACGAGGGCGGTGGCTGGGTGCAGGTCTTCACGGTCAAGGGCGGCAAGCTGACCAAGGCGTCGGACTGGTTCCGGGCCTATCCCGATGTGATCAAGAAGCACATCGAGCTGGACGGCAAGCGGACCTGATCTGACACGGGCAGGGGCGGAGCCTTCGGGCTCCGCCTGTTCTCTTACTCCCTCTCCCCGCAGGCGGGGAGAGGGAGCGGAAGCCAAGGCGAGGGCCATGCTGAGCCTGAACAACGTCGAAGTCGTCTATGACCGGGTCATCCTGGTGCTGAAGGGCGTCTCGGTCGAGGTGCGCGAAGGCGCCATCACGACCATCCTCGGCGCCAACGGCGCCGGCAAGACGACGACGCTCAAGGCGATCTCCGGCGTGCTCTACAGCGAGCGCGGCGAGATCACCAAGGGCTCGATCGAGCTCGCCGGCCAACGGCTCAACGGCCAGCGCGCCTCCGATGTCACCCGGCTCGGCATCGCCCAGGTCTTCGAAGGCCGTCGCGTGTTCGAGCATCTGACGACCGAGGAGAACCTGATCGCCGGTGGCCACATCCAGCCGGACATCAAGTCGATCCGCCAGGGCATCGACATGGTCTACAGCTACTTCCCGCGGCTCAAGGAGCGGCGCGGCCAGCAGTCGGGCTATCTCTCCGGCGGCGAGCAGCAGATGCTGGCGATCGGCCGCGCGCTGATGAGCAAGCCCAAGGTCGTGCTGCTCGACGAGCCGTCGCTCGGCCTGGCGCCGATGCTGGTCGAGGAGATCTTCGCCATCGTGCAGCGCCTGGTGAAACAGGAAAAGCTCACGGTGCTGCTGGTCGAGCAGAACGCCACCATGGCGCTGGGCATCGCCGACCATGGCTATGTCATGGAGAACGGTCGCGTCGTGCTCGAAGGCGACGCCGAGAAGCTGCGCACCAACTCCGACATCAAGGAGTTCTATCTCGGCCTGAACGAGGTCGGCGCGCGCAAGTCCTACCGCGACGTCAAGCACTACCGCCGGCGCAAGCGCTGGCTCTCGTGAAGCGCGCCTGAGGCGGCTATACTGCCGCCATGGCCAGCCACGACGATCTCAGAAAGCTGTTCGAGGACGCCAGTCGCATCGTGGGCTTCACGGGCGCGGGCATCTCGACCGAGTCGGGCATCCCGGACTTCCGCTCGCCCGGCGGTATCTGGACGCGCTATCAGCCGATCCAGTTCCAGGACTTCATGGCGTCCGAGGAGATGCGCCGCGAATCCTGGCGGCGCAAGTTCGCCACCGACGAGGTGATGCGCAAGGCGACGCCCAACGCCGGCCATCGCGCCATGGCGCGGCTGATCGAGATGGGCAAGATGAGCGCGATCATCACCCAGAATGTCGACGGCCTGCACCAGGCCTCGGGCGTGCCTGATTCGAAGGTGATCGAGCTGCACGGCAACTCGACCTACGCCACCTGCCTCGATTGTGGCGAGCGGCACGAGCTCGACGACATCAAGGCCACGTTCAGCACGAACGAGACCTTGCCGGAATGCGCGAAGTGCGGCGGCATCATCAAGACCGCGACGATCTCCTTCGGCCAGGCGATGCCTGTGGTGCCCATGGCGCGCGCCCAGGAGGAGACCATGGCCGCCGACCTGTTCATCGTGCTGGGCAGCTCGCTGGTGGTCTATCCGGCGGCGGCATTCCCGACCATGGCCAAGCGCAACGGCGCGAAGCTCGTGATCATCAACCGTGATCCCACCGACCAGGACCGCATCGCCGACCTCGTGGTGCACGACGAGATCGGCCCGACGATGAGCCGCGCGGTGGGCGTGAACTAACTCCCTCTCCCCGCGAGCGGCAAGGCGATCGCATATGGCGGGTTTGACTTGGTTTTACCTTCCCCCGGAGGGGGAAGGTGCCCGAAGGGCGGATGGGGGATGTCGAAGACGGACTCCGAGTTTGTTGAACCATCCCCCATCCGTCGCGCTTCGCGCGCCACCTTCCCCCTCCGGGGGAAGGTAGATGGAATTCCATATGCGATCGCCCTGCCGCAGGCGGGGAGAGGGAACATCAGAACAGATGGATCGCGTGCGGCGCGAACAGGCCGATGGCGGTGAAGGCGAGGCCGACCGCGCCCAGGCCGACGCCGAACCAGACCAGCATGCCGATGCCGGTGATGATCGCGGCCGAGGCCAGCACGATGGCGATCTGGATCGAGGCCGACGCCACCTCGTAGTGGTGATGCGCCGCCGCGGCGTCGTCGCGTTTCTTCTCCGCCGCCTTGGCCCGCGTCGACAGCTCGCGCCGGCCGTCGTTCTCCTTGGGGTCGCTCTCGTAGCGCGCGACCTGGCGTTTCCAGTGCTCGATGCCGCGCTTGGCCGCGGCGATCTGCGCCTCGTTGGTCATCGCGTGCATGGCGATCTCGGTGTCCTCGATCTGCGCGCGCACGACGGTCAGCCGCACCGTCTTGCCTTGGAAGTAGCCCCAGAGATTGGCCGCCTCGATGTTCGACGCCAGGGTCTGGGTTTGCGCCGCCTTACCCAGTGTCTCGGAAATCGCCAGCAGCAGCGCGAGGATGGAGATGATCAGCGCGACCTGCTTGTTGCTGGCGCCGTGGTGCTCGGCGTGCTCGGCCTGCTCGTGCGGCGCGTGCCCGTGTCCTGCCATCGATGAAGTCCCCCTGAGGATCGTGGTTGGTGGGGTTATGCCCGGCCGATCGTGACGCTTCAATTGCGCGGCCTGTGAATTCATGGCGACACGACGCCTCGGGCCGCTCTAGAGTTTCCGTCACGGATCTGACCGCACAGGGAGACCAGCATGACCATCGGCAAATGGGCCGTCGCCACCATCGCCGCGCTCGCGATCGGCGTTGTGACCGCCGGCACGTCGGCGCAGCAGATGCAGTTCTTCCGCATCGGCACCGGCGGCACCGCCGGTACCTACTATCCGCTGGCCGGCGTGATCGCCAACGCCGTGTCCAACCCGCCCGGCAGCCGCGCCTGCGACGCCGGCGGCTCGTGCGGCGTGCCGGGTCTGGTGGCCACGGCCGTCGCCACCAACGGCTCGGTGGCCAATGTCAACGGCATCGCCGGCGGCAGCCTCGAGTCGGGCTTCTCGCAGTCCGACGTGGCGTTCTGGGCCTTCACCGGCACCGGGATCTACGAGGGCAAGCCCAAGGTCGAAGGGCTGCGCGCCATGGCCAATCTCTATCCGGAGAGTTTCCACCTGGTGGCGCGCAAGGGCAGCGGCATCAAGGGTGTGGCCGATTTGAAGGGCAAGCGCGTGTCGCTCGATGAGCCGGGCTCAGGCACCTTGGTCGACGCCCGCCTGATCCTCGCCGCCTTCGGCATGAGCGAAAAGGACATCAAAGCCGAGTATCTCAAGCCGCAGCAATCCGCCGACAAGCTCAAGGACGGCGCGCTCGACGCCTTCATCAGCGTGTCGGGCTATCCGCAGGGCGCCATCGCCGAGCTGGCGGCGACCGCCGGCATCGAGCTGATTCCGATCGAAGGGCCGGCGGTCGACAAGCTGCTGGCGCAGTACAGCTTCTTCGCCAAGGACGCGATCCCCGACAACGCCTACAAGGGTGTCGCCGGCGTCAAGACGGTGAGCGTCAACGCCCAGTGGCTGACTTCGACCAAGCAGTCCGAGGCATTGATCTACGGCATCGTCCAGGCGCTGTGGAACGCCAATACGCGCAAGCTGCTCGACGCGGGCCATGCCAAGGGCAAGGAGATCAAGCTCGAGACGGCGCTCACCGGCATCGGCATCCCGCTGCATCCCGGCGCGGAGAAGTTCTACAAGGAGAAGGGGGTTCTGAAGTAGGGGACTCCCACCACCACCTGTCATCCCGAGCGCAGCGAGGGATCTAGTCGCCAGCCTAGATCCCTCGCGGCGCTCGGGATGACGGCCTTTCTTCCTCCCGCGCCAATTGCCAATGACCACCGACATCGATCTCAAGAAAGCGGAAGAGCTCGAACGAAAGTTCGACACCGAGGTCCGCTTCCGACCCATCCTGCCGCCGGCGTCGTGGATCGTCGCCGGCCTGCTGTTCATCCTCTCCTGCTTCCACTTCTACACCGCGGGCTTCGGGCTGCTGCGCGAGACGACGCATCGCGGCATCCACATGGCCTTCGTCATCGGCCTGATCTTCCTGGTCTTCTCGCTGGTCAGGAGCAAGTCCGACGAAGCGCGACAATCCTCGCTGCTGTCGCCCGGCGGCGTGCCCTTGTTCGACTGGTTGCTGATGGCCGCGACGGTCGCCGCGGCGCTCTACATCCCCTTCGTCTTCCACGACCTGGCGTTCCGCGTCGGCAATCCGCTGAGCATCGACGTGGTGATGGGCACGGTGCTGATCATCGCCGTGCTCGAGGCGACGCGGCGCACCATGGGCTGGCCGCTGGTGATCATCGCCGGCGTGTTCATCGTCTATGCGCTGGTCGGGCCATGGATGCCGGGCATTCTCGTGCATCCCGGCGCGACGTGGAACGAGGTGGTGAACCATCTCTACCTCACCAGCCAGGGCATCTACGGCATCCCGATCGGCGTGGTGGCGACGTATGTGTTCCACTACGTGCTGTTCGGCGTGCTGGCCATGCGCATCGGCCTGGGCCAGCTCTTCCTCGATCTCGCCATGGCGGTGGCCGGCCGCTACGCCGGCGGCCCGGCCAAGGTCTCGATCTTCGGCTCCGCCCTGTTCGGCATGATCTCCGGCTCCTCGGTGGCCAACGCCGTGACCGTGGGCTCGCTCACCATCCCGATGATGACGCGGCTGGGCTATCAGCGGCACTTCGCGGCCGGTGTCGAGGCGACCGCCAGCACCGGCGGTCAGATCACGCCGCCGGTCATGGGCGCCGCCGCCTTCCTGATGGTCGAATACCTGGGCGTGCCGTACCAGACGATCATCGTCGCGGCGATCCTGCCGGCCTTCATGCATTTCTTCGGCGTCTTCGTGCAGACGCATTTCGAGGCCAAGCGCTACGGCCTGCGCGGCGTGGCGCCGGAGGATCTGCCGAAGCTCAGCCAATCGCTGAAGCGCGACTGGCCGACCCTGATCCCGCTGTTCGGCCTGCTGATCGTGCTGTTCGCCGACTACACGCCCTACGTCGCGGCTTTCACCGGCATTCTGTTGTGCCTGGTCGTCGGCCTGGTAAGGCGAGCGGCCGGACGGCCGCCGATCATCGAGACCGTGCTGGTCGCGCTGTGGTTCGTGTTCTTCTTCAAGGGTCGATCGTTCCTGCCGCCCTTCGTCCTCGACCACTTCGAGGAGATCAGCGGCCTGCTGATGATCGCGCTGCTGCTGGCGCTGTGGTGGCTGAACACGGCGCCGAAGCTGCCATGGACCGAGCTGGTCGACGGCTTCGTCGTCGGCGCCAAGTACGCTTTGGCGGTGGGCGCCGCGGCCGCCTGCGTCGGCATCATCATCGGCGTCGTCACGCTCACGGGCGTGGGCTTCAAGATCGCCTTCATCACCGTCGAGGCGGCCAAGGCGCTGTCGGAGAGTGGGCCGGTCACCGCGGTCGCCGGCCTGCTGGGCTACAGCTCGGGCGAGCAGGCGCTGGTGCTGTTCTTCACCCTCGTGCTGCTGGCCATCGTCTGCATCCTCATGGGCTGCGGCATTCCCACGACCTCGACCTACATCATCATGGTCGCGGTGGCGGCGCCGGCGCTGAAGATGCTGGGCGTGCCCGATCTGGTGGGCCACTTCTTCGTCTTCTACTACGGCGTGCTCGCCGACATCACGCCGCCGGTCGCCGTCGCCGCCTATGCGGCGGCGAGCATGGCCAACGCCGATCCGTTCAAGACTGGCAACACCGCCTTCCGCCTCGCGCTGGGCAAGGCGCTGGTGCCGTTCGTCTTCGTCTATTCGCCTGTCATGCTGCTGGTGTTGCCCGGCTTCGACTGGGGCGAGTTCGTGGTCACCGTGGGCGGCTGCCTGATCGGCATCGTCATGCTCTCATCCGCCTTCGCCGGGTGGCTGCTGACCCACATGTCACCATGGGAGCGATGGCTGATTGGCCTCGCCTCCATTCCCGTGATCGCGCCCGGCCTGACGCCGACCTTGATCGGCCTGGCCGCCGGCGCGCCTGTGCTCATCAGCCAGATCGTCAAGGCCAGACGAGCGCCCGCTCCCGCTTGAATACCTTCCCCCGCTGGCGGGGGAAGGTGGCGCGACGCGCCGGATGGGGGTGGCTGGTGCGACGACTCCCATCGTCGTGACTGACCGCTATACCGGCACCCCCATCCGCCCTTCGGGCA
>JALHMM010000054.1 GCA_022844045.1 Reyranellaceae bacterium | reverse complement strand
TCCGACCAGTGATCCAAGATCTCAACGCTACTCTTCATCGCTATCTTGAATCACATCGCGATTCCTCGCGTCCACCCCTTAAGCTAGCGCCTATGACCTTCCCCCTCCGGGGGAAGGTATCAATTGATAGCCTTGCGAATCTTCGCCCAGTCGTCGATCGCGGCTTCCTGGCCGGGCACGAGCTGAATGGTGAACTGGGTGTAGCCGGCGTCGCGCAGCCTGATGATGCGTTCGATGATCTCGCGCTCGCTCGCCGTGAACGACGTCGCCTTGATCAGCTCGGCGGTGACGAAGCGCTTCTCCTCGGGCTTCACGAACATCAGATGCCCGCGATGGTTCTGCAGGTAGGGCGCGTCCTTGGGCTCGAAGCCGCGCGCCAGCTCGATATAGCCGTCGACCTCGGGCCGGCCCGAGGTCGGCATGGCGATGCCGGGCTTCAGGCCGGAGATCGCCTCGTCGGCGGCGCGATGCAGCATGACGGCGGCGCGCGGTCCGGCCTGGGCTATGGCGCGCGGTGAATCGGCGGGCTCGCCGTCGGCCAGCACGCAGCCCAGCGCGAAGGCGGTGGCCTGGAGATCGCCGATCGCGCGGCCGGCCTCGGTCCACGCCGTGCGCATCGCCTGCACCTCGCGAATGCCGGTATCGACATTGCCGACGAAATCGATCCAGCCGGCGTCGAGCTTCGCCGTCAGCGCGCGCGTGCGCGGACCGAAGGCGGAGAGGTGCAGCTTGATCGGGTCCTTGGTGTTGAAGAGCGGCAGCTCGGGATTGAGGAAGCGGATCTTCTTGCGCTGCCCCTCCATCTCGAAGGTGACGATCTCGCCGGCCAACAGGCCATAGACCTGCCGGATGTAGTCCTCCATGTCCTTGATCTTCATCGCGCCGAAGCCCATGGCGCGGCGCGCGGTGAAGCCGGTGCCGACGCCGAAGTCGATGCGGCCGGGCGCGAGCTGATTGAGCGTGGCGATGGCGTTGGCGGTGACCGGCGCGATGCGGTTCGAAGGCACCAGCACGCCGGTCCCGAGCCTGATCTTGCGCGTGTGGACCGCCGCGGCGCCCATGGCGACAAAGCAGTCCGCGCTCAGCATCTGCGTGTCGTAGAACCAGGCGTGCGAGAAGCCGAGCGCCTCGGCGCGCTGCACGATCTTCCACGAATCCGCGGCCGTGGGCAGCGCGATGCCGAAATGCATGGGGAGTCCTTCGATTGTTTACCTTCCCCCGGAGGGGGAAGGTGGCGCGGAGCGACGGATGGGGGATGCTGAAGACGAACGCAGGAGTCCGTCTTCGACATCCCCCTTCCGCCCTTCGGGCACCTTCCCCCTCCGGGGGAAGGTAATCAGCTACTCGGCCGGCACCGCTTCCTTGCGGAACACCGGGTTCTTCTCGGAGTCGACCAGCGCTTCCTTGCCTTCGGTCGGGAGGACCTCGACGTAGTTCAGCGCGGCGTTGATGTCGCCGCCCCAGACCTCGTGCGGCAGCTCGTAGAGCAGCTCGATGCCGTAGCCGTTGGGGTCGCTGATGTAGAGGCTGTGCGTCATGCCGTGGTTGACGCGACGGCCGAACTTCACGCCCTTCTCCTGGAGATACTCCAGTCGCTTCAGCCATGCCTCGCGGGTCGGAAAGCCGATGGCGACATGGTTGATGGCGAAGCCGCCGCCGAACATCGACCAGTTCTCGGGCGGTGGCGGCAGATCAGGGTTCTCGACGATCGCCACGTCGTGGTGGTTGAGGTGGCCCTTGTTGTTCCCCGGCGCGCTGTAGAAGCGCATCTTCGGCGGGTTGGGCCGCTTCTCCGTCGGCGTCAGTTCGCCGACCATCTCGAAGCCCACCACCTCGGTCCAGAACCGGTGCGATTCCTCGAGGTTGCGGACGTTGAGGACGAGGTGATTGACGCCGGCGGGCGCCATGGATTTGTCGGTCATGCGGGGCTCCCTGATGCCGCCATGGTACTCTTGGCGCCATCGCCGGGCTAGCCCCTCAACGGCGCGACACCGTCTGGGCCCGGACCGTGCCGGGGCGACAGCCGATATGCAGCAGCCGAGGCGACACGGTCGGGAAGCCAACGCAGATGACCGGCTGGCCTTCCTTCAGCTCGCCGGCGCAGACCGGACAGTTGTGGCGTTTCCAGCCGCCGCCTTCCTGGGCCGGCGAGTACCACTTGCTGAGATCGACATGGGTGAGGGTGAAGCGGGCGGCGCCGTCGGGCTCCTCGGACGGCGCCACGTCCCAGCCCTGTTCACGCGCCAGGTCGCTCAGCGCCCCGCGCACGCGGCCGATATCGGCGCGCGGCATGGCCTCGTCGCAGGCGAAGCTGACGCCTTCGCGCTGACGGCGCATCACCCCGGTGATGGCCAATCTGAAACTGTCGAGACCGTCGCTCGCTACCGTCGCCACCATGTCGATCACCTCGGGTTGTCAGGCATCTTACAGCGTAACCGGGGCGGCCGGGGGAGATTCGCCGGCTTGCGGCGTCGCGGCACCTGACGTTGACTGCGTCCGCTTGTTCCCGGGAGAGAAACGCATGAACAGCCTGAGTTCCGACCTGCGCGAGGCGCTGGCCCGCGTCGGCACCTCGACCCTGACCGGCGTGCTCAACCGCCGCGGCCTGAAGTCGATGACCCTCTACGACGTGTGGCCTTTGCGGCCCGAGCAGCCGCGCCTGGTCGGCATCGCCTTCACCATGCGCTTCATCCCCTCGCGTGAGGACAAGGACGGACCGACCTCGACCAGCCGCTCGATGGTGCAGCCGCAGGCGATGGAGGAATGCCCGCCGGGCCACGTGCTGATGATCGATTCCCGGGGCGATTCGCGCGCGGCCTCGGCCGGCGATCTCTATGTCGGCCGGCTGAAGGCGCGCGGCTGCGCCGGCATCGTCACCGATGGCGGCCTGCGCGACACCGACGGCGTGGCCAAGACCGGGCTGCCGGCCTATCTGCGCCGCCCATCCTCGCCACCCAGCCCGATCGCCCATCGCCCGGTCGACCTGCAGCTGCCGATCGCCTGCGGCGGCGTCGCGGTCTATCCCGGCGACATCGTCGTCGGCGACAAGGACGCCGTGCTGGTGATCCCCGCGGACATCGTCGAGGCGGTGGCCGAGGAGGCGGTGAAGACCTACGAGTACGAGGAATTCGCCGAAGCCGAGGTGGCACGCGGCCGCCCGCTCAAGGGCCTGTTCCCGGTCGCCGGCGACGAAGCCAAGCGCGACTACGAGGCGTGGAAGAAGGCGCGCGGCGGCAAGTGACGCCCGGCATCATGTGAAGCCCAGCTCGCCGCGAGTCTCGCGGCCGGACTCAGCGGTTAGCATCGCCAGGAGGCGCGCGGCCGCGTCCGGTGATTGCGCGCGGCGCGTGATGGCGACGGTGTAGGTCGTCCGCAGGGCGCAGCTCGGCGGCAGCGGCCCGACCAGGTCGAGGCCCGGCGTCGCGAAGATCTCGGTGACCTGCGTGCAGCCGATCGGCCGGGCGTCCTTCGACGCGGCGAGCGCGCGCATCGCCGCCCGGCCGTTGGGCGCGGGACGCAGGCGAGCCGCGACCCGATCGGCGATACCCAGCTCGGCCAGCACCTTCGCGAAGTGGATACCGGCGGTCGCCTGCGTCGGATCGGGCAGATGGATCGCGTCGGCATCCAGCAGCGCCGCGCGCAGCGAGTCGGCGTTGTCGATCAAGGGCGCGGGATCACGACGCCGCACGGCGATCGAGGTCTCGACCTTGCCGATGTTCTTCGCCGAGTCGAACACGACATGGCCGTCGCGTTCGAGCCGGGCGATCATGGCCGAGGTGAGGATCAGCAGGTCGGCGGGCGCGCCGGCCAACAGCTTTTCGCGCATCGCGCCGACGGCGCCGAAGGTGCCCTCGATGCGATGGCCGGTCGCGGACTCGAACGACGCGCGCAGCGATTCGACGAGGCCTTGAGCGGCGCCGCCGCTCAGGATGTGGAGGGTCTTCACGGTGCTTTGATGCCGGCGGTCTGGATCACCTTGGCCCACTTCTCGATGTCGTTCTTGATGAAAGTGCCGAAGGCGGCCGGCGCCATTGTCATCGGCTCGGCGCCCTGCTTGGCCCAGGCGCCGCTGATCTCCGGTCGCGCGATCACCTTGGCGATCTCGGCGTTGAGTCTGTCGATCACGGCCGCGGGCGTGCCCGAAGGCGCCATGACACCGAGCCAGATCGTCGCCTCGTAGCCGGGCACGCCGGCTTCGCTGATGGTGGGCAGGTTGGGCATGATGCTGGAGCGCTTCTGGCCCGTGGTGCCGAGCGCGCGCAGCTTGCCGGCTTCGACGTTGCCGGCGATCGCGGTGATGGCGTCGAGCATCATGTGGACATGGCCGCCCAGCACGGAGTTGCGCGCGTCGCCGCTGTTTTTGTGCGGCACGTGCAGGATGTCGGTGCCGCTCATGGACTTAAAGAGCTCGCCGGCCATGTGATAGGGCGTTCCCGGGCCCGACGAGGCGTAGCTCAACTTGCCCGGCTGCTTCTTCGCCAGATCGAGGAACTCCTTCAGGCTCTTCGCCTCGACCGAGGGATGCACCACCATCAGCAGATCAGAGGAATTCACCGGCGCCACAGGCGCCAGGTCCTTGAGCAGCTTGTAGGGCTTGTTGGCCAGCAGGGTCTCGTTGGTGGTGTGGGTGTTGGACATCATCAGGAGCGTGTAGCCGTCGGGCGGTGCCTTCGCCACGATGTCGGTGCCGATCACCGCGCCGGCACCCGGCTTGTTGTCGATGACGAAGGGCTGCTTGAGCGCATCCGATAGCGCCTGGCCAAGCACCCGCGCATAGACATCGGCCGGGCCACCAGGCCCGAACGGCACGACGATCCTGACCGCCTTGTCCGGCCAGGCCTGCGCCAACGCCTGATGTGGCAGCACCGTCGCCGCCACCGACGCGACCAGCAGGCCCCGCCGAGAGATCGAGCCCATCACCCCCTCCCTCTCTTCACTCCCCACCTCATGCCGAGCAGCGCTATCGCATATGGATTTTGGATTTACCTTCCCCCGGAGGGGGAAGGTGGCGCGCAAAGCGCGACGGATGGGGGATGTTTCAACACACGCGGTGTCCGTCTTCGACATCCCCCATCCGCCCTTCGGGCACCTTCCCCCTCCGGGGGAAGGTAAGGCCAAGCCAACGCGGCCATATGAGATCGCCCTGTCATGCCGAGGAGGCCGTTGCTCTAATCGTCCGACCCGACCTTCTTCATCTCCTCCATCGGCGGCAGCGAGCCGGGGCGGAAGCCGCCGGCCTGCTGCGCGGCCGCCATGGTCTTCATCGTCACCTCGAGCGCGGCTTGCGCCTTCTCGTTGCCCTTCACCGTGGCGCGGATCGATTCGGCGCGGCCCTTCATCAGCTCGGCCTGGTGCGCGGCGAGGAACTCGGCGGAGACTTTCTGGTTCGTGGTGTAGGCGTTGAGCTCGGGAATCACGTAGCGCGCGAACAGCTCCCACGAGCGCAAAGTGGCCTCGCGGTTGGCCCAGTCATGGCAGAAGCCCAGCACGGTGCCGAAGCCGCCGGTGACCTGCTGCAGGTTCCTGATCATCGCCACCAGCTGGTCGGGCGTGCCCACGACCGAGGCGCCGGCGCCGCCGCCGGCGGCGCCACGGACCTGCGCCATCAACTCGTAGCGGTCGGGCACCGCCACCGCGCCGAGCTGGCCCAGCACGCGCACGCGATACTCGTTGTGCCACCACCACAGCCCGTTGAGCGCCTCGCGCTCGGCGTCCTTGGCCGACTCGGCGAGGTGGAAGGAGACCAGCACGCGCCAGTCCCTGCGATCGACGGTCTTGCCGTGCTTCTTCGCCGCTTCTTCGGCGAAGCTCCACTGCACCGGCAGCGCCGACAGGCCTTCCTGCGAGGTCGACGCGATCGACAGCACGCCCATGCCGTACTTGCCGGCGAGCTGCATGCCGGACGGGCTGATGGACGAGGCCGCCGCCATCGGCAGCTTGTCCTGCAGCGGCAGCAGCTGCAGCTGACCCTCGTTGATCTGGAACCAGTCGCATTTATAGCTGAAGCGCTCGCCCTCGAGCAGCCGCACGATCACGCCCAGCGCCTCGTCCTGGCGGTCGCGCAGCAGCACCTGGTCGATGCCGAAGGTGCGCGCGTCGGAGGGTAGCGCGCCGGGCCCTGTGCCGAAGATCGCGCGGCCATGGCTCATGTGGTCGAGCTGCACGATGCGCTGCGCGACGTTGAACGGATGGTGATAAGGCAGCGAGACCACGCCGGTGCCCAGCTTGATGCGCTTGGTGCGCATCGCGGCGGCGGCGAGGAACATTTCAGGGGAGCCGATCATCTCCCAGCCGCTGGAGTGATGCTCGCCGCACCAGAACTCGTCGTAATTGTAGTGGTCGAGATGCTCGACGAGCTCCAGGTCGCGCTGGAACTGCAGGGTCGGGTGCTCGCCGACCGGGTGATGCGGGGCGAGGAAGGCGCCGAACTTCATCCGCTTCATAGGTGATCTCCTCCGAATGGCCGCATTGACGGTTGAATCGGCCCCGGTTTCAAGGCTCCACTGCGACGCTGAAAAGGGGAAACGACACCATGCCGCACGAACTCGCCGCCCAGCTCGCACCGACGGGCGTCCTACGCGCCGCCATCAACATGGGGAATTTCCTGCTGGTGACCAGTCGCACCCCGTCAGGCGATCCCGCCGGCGTTTCCCCCGACATGGCCGCGGCGATCGCCGAGAAACTCGGCGTGCCGGTGAAGTACCTGCCCTACAAGACGCCGGGCGAGCTTGCCGATGCCGGCGGCACCAACACCTGGGATATCGGCCTGATCGGCGCCGAGCCGGCGCGGGCGCAGAAGATCGCCTTCACCGCCGCCTATGTCGAGATCGAGGCCACCTACCTCGTGCCGGCGGGTTCGCCGCTGAACAGCGTCGCGGCGGTCGACAGCAAGGGCGTGCGCATCGCGGTCAGCGCGCGCAGCGCCTACGACCTCTGGCTGGAGCGCAACATCAAGAACGCCACCCTGGTGCGCGCCGAGGGCCTCGACGGCGCCCTCGATCTCTTCGTCAAAGACAAGCTCGAAGCCATGGCCGGCCTCAAGCCGCGCCTGCTGAGCGACGTGCGGAAGGTCGCGGGCTCGCGCATCCTCGACGGTCAGTTCACCGCCGTGCAGCAGGCCATCGGCACCGCCAAGACCAACGAGGCGGGCGCGGCGTTCCTGCGCAGCTTCGTCGAGGAGGCCAAGAAGTCGGGCTTCGTGAAGAGCCTGATCGAGAAGCACAAGGTCATCGGCCTCTCGGTCGCGCCGCCGGGCTAGCGCGCCGCGCCCCTCGGCGCGAAGAGGAACGCCAGCGGTGCGGCGGCGATGGTGATCGCGGTCATCAGATGGAAGGCGTTGATGTAGCCGATCATGCCGGCCTGGCGCTGCACCTCGTTGGCCAGCCGGTCGTAGGTCGCCACGCTGCCCAGCGCGCCATAGGTCGTGGTCCAGGGTAGCAGCGCGTCGACGCGCAAGGCGGTGATGTAGCTGGTGAGGTTGACGCTGGCCTCGGCCACCGAGTGCGTGAACACCAGCAGGGTCATCGATATGAAGATGCTGCTGCCCAGCATGCGCACCAGCGCGAACATCGCGTTGCCTTGGGTCAGCAGGCTGCCGGGCAAAGTCGAGAAGGCGAGCACGGCCATCGGCGTGTAGCTGAGGCCGAAGCCCAGGCCGTGCAGCATGTTGGTGAACATCACGTCTGACGTGCTGAGGTTGATGTCGAGCGAGCCCATCCAGATTGCCGCGATCGCCTGGATGGCGAAGCCGACGAACAGGCAGAAGCGCGGGCTGATGCGGGTGAGCGGCGCCACGATGAAGAACGAGCCGAAATTGCCCAGGCCGCGCGAGGCCACAAGCAGGCCGATGATGCCGTCGGGATAGCCGCGCAGCTCCTGCAGCATGGGCGGGAACAGCACCATGGGCACGTATTGCAGCATGCCCATGATGACCGCCACGGTGGCGCCGACGACGAAGTTGCGGTCGGCGAAGGTCGCCGGCTCGACCAGCGGCGTCGACGTCGTCATCGTGTGGATGATGAACATGCCGAAGAACACGACGGCCAGGCCGCATTCGATGACGGTCTCCGCCGAGTCGAACCAGTCGTTGCGCTGGCCGCGGTCGAACATCAGCTGGAAGGCAGCGATGGCGATGCCGAGGAAGATGTAGCCGGTGAAGTCGAGCGGCCGGCGCGTGCCCTTCTCGCGGTCGGTGAGCACGGCGGCGGCGAGCGAGCCGGCGATGAGGCCCAGCGGCGCGATGAGGAAGAAGGTCCAGCGCCAGGAGAACAGCTCGCTGACCAGGCCGCCGAAGGTCGGCCCGAGGATCGGCCCCATCACGCCGCCCACGCCCCACATCATGATGATGAAGGGATGTTGGTGGCGCTCGAAACTGCCCAGCAGAATGGCCTGGCCCATGGGGAAGATCGGCGCCCCGAAGGCACCCTGGATGACGCGCAGCACCAGCAGGCTTTCCAAGGTGCTGACCATGCCGCAGAGCATCGAGGCGCCGGTGAAGCCGATCACCGAGCAGACCATCAGCATGCGCCAGCCCAGCTTGGCGGCCAGCCAGCCGGTCAGCGGCGTGGCCACGGCGGTGGCGACGAGATTAAAGGTCAGGATCCAGGAGACCTGGTCCTGCGTCGCCGACAGCGCACCCTTGAGCTGCGGCAGGATCACCGTCACCGAGGTGGCGGTCAGCCCAAACAGGATCGTCGTGAACTGGACCGTCAGCAGGGTCAGCCACTGCCGGCCGGTGATGGCGCCCATCTCAGCTCGCCATCGTGTCGCACATGTGCGTTTCCATCCCTCGTGCCTTGCCGTCTACACTGCGGGCTTGCGCCCGGGCGCGCAAAGGAATTGGCGCTGCGCCCCAGGCATCCCATATCTGCGCAAAGCGCGTTGCAGAGGCAGGCCCCGTGATTGAGCTCTCCGTTCTCGACCTGTCGCCGATCCTGGCCGGCTCCGATGCCCGCCAGGCGTTGCACAACAGCCGCGACCTGGCGCGGCACGCCGAAAAGTGGGGTTACAAGCGCTTCTGGCTGGCCGAGCACCACAACATGCCGGGCATCGCCAGCAGCGCCACGGCGGTGGCCATCGGCTACGTCGCGGAAGGCACCAGCACCATCCGCGTCGGCTCCGGCGGCATCATGCTGCCCAACCACGCGCCGCTGATGATCGCCGAGCAGTTCGGCACCCTGGAATCGCTCTATCCCGGCCGCATCGATCTGGGGCTGGGCCGCGCGCCCGGCACCGACCAGCGTACCGCCCAGGCGCTGCGCCGCTACTTCAACGCCGCCGACAGTTTTCCGCAGGACGTGCAGGAGCTGCTGGCCTGGTTCCGCCCGGCGGTCCCCGACCAGGCGGTGCGCGCCGTGCCCGGCGAGGGCCTGGACGTGCCGGTCTGGATCCTGGGCTCCAGCCTGTTCGGCGCCCAGGTCGCGGCCCATTTCGGCCTGCCCTTCGGCTTCGCCTCGCATTTCGCGCCCGACTACCTGATCGAGGCGCTGAAGATCTATCGCGCCGAATTCAAGCCGTCGGAATACCTCCAGCGGTCCTACGCGCTGGCCGGCGTCTCGACCTTCGCCGCCGACACCGACGCGGAGGCGCGCCGGCTGTTCACCTCGGCGCAGCAGCAATTCATCAACCTGCGCCGCGGTACGCCCACGCCGCTGCAGCCGCCGATCGACGACATGGACACCTACTGGACGCCGCACGAGAAGGCGCAGGTGCAGCACGCTCAGCGCCGCGCCGTGGTCGGCTCGCCCGACACCGTGCGCCGCGGCCTCGCCGCCTTCATCGCCGAGACCGGCGTCGACGAGGTCATGATCGCCAGCCAGATCTTCGACCACCAGGCGCGCCTGCGCTCCTTCGAGATCGTCGCCGGCTTGCGCGAGCGCATGACGGCCGAACGCGCCGCCTGACCTTGTCGCGCGGGGCGCTCGCATATCGATTGCTGGCTGTCTTCGGGCCGCGCCGCTCCAGCGGCGCTCATGACCGGCCCAAAGAACAAGAAAGCTGCTGTTGTGGTCGGGGCGCGCCACTCCAGTGGCGCGTTTTCTCGCTCGTCCGCCGCGCCACTGGAGTGGCGCGCCCCCAGCCTCTTGAAAGCAATATGCGACAGCCCTGACCCTGTCGCGCCGGTAACAGCGCTGTTCGAGACCCTTGGTATTGTCCGCGCCATCTCGTAAGAACGAGGTGGCAGGGAGAGCGTGACAAGCATGGAGAACGGGGCGTTTCCATGGAGCCAGGTCCAGCTCGACGCGCTGGCGCGCGGCGAGCTCGTCTACGCCATGAACGAGGGCTGGGCGTCGCTGAGCGAAGGCGTCGGCTACGCGCTCTGCTGGATCGGCAAGCGCGCCTGGGACCAGGACTTCGCCTTCGCCATGCGCGGGGAGCCGGAGGGGCCGGTATCGGAGGGCGCGCCCACTGAAGTGATGCGCGACCAGGCGCTCTGCCGCAGTCTCGGCCAACGCGTGCTGCCGCGAGTCGAGACCGTGCTGCGCCAGTATGGCGTGACCGTGAGCGATCGCCGCTACATGCACACGACCCAGCCGATCAACGCGCATCTGGTGCTTGCCCGGCTCTCCTACGGCGACGGCCTGTACTATTTCGAGATGAGCCGTACCGGCCGCGTCCACGCGCTCGCCGCCCAGCGCGAGGGCGATCGATACCATCTGTTCGACTGCCACTATGGCCACTTCCGGGTCGAGGGCCTGCGCAACTTCGCGAGCTTGCTCGAACGCTTCCTGCGCCAGGTCGACTACGGCCGCGTCTATGACAAGGGCACCACGGTCGCCGGCGCCAGCGCGGTCGCCCGCTGGCGGGTGCTGGACATCGCGGCGATGGTGACGGCGCCGATGCGGCCGACCATCAGGGCCGTGTCCGCCAGGGAACAGCAGCCCGCCTCCTGATCGCCTGCCAAGATTTGCCAGACCTGTGCCCGGCGGAACAGCGTCCGGCGGGCCGATCGCTACCCTGTGCTCATCCGAATGCGGATAGGGCGGGAGCGATACGATGTTATCGGACAAGTTCGGCTTCGACGGGATCCAGTTCCAGGCGCTGAAGCGCGGCGAGATGGTCTACGCCATGGACCAGGCCAAGATCATCTTCGACGAGGCCAAGATGGATCCGGACTGGGCCGCGAGCGGCGCGCACGGCCGCTGCGTCGGCTACGCCATGCGCTGGATGGCGCTGCGCGCCTGGGGCCAGGACTACCACTACAGCGTCCGCAGCTTTCAGAACTACGAAGGCCCGGTGGCCGATGGCGGCTTCGCCCAGGTGCCGCGCGACCATGCCCGCAGTCGCGCCACGAAAGGTGGGCCGATGATCCGGGTGCAGACCGTGCTCAAGCAGTACCACGTGCCCGTGGACACCTCGCGCTTCTTCACCGCGCAGGCGGGCATCACGCCGGCCATGGTGCTGGATCAGGTCGCCAAAGGTGACGGGATCTACTATTTCGAGATGCGCCTTGCCCTGGATTCGGCGCACGCCATCGTCGTTCAGCGCGCCGCCGGCACGTACCGTCTTTTCGACGCCAACTATGGCCACTTCGTTTTCCGCTCGCTGACGCGCTTCGCGGAATACCTCCAGGAGTTCCTGGTCAGGACGAACTACACGGAGAAGTACAGGCAGAGCATGACGTCGGTCGGTGTGAGCGCCGTGCCGCCGCGGCCGACGATCGGCATCGAGCCGATGCTGCGCAACCCCAAGCGGACGTCGCTGCGCGAGCCGCTCACGGCGCCCGTCACGTCCTGGGGCGGCGACCGCCTGTCGACGGGCGGAGGGCAGGCCGATCTGCTGGGTCGCCGCGCCGTGCGGTACACCGGCGCGTGACTTATGCGGCGTTGAAGGAATGTCGCTTTGAAAGGCGCCGCCGGCGCGGCTAAGTGACGGGCAACGCCCGCCACTTCCACCGGTGCCCGATGTCCCGTCAGCTCCGCCTCGGCGCCTTCATGCGTCCGGTCAGTATCCATACCGCGGCCTGGCGCTATCCCGGCGCCTTCCCCGACGCCAACTTCAACTTCAAGCATCTCAAGCGCTTCGCCCAGACCTTGGAGCGTGGCAAGTTCGACGCCTTCTTCATGGCCGACCATCTGGCGGTGCTGAACATGCCGATGGAGGCGCTCAAGCGCAGCGCCACGGTGACCTCGATCGATCCGCCAACGCTCCTGCCGGCGCTCGCCGCGGTCACCGAGCATATCGGGCTGATCGCCACCGGCTCGACCACCTTCGACGCGCCCTATCACCTGGCGCGCCGCTTCGCCTCGCTCGATCACCTGAGCGGCGGTCGCGCCGCTTGGAACATCGTCACCACGTCCAACCCCGACGCGGCGCTGAACTTCGGCCTCGACGACCACATGGAGCACGACGAGCGCTATCGCCGTGCGCGTGAGTTCTACGACGTGGTCACCGGGCTGTGGGACAGCTGGGCCGACGACGCCTTCATCCGCGACGTCGAGGCCGGCATCTATTTCGATCCGGCCAAGCTGCATGTGCTGAATCACAAGGGGAAGTACTACTCGGTGCGCGGGCCGCTCAATGTCGGCCGGCCGATCCAGGGCTGGCCGGTGATCGTGCAGGCCGGCGCCTCGGAGGCCGGCAAGCAGCTCGCGGCCGAGACCGCCGAGATGGTGTTCGCCGGAATCGGCAGCCTGGCCGACGGCAAGAAGCTCTACGCCGACATCAAGGGCCGCATGAAGGCGGTGGGCCGCGAGCCCGACCAGCTCAAGATGCTGCCCGGCGCCTTCGTCGTGGTCGGCGATACGGTCGAGGAGGCCAAGGCCAAGCGCGCCCATCTCGACAGCCTGGTGCACTACGACAGCGCCATCGCCTCGCTGTCGATCGCGCTGGGCACCGACGCCTCGAAGTTCGACCCTGATGGTCCGCTGCCCGAGATCCCGCCGACCAACGCCAGCCAGAGCGGCCGCGAGCGCGCCATCGCGCTGGCCAAGCGCGACAACCTCACGGTGCGCCAGCTGGCGCAGCGGCTGGGCGGTTTCGCCGGCCTCTCCTTCGTCGGCACGCCGCAGACCATCGCCGAGCAGATGGAGCAGTGGCTGATGGAGGAGGGTAGCGACGGCTTCAACGTGATGTTCCCGTATCTGCCGGAAGGGCTCGACGATTTCGTCGACCGCGTCGTGCCCGAGCTGCAGCGTCGCGGTCTGTTCCGCAAGGAATACGAGGGCACGACCCTGCGCGAGAACCTTGGTCTGAAGCGCCCGGCTAACCGGTTCTTCGCGAATTGAGAGTACCTTCCCCCGGAGGGCGAAGGTGCCCGAAGGGCGGATGGGGGATGTCGAAGACGAACACCGAACGTGTTGAAACATCCCCCATCCGGCGCTTCGCGCCACCTTCCCCCTCCGGGGGAAGGTAACGGGATTCGATCAGCCGGGCCTGACACCCACGGCGCAGTGCATTGGATGCGCCATGAACAGCAATCCCGCCGCGTCGGCGGCATCGCGCGTCGCGCGCCAAGCCGGCATCTGCTCGGAGCTGAGCAGCGACAGCACGTGATCCTCGCGATAACGCCAGATCGGGCCTTCGGGTCGGTCGAGCGTGATCAGCGAGGGGAAACAGGTGAGATCGATAAGCCCACCATCGCGCATGCGGCGATAGAGGCTGGCGTCGGCGACGCCGTTGGCGGCGACGGATTGCGGCGGCACGACGATCTTCTCGGTGATGTCTGGCGGAAGCTTGAGGTTCCACCATTGCGGCATGTCGAGCGCGCGCACGACGATGCCGACGCGACCGCCCGGCTTCACCACGCGCTTCATTTCTGAAATGGCGCGATCGGCGTCGCATTCCTCCAGCACGGTGACGGAGAAGGCGCAGCCAAAGCTCGCATCGGGAAATGGCAGCTTCTCCGCGTCGCCCGGCACGAAACGGATCATGGCGTCGACGCCCTCGGCCTTCGCGAGCGTCGCCGCTTCGCTCCTGAGGAAGGCGTTGGTGTCCATCGCCGTGATCGGGTTGCCGCCGCCCAGCCGCTTCGCCAGCAATCGATCGAGCGAGCCGGCGCCGCAGCCGACATCGAGGATCGCTTCGCCCGGCTTGGGCGCCATGATGTCGATCAGGGTGCGGAACATCGCCTGGTAGGTCGGCGCCTTCGCCCGATCCTCCAGCGCCGCGACGCCGCCCAGATGCGGCCCGCCCAGGGTGATCACGCTGAAGCGCTGCGTCAGCGCGGGCATCGCCGGCGCCCATTGCGAGGGCGCGAGAAAGAACGGCAGCAGCAGCAGCGCCGGTCCCGAGCCCTCGATCCGGTAGGTGATCTCGGCGTGCATGCCCTCGGGCCTCGGCGGTGCTGGCGCGCTGGCGGCGATACCGCCGAGGAAGTCCGTCATGCGCGTGGCGATCTCGCCGGTGCGATCGGTGACGACATCGGCCCAGCCCGGCGCCTCGTAATCGGCGAGCACGTGACGCGTCGCGCCGGACAGGCGTTCGGCGGCGCGGGACGTGACGTCAGCGGTCAGACCGCGCGCACCGGAGATCATCAGCAGGCGATCGCCCACATCAGTGAACTGCGCCGGATCGAGTCGGGTCGGCACGCAGAGCACGATGCCGGCGAGGCGGTCGGCGTGCGCTGACGCCAACCCGGCGATGTCGCCGGGCATCTGGGTGGCGATGTGCGCCTGGCGGATGCCGAGATGGTCGAGGAGGGCGAGCAGGCGTTCGGTCGGGCTCACGCCTTGTTGGCGCGCCGCGCGGCGTCCTCGATCCAGGCGTTGAGATTCATGCGGCCCATGTCGGTGACCCAGTCATAGGCCGGGTAGAGCTTCGACAGCGGCACCTTCACGCGGTCGTGGTCGACCTGGAAATCGGCCAGCGGGTTGGCGCCCTTCTTGTCGCGCGCGCCGCCCTGGTCGAGCATGCCGCCGATGAAGATCACCACCAGCCCGTTGCCGCGGTCGTAGCTCTTCTCGATCTCGGTCAGCACATGGTCCTGCTCGGCGGTCTCGGCGCCGACCAGCACCACCGTCACCGTCGTGCCTTCGAGCTGCTGGTCGATCCAGGCGTCGAGCGCCTCGTCGCCGCCGTCGAGGATCGCGTTCCATTCCGCCGGGTCGGGGAAGCCGGACTCGCTGGTATCGCGCTCGATCCAGGCCTTGCGCACCTGGTCTGCCCGCCAGCGATCTCGCTCGCGATGGAAGCAGAAGAAGGCGTGACGCGGCATGACTGTCTCTCCGGTAACGGTGCGGCAATATGGTAGTCGTTATCCTCCGCTTTAATGGAGGGCAGTTTCGACTCTTCTATTGACAATAAAAGTGAGCGCACACATTCTTCAAGCATCTTGGGGGAGCCATACGGGGTTAGCTCAGTCCGGAGGTTCCAATGTTGTTTCCACTGAATGCCAGGCCGTCCCTGGCCTACAACACGGGCGGTCGGCGCTTCGGCGCCAATCGCTCCGATGGCAAGCGCAAGCACGCGGGCTGCGATCTGATCGCACCGGTCGGCACGGCGGTGCGCGCCGTCGAGGACGGCACGGTCAAGGCGCTCTATTACTTCTATCACGACACCTACGCGCTCGAGGTCGACCACGGCATCTTCACCGTGCGTTATGGCGAGATCGGGCGCCGTCTGCCGGCGGGCGTCCGCGTCGGCGGCGACGTGATGAAGGGCCAGCATATCGCCAGCATCGGCCGGCTCTCGGGCGGTAGCCACATGCTGCATTTCGAGATGTACGACAACTCGGCGACCGGGCCGCTGACCAACCGGCGCAATCCGCCCTACCAGCGGCGTGCCGATCTGATGGACCCGACGCCCTATCTCGACGCCGCGCGCATGGACGCGGGCGAGTCGGCCTCGAGCGTGCTGCCGCAGTTCATCACGCCCTGGAGCTTCGCGCGCGTGTGCTTCCCGCCGTGATCGTCATGCGGCGGAAGATCCAGGCACGCGCCATGCCCATGCGCCATCTACCCGATAGGGCGTTCCTCGTCCTGGCCGTGATCGTCACGCTCTGCGTGATGATCATCGGCCGGGCGGCACTGGCAGCGCCGATGCCGGTGAACGAGGCCGACCTGCTCGGCCTGCGGCCCGGCATGAGCCTGGCCGAGGTCGAGGCGGCGCTGGGTCGGCGCACGGATGTGCGCAACGTGCGGCGCATCACGCAGCTCACGCCGCAGGCGCGGCGCGACAAAGGCAGCGAAACCTATGTGCGCCGGCTGATCGCCAGCCTTACCGATGGCCGCACGCTCTCCGCCACCTTCGTCTCGCCGCTGAGCGACACGAAAGTGGTCGAGGTCTCGCTCAGCCAGTCGCCGCCGGGCAAGCCGGCGACGGCGATCCTCGAGGAAACGACGGCGCGCTTCGGCCCGCCGACCAACCGCGACTTCCGCGACGGCCAGCGCGGCCTGATCGCCGGCTGGAACGGCAAGGCCGAGGAGCAGGCGGTGATCACGCCGCTGCCCGGCGCGAGCGTGACCTTGCGGCTCGAGGTCGTGCACGACAGCAACGCGACATGGACGCTCTTCTCCCATGCGCTGTCGAGCGAGGACAACGCGAAGGTCCAGGCCTTCCGTTGAACCCGACCTCATCCTGAGGAGCGGCCCCCTCACTGCGCTCGGCGCAGGCTCCGGGCTGCATCTCGAGGGGTGGGCAACGCCCCACGCGTTGCCCATGCTTCGGGACGGCCGCCTCGCGGCCTCCTCAGCGTGAGGTTGTGGTTCGCTACTCCGCCTTGATGCCGAGCTTGCGGATCAGCGGCGACCAGATTTGGTCTTCCTTCTCCAGCATCGCCGCGAAGGCTTCGGGCGTGCTGTGCTGCGGCAGCGCGCCGAGATCGTCGAAGCGCTTGGCGATCTCCGGATCCTTCAGCACCGTCGCCATGGCGGCGTTGAGCCTGGCGAGCACGTCGGCGGGAATCTTCGCCGGCGCGAACAGGCCGGCGAAGGTCACGGCGTCGTAGTCGGCGAGACCGGCGACGCCGGACTCCATCACCGTGGGCACGTCGGGCAGCTGCGGCACGCGCTGGGCCGAGGTCACCGCCAGCGCGCGCAGCTTGCCGGCGCGGATGTGCGGCAACGCGGTGCTGAGCTGGTCGATCTGCGCCGGTACCTGGCCCGCGATCACGTCGACCGACGCCGGGCCGCTGCCTTTGTAATGCACCAGGGTGAACTCGACATTGGTCGCGCCGCCGATGCGCGCGATGGCGAGATGGTTGGTGGTGCCCGCGCCGGCGGTGGCGATCGGGATCTTGTCCGGGCTGGTACGCGCCAGCGCGATCACATCGGCCAGGCTCTTCACTGATGACGAGGGATGCACGACCAGCACCATGGGCACCGCCGAGGCGAGGCTGATCGGCTGGAAGTCACGCCGCCAGTCGTAGGGCGCGCGGCCATAGACCACCGGGCCGAGCACCAGCGAGTTGGCCGCGACCATCAGCGTGTAGCCATCGGGCGCCGAGCGCGCGACCTGCTCGCTGCCGATCAGGCCGCCGGCCCCCGGCTTGTTCTCGACCACCACCGTCTGGCCCAGCACGTCCTTGAGCTTCGAGGCCAACAACCGCGCGGTGACGTCGACGTTGCCGCCGGGCGCGAAGGGCGCGACCACGCGGATCGGCTTGTCGGGATACTGCGCATGGACGGGCGCCGCGCTCAGGAGCGCGGCCAGGGCGGCGAAGATCGCAAGGACACGCATGCGGACAATCCCCAAAGATTACAGATCCCGTTCGGCGAGCTCGCGAAACGCGTCGGGAACGGAACGGGCGGCGCCCAACGCCACCGAACCATAGCCGACCGCGTCCCATCCGAAACGCTCGCGAATCTTGTCGATCGCACGATCAGCCGCGTTGCGCGCCATGCCGCGTCTTGTGCCGGGACGTCGGCCTTCGTCCGCGAGGCCGAGCGCGAACTCCAGCTGTAGACGCGAGACCTTCTCAAGGTGCGACACCGAGATTCCCAGCAGTGAGATGTATCGCTCGTCAGGATGCTGCGCGAGCGCGGCGTGCACGAGGTCCTCGGCGATTTCGGTGAGGCTCGCTGTGGCCGATACCGGCGCATCGAGCGTCATGGAACGGGTTATCGAACGCAGGTCGGCGAAACGGATGCGCACCGTCACAGTCCGGCCGGCGAGGGATTTCTCGCGCAGTCGCGTGCCGATCCGGTCGGCGAGATGCGCCAGCGTGGGGCGGATGATGCGCGCATCGGCGGGCTTCCTGCCGAGCGCCGACTGGGCGCCGGCCGATCGCGCGCGATGATGCGTCCTGATCTCGCGCGGATCGCGATTCCACGCCAGCGCCGAGAGCTTCTCGCCCGCCGCGGGTCCCAGCAGCCGCTCCAGTGCGCGTGGCGATGTCTTCGCCAGTTGCCCGATAGTCGTCACGCCGATCTCGGCCAGTCGCGCCTGGGTCGCTGGCCCCACGCCCCACATCAGCGCGACGGGCAGCTTGTGCAGGAAGTCGAGCTCGGTCGCGGGGTCGACGACGACCAGTCCATCCGGCTTGGCCACCTGGGAGGCGATCTTCGCGAGGTGCTTGGTGCGGGCTACACCGACCGAGATCGGCAGGCCGAGTTCCATACGAACACGTTGTCGGATCGCCGCCGCGATCTCCAGGGGTGAGCCGAAGAGATGCGTGCAGCCCACGACATCCGCGAAGGCCTCGTCGATCGAGACGCGCTCGACCAGCGGCGTGAAGTCGCCGATCACCGCCATGACCGCGTCGCCCAGCCGCTGGTACTCCTTGAAATGGCCGTCGACGAAAATGAGCTGCGGGCAGAGCTCGCGCGCCCGCCGCCCCGGCATGGCGCTATGGACGCCAAAGGCCTTGGCTTCGTAGGACGCGGCCAGCACGACACCACCCCCGACCGCGATCGGCTTGCCGCGCAGAGACGGATCGAGCAACTGCTCGACCGACGCGTAGAAGGCGTCCAGATCCGCGTGGAGGATCGTCGCATCCATGATGAGAACAAAAAGAGAACTTCTGCCTTCGCCTGTCAAGCCTCAGCCGGGCAGCGATGGCACGATCAGCGGCTTGAAGTCCGCCGCGAGGGTGAAGGGCGCGCCGGTGCGGGCGCGCAGCTGATCGACGCTGACCTCGGCCAGCAGCTCGCGCACGACGAAGCCGGTATCGGTGACATCGACCACCGCGATGTCGGTGAACACGCGGCGGACGCAGCGCACGGCGGTGAGCGGCAGGGCGCAGCGTTCCAGCAGGCGCGGGGCGCCGGCGCGCGTGTTGTGCTCCATGATCGCCCAGACCTCGCGCGCACCGACGGCCAGGTCCATCGCGCCGCCGACCAGCGGGCCCTTGTCGGGGATGCGCGAATCCCAGTTGGCGAAGTCGCCGTTCGACGCGACCTCAAAGGCGCCGAGGATCGTCACATCGATATGCCCGCCGCGGATCATCGCGAAGGACGCCGTCGAATCGACGATGGTGGCGCCTGATCTGAGCGTGATGGTACGGCTGCCGGCGTCGACCAGGTCGGTGTCGGCCTCGTTGGGCGCGGCGGCCGGGCCGACGCCGATCACGCCGTTCTCGGACTGGAAGAAGACGTCGCGGCCCTGGGGCAGATGATCGGAGGCCAGCACCGGGATGCCGATGCCGAGGTTCACCACCGTGCCGTCGGCGATATCCTGCGCCGCGCGCCAGGCCATCTGGTTGCGATTGAGCCCGGGCATCGCGTTACGCTCCCACCGCCACGACACGATCGATGAAGACGCCCGACAATTGCACGCGATCGGGCGCGATCGGCTCGTCCTGTGTCGCGCGTACCTCGGCCACCGCCAGCTTCGCCGCGGTCGCCATCGCCGGCCCGAAATTCATCTGGGCGTGGCGGAAGACGAGGTTGCCGAAGCGGTCGGCGATGTCCGCGCGCACCAGCGCGAGGTCGCCGCTGATCGCGTGCTCCAGCACGCAGTCCCGACCGTTGATGGTCCGTACTTCCTTGCCCTCGGCGAGATCGGTGCCGTAGGCCACCGGCGTGTAGAAGGCGGGAATGCCCGCGCCGCCGGCGCGGATGCGCTCGGCGAAGGTGCCCTGCGGCACGCATTCGAACTCGATCTTGCCGTCCTTCAGCAGCTGCTCGAACACCGACAGGCCGGCATCGCGCCCGCGCCCGGCGCTGGCGATCACCTTGCGCACCTGCCCGTTGGCGATCAGCTCGTGGGTCAGCGACAGGCGATGGGTGGCGGAGTTCACCACGAGGGTCAGCTCCTTGGCGCCATGCTCGCGCAGCGCGACGATCAGCTTGTTGGCGAACCCCGCGCCGCCGAAGCCGGAGACGAAGACCACCGCGCCGTCGCGCACGCCCGCCATCGCCGCCTGGGCGCTCGCCACACGCTTGTCGATCGCCATCCCGTCCGTTTCCCCGCGTTGTTGGCGGCACCGTAGTCCGCCGTCGCCACCGGCATCAACGGCGCTTGCCGACGGCCTCCTATGCTAGCGTGCCGGGACGGAGGACGACGTGGCGGAAGACCGGTTGATGGCGTTCTGGGTCGCGATGGCGACCGACCCGATGAAGCACGAGGCGTTCCTGCGCGACGCCGAGGCGGCGATAGCGGCCGCCGGGCTCGACGCGGCGGAGCGCGACGTCGTGAAAAGCGGCAACGCGCGCACGATCTACGCGCGGCTCACCCACACCGCTTTGCCATCGGCGCCGCCGGCCTCGGCGTCGCTGCCGGGGAAGGACTGATGGCCGATCGCGACGATCCCTTCGGCGACAACCAGCCGCCGGCCCGCCGCGGTGCGCTGATGGTGGTCGGCACCGGCATCCGCACCACGGGCCAAATGACCACCGAGGCGGTGGCCTGGATCAAGCGTGCCGACACCGTGTTCTATCTTGTCGGCGATCCGATCGCCGAGGGCGCGATCCGCTCACTCAATCCCACTGGTGCGCAATCGCTGGCCGACACCTACATCCCCGAGAAGGATCGCACCGATGCCTACGGTGGGATGGTCGATCGCATCCTCGCCCGCCTGCGCGCCGGCGAGCTGACCTGCGCGGCGTTCTACGGTCATCCCGGTGTCTTCGTCTCGCCGGCGCACGAGGCGATCCGTCGCGCGCGCGCCGAAGGCTTCGAGGCGCGCATGTTGCCGGGCATCTCGGCCGAGGATTGCCTGTTCGCCGATCTCGGCGTCGATCCCGGCATCCATGGCTGCCAGACCTTCGAGGCCACGGATTTCGTGCTCAACCGGCGCAGCGTCGACACCAGCTCGGCGGTGGTGCTGTGGCAGATCGGCGTGTTCGGCTTCGCCACCCACAAGCAGGGCGGCTACGCGCTGCCGGCCATGCCGCTCCTGATCGAGAAGCTCGAGGGCATCTACGGCCCGCCGCACGCGATGTACCTCTATGAGGCCGCCGTGCTGCCGGGCTGTGAATCCGTGATCCGCCAGATCGTCGCCGCCGACCTGATGACCACGCCGCTCTCGGCCGCCTACACGCTCTACATTCCGCCGGCGCGCGTGGCGGATCCCGACATGGACGCCTACAACCGCATGGTCGCGCTCAACGCGGCGTATAAGGAGTCGGGCGAGGCATGAGCCCATCGCTTCATACCTTCCCCCGGAGGGGGAAGGTGCCCGAAGGGCGGATGGGGGATGTCGAATACGGACTCCCGCGTTCGTCTTCGACATCCCCCATCCGGCGCTCCGCGCCACCTTCCCCCTCCGGGGGAAGGTAGTGGCCATGGGCAACCCGCGCCTCTGGGCGATGTTGCTGGCGGCGACGCTGGTCAACCTGCCGATGGGCTCGCTCTACGCCTTCAGCGTCTTCCTCAAGCCGCTCGAGCGTTCGCTGGGTGTCGGCCGCTCGGAGTTGGCGATCGTCTTCGCCGCTGCGACGATCAGCTTCGCGGTCGGCATGAACGTCGCGCCGCGCCTCTATCGCTTGGCGTCGCCGCCGGTCTTGGTCTTCGGCTACTGCGCGCTCAGTGCGGCCGGGCTGGGCTTGGCGGCGTCGGCCGATGGGCTGGTGCTGCTGACTCTCGGCTACGGCGTACTGTTCGGCCTGGGAGGCGGCGCGGCGTTCATCGCCCTGCAGCAAGCCGTCAACATGATGGTCACGGCGCGCAAGGGCCTGGTGAACGGCTATGTGCTCAGCCTCTACCCGGCGGGCGCGGTGATCGCCGTGCCGATCTTCGGTTGGGCGGTGAAGAGTTGGGACGTGCGCCTCATCCTCGGCGGCCTGGGCGTCGTGGTCGCCGTCGTCGGCGTGCTCGCGACCTTGCTGGCCGTCCACGCCCGCGCCCGGCTGGTCGAGCCCGGATCGACGACGGCCGCGCGGCCGGCGGGACCGCCCACCATCGTCTTCTGGCGCCTGTGGTTCGTGTTCTTCCTCGCCGCAGCCGCCGGCCTCACCGTGCTGAGCCAGGCCGCGGGCATCTTCACCGCCTATGGCGCTTCGGCCGAGATCGCGCTGACCGCGACCACCGCGATCCCCGCCGCCATCGCCGCCGCGAGGCTAAGCGGCGGCTGGTTGGTCGACCGCTTCGCGATCCCGCGCGTGATGGCCTCGGCGCACCTGATCGCGCTGACGGGCGCTATCGTGCTGTCGCTGTTCCCGCACCCGCTGGTGTCTACGGTGACGCTGGGCATGATCGGCATCGGCTACGGCCTGATCTCCGGCTCCACCGCCGGCGCCATCGCGATGTACTGGCCGAGCAGCGAATACGGCCGCATCGCCGGCCTGCTCTATATCGGCTGGTGCGTCGCGGCCGTCACCCTGCCGGTGCTCGCCGGCTATCTCTACGATCTCTCCGGCGGCTACCGCGTCGCCGTGATCGTCGCCGGCTGCGGCAATATCCTGGGCGCGGCGCTGGCGTTCTTCATGCCGGCAAGCCAGCGTCCTCGCGAATCATCATAGCGCCCTTCTCGCCGATCATGATGGTGGGCGCGTTGGTGTTGCCGGTGGTCAAGGTCGGCATGATCGAGGCGTCGATCACGCGCAGCCCGCCGATGCCGCGCACGCGCAACCGCGAATCGACCACCGCGCGCGGGTCTTCGCCCATGCGGCAGGTGCCGACCGGGTGATAGAGCGTGTTGCCGGCGCGCCGTGCGTAGTCGGCGACGTCGAGATCGCTCTCGATCGCGGGGCCGGGGATGATCTCGCCGGCGCTGTGCTGGGCCATCGATGGTGCCGCGAAGATGCGGCGCGTGTGGCGGAAGCCCGCTGTCATCACGCGCAAATCCTCGGCGGCCGAGATATAGTTGGGACGGATCGCCGGCTTGGCCGTGGGATCGGTCGTGGTCGCCATGATCGTGCCGCGGCTGTCGGGCCGCACGACACAGATCGCCACCGTCATGCCGGACTCACGCTCCAGCTCGCCGATACGCATGGGATCGGAGCTGGCGGGCGTGAACAGCAATTGCAGGTCGGGGCTCGCCAGCCCCTCGCGGCTGCGGCAGAAGACCTGCGCGCTGGTGACACCCATGGTCAGCGCGCCCTTGCCGGTCACGACGTAGCGGATGGTCTCGCCGACGACACGAACGCCGCGAGCGAGATTGTTCAGCGACACCAGATCCTTCACGCGATGCGAGATGCGGATCACGTAGTGGTCGATCAGATTGGCGCCGACGCCGGGTGAGTCGAGCACCACGGGCGCGCCGATGCTCTTGAGGTGCTCGGCCGGGCCGATGCCGGAGATCTGCAGCAGTTGCGGCGAGTTCACCGCGCCGCCGCTGACGATCACCTCCCGCGCGGCACGGATTTCGCGATCGACACCGTTCTGGCGGAAGGCGACGCCGACACACTTCGTGCCCTCGAACAGCAGCCGCGTGGCGACGGCGTTGGTCTCGACGCGCAGATTGGACCGGCCGCGCGCTTCGGCGAGGAAGGTGCGCGCGGTCGAGCCGCGGAAGCGGCCGCGGCGCGTCATCTGCGAATAGCCGACGCCTTCCTGGCTGTGGCCGTTGAGGTCGGCGTTGTAGGTGAATCCTGCCTCCTGCGCCGCCTTCACGAAGAGATGGGTGAGCGGCAGGATGGTGCGGTAGTCCTCGACCTTCAGCGGCCCGCCTTTGCCGCGCACGCTGGCGTCGCCCGGCTTGTAGTCCTCGGATTTCTTGAACAGCGGCAGCACGTCGTCGAAGCTCCAGCCGCGACAGCCCATCTGCGCCCAGCCGTCATAGTCCGTGGCGTTGCCGCGCACATAGAGCATGCCGTTGATCGAGCTCGAGCCGCCCAGCACGCGGCCGCGCGGCCAATGGATCGGTCGGTTGCCGCTGACCGCCTCCGGCTCGCTCTCGTAGTTCCAGTTCATGCGCTTGTTGCGCAACAGCGTGCGCACGCCGGCGGGAATATGGATGAACGGATACCAGTCGGTCGGCCCGGCCTCGAGCAGCGCCACCGTGGCGCCGGTCTCGCTCAACCGAGACGCGACAACGCAACCCGCCGAGCCGGCGCCGACAACGACGAAATCCGCGTTCATATATCCGCCTCCGTCATCCTGAGCGAAGCGAAGGATCTCGCGCTACCGCGGTCAAGCAACGCCATCGCAACTGATCGCACCACCGCCAGGTCCTTCGCTTCGCTCAGGACGACGGCGTTGCGCTACTGCAGCTTCACGCCGGCGTCGAGCAGGATCGCGCCCAGCTCCTTGCGCTGGCCGCCGAGCCAGGTCGTGAACTCCGACGGCGTGTTGCCCACCAAGTCGGCGCCCAGCGGCTCGAGCCGTTCCTTCACGCGCGAATCGCGGCAGGCCTGGGCGATGGCCTCGTGCATGCGCGCGATGATGGGCGCCGGTGTTCCCGTCGCCGCGAAGAGTCCGTTCCAGTCGAACATGTCGAAGCCGGGGAACCCCTTCTCGGCCAGGGCCGGCGCGTCGGGGAAGGCGACCGAGCGTTTCTCGCTGGTCACCGCTAGGATGCGCGCGCGACCGGCGGCCACCGGTGGGCGTGCCGAGGAGGTGGTGATGATGATCGTGTCGATCGAACCGGCGGCGATGTCGCGCGCCGCGTCGGCGCCGCCGCGATAGGGCGCGTGGATCAGCTTGATGCCGGCGCGCCGCTGCAGCGCCTCGCCGGTGAGATGGCCCATGCCGGCGGCCGGCGGCGTGCCGTAGCTGATCGTGCCCGGCTTGGCCTTGGCCATCGCGAT
Source organism: Reyranellaceae bacterium (assembly GCA_022844045.1). Lineage (GTDB taxonomy): Bacteria > Pseudomonadota > Alphaproteobacteria > Reyranellales > Reyranellaceae > JAFAZJ01. Next base: position 17,726 of record JALHMM010000054.1, on the reverse strand, counting down.
GTATTCCTCGATCGTCTGCGCCGGGAAATCGTGGCGCACGCCGACGACCTGCGGGAAGCGGGCCAGCAGGCTGACCGGAATCCATGTCTTCTCGTAGTCGAACGGCAGGTCCTTCACGAGCACGGGGTTGGTGACCTGATTGGCGGCGTCGACCAGCCAGGTCGAGCCGTCGCGCGGCGCCTGCAGCACGGCGTTGGCCGCGACCACCGCGTTACCGCCGGTGCGGTTCTCGACGATGATCGTCTGCTTGAGGATGTCGGTCAGCGCGACCGACAGGTTGCGCGTTACCGTGTCGGCGGCGCCGCCGGCGGCGAAGGCGACGATTAGCCGGACCGGCCCGCTGGGCCAGGTCGATTGCGCGAAGCCGTGGCGCGCGAGCATGGGCATGGCGAGCGACGCACCCAGGACGGCGCGGCGATTGAGACCGATACGCATACGACTGTTCCTCCCAACTCAGTGTCCGCTACCTTCCCCCGGTAAACCGGGGTCGCCGTCACACTACTTTCTCCAGCTTCTGCAGCGAGCGCAGGAACTTCGGCATCGGCTGGCCGGGATTGGAGCTGGGCCAGTTGGTGTAGCTGACCTCGCCGACATAGATGTCGCCGCGCGAATCGACGGCCAGCCCATGCGGCGACAGGAAGCGTCCGGTCTCGAGACCCGGGCCGTGCTCGCCGCCCAGCCGCGCGATGGTCTTGCCCGTCTTGTCGACGATGGCCAGGCGCGGGCCGATGTTGGTGTGCTTGCTGTTGACCGGCATGCCCGGCCCCAGCTCGCCGATGATGAATTGCGGGTTCTTGCCGCCGCAGCAGTACAGCGCACAGGGACGATGCATGTTGTTCCACTGCATCTCGTACTTGCCGTCGCCGTTGAAGACCTGCACGCGGTGGTTCTCGCGGTCGGCGACATAGACCCAGCCGTCGTCGTCGGTGGCGATGTTGTGCGCGATGTTGAACTCGCCGGGATCGGTGCCGGTGGTGCCCCAGCACATCAGATGGCGACCGCTCGGATCGTATTTGTGGACGCAGGAATTGCCGTAGCCGTCCGAGACGTAGATCTCGCCGTTGGGCGACAGCGCGGTGTGGGTGCAGCGGTTGAACGGCTTGCCGCTGAGGAAGGGCGCGGGCTGGTTGGGCACGCCGATGGTCAGCAGCACCTTGCCGTCGGTGGTGACCTTGCGCACGGTGTGGTCGCCGTCGTCGGTGCAGTACAGCGTGTCGTCGCTGTCGATGTCGATGCCGTGCGCGCGGCTGAACAGGCCCTCGCCCCAGGAGCGCAGGAAATTGCCCTCGCGGTCGAACACCATCATCGGGTGGGCGCCGCGGTTGAAGACGTAGACGCGGTCCTTGCTGTCGACCGCGACCGCGGCGACATCGCGGAACTCCCAGCCGTCCGGCAGCTTGGCCCAGTTCTCGACCACGCGATAACGGTGCTCGCCCGAGCCCAGGATCACTGACATTGGTCTTGCTCCTCTTTCTCCCTTCCCCCGGAGGGGGAAGGTGGCAGCGCGTAGCGCTGACGGATGGGGGATGTTGAAGACGAACAGAGGAGTCCGTCTTCGGCATCCCCCATCCGCCCTTCGGGCACCTTCCCCCTCCGGGGGAAGGTAAGACTTAGCTCCCCGCCAGGATCGCGTCGGAGATCTTCTCCGCCGTCATCAAGGTAGGGAAGTTGGTGTTGGCGCAGGGCACGATCGGGAAGACCGAGGCGTCGACGACGCGCAGGCCCTGCACGCCGCGCACCCGTCCGCTGTTGTCGGTGACCGCCATCGGATCGTCGGCGCGGCCCATGCGGCAGGTGCAGGAGGCGTGCCAGACGCCGATCGCCGCCTGCTTGACGAAAGCCTCCAGCGCCTCGTCGTCGTTCATCACCTGCTCGAAGGTGAAGCCTTCGATGACGTACTTCTCGATCATGTACTTGCGCAGCGCCGCCGGCCCGTCGAGGAACTTGGCGATGATCGAGGTCAGCACCTTGTTCTTGGTGTTGACCACGCCGATCTGGCGCACGCGGTCGGAGTAGGAGGCGGGGAAGGGATTGTCGGTCACTGCCTTCAGCGGTTCCATCATCTGCAGCGCCGCCATCTTCTTGAAGCCTTGCTTCAGCCGGTCGAGATCGCGCGTGTCCGACAGCAGGTTGAACTCGACGATCGGCTCGGCGCGCCAGTCGCGGCTCGCGAGCTTCACCTGTCCGGTTTCGGAGTAGGTGCGGTTGATGAAGGTCAGCAGCGAGGCGATCTGCTCGCCCACCGCGTGCCACGCCGATTTGCTGACCACCGCCACGAACATGTCGCCCTTGGGGATGCCGGGCAGATCGGAGGAATAGCGGATGCCGACCTGGATGTGGCGGCGCGTATGCTCGTTCATGCGCGCGTTGGGCCGGATGAAGGACGACAGCGCGATCGAGGGATGGTCCATCAGCCGCTGGCCGACGCCGGGCAGGGCGGAGACCACCTCGATGCCCATGTCCCTGAGATGCCCGACGGGTCCGATGCCGGCGCGCAAGAGATGCGCCGGCGAGTGGATCGCGCCTGAGGACAGGATCACCTCGCGCGCGCGGAACTCGACGTCCGAGCCATTGGCCGATGCGGTGACGCCGACGCAGCGCGTGCCGTCGAAGAGCAGCGACTTCACCTGCGTATTGGTCGAGATCGTGAGGTTGGGCCGCTTGCGCGTCGTCGCGTCGAGATAGCCCATCGCCGCCGAGACGCGTTGCTCTGCCGCGTTGGAATGTGTGACCGGGAAATAGCCGTCGACGAACTCGCCGTTCTGATCGGGCAGGAACTTCATGCCGGCCTGCTTGCAGGCCTCGCCCACCGCCTGCGCGTGCTTGGTCCAGTGCGCGACCGGGATACGGCGCACGGGGATGCGGCCGTCCTTGCCGTGCCAGTCATCGTCGAAATCGAGATCGCGCTCGACCTTCTTGAAGTAGGGCAGCACCGCGTCCCAGCCCCAGCCCTCGGCGCCGCGCTCGACCCACTCCGCGTAGTCGGTCGGTGCGCCGCGATTGGCCATCTGGCCGTTGATCGAGGAGCCGCCGCCCAGCACGCGCGCCTGCTCGTACTTGCGCAGCGGCGGGCGGTTCTCGTGCGGATTGTTGTGGCTCACCACCTGGGTGTGGACTTTCAGCTCGGTCCAATGGAAGCGCGGATCGAAATACGCCGTGCCGGAGTACGAGTCGCGGATCTCCGGCGGCTCGTTGCCCGGCGGCGTGTCCTGGCCGGCCTCGCAGACCAGCACCTTGTTGCCGCTGCGCGCCGACAGCCGGTTGGCCAGCACCGAACCGGCCGAACCGCCGCCGACGATGATGTAGTCGTAGATCACCCGTGTTCTCCCCAGTTCCAACTGTCATCCCGAGCGCAGCGAGGGATCTAGAGCCCTCCTAGATTCCTCGCTGCGCTCGGAATGACAGAGTGCGGTCAATGACAAGGTGTGCTCAGTCGATCGGCACGAAGATGCAGTGGCGGATCTTGCCCGCGATCGCCTTCGATTTGTGGCCCTGGCCGGTGACGTCCTCGACCAGGATCACCTCGCCGGCGCCGATCACGCGCGCCTCGCCGTCACCGGCGGTGATCTCGACGCCGGCGTCGAGGTTGATGATGTATTGCCGACGCGGCGCGGGATGCCAGTCAAGGTCGTAGGTCGGCTGCACCTTGCGGAAGATGATGCCGGTGGCCGGCAGCCGCTTGCTGAGCTGGCCGCCGGGCGTGCTCTCTGCCCACTCGACCTCGATGTCGCGGAAATGCGAGATGCCCTTGTCATCGACGTACAGATTATGGATGCGCACGACCTTGTCTCCGTCGCTTGTTGGCGTTCCGTCCCGGGCCAATCATAGCGTACTGTGCTGGCCGCAGAGGTAAGCCGATAGGACAAGGCAGTTCCCTTCTCGCCGCGCGGCCGGGGGAAGGGAACAAGGGGAGAGGCATGCGTATCGAGATTCTGTGCACCGGCGACGAGATCCTCACCGGCAAGACCGTCAACACCAACTACAGCCACATGGCGCGCCGGCTGGGCGAGGTCGGGCTCGACGTGGTGTGGGGCACGACGGTGGGTGACGATCGCGAGGCGCTGCTCGCGGCGTTCCGTGAGGCTTCGACGCGCGCCGATGCGGTGATCGTCAATGGTGGACTGGGTCCCACGGTCGACGATCTCTCGCAGGAAATCGCGGCGCAGGCGGCTGGTGTCGAGCTGGTGCTCGACCAGGAATGGCTCAAGCGCATGGAGGCGTTCTATACCAGGCGCAATCGCACCATGCCGCCCAACAACATCAAGCAGGCGATGCTGCCGGCGGGCGCGGAGTTCATCGACAATCCGATCGGCACGGCCTGCGGCTTCGCCGTCAACATCGGCAAGACGCGGTTCTTCTTCACCCCTGGCGTGCCGCGCGAGCTGAAGAAGATGCTCGACGAGCAGCTCATCCCCCGGCTCTTGAAGATGAGCGGCGTGGAGAGCGTCACGCGGCTGAAGCGTTTCCACTCCTTCGGCATCGGCGAGTCGCGCGCCGATCAGATGCTGTCGGGGATCGAGGCGCTAGCCAACGGCGTCGAGGTCAAGCTGGGCTTCCAGGCGCACTACCCGCAGCTCGAGACCAAGCTCGCCGCGCGCGGCGCCAACGCCGAGGATCTGGCGTGCGCGCTGGCGCCGGTCGAGGCGGAGGTCCGCAAGCGCCTCGGCAATTTCATTATCGCCGAGGACGAGCAGACCTTGGAGAGCGTGGTGCTGGGCGCGCTGCGCCAGCGCGGCGGCACATTGTCGGTGGCGGAGATGTTCACCGGCGGTGCGATCGCCGCGCGCGTCTCTCCGATCGAAGGCGCCGAGCAGATCTTCCGGCGCGGCGTGATCTCGCGTGATCTCGCCGAGCTGTCACGCTCGATTGGCGCCAACGCCTCGGACATCTCCGCCGACAGCGCCGCGACGCTGGCGACGGCGTTGCGGCGCGGCAGCGGCGCCAGTCATGCGCTGGTGTCGCTGATCGAGCTCGACCAGGGGGCCGACCGCATCGAGTTCGGCGGCACGATCTGCCTGGGTATCGCCGATGCCGACACGACAGTGTCGCGCACCGCGCGCCTGCAGGGCGGCCGCGAGTGGCTGCGCATCGGCGCCGCCGAACTGGCACTCGACTGCTTGCGCCGACATCTGCTGGGCCTGCCGGTCGACGAGCGCGTCGATTTCGAGCGGCGCTGACGCCCCCGAAGACAGGCGCATACCCGCCGCGACGATGCAGGCCCTTGGCTTCGACGGGCACCTGAGGTAAACGGCCGTTCATATCGGACGGATTCCGGAAGGGTCGGGCAGGATGTCGGGTGAGCGTTTCGACGCGGTGGTGATCGGTGCCGGCTTCGCCGGCATGTACATGCTGCACAGGCTGCGCCAGAAGGGCTTCTCGGCGCGCGTCTACGAGACCGGCAAGGGCGTCGGCGGCACGTGGTACTGGAACCGCTATCCCGGCGCGCGCTGCGACGTCGAGAGCATGCAGTACTCCTACCAGTTCGACGATCAGCTGCAGCAGGAGTGGGACTGGACCGAGCGCTATGCCACGCAGCCCGAGATCCTGCGCTACGCCAACCACGTCGCCGACCGCTACGACCTGCGCAAGGACATCCGCTTCGAGACCAAGGTGACCAAGGCCATCTTCGACGAGGCCACGAACACCTGGGCGATCGAGACCGACAAGGGCGAGCGCGTCATCGCGACCTTCGTCATCACGGCGATGGGCTGCCTGTCCTCGGTCAACACGCCGAAGATCGAGGGGCTGGCCGATTTCAAGGGCCCGACCTATCACACCGGCAACTGGCCGCATGAGGGCGTCGACTTCACCGGCCGCACTGTCGGCATCATCGGCACCGGCTCCTCCGCGATCCAGTCGATCCCGGTCATCGCCGAGCAGGCGAAACGGCTGACGGTGTTCCAGCGCACCGCCAATTACACCGTGCCGGCGAACAACCAGCCGCTGTCGGACGAGTACAAGCGCGCCGTCAAGGCCGACTACAGGGGCATGCGCCAGCGCGCGCGCAAGATGCCGGCCAATATCGACCTGAAGTTCAACCCGGCCTCGGCGATCGAGGTGAGCGAGGAGGAACGGCGCAAGTCCTACGAGGAGCGCTGGGCCTATGGCGGCATCCCGTTCATGGGCGCGTTCGGCGACCTGTTGCTGAACGAGAAGTCGAACCAGACCGCCCAGGACTTCGTGCGCAGCAAGGTTCGCGAGACGGTGATGGATCCGCAGGTCGCCGAGCTGCTGTCGCCCAAGAACATCATCGGCTGCAAGCGGCTGTGCGTCGACACCGGCTATTGGGCGACCTTCAACAAGCCGCATGTCAGCCTGGTCGATGTCAGCGAAGTGCCGATCGAGCGCATCACGGCAACCGGCCTGCGCCACAGGGGCAAGGATTACGCCTTCGACGACCTCGTGCTGGCCACCGGCTTCGACGCCATGACCGGCGCGCTGCTGCGTGTCGACATCCGTGGCCGCGGCGGCTTGAAGCTGGCGGAGCGCTGGAACGAGGGCCCCAAGACCTATCTCGGCCTGACCATCGCCGGCTTCCCCAATCTCTTCACCATCACCGGCCCGGGCAGCCCCTCGGTGCTGACCAACATGCTGCCCTCGATCGAGCAGCACGTCGAATGGATCGCCGATTGCCTCGAGGCCGTGCGCGCACGCGGCGCCAAGGTGATCGAGGCGACCGAGGCGGCGCAGGAAGGCTGGGTCCAGCATGTCGGCAGCGTCGCCGGCATGACGCTGCGCTCGACCTGCAGCTCCTGGTATGTCGGCGCCAACATCCCCGGCAAGCCACGCGTGTTCATGCCGTACATCGGCGGCTTCCCCGCCTATCTGGAGCGCTGCGAAGCCGTGGTGAAGAACGGCTACGAAGGCTTCGCCGTCGCGTAGCCTTCCCGTGCTTTCAGATGGCGCAGGCTCTTCATACGTCTTGGACAGTTCGTATTCGAAGCTATACGGAGAACGCCCGTAGACGGTCAAACTCATCCCGCAGGAACTCGGCCATGCGGGCGCACCTCACTCCTACTCCAACTTCCTGCCTAGGATTTCCGTGCGGTGTATCAGCAGATAGCCAGTTGAGGCTCGTGACGACGACATTGTCATCATCCCAGAGCAGAACTTTCGCGTGAATCTTTGGTCGGTGGACGGCTATAAGTTCCACTCCTTGTTCACTGAATTTCCATCGGGCGTCATTAGCATGAGCAGCCTTTACCGGGCCACTTACGCGGCCGTAGTAAAGCTGCACTCGGACATTGCGTCGACGGACTGCGGTCGCTGCCGGAATTATGATAGCAGGCTTTGCCGTCACACCTAGTCTATGACTAAGAACGGTGATCTGCTTCGATGCTTTGTCGCGTGCCTCCAGTACTTCATCGTCATGCTCACCGCCGATAAGCACGCGGATCTTAGCTGTTCCACTTAAAGCGCTTTGGCTCTGTAGCTCTGAAGCGAGCTGTGCGAGCTGCACAGATAGCTCTGGAAGATTGCCGTCTTGCGGTCGCGCAATTTCCGCCGCTTCAAATAATACGTCACCAACGAGCCGCTGGTCGCGCAGTCGCACCGAAACCTCTAAACTTGAGAACGGAGAAGACAACCAGTTGCACGAACCTATTGTCGCACTAAATCGGCCTGCGCCGTCATCCGCAATCAGAAGCTTAGCGTGTGACCGCGTTGAGAAGTGATGAACCGTGCACAACCCCGATAAGCCAGCCTTGCTGATGCGATCTTCTATAGCTGCAGCCTCCTGCAAACTCTTCGCCGCTCCAGCATCGCGGCTATTCTGTCCCCAAAGGATATCAATATGGGCCCCTCTAGAGGTCGCCACCCTAAAATCTGGCATTAAGTCTTCAAACCTAGCGCAATCCAAGAACGTCGAGTGAATCACGACCTGTCGGCGCGCTTTCCTTAGCAGGCCCCGGATATGTTGACCGTGAGCTTCGCCTCCACGAATGATATCATCCTGACGAAAGTTCGTGGTCCGCTCTGGACGCACCAATTGAGCAGGCATCGGACTTACCTTAACCGAAGGCACTCCTCTTCCATCTTCAACTCGCTTAGGTGCCATGTTTGATGCCTTAACAAGCATCTCTCGGAACCCAGGCGACGTTCTGCGTGGGAGACCTTCGACCAGATTCTCGCGAACTGGAAAAAGGGCTAGCCGCTCGATTGGCGGCCAATCGCTAGTGTCGACTCGGATGAGTTGCTCGTCCTCATCAAACAAAGCATCCAACAGTGACGATACGTGGCCAATGTCGTCAGCAAGCACTTCTGGCTTCTCGATAACTACCGTTCGGCGCCCTTGTGTGCGATTGGCCCAGTCCTCATGCCTCAGGAGCGTTAGATCTCTGCGGCGGAATACACTGCCGGTGACCAGATCGACGACATAGCTCATGCGCCTAGCCATCCGTTCCTTGATTGTCGGCAGTTCCTCTTGAGATGAAACGTCTATTCCTCTTTTCGTTGCATGGAACGTAACTTCCTTGGTCCCGGCACGGAGTTCAACCCAACCGGCGCGCATCAGCCTTATGAGGACCTCGAGAATCACACGCCGCGGAAGACATCCCTCAGTGGCCAGTTGCCCGGCTGTGTATGGCTGTCTAACCAGCGACTGCAATATCAAGTGTTCAACGGCCGTCCATCGACGCCCGCGATCAAAATGGAACCGCTGAGTGTGCGAAAGAACCGGCAGCCCCACATACACTATGCTGCTCATGATCCACCTAGCAGCTGGTTGGAATCCAAGATTGCAGCTTCTTGCTTGTCGGCCAAGTCAGTAAAGACTGAGAGGAACTTGCGAAGAAATTCGCTCTCCTTGTTGTCTTCAAGGCCCAGAGGTGCTGCTACCGTTTTGAGAAACTCGTGGCTTCCAATGAAAACCAGTCGCTGGCGGGCTCGGCTTAACAGAACATTGAAGCGCCGAGGGTCGGCAACAAACCCAAGGGCGCTGCGGAGTGTGGCTCCTCTGTTATTACGAACCAGCGAAAAGATTACGACATCAGCTTCATTGCCTTGGAATGCGTCAACTGTACTGCACCATTCGTTGTTGCGTGCGACTGGCCGAAACGCTTCCAGAACCTTACGTGCCGCGCTGTCGGCCAGGATGGCATCCTTGAGGGCAGAAACTTGTCGTGCATACGGAGTCAAGACGACCAACGAAGGCTTCTTTGACGCAGCGGCGGTCACCACTAGCTGCCTTACGACATTCAGTGCGACTTCGATTTCCGCTCTGTTCGTAAAGCGCGGATACTGCTCTATCCGTCGCACCCCGTGAGCGCTTCGTTGATACGGCATGTTGAGCCACACTAATGGTAGATTCGGTAAGGAATTTGGATCCCGAGACGCGAGCCATTTTCCTTGCTCCGCCGCTTCAACCTTTCGCCGGTCGGACGTTTCCAGATCCCCGTAAAAGCATCCAGAAACGAGTTTGCAAATGGTCGGGTGCATTCGGTGCTGCACTGTAAGAGTGCTGGCAATTGGCCTACCACCGGGACGAGTTTCCCTGCGCTGAAGCTCTGTCGATAGGGCATTCTCAAAGAAAAACAACACTCGCTTAGCGTCAGTGCACAGTCCCTCTATATCTTGGGTCTCATCTTCCATGAACTCGAGCAGCTCATCATCAAGAAGATGTCGGACATTACGGTCGATCAGCGTAGGTAGTGACTTGAGAGTTCGACGTACTGCCTTGACGTCATCCAATATATCCTGGAGCTCTCGCGAACCAAAAGGCGGCAGTTGTTTGTGATCGCCTATGAGCAATCGTCTATGCGAAAGCATTAGCGGGGTGACGACCTCGCATCCTGTTGCTTTGCCGGCCTCTTCGATGATCGTCCAATCAAATTGACCGCGTTCCTCGACGAGGCGTTCTAAGTCCGCTGAGTTCGTTGTCGCAAATACAAGGTTGGACGCGCGCATGATCAAGCCTTCGAGCGCGCGACCATCAGCGGTTGCCTTCCGATCGCCGGAGCTGCTTCCGTCATTTGACAATGCGATTAGTCGCTGCCGTACGGTGGAAGAGGCAGCAAGAGCGAGAGGCGACTCGGCAACACTTGTGGCAAGCCTTGCAGTTGTTGCATACAGATCGAATACGCCAGCCTCGGTCACGTCATCTTTAGGACGACAACGCACCGTCAGGGGCTTTTCGGAATCTGAAGCCCAGCTGCCTGCTAGTTCATCAAGGAGATGATCGAGGGCATGGTTGCCTTGTGCAGTGACTAGCAAGCGAGTGGCACGGTCGTCCTCAAACTGCCTGCGCACTAGATCCTTGATCAGGAACGTCTTGCCGACCCCAGGTGGCCCTTGAAGGAGATAAATAGGCAGAACCGCAACTAATTCCTTCAATGCAATTTGTTTGGCAACATCGAGTTCCTTGTAGCCTTCGTCCTCCCTGACTTCGTCGTGGCTCGGCAGGAGGCGGCCACGAGGATCGGCCATTACCTGCAATAACTCAGAGTGCTCCTTGAGCAGCCGGATTGCTCGGGAGCGCCGACGGAACTGAATGAAGTCACCTCTGGCTCCAGATTGAATGAGGTAACCTCGCTCAAAAAGGAGTGGGTTATGTCCAGTGCGTCGGAAACGGAATACTGTATGGCTACTATCTTGGCCGTCATACGTGACCTCTAGGTCACCAGAACGAGCCTGACCAAGGTTTGCAGCCTCCGTTAGCGTCCATCCTTCACCTTCCGCAGTTCGTTCATCTTCGAGGGCTTTCTTCAGGCGCTCCGCAGGTGGGTCAAGATCCAATGCATCCGATATCTCTTCTGCATCTCGGTCGGAGCGAAACCTGATCTCGAGAAGATCTCCACTTGTGCTGGAGGGATATCGCACGTTGACTGGGAATGTATTCGCGGCGGCGAAGGCAATCTCAACGGTGTGCAACAACGCGAGAGCACGGTGCAATCGGCTTTCACGGGTCTCCGCTTTCACTGCCTCTTGGAAGCTTTCGATTAGTTTTGCCCAGCTTGGGACTCGCCCTCGCACCCTCTGGTATGTGGAGCGAGCATCCTGGTGTGGAAGGATGTTAAATGCCGTCGCCGGAAGTTCGGTTGTTTCGACGATAGGGCGTCTCCAACTACCGGTCTTCTCGGCCTGTTCGCAGAAGGCGAACTGCCACGTCGGCTCGTCGTTAGTACCTCGGTACTGCCTTAGCCGATATACGAGCTCTCGGCCGCGAGCCACGATCTGCAGATTATCTCGATCACCTGTTGCGATAAGGGCAACGTTTGGGCCAAGGTCCGCTTTGATCCATGCTAGCTGAGCATCGTGATCTTCGACTTCGATGCTGAGATCAGAAGCATCCCGAACGGCACGAGAGAGATCGCTTTCGCCGCTTAGGCGTAACGCCAAGTGATATCTGCCGTCGTCTGAAGATCGAGAAGCATCGAGGGCGCCAAGCAATCGGTCTATTTGAGTCGAGACAAGCTCACCGTCGATGCGAGGCAACTCGTTCGGCAAAGCTAGATTGCGTAGTAGACGAATCTCTGCAGCCGTCGCGCTTTCATGAACATCGTAGTCTGGGATAGATGGATTGCTGAGACGCTCTGAAGAAATATTGAGAACGCGCGCGGCCAACTGCGCGAAAGCAGTCCAATCAGCTGAGAACGAAACACTGGGTAGCGCAGGCCCAAGGCCGGGCTTTGGCGTATCTGTTGTTCCTCTGAGACGTAGAGACCACTCGAACCCGGTAAGTTGGAAATCAGGATTGGCGCCCGCCGTTGTGAGTACAGCCCAACCGTCGAGATTGCGGTGCACTAAGCCTTCGTTGTGTAAAATCTCCAAGCCGCAAGCGACATTCCTGAGATTACTCCACAACCTATGCCTGTTTCCCGGGAGGCCGAGGGCTCGTAGCCAATCGGTCGCTGCGCGGCCCCGTTCTAGAATCACCTCTAGCGGCCGCCGCTGTCCGGTATCTAGAACGATGTAGAATCCCTTAGTGTCGCTTCCGGCGTCGGATATCTTGGCTATAAACCGCTGCGCGCCTGGATAGCCACCAAGACGATGGAGCTGACGAAGCTCGTGACGCCAAATGTCAAAGAGATCTTGGTCTTCGGTCGTGCGTCGAGGCCATACTCTAATCAAAACAGGATCGCCCGCTGGGGACACTCCTTCAATAAGTCCAGGGCGCCCAGCAGCTATAGCGGGCTTAAGTAGATAACTCTCGGCAGGAGAATAGGCTTCTAAGAAACTGGCTTGGCTAGCCTTTTTCTTGTATTGCCTCGCCATGCTACCACCAAGAATCGATTGATGATTCTGACAACTATCAAACTTGAAGCTGAGTCGCCAGCTTTGCGACGCGTATCGCCCTTACCCGCCAGCGGGAGAAGGTAGAAACTCGACAACCGTAGGGCGGAAATTAGGAGAAGTCCGGTTTCGGACGTTTACATCGGCACCAGTTCTCAGGCTGGAGTCCGACCCATGGCCCGCAACAGTCCTATTTCGCCCGACTTCTGGACCTTGGAGGCCGTCATCGACTGCGTGCCGATGACCCGTATCCTGTTCGTCGGCCTCTGGAACTCACCAGACGACCACTGCGTGCAGCCGGTGCGGCCACGCACCATTCGCATGCAAGTCTTTCCCGGCGACGAGATCGATAACGACGCTGTGCGCGCGATGTTCGACGAGCTGGCGTCGCGCAAGTTGGTGCGCAGCTACGAGGTCGAAGGCTGGGAATACCTCGTGGTCTTCGACTGAACCCTGCACCATCGCATCGGCAAGAGTGTCCGCCGCCACTGCCAGGCCGATCCGGCCGTGCCGGCGCCTGGGCTGCCGTTACCACCCGCGCCCATGCCCGGGCCGGTCGGCTCCATCGAGCATGTTCCACCTGCGTCGCCGCCCAATCCGCCCAGGCTCGCGACCATCGCCCAGCCGGAGCGCTGGCGGCGGATGATCAAGAACCTGCAGCGCCAGTGGTGGCCGCGCCATCCGTTGATCCAGATGATGGACGACGCGGCGGCAGACCGCTCGACGGCGAACTGGATCGCCTAGGGCTGCGACTTCAAGCGCGCCATCGTTCACTTGGTGCGTGATCTCTGACGCCTGATGCCCTATTGCGGGCCGCCGGTTGGTTTCCAGGAGCTCGACGAGCATGTCGCGCGCAACCGCGCCCGACATGAGGCGGAGACGACCGGTAACTGCGCGGTGCCTGCCTCACAATCGTTTGACCGGGATGGTCACACGGTCTTTCCCTCTCCGTGCGATATGTCCTACGCTCAGGCGTAGAGAAGTCGACGGCTGTCCGCGTGTTGACGTGGGCAAGGCCGTTTCGCAGCAGCAAGGGAGAAGCCCGCATGCCCGCCCTCACGGTCAACGGCAAAGTCCATCAGGTTAATGTCGATCCGCGCACGCCGCTTCTGTGGGTCTTGCGCGACACGATCGGGCTCACTGGCACCAAGTACGGTTGCGGTGTCGCCCAGTGCGGCGCCTGCACGGTGCATATCGATGGCGTGGCGACGCGCTCCTGCCAGGTGCCGCTGAGCCAGGTCACCGGCAACAAGAAGATCGTCACGGTCGAGGGCCTCGCCACCAACGGCGTGCTGAACAAGGTGCAGCGCGCCTGGCTGGCGCAGGACGTGCCGCAATGCGGCTACTGCCAGAGCGGCATGATCATGGCCGCGGTGGCGCTCCTGAAGGACAAGCCCAAGCCGACCGACGCCGACATCGACGCGGCGATGACCAACATCTGCCGCTGCGGCACCTATCAGCAGGTGCGCGCCGCGATCCATGAAGCGGCCAAGGCCTGAGGGAGGTCGACATGACGACGAAATCCAATTCCCTCACCAGTTCCCTCAAGCGCCGCAGCTTGATGGCCGGCGCCGCCGCGATCAGCGGCGGCTTCACCTTGGGCTTCAACGTGCCGTTCTTCGGCGCTCATGCGCAAGCGAAGGCACCCGAGATCAACGCCTGGGTCGTGATCCAGCCCGACGACAAGGTCGTGATCCGCATCGCGCGCTCGGAGATGGGCCAGGGCACCGAGACCGGACTGGCACAGCTCGTTGCCGAGGAGCTTGAGTGCGATTGGTCCAAGGTGACCACCGAGTATCCGACGCCGACGCAGAACCTCGCGCGCCAGCGCGTGTGGCGCAACTTCTCGACCGGCGGCAGCCGCGGCGTGCGCGAGTCGCAGGAATATGTCCGCCAGGGCGGCGCCGCGGCGCGCGACATGCTAGTGCGCGCGGCGGCGGCCGAATGGAAGGTCAAGCCGGAGGAGTGCAGCGTCGACAAGGGCGTCATCACCCACAAGGCGACCAACCGCAAGCTGACCTACGGCAAGGTCGCCGCGGCGGCGGCCAAGCTCGATCCGCCGAAGGAGGTCAAGCTCAAGGACCCCAAGGACTGGAAGATCGCCGGCAAGCCGCTGAAGCGGCTCGACACGCTGGACAAGCTGACCGGCAAGCAGATCTACGGCATCGATCTGCGTCTGCCGAACATGCTGACGGCGACGATCAAGGACGCGCCGGTGTTCGGCTCGAAGGTCGTGAGCTTCGACGCCGACAAGGTCAAGAACATGCCCGGCGTGAAGGGTGTGGTGAAGGTTGGCGACACGGCGGTCGCGGTGATCGCCGAGACCTATTGGACCGCGCGCAACGCGCTCGCCGCGCTGCCGGTGGTCTGGGAGGAGACGCCGAACGCGAAGGTCTCGAGCGCGACCATCTCGGCGATGCTCAAGGAGGGCCTCGACGCGGCCGAAGCCTTTGTCGGCAACAAGGCGGGTGATGCCAAGGCGGCGATCGCCGGCGCGGCCAAGAAGGTCGAGGCGGTCTACTACTATCCCTACCAGCACCACGTCACCATGGAGCCGATGAACGCTACGGCGCTCTTCACACCAGACAAGTGCGAGGTGTGGTGCCCGACGCAGAACGGCGAGGCGGCGCTGGCCGCGGCGGCGGATGCCTCGGGTCTGCCGGCGGCGAAGTGCGAGATCTACAAGATGCTGCTGGGCGGCGGCTTCGGCCGGCGTGGTCGCACCGACTATGTGCGCCAGGCCGTGCTGATCGCCAAGCAGATGCCCGGCGTGCCGGTCAAGCTGATCTGGTCGCGCGAAGAGGACATGACGCACTGCCAGTATCATCCGGTGACCATGTGCAAGCTGGTCGGCGGCCTGGACGACAAGGGCAGCCTCGTCGGCCTGCATGTGCGCATCTCCGGCCAGTCGATCCTGAGCTCGGTGCTGCCGCAGAACCTGGTCAACGGCATGGATCCGGTGCAGTTCCAGGGCTTCGCCGCGACCGGCGTCGAGGCGGCGTACGGATACAACGTGCCGAACCTGCTGGTCGACCACGCTATGCGCAATCCGCACGTGCCGCCGGGCTTCTGGCGCGGCGTGAACACGAACCAGAACGCGGTCTACATGGAATGCTTCATGGATGAGCTGGCGGCCGCGGCCGGCCAGGATCCGCTGGAGTTCCGCCGCAAGATGCTGAAGCCGAGATGGCTCGCGGTGCTCAACGCCGCGGCGGCCAAGGCGAACTACGGCAAGCCGCTACCCAAAGGCCATTTCCACGGCATCGCGCAGATCATGGGCTACGGCAGCTATGTCGCCGGCGTCGCGGAAGTGTCGGTGAGCGATGCCGGCGTGCTGAAGATCCACAAGATCACGGCGGCGACCGATTGCGGCTATGTCGTCAACCCGGCGCAGGTCGAGCGCCAGGTCGCCGGCTCCTTCGTCTACGGCCTGTCGGCGTTGCTCTATGGCGAGATCACCATCAAGGATGGCGCCGTCGAGCAGACCAACTTCGACAGCTACAACATGATGCGCATCGACGAGATGCCGAAGGTCGAGACGGTGCTGGTGCCGTCGGGCGGGTTCTGGGGCGGTGTCGGCGAGCCGACTATCGCCGTGGCCGCGCCGGCGGTGCTCAACGCCATCGCCAAGGCCACCGGCAAGCGCATCCGCTCTCTGCCGCTGATGCATCACGACCTGAAGAAGGCGTAGGTGCGCGGCGGCCGCTGGATAGGCCTGCTGTTGATAGGACTGTCGGGCGGCGCGGCTGAGGCCGCCTCGCCCGACGGACCTTTCGGCGCGATGTCCTGCTCCGGCTGCCACGCGATCGAAAAAAACGTCGACACCGCGATACCGCGACTGAACGGCCGGCCAGCGGCCGAAATCGCCGCGGCGATGCGCGACTTCCAAAAAGGCGAGCGCGCACCGACGGTGATGGGCCGCATCGCCAAGGGCTACACCGACCCCGAGATCGAGGCGCTGGCGACCTGGTTCGCCGCGCAAAAGGACGCGCCGTGATGAAACCCACCACTCCCTTCCCCCGGAGGGGGAAGGTGCCCGAAGGGCGGATGGGGGATGTCGAAGACGGACGCAGGAGTCCGTCTTCGACATCCCCCATCCGTCGCGCTGGCGCGCGCCACCTTCCCCCTCCGGGGGAAGGTAGAAGAGCCTTTCTGACACTTGGCGCGGCGATGATGGGTGCGCTCGCGGCGCCGCGCATTGCTTCAGCGCAGGCGGCCGCTCGAGTCGTCGTCATCGGTGGCGGCTTCGCTGGTGCCACTTGCGCGCGGACTCTGAAGGCGCTGGAGCCGAAGCTGGCGGTGAGCCTGATCGAGCCCGACCGCGTGTTCACGGCGTGCCCGTTCAGCAATGCCGTGATCGGCGGCCTGCGCGAGATCGTGCAGCAGCAATTCACGCATGACGGCGTCGCGCGCGCCGGCGTGACCGTCACGCCGGGGCTCGCCATCGGTGTCGACGGCAAGGAAGTCGTGCTCGAGGGTGGCACGCGCCTGCCGTTCGACCGGCTGGTGCTGGCACCGGGTATCGACCTCAACTGGTCGGGCCTGCCGGGCTACACCGAAGCTGCGGCCGAGACGATGCCGCACGCCTGGAAGGCCGGCGCGCAGACCGTGCTGCTGCGCCGCCAGCTCGAGGCGATGGACGATGGCGGGTTGGTCGTGATGTCAGCCCCGGCCAATCCCTTCCGCTGCCCGCCCGGCCCCTACGAGCGCGCCAGCCTGATCGCGCATTATCTGAAGACCAAGAAGCCGAAGTCGAAGCTGCTGCTGCTCGACTCCAAGGACGCGTTCTCCAAGCAGCGCCTGTTCCAGGATGCCTGGGCGAAGCTGTATCCCGGCCTGCTCGAATGGGTGTCGCTGTCGAAAGGCGGCAAGGTCACCGCGGTCGATCCCGTCGCGATGACGTTGTCGACCGACTTCGCGCAGCACAAGGCGGCGGTAGCCAATGTGATCCCGCCGCAGCGCGCCGGGCGCATCGCCGAGGCGGCGGGCGTCGCCGACCGCAGCGGCTGGTGCCCGGTCGAGCCGGTGTCGTTCGAGTCCAGGCTGCGGCCGGGCATTCATGTCATCGGCGACGCAGCGATCATGGGCGCGATGCCCAAGTCGGCCTTCTCGGCCAACGCCCAGGCCAAGGTCTGCGCCGCCGCCATCGTCGCGCGGCTGGCCGGCCGCGAGCCAGTCGAGCCCCGGCTGATCAACACCTGCTACAGCCTGGTGGCGCCGGACTACGGCATCACCATCGCCGGCGTCTACAAGCCGACCAACGGCCAGCTCGCCGACATCCCGGGCGCCGGTGGCGTCAGCCCGCTCGACGCGCCCCAGGAGTTCCGCGCGCGCGAGGCGCTCTACGCTGAAGGCTGGTTCCGCACCATCGCCGCCGAGACCTTCGGGTGAGCGGCGGGTCGGTCACAGATGGCGGTCTCCGCTCTCTCCCCGTGCGCGCAGGGGTATCGCTAGCGGCGATCAAAAGGCTGGGGGCGCGCCACTCCAGTGGCGCGGCG
>JALHMM010000053.1 GCA_022844045.1 Reyranellaceae bacterium | reverse complement strand
CGGGTGGTGGCGGGGCCGGCGGCGCAGCCGCGGCCGGTGGCGGCGATTCATCCTCGTCGATGCCCGAGGTCACCGGCTCGGCGATCGCCGGCTTGGCCTGTGAAGGAGTGGAGGCTGGCGTTTTCACGCCAGCCTCCGTTCGCGCCGCGGCGGGGCGAGGGATCGCCGACGCTGAGGGGGCGTCGGCCTTTGAGGGGGCGTCCGACCCGGATTTTCCGGTGTCTGTGGCGATCGCCCCGCCCGCACGCCGCGGCGGAATCTGATTGATGGCGCCAATCTGGCGCATCGTGATGGGTTGCAGACGGATGTACTTCGCGTTGAGCGCCTCGATGCGATTGACTTCGCCGAGATGCGCCCACTCGACGCGCAGGATGTTGGTCGCGCGCTGGTTCTCGACGACCTGCCGGTTAAGCGCTTCGAGGCGCTCCTCCAGCCGCCGCTCGTGATACTTCACGACGAACAGGCCGATGCCGGTGAAGATCGCCGCCACGATCCAGAACACGACGCCGCGGTTGATCATGCCGGGCCTCCCGTTCTTTCGCCGACGCGCAGCTTCGCGGAGCGCGCGCGTGGATTGCGCGCGATCTCCGCCTCGCCCGGCTCGATCGGCCGGCGCGTGACCAGCCGCCAGCCCGGCCGGCGCGGATCGGCACGACGCGTATCGGGCAGATGTCGCGACGGCCGCGGGCCTTCCTCGGCGCGGTCGCGCAGGAAGCCCTTCACCACGCGGTCTTCCAGCGAATGGAACGAGACGACCGCGAGACGACCGCCGGGCGCCAGCACGCGCTCGGCCGCGGCGAGGCCGCGCTCGAGCTCGCCCAGCTCATCGTTCACGTGGATGCGCAACGCCTGGAAGGTGCGCGTCGCCGGATCGATCGCCGCACGCGACGCCGCCGGGCCCAGCGCGCGGCGCACGATATCGGCGAGCTGGCCGGTGCGCTCGATGCGCGTGGCCTTGCGCGCGCCGACGATGGCGCGCGCGACGCGGCGCGACTGGCGCTCCTCGCCGTAACGGTAGATCAGGTCGGCCAGTTCGCCTTCGTCGGTGTCGTTGACCACGTCGGCCGCCGAGGCGCCGCTCGTCGACATGCGCATGTCGAGCGGGCCGTCGAAGCGGAACGAGAAACCGCGTTCGGCGTTGTCGATCTGCATCGACGACACGCCGAGATCGAGCGTCACGCCATCGACCGTGCCGGGCGCCACATCGTTGGCCGCCAGCAAGGTGTCGAGATCGCCGAAGCGGCCCTCGATCAGCCGCAGGCGGCCGGCGTATTCGGCGACAAGGAGCTGGCCGGCATCGATCGCGGTGGGGTCGCGATCGATGCCGATTACGCGGCAGGAGGCCGCGCCCAGCAGCGCACGGGTGTAGCCACCCGCGCCAAACGTGCCGTCGACGAGCAGAGCGCCGTCGCGCGGCGACAGCGCGCCGACGACTTCCTCGACGAGGACGGGGATGTGAGGGGCGGCGATACGGGTCACGCTCATCGCCCGTCTCCGGGCAGCGGCACGACGCGGCGGCCGGCGACGCGCGCCATGAAGCGCTCACGCTCGCGCTCGGCCTGCGTCGACCAGGCGGCGGCGGTCCAGATCTGGAAATAGGAGTTTCGGCCCACGAAGGCGAGCTGGCCGGGCTTCTCGCCGCCACCACCGACACCCAGCGACGACCACATCGGCGCGGGAAGCGACAGGCGGCCTTCGCCGTCGAACGATACGTCGATCGCCACACTGGAGAGATAGGCCGCGTCGTTGTCGCCCTCGACGAAGAGCTCGGTCTCCAGCGTTCCGGCGCGCGCTTCGCTGTCGCTGCGCAGCTTGGCCATCAGCTGACCGAAGCCGCCCTTGCCCCGCGCGTCGATCGCGGCATGGGTCAGTGACGGGAAAGCGATGAAACCGTCGAAGCCATCCTGGCTGAGATGGGCGCGCCAAGCGGCCGGGACGGAAACCCGTCCCTTGCCGTCCACCTTCATCAGGTATGTGGATAGGAACATGTCCCATCCCCCATGCGCCCGGTCTTTGAGCCCCCTCCGCCCCACGCGGAACCGGTGGCATCCCATGCCGACATCGGCGGCTTACGGGATATCATGGGATATCATGGGAAAAAGCGGGCGTCAAACCTTTGAGCCGGCGAAAATGGACGCTTGGAGAATGGGTTAGCCCGAAACCTCCTAAATTTCCCAACGCCGCTAATGGTGCGGTTGCATGCGATAGCCCTCTACCCGCTGCGGAATTGACGATTCTAGATACACAATCAGTATATCCCGCATGCGTATCGTGGATTGAATCACGCTTTGTTCGATACGTCGACCGGTTACTGGCGAAACAAAAAAAGGGCCGCCGGGCGGCGAGACGCTTCCGCCCGCAGCCCCCGTGCCAGCCGGCTCACTGCAGCGGTGAGTCGACCGCACAAACCACGTTGTTGATGTAGAGGGCGCCCTGCGGGCCACGCGCCAGGGCCGAGACACGCTGGCCCGGCTCCAAGCCACGCAGCGTGACCTTGGCCTCATCGGCCAGGAGAGTATCGTTTTTGAAGCGGCAGATGATCTGCGCGTCGATGATGCGCTCGCCGTTGTTGGCGAGAATGGTGACGGTCTTGCTGAGGTTCGAAGAACGCGTGGTCTTCTCCTTTCAGCAATGGTTCACACGGGCCGCTATTCGCTTGAGGCGAGCGGCGACTCGAGAGACACGGGAACTCAAATGGCGGCGCGCGGCGCCGCGTCGGGTCAGCGCGGCGTGGTCGCTGCGCCGATGCCAGCGCCAACAGCGCCGCCGATCAGCGCGCCGCCCAGAACGGAAACGCCACCGGTCATCGCGCCCAGCGCGGCGCCGCTGGCGGCGCCGATGCCACCACCTGTCACCGCGCGTTGCCCCCAGGTGTTGCCGCAGGCCGCGAGCAGCAGTGACGCTGCGATCAGGACTGGCGCGACCCTCAGGCCGACGAGGATGTTGGTCATCGTCTTCTCCACCTTCTTCTTTGAGGCGGTCGCGCTCCGACCACCCGGCACCGACAAAATTGGTAGCCGCCAATGGCGACAATAAGGCCGACACTCCCTCATTCCAGCGCTTTGCCCGCCACGTTTTCGCCATCTTCGGCGCTTGTCGCAACCCGGTTCATTGACGAATATCCACCGCACGCGAGCAGCGAGGCGCAGGCTCGCGGGAGAGCGCCATGACCGCACCGATCGTCAAAGTGACCGACCTCGCCTGGGGCCGCCTGCGCGCGCCCGATCTGGATGTGATGGAGGAGTTCCTCACGCATTTCGGCATGGTGCGCTCGGCACGCACCGACAGCGCGCTCTACATGCGAGGCTCGGACGCACCACACCACATTCACGTCACCGAGAAGGGCGACGCGAAGTTCGTCGGCTTCGCCTATCACGCCGGCAGCGAGGACGATCTGCGCAAGCTCGCCGCCCTGCCCGGCGCCTCCGGTGTCGAGAGCATCGACGAGCCCGGCGGCGGCAAACGTGTGCGCCTGCGCGAGCCCAACGGCTATCAGATCGAGGTCGTGCACGGCGTCGCCGAGCTGCCGCCGATCGCGGTGCCGCGCGATCCGCCCAACAGCGGCGACGAGCCGCTGCGCCGCAAGGGCCGGCTGATGCGGCTGTCGAAATCGCCGACCATGATCAAGCGCATCGCGCACGGTGTCATGGGCACGCCAAAGCTCGAAGAGACGGTGAAGTGGTTCCGCGAAACGCTGGGCTTCGTCCGCTCGGACGACGTCTATGCCGGTGCGCCCGACAACGTCATCGGCTCGTTCAACCGGCTCGACCGCGGCGATGAGTATGTCGACCACCACGTCTTCTTCTGCATCCGCCACGAGAAGACGGGATTGAACCACCTGTCCTACGAGGTGCCGGACATCGACGCGGTGATGCAGGACCACGAATACCTGAAGAGCCTGGGCAAGTACGAGCACATGTGGGGCATCGGCCGCCATCTGCTGGGCAGCCAGGTCTACGACTACTGGTGCGATCCATGGGGCCGCACGCACGAGCGCTGGGCCGACACCGACCGGCTCAATACCGCGCAGGGCGGCAATCTGCTGAGCGTCGAGGAAGGCTTAGTCTCGCAATGGGGCGAACGCCCGCCGGAGAAGTTCCTGACGAACATCCAGCCCTAGAAGTCGGCTGCACGAGGGGAGAACGAGAGTGACACGTACGATACGCGCGATCGCGCTGGCCGCGATCGCGATGGGAGCGTTTTGCGCCGCCGCTGCGGCCCAGACCCCGCAGGAAGCGGCCGACTGGCTCAAGGGGCTGGGTATCAAGCTGAACTACAAGGACGCCACGCCCGAGCTGGTGCAGACGACCACATCGGTCGATTTCAACGGCCTGGCGCGCGACAAGACGCTCGATCCCGTCGACCTGGCCAAGCTCAAGGCATTCCCCAAGCTGATCGATGTCAGCCTCGGCAATCGGGCCGGTACCGATCAGGGCGTCGTCGAGCTGGTGAAGGCGGTACCGAAGCTGCAGCGCCTGAGCATCCACAATTCGGCGATCACCGATTCGGCGTTGGCCGAGGTCAGCAAGCTCACTGAGCTTACCGAACTGGTGATGTTCTCGACCAAGGTCACGCCGGCTTCGATGATCCATGTCGCCAAGCTCGCCAAGCTGCAGCGGCTGGACATCAGCGGCACCGCCATCGGCGACGAGGGGTTGGAGGCGATCAAGGCCCTGCCGGCGCTGCGCAATCTCTGGTTCAACAGCATGAAGGGCGTCACCCGCAAGGGCATGGCCGCGATCGCCGCCCTGCCGGCGCTACGCAACCTCGTCGTCCAGTTCGCCGAGATCAACGAGGAGATCGAGGAGCTGGCCAAGGCGCCGATGCTCGAAGAGGTCACCTTCATGGCGAGCAAGCTCGACGATGCCGGCGGCCAGCATCTCGGCAAGCTGAAGAACCTGCGCCGCCTCTTCGTCTGGAAGACCAAGATCACCGACAAGAGCATGCCGGCGATCGGCAGCCTGGCGAAGCTCGAGACGATCTACCTCAACGACACGGCGATCACCGACGCCGGGTTGAAGGAACTGGCGGCCAGCAAGGAGCTGCAGACGCTATGGCTCGACAATACCGCCATCACCGACGCGGGACTCGCGGCGCTGACCGGCCTGCCCAAGCTGTCGTGGATCAAGCTCGACAGCACCAAGGTGACCGACGCCGGCATGACATCGCTGGCGCAGATCAAGACGTTGACCTCGATCGGGCTCGCCAAGACCGCGGTCACCGAAGCCGGTCACAAGGTCCTGCTCGACGCCAATCCGAAGACCCGCATCAGCAAGTAGCCCGGGCAAAGCGTCAGACGGCCTGTAAGCCGGGTTCTGTTCCCGCCCCGCCGGCCGAGGCCTTGGAGCGTTCGACGACCATTCCTCTGGGGCGTGCGTCACCGCACGCCTCGCGCGACCGACCCGGACAGCGACGCGGAAACGCGTTTCGGCCGGTCGCCCGGCCTGTGCCATCCCTATTTGGTCTTGCTCCCGGTGGGGTTTGCCGTGCCGCTTCCGTTACCGGTCGCGCGGTGTGCTCTTGCCACACCCTTTCACCCTTGCCACGGGCCGAGGCCCGTTCGGCGGTCTGCTCTCTGTGGCACTTTCCCTGGGGTCGCCCCCGCCGGCCGTTAGCCGGCACCGTGTTTCCGTGGAGCCCGGACTTTCCTCGACGCACCTCTTGCGAAGCCACGCCGCGGCCGTCCAGCCGTCTGACGGCCCTCAGCTAGGCCTGCGCGCAGGCCGCGTCAAGCGCACGGGCCAGCGCCAGGCACTCGGCGTCGGCGCGGCCATCGATCCGAGCCGGCCGGAAGCGGCGCTGAAACGCGACGATGATATCGGCCGCGCCAACCTCGACGACGTCGCTAAAGCCCGAGTCGTCGCCATCGTCGATATAGGCGAAGCGACCAGCGCGCCTGCCATAGCGGTGCGGCGGTGGGTAGCCGATGCGCCGCAGGACGGCCAGCAGGGTGACCTCGTCGGCCGGCCCGGCGACCGCGGAAGCCACGGGCCACAGGCCGACACCCGCCGCGGCCAGCGCGCGCCAGAAGAACCGGCCGCCGGGGTCGTCCTTGCGTTTGGGCGCGATGTCGGAATGGCCGACCACGTTGCGCGCGACGATGCCGGGATGACGCGCGAGGATGCCGCGGCACAGAACGATCACCGCGTCGCGCTGCGCCTTGGGGTAGTCGTGGACGTTGCCGTCCATGTTGACGATCTCGATGCCGATCGAGCTTTCGTTCAGCACCCGCGCGCCGCCCCACCACGATAGCCCGGCGTGCCAGGCGACGCGGGCCTCGTCGACCAGCCGATAGACGTCGCCGTTGATGTCGACGACGTAGTGCGAACTGACACGGCCGAAGCGCAGCAGGTCGAGCGACACGTCGAGCGGCTGCGCGGTGTGATGCAGCACGAGATGCGCGACCGGCGACTCGCGCGGCGCGTGGTTGTTGGAGGGCGCCTCGATCATCGCACGAACCTAGCGCGCCGGTGCGCCTTCTGCGAGACGGCGCAGCGAGCGACGCGCTGGCCGCTCGATCGCGACATGCAGCGCGAAGGCGGCCAGCAGTGACAGGACGATCAGGGCGGCGAAGAACAGCCAGCCAGCCATGGACCCCACCCTGAGACCGAGCCGATCGAAGGTCCACCACAGGCATTCGAAGACGAACCAGTGCACGACGTAGAGCGCGTAGGACGCTTCACCGATCGCGCACGCCGTCCGGCTCGACAGGATCCCGGCCAATACGCCCCGTCCCGCGGCCACGCCCAAGAGGATGACGGCGAACAGCGCGACCAGCACGTGGTCCAGCCGCAGGGCAGGCGCGACCGGGATCATCAAGGCCACGGCGAGCGCGGCGGCGCTTGCGGCGAGCACGCCGCCCGCTGGTCGCGCGTCGCCGGATAGGTGCCAGGCGCGCCACAGGAGCACGCCGGCAAGGAATTCCGCCGCCACGCGCGCGCCGCCATGCGCCGCCGCGGTGTGCAAGGACTGCAGGCCGTGGGCGTGGGTGTAAATCGCGTGCGCCACCAGGCTTGTCAGCGCCAATACCAGACAGGCGAGCGCCGATCGCAGGCGCACGGCCGCGGCGAGCGCCGCCGGCAACAGCAGCGAGGCGGCCCATTCGTAGCTGAGACTCCAGCCCGGCGGGTTGATGCGCTCGGCATCGGCCCAGCCCCAACTCTGCATCAGGAGCGCGTAGAGCGACCACAGGCCCGGATCTTCGGCGACGCGCAGGCCGCCGCCGCCCAGGCCGCTCCAGCGTCCGATCTCGGCCTTGAGCGCGAACAGCGCCAGCACCACCAGCCAAACCGGCCAGAGCCGCGCCACGCGGCGACACAGATAGCGCGCGTAGAACGACAGCCCATCGCGCGCGAAGGCCGGCGCATAGACATGCGCCAACACGAAGCCCGAGAGGATGAAGAAAAGGTCGACGCCGAGATAGCCGTGGCGGATGACCGGCGGCGCGACGCCGGTAAAGGCAGTGGCGTGGAAGGCCACGACCCACAGCGCCGCCAGCGCCCGCAACCCGTCGAGCGCCGGCAGATGCGTCATCACGTGTCGGCGGGTTCGCTCGGCAGCGTGGCGCGCGCCTTATCGTATGCTGCGTTGATCGCGGCGAACTCGCGGTTGGCGAGCTCGATCGCCTCGGCCGGCAGGCCGCGCGCCATCAGACGATCGGGGTGGAACTCCAGCGCCAATCGACGATGGGCGCGCTTGAGCTCATCGGCGTCCGCACCGGGCATAACGCCGAGAATCGCCCAGGGATCGTCGCGCAGCTCGACACCGGCGGCGGCGAAGGCGCGGCGCAGGCTCGCCTCGCCCAGGCCGAAGATCGCCGCGACGGCGCGCAGACACTCGATCTCGGACGGCGACGCCGAACCATCGGCGCCGGCGATCAGGCACAGGCCGACGAGCACCTCTTCGAGCACATCAGGATCGTCGGGAAACAGGCCGGCGACCTGCCGCGCGTAGCTCTCGAAGCCATACGTGTCGCGCTTGGCGATGTCGAAGAAGCGCCCGACGCTGTCGACATCCTCCGGCGGCACGTAGAAGAACGATCGGAAGGCGTCGATCTCGCGCCGCGTGACCCGCCCGTCGACCCGCGCCAGCTTGGCGCCCAGCGCGACCACGCCGATGGTGAAAGCGATCTGTCGCGTCGCCTCGGGCTGGCCGTCCGCCCGCGCGTCGATGGAGTCGTCCCGCGGCCCTTCGGCGCCCAGCAGCGCGCCGATCGGTCCGCCGATCATGGCACCGGCGGCGCCGCCGAGAATTCTGCGCCAGATACTCATCGATTCACGTCTAGCCGGTGGCCGGCCGACTCACAACCGGCGCGACGCCGCATCCGCTCCATCGTGCCCGCCGCGTCGCCTATGGAGCGGCCTTCTTGTTGAGGATGGCGAAGCGGTCCTTGGGGTTCTTCTCGCGCGCGGCGGCGCCGTAGGTGCCGCGTTCGATGCGCGTGGGAATTGTCATCATGTAGTTCTTGAAAGCCATCTCGATCGCCTGGCGCTGGCCCTGCGCGTCGAGCGTGTCGTTGACCGAGCGCTTGGCCATGCGCAGCGAGAAGGGATCGTGCACGGCGATCTTCTTGGCCAGCGCCATGGTCTCGCTCTCCAGCGCCTCGCGCTCGACCACGCGGTTGACCAGACCCATGCGCTCGGCGTCGGCCGCCGTGAAGAACTCGCCGGTGAAGATGTACTCCTTGGCCTTGCGCGGCCCGAGATCCCACGGCATCGAGAAGTACTGCACATGCGCGCCGCCCCAGCGGATGGCGCGGTCGGCGAACAGCGCGTCCTCGCTGGCGATGATCAGGTCGCAGGACGAGGCCAGCATCAGCCCGCCCATGATGCAGTAGCCCTGGACCTGGGCGATGGTCGGCTTGGGCACGTCGCGCCAACGCAACGTGATCTCGAGGAACAGCTCGGAGAGCCGCTGGTACTCGCCGGCGAAGCCCGGATCGACGGGATGGTTCTTGGCGTCCTCCATCTCCTCCGGGCTGCCGAGGTCGTGGCCGGCGGAGAAATGCTTGCCGGCGCCGGCGATGATGATCACCCGCACATCCTTGTCATCGGCGGCGCGTTTGAAGGCCGCGTCGAGCTCGTGCAGCATCACGCGGCTCTGCGCATTGAGCACGTGCGGGCGGTTGGTGGTGATGCGCAGCACGCTGTCGACGCGCTGCCACGTCAGCGTCTTGTAGTCGGCCATCGCCGCCTCCCCTATTGAGCCAGATAGCCGCCGTCGACCACCAGCTCGGTGCCGGTGATGTAGGAGGCGTCGTCGGAGGCGAGGAACAGCGTGGCGTTGGCGACCTCCTCGATGCGCCCGGCGCGGCCCATGGGAATGGCGCTGATCAGCTTCTTGCGCACTTCGGGATCGCCGGTGAGCTTCGACGTGCGCATCGGCGGCATGACGCCGGGATGCACCGAGTTCACGCGGATGTTCTCGCGCGCGAACTGCACCGCCACCGCCTTGGTCATCAGCCGCACCGCGCCCTTGGACGCGTTGTAGCCCATATGCACCACGCGCTGGCCGACGAAGCCGGAGATCGAGGAGATGTTGACGATCGAGCCGCCGCCGGCCTTGCGCATTTCGGGCACGGCCATCTTCATGCCGAGGAACACGCCCTTGGCGTTGATGTCCATCAGCCGATCCCAGATGCTGGTGTCGAAGAGATCCGGATCGCTGCCGCTGATACCGGCGTTGTTGACCAGGATGTCGAGCTTGCCGAAGGCCTTGAGCGTGGTCGCGATCAACGCCTCCCACTCCCGCTCCTTGGTCACGTCGAGATGCTGGTAGAGCGCGGCGTTGCCGATCTCGCGCGCGACAGCCTGGCCGTCGCCGTCGATCATGTCGGCGAGGACGACCTTAGCGCCTTCCTTCGCGAACAGCTTCGCCGTGCAGGCGCCCATGCCGCCCGCGCCGCCGGTGACGATCGCCACCTTGTCCTTCAACCGCATGATGTTTCCTCCGCCGCGACGTTGTTCGTCGTCGCGGCGAGCATCACACGGTTTTCGCGCCCGGCGCCACAGCGCGGACGCCATGGCAGCGTGGCGATCACCGTGGCAGGCGTCAAAGGAACGGGGTGACGACCGCGACGAGCGTGAGGATCACCAGCGCCAGGCGGCGGAAGAAGGTCTCGCTCGCCAGCTTGAACAGCCGCTCGCCAATCAGGCCGCCGCCGATATAGGGCAGCACGAAGATCGCCGAGAGCAGCAGCACGTGCACGCTCATCAGCCCGCGCGCGGTGAGCCCGAGCAGCGCCACCAGGTCGACCGCGGCGAAATAGACGATGAAGCTGGCCCGGATCGCCGCCGCGGCGCCGGCGCCGGCCAGGTAGTAGAAGGCGACCGGCGGCCCGGCCATGCCGGCCAACCCGTTGAGGAAGCCGCTGGCGGCGCCGGCCGCCAGGGTACCGGCCAGGACGGGCTTGCCGGTGTAGCGCCAGCCGCTGGCCAGCAGCAGCACGGCGCCCAGCACGATGCCGGAAATCGCCCAGCGCATCGGCGTCGGATCGGCCCAGGCCAGGATCCACACGCCGAACGGCACGCCGACCGCCGCGGCGACCAGCAGGGTCGCGATCTGCCGCCAGTCGACCAGCGGCAAGGCCTGACGCAGCAGCGGAAACGAAATGCAGAACTCGATCAGCAGGCAGACCGGCACGCCGATCGCCGGCCCGTAGAACGCCGAGAACACCGGCGTGAGAATCATCGCCGCGCCGAAGCCGGCGAAGCCGCGCACCACGCCGGCCAGCGCGGCGGTGCAAGCACAGATGATGGCGGGGAAGAGGAGAAGCTCGGGCATCGCGGGTGTCTTATAGCCGATGCCGCGTGCGCCTGATTCATCCTTGTTGCTGTTATGGAGGTCTGGATTACTTCCTCATCTTGTAGTAGCATTCTGGCATGCTGCGTGTTGTTCTTTCATTTATACTTTGCGCTATTTCTTCACTCGCCGCCGCCCAGACTGGCGGACCGCCGCTGTTCTATGCCGACAAGCTGGATAGCGGCCGCGTCGACCGAATGACAAACGCCATTCGCGACACCATGGGTCGGCTCATCTGCGATAACCAAGGAAGGCGGTGCGCGCCGGACACGCCGGAGGAGCGAGCCCGGCCGATTATTCCCCGCGACGTCGAGTTGCGCGTCATCGACGCCGGCCTCATGTCCGCGATGGCGGAATGGTGCGGCATCGGATCGAATCCGCATTTCCTCGCGATGATGGGTTATGAGCGCGGTGGCCGCCGTTGGACCGAACGGCAGCTAAGCTATATCGCCGCCCTCCATGGCATCGCAAAACAATCGCTCCTCGCCAACGACACCAAATCGGGACGTTGCACCGAGAAAGCTGGCATCGAGGCGCTGATACAGGACCGCATTCGGCAGTACGGTGCGGCCTCCCCCAGCGAGGCCGCCAACAACGTGACGACCGGCGCGACGCCGCGCGATCCCGCGCCGAACGGCCCGCCGATCAGCAGCATGCTCAAGCTGTTTCCCAGCGCGCAAATCAACCAGATGATCGCGACAGTACGCGACAACATCCATCGCCTCACCCTGCCCGATGGCTCGGCGATCGCGCGCGAGACTGAGGCCGAGCGCGCACAGCCTCTGCTGCCGCCCGAAATCGAGCGTCGCGCGGTCGATGCGGGCATGGTTTCGGGCGTGTCCGACTGGTGCGGCGTCGACTCGCATATGCATTACACGGCGATGATGGCGTGGGAGCGCGCGCAGCGCCGCTGGTCGGAGAAGCAGCTCGCCTATATCGGCGGCCTGCATGCCGCGGCGCGGAGCGCCATCATGGGCTCGCGCCAGCACCACGTCTGCGATCCCAACGGCAGGGCGGGCATCACCAACAGCCTGATGACACGCGTCCAGCAATACCGAACCGCGACGCCGTAGAGCCAGACCGAAGCACTGCGCCGTTCCTCGCTTCGTTCAGGACACCAGATCGATGCGGCCTGTACGGAGAGCGCCATATGATCAACCACATCAGTGGCTTACCGGACATCACCTGGTGGTAGTCGGCGCCGCAGCCGGTCGATCAGCCGACTCATGTCCTCGTATTCAGCGGACCGTTGTCAGAGGGTCCGGCGATACAAATCAGGATAGGTCACCACCAGCCCATCGGAATCGACCTCGACCTCGCGCATGAAGTCGCTATCGAGCGATTCGTAGCGGTAGCGTCGCAGCTTCTCGAGACAGACGTAGCGTTGCGGATCGACCGTGACCGTGAAGGCCGGCAGCACGATGTAAACCATGTGCAGATCGGCGGACTGCCCGGCGCCGAGATTCAGGCGGCGGATCGGCAACGTGTTAGTGAATGGAGTCAGTGGCAGATCTACGTCGATGGCACCGTTGAGTTCAGGCAGGGGCTTGCCGGCGCCATCCCGCCAACGACCGGCGCCGTCGCCGTGTAGATCGACACGGCGATCCGTGCCCGCCATGTCGACCTCCACTCTGCGGGTACGCCAGTCGGCGTCGCACGTGATGCGGAAGTGGGCGCCGAAGCGCGCGCCCTCCTCCTCACCGACGACAACCGCTTCGGCGACGATCACATCCGGACCTTGCGTCAGCACGAGATGCTGCAGGCTCTCGCCAGCCCAGTCGCGCCAGCGTGCGACGATCGTGGTCATGTGACGCGTCCCAGGGTGCGCTGCATGTCGCCCACGGCCAGCTTGGTCAGACCGAGGACATAGTCGGCGAATTCGTTGGGCACCAGGTCGATGGTCCATATGACGCGGCAGCGTCCGGCGCCCTCGGCGATCACCTCGACCGAGGCGTTGTAGTGCGCGGCATGGCCACCGATGATGGCGTAGACCAGCCTGCGTCGGTCATCGTCGGACGACACCAGCGTCTCGCGCGCCGTGGTGCCATTGGAAAAGTGAACGACGCGCACGCCCTCGCCGTCGGGCTTGCAGTCGGTCAGGAAGCTCGGCGCGACTCGGCGATGCACTGCATGGAAGTCGCTGAGCGCATCCCACACGGCGTCTGCGGGGCGGTCGATCGTGATGTCGTTGCGGATCGTGGCCATCGGGTGCCTCCATCGACAGGCGGTTTCGATGGCCCGATGTGGCAGTCCCGGATCAGGTTTTCTGGCGGAATTCGGACATCATCGCCGACTGACGATCACGATTCCGGTCGGGGCTGCTTCGCGGGCGTGCCGCTAACGCCGTCGACAAGCGCGCGCACCGGGTTGGTGGAGGCATCGAAGCCGGCCTCGACCAGCAGCTTGTCGATCACCGGCGATTGGGCACGGTAGGCCAGCAGGGCGTTGAGCAGCGAGTCGCTGGGTGACGCGCTGCCTGCCACACCATCATGAGCCGCGCCGTTGCGGCCCGGCAGGCCGCCGCCCATGTCGATGATCTTCACGTCGCCGATCTTCTCCAGCGGCCTCACCGCCTCGGCCAGCGCCAGCGGGATCACGCGCAGACGCTCCTTGGTGATCTCCAGCTCGATGATCTCCGCCGACATGGCGTTGCGCGCCTCGTTGATCTTGCGCTGGCCTTCGGCCTCGACCTCGTAGGTCTTGGCCTGCGCCTCGGCGCGGATCTTGGCGGAGTCGGCGTCGGCCTGCGCCTCGGTGCGGACCGCCTGGGCTTTATTCTCCGCCGCCTCGCGCTCGGCCTGCGCGGCGATCGTCACCATGGCGGCTTCGCGTTCCGCCTGCTGGCGTGCCTCGATGACGGCGGCCTGCCGGGTGCGCTCGGCGATGGCGATCTGGCGCGCCGTCTCGACGCTTTCCGTCGCCGAGGTCGCGAGCGCGCGCGCTTCCTCCGCCTTGGCCCGCGCCTCGCTCTCGGCCCGGCTCTTGTCGGCCACGGCGATGGCGCGATCCTGGTCGGCGATCTCGATGTCGCGCTTCTTGCCGATCGCCAGCGTCTCGGCGGCGCGCTCGCTCTCGATCTGGCGCTGGCGGATGGCGAGGTCGGCTTCGATCCGCGCCGTCTCCTGGGCCTGCTTGGCCGTGGCTGTGCGCTGGGCGATCACCTGGTCGGCGGCGATGCGCGCCTGCTCCTCGGCCTGACGCGCCTCGGCTTCCTTTTGCGCCGCCGCCGCGCGCGTCTCGGCCGTCTTGTTGACGATGTCGCGCTGCTGGTTGAGCTCGGACTCTTTCTTCTGCCGCTCGATATCGAGCGTGCGCTGGCGGGCTTCCAGGTCGGTCTGGGCGATCGCCACCTCGGTATTGCGTACCGTGAGGTTACGCTCCTGCCGGCGCGTTTCGGTGATCTTGGTCAGCGCCGTCAGGCCTTCGGCGTCGAAGGCGTTGTTGGGGTTGAAGAACTTGGTGTCGGTCTGATCGAGCTTGGTGAGCGAGGCGCTCTCCAGCTCGAGGCCGTTGAGCTCGAGGTCGCGCGCCACGGCGGTCTGCACCGACTGCACGAAAAGCGCGCGCTGCTCCTGCAACTCGGCCAGCGCCATGGTGGCGGCGACACTGCGCAGGGCGTCGACGAACTTCGCCTCGATCAGGGCACGCAATTGCTCGGCGTCGTTGGTGCGGTCGCCCAGGGTCTGCGCCGCCAGCGCGATCGAGGGGCCATCCGGCTTGACGCGCACGTAGAACTCGACGCCGATGTCGGCGCGCATACGGTCGCGCGTGATCATGGCATCGGCGTTGTCGCGCCGGACCTCGAGCCTGAGCGTCTGCAGGTTCACCCAGGCGATGCTCTGAAAGACCGGCAGCACGATCGAGCCGCCGTCGAGCACGACCTTCTGGCCGCCGAGGCCGGTGCGCACGTAGGAGCGGTCCTTCTCGGCGCGGATATACAGGCGAGCGATGACGAGACCGAGCGCCAGCAGCGCGACGATGATAATGATGGCCGGAATGGCGAGATCCATGAGCTGGCTGAGCATGTAGGTCTCCTGGCGCGTTGCTGGCCGGCGCTATTGGCTGGTCGGAGCGGCCGGCGGATCGGAAACGAGAGCGGGGTCGGCAAGGGCGACGGCAAGCACGCCCTTGCGCACGTCGATCACCAGGACAGACGCGCCCGCCGGAATGACGGTGGCCGGGTCGGCCGGCTCGACGCGGGGGAAATGCGCGTTGCCGTGGCGGTCGACGACGCGCGCGCGCGCCACGACGCCGGTGCGCACCGGCCCGACCGTTACGACTCCCACCAGCCCAATGAAGTCATCGCCGGTCTGGGCGTAAGTCTCGTCGCGCGGCACGATGCGCGCGACCAGTCCCGACGACCAGCGTGTGAAGTAGGCGGTCGGCAGCAGCACCACGACGACAGCAAGCAGCGCCGGCATCGGTCGCCAGATGCCGTTGAAGCCGATCTGCACCGCCAGACCGGAGATCGAGAAGGCCGCGAGCGCGATGATGATCAGGATAAAGATCGGCACGCGGCCGATGTTGAGCCAGTCGAAGGTGGCGCCGAACAAGCCGACCTTGCCCTCGAGCCCCTCCTTGCCGACGTGCAAGCCATCGACGTGGCCGCCATCGACATGGATGGCGTGATCGAGAAACGCCGATAGCGGCTTGCCGATCAGCAGCGTCAGGATTTCGAACAGCGTCAGTCCGAAGAGGACCAGCGCTGCGATCGAAAACGGCGCCACCTGGGGCAGGAGGAGGAAATCGAGCATCGGCTCACTCAGTTGGCCCTAGTTGCGGCCAGCTTTCAAGCGCGCGAGTCGTTCGGCGACCGCATGCTTGCGGGCGAGGTCGTTGAGCTCGTCGATCGCCTTGCCGTCGGCCGGCGCGTCTGCCGATGGCACGCCGGTCAACCGTTCGACGGCTGACTGGGCACGCTCGACCTTGTCCAGGGCGCGGTCGACGCGCGAGGCACCCGCCGCGGCACCCGACGCGGTGGTGCTCGCCGTGCGCCGCAGATCGGCCAAGCGGCTCTCCGCCTCGCGCCGGCTGGCGCGCACGGCACCCAGGGTCTGGCCGAGCTGGTCGATGCTGTCCTGCGAGTCCTTCAGCATGCGGTCGAGCACGCCGATCTGCGCCTCGATGTCGAGCTGGCGGGCGATGCCCGCCTCGGCGAGATCGTCGCGGCCCTTCTCGACCGCCAGCTTGGTCTTGCCGTCGAGCTCGTCGCGCTCGCGATCGAGCTCCTTGCGGCGCAGCTCCAGTCGCGTGCGCTCGGCCATCGCCTTGCCGAGTTCGCCGCGCACCTCGTCGGCGGCGGCATCGATCTCGCGCAGCGCCTGGGCGAGCACCGCCTCGGAGCCGGCATTCTCCGCCGCGTCGACCGCGGCATGCGTCATGCCGGCGATCACCCGGCCGATCCGAGTCAGGACAGTTTCCGTTGCCATCGTACCCTCCTGGAAAAGGCGGGTGACCTGTGCCCCCGCTTCGATGTGCAATTCCCACTGGTCGTTCAGCGACATCAGCCGCGCCGGCACGCTACCGGACCAGCGCTGGCCGTAGCCCGCCACCGCGAACGGCACGCTGATGCGCCCTTCCGCCGTCGCCAGCGAAACGGTCGATATTCCCCTGATGCTGTAGAGGCGCTCGTCGAGCGGCACGCCCTCGACCGGATCGCCGCGCCGGCGCATCGCCCAGTCGCGCAGCGCCAGGGTCGTGAGTTGGGCGGGCAGACCGCTCTGGCGCCGGGCGGCCTCGTAGAAGGCGCGATGCAGCGCGACCTGATCCGCCGGATGGCCGGCGGGGATAGTGGCATCCAGCCAAGCCGCCAGATCGTCGTAGGCCTGGACCAGCCGGGCCAGCGCTTCGGCCGCCGCCGGATCAGGATCGAGCCGTAGCCGGGCGAACCCGGCACCCACAGGCTTTCGCTGTCTCGCCATAGCTAATACTATAAAGGATTACTTTTATCCTTTCAAGGCCCTCCACAGGCGCCTCCCTCACGTCCGGCCCTGCGGATCGTTATAGTCTGACCATGTCCGATACCCGCGTCGTTCCTCTCACCATGCCCTGGCTACAGCGCCGTCCGCGCCTGGCGGACGGCAAGCCGTTGCGCGTGGTCTCCGACTATCAACCGGCCGGCGATCAGCCCGAGGCGATCCGTCAGCTGATCGACGGCATACGCCAGGGCGAGCACGATCAGGTGCTGCTGGGCGTCACGGGATCGGGCAAGACGTTCACCATGGCCAATGTCATCCAGGCGGTGAACCGGCCGACCCTGGTGCTGGCCCCCAACAAGACGCTGGCGGCGCAGCTCTATGGCGAGATGAAGGGCTTCTTCCCCGACAATGCGGTCGAGTACTTCGTCTCCTACTACGACTACTACCAGCCCGAGGCGTACGTGCCGCGCTCGGACACCTATATCGAGAAGGATTCGTCGATCAACGAGCAGATCGACCGCATGCGGCACTCCGCGACGCGCGCGCTGATGGAGCGCAACGACGTGGTGATCGTCGCCTCGGTGTCGTGCATCTACGGCATCGGCCCGCTCGAGAACTACCAGGCGATGACCTTCCGCCTGCACGCTGGCGAGAAGATCGATCGCACCCAGCTGCTGCGGCGCTTCGTCGAGATCCAGTACAAGCGCAACGACAACGCCTTCTCGCGCGGCACCTTCCGCGCCCGCGGTGATTCGGTCGAGTTGTTCCCGGCGCACTACGAGGACAGGGCCTGGCGCTTCTCGCTGTTCGGCGACGAGATCGAGAGCATCGTCGAGTTCGATCCGCTGACCGGCGAGAAGACCGCGTCGCTGCAGGACGTTGTGATCTACGCCAACAGCCACTACGTGACACCCAAACCGACGATGGAAGGCGCCATCAACCAGATCAAGGAGGACCTGCGCAAGCGGCTGGACGAGTTCAACCGCGCCGGCCGCCTGCTGGAAGCCGAGCGACTGGGACAGCGCACCAACTTCGACCTCGAGATGCTGGCGACGACCGGCTCCTGCGCCGGCATCGAGAACTACTCGCGCTATCTCACCGGCCGGAAACCGGGCGAGCCGCCACCGACGCTCTTCGAGTACTTCCCCGAGGGCTCGCTGCTGATCGTCGACGAAAGCCACGTCACCGTGCCGCAGATCGGCGGCATGTTCCGCGGCGACTTCAACCGCAAGAGCATCCTTGCGGAATTCGGCTTCCGCCTGCCCTCCTGCATCGACAATCGGCCGCTGAAGTTCGAGGAATGGGACGCGATGCGGCCCGAGTCGCTGTTCGTATCAGCGACACCAGGCCCATGGGAGATGGAGCGCACCGGCGGCGTCTTCGTCGAGCAGGTGATCCGTCCCACCGGCCTGATCGATCCGGTATGCATCGTGCGGCCGGTCGAGAAGCAGGTCGACGACCTGATCGCGGAGTGCAAGGCCTGCGCGGCAAAGGGCGAGCGCGTGCTGGTCACCGTGCTGACCAAGCGCATGGCCGAGGACCTCGTGGAGTACATGCACGAGGCCGGCATACGCTGCCGCTACCTGCACTCCGATATCGACACGCTCGAACGCATCGAGATCATCCGCGACCTGCGGTTGGGCGCCTTCGACGTGCTGGTCGGCATCAACCTCTTGCGCGAGGGCCTCGACATCCCGGAATGCGCGCTGGTGGCGATCCTCGACGCCGACAAGGAAGGCTTCCTGCGTTCGCCGACCTCGCTGGTCCAGACCATCGGCCGCGCCGCGCGCAACGTCGATGGCCGCGTGATCCTCTACGCCGACCGCATGACCCACGCGCTGAAATACGCCATGTCGGAGACCGAGCGGCGGCGCAAGAAGCAGGAGGCCTACAACGCCGAGCACGGCATCACGCCGGCCTCGATCCGCAAGAACATCAACGAGGTCTTGCAGTCGATGTCCGAGCGCGACCACTACACGGTCGACACCGGCGTCTCGGGCGACGTGCAGCTAGTCGGCCACAATCTGAAGGCCCATCTCGCCGAGCTCGAGAAGCGCATGCGCGACGCGGCGTCGAACCTCGAGTTCGAGGAAGCGGCACGGCTGCGCGACGAGATCCGCCGGCTCGAGGCCAACGAGCTCGGCCTGCCGCTCGAGGCTGGCAAGGGCGGCCGTGCGCTGGCCGATGTCGCGCCGCAGCCATTCGCCGGACCGCGCGACACCCGTGTCTTCCGCGGCGCGCGCACCGGCTCGGGCTCGCGCGGCCGGCCCGCGCGCAAAAGCGGCGGTCGCCGCTGATGGGCCCACCGGCATCCGCCGGAACGTCCCGCTCGCTGTACTTCATCGCGCTGCCGTCGCTGGCGGCGGTACAGGTGCTGTCGACCATGGCGTTCAACAGCGGCCCCGTGCTGGCGCCGGTCGCGGCGCCGGTCATGGGCGCGAGCAAGGACGACGTCGCCTACTTCGTGGCGCTGGTCTATCTCACCTCGATCTTCGCCGTGCTGGCCGGCGGTTCGATGACGCGTCGCTTGGGCCCGATCCGTTTCACGCAGATCGCGTTGCTGGTCTCGGCCACCGGCGTGGCGCTGCTCACCGTCGGACACATCGCCACGGCGATCCTCGCCGCGCTGCTGATCGGCATTGGCGGCGGACCGGTGACCGTGGCCAGCTCGCAGATTCTGGCGCGCGTGACGCCATCGCGCCTGTCGAACGTCACGTTCTCCATCAAGCAGAGCGGCGTGCCGCTGGGTTTCGCGCTGACCGGCGCGGTGCTACCCTCGATCGTCGAGACAGCGGGCTGGCGCCATGCGGCGCTGTCGATCGCCCTGATCACCGCCGCGACGGCGATCGCCATCCATCCGCTGCGCCGGCTCTACGATGACGAACGCGCCATGGGCGGACGCATCTTCCCGAGCATCGCCACCATCGTCGAGCCGCTGGCGATGTGCTGGCGCGATCCACCACTGCGCATGCTCTGCCTGGTCGGAATGGCGTACTCCGCGACGCAGGCGACGGTGACGAACTTCATCGTGAACTACGGCATGGACCACCTGCGGCTCGACTACGTCGCCGCCGGCGCGTTGCTCTCGGTCGCCAGCCTGGCGGGCATCGCCGGCCGCATCGGCTGGGGCGCGCTGGCCGACGCCCTGTCGCGGCCGCTGACGGTGCTCGCCGCGCTCGGCGTGATCATGGCCTTGTCCGGCGCGGCCGTGGCGCTCGCCCAGCCGCATTGGCCGCGCTGGCTGGTCTACGCCACCGCCGTCGTCATCGGCGCCAGCGCGGTGGGCTGGAATGGCGTCTACATCTCGGAATGCGCCCGCCGCGCGCCACCCGGCCGGGCCGGCGAGTTCGTCGGCGCCACCTCTTTCTTCGTCTTCCTCGGGCCCGTTCTTTGGCCGACGCTGTTTCGCCAACTGCTCTATCTGACGCAGTCATATCCGTTGGGCTATGCCCTGATGGCCGCTTGCGCGGCACTCTGTGCGGTGGTCATCGCCAGGCGCGTGGGGCGCGGCGAACGCTGATACCAATGGTAGTATTTCTCAACAGAGTGCATAGATTGCGGCGGCGCTTTCCCGACGGTGGAGCGGGCGACTGTCGCCGAGTGGCGAGGAACGGGACGGCGCCACACCTGAGCCCAGCGCCTGGCCCTAGCGCAGTTGTATTGTCGAGAAGACAAGTTTCGAAGCGCATGGCGGCAATTGCGGATTGACGAGATGCTTCACGACCGTAGTGGCTTCTGGTATGCTTAGGGTAAGGTCTAACGCGCTTTTCACGCGCTAGATCATGAGCCGTTTGGTATAGAACAAAGTCCGCAACAAGGCTCTACCTGACGTTGTCTATGGTCGCCTCCGACGCGAATCCGACACCCCAATCCGGAGAACGGGCTTTCGTTGCGGTCACCAGCGCGATGCTGGCGGCGCAAACGTTGACCGCATTCGCTTGGCAGACGATCCCGATCCTGGCCCCCGCGGCCAGCGCGAGCTACGGCATCGACGACGAGTACATCGGCTTCCTTACATCGATCGTCTACCTGTTCGCCATGGTGTCCGCGCTGATCGGCGGCTCGATGGCTACGCATTTCGGCGCGATCACGGTAAGCCAGCGCGCGTTGCTCTGTTGCGCCATCGGTGCGCTGCTTTTCGGCATCGGCAACTACTGGACCATCATCCTCGTCGGTGCGCTGATCGGCTGCGGCTATGGCCCGCCGACGCCGGCCAGCTCGCAAGTACTGGCACGCGTGACGCCGCCGCGCCTGGCAAACGTCGTGTTCTCGATCAAGCAGACCGGCATACCCTTGGGCGGCGTGTTGGCCGGCGTGACCATTCCCTGGATCGAGCGGTTGTGGGGTTGGCAGATAGCGGCCTTCTTCGTGACCATCATCTGCGTGGTGCTGGCTTTCGCGCTTCAGCCGCTGCGCCAGGTCTATGACGTCGAGAGCAAGCTCAACGCCCATGTACCTACGCCCAAGCTGCGCGACTTCCTCAGGCCGGTTGGCGAGGTGTGGCGTCGTCCGCAGCTACGCCGCCTGGCGCTCGCGTCGACCTTCTTTTCGGCGACGCAGGGTGCGCTGTCGGCCTTCATCGTCATTTACGGCGTCAACCACCTGCATATGTCGCTGGTCAAGGCCGGCGCGCTCGGCTCGGTGCTGGCGCTGTCGGGTATCGCCGGCCGCATCGCCTGGGGCGTCGTCGCCGAGATCACGCGCAAACCGCGCCATGTGCTGCTGGGCTTCGCCGTGTCGATGACAGTCGGCCTCGCGGCGCTGGCGCTCGCGCAGCCGAGCTGGCCACTGGCGACGTACTACGGGCTGGTGGTGTTCCTCGGGCTTACCGCGATCAGCTGGACGGGAGTCTACGTGGCGGAGATCGCGCGCCTGGCGCCCCCCGGTCGCGCCGGCGAGATCACCGGTGGCACCGTGGTCTTCACTTTCGCCGGCCCGCTGGTCAGCCCGGCGCTGTTTAGCATCGCGCTGGTCCTGACGGATTCGTATGCCTGGGGGTTCGCGCTCCTGGCTGCCGGCACCTTCGCCGCCATCGTCCTGATGATCCAGGTTCTGCGGTCACCGCCGGACCCGGAGGAGCCCGCGCCGCAGCGTCCCGTCGGCTGACAGACGATCCCAAGCCCCTTGGTTCGGGCAAGCCGACGCAGATGCTGTCGCAGTCCCTGTTTCCGTCAGGCCAGCGTCTGTCGTAATATCAGCCGATTGTCAGGCACATCATTCCGGCTCCCGTTAACGACCCCATGCCCAGCAACCAGCCGCTCGTTACCGCCCTTATCAACTCGTACAACTATGGCCGATATCTCCCCTTCGCCATCAACAGCGTTCTGAACCAGACCTATACCAACATAGAGATCATTGTCGTCGACGACGGATCGACGGACCACACGTCGAGCCTGCTTGCCGAGTACAAGGACAAGGTCCGATGGGTTCGCACGGAGAATGGTGGCCAAGGACACGCGTTCAATATCGGCATACCGCTGGCGCGCGGCGACCTTCTCATGATGCTGGACGCCGACGACACGTGGCTGCCGCAGAAGGTCGAGCGCGTGGTCGAGCTGGCGCTTCAGCGTCCCAAGGCGACATTGCTCTACCACCGCTTTCGCAACGTCGACACGCAGGGCAACGAGCTGGGAGAGCCCCAGCCACATGCCCTGACCAACGGCGACTACCGGGCGAAGTACATGCGCTCCGGCGGGTCGTGGTGGAGTCCGATCACTTCGGTCCTCACCGTGAGGCCCGAGCACATCAAGCGCGCCTTGCCGATACCCACCTATGCCCTGCGGGAAGGCGCCGACACGCTTCTGACGGATTTCTGCGTGTTGACCGGCGAGATCGCGTCGTTGCCCGATGCGCTCACCCGCAGGCTGCTTCACGGCTCGAACCTCTACGCGGCCGGCCGCGACGACCGGTCATATCGCTCGAAGGAGACGCGCGAGAGCGATGTTCGCCGGATCGAATGGCGCATGTTCTGCCTGCGGCAGGTGGTCGAGCGCGACGGCGGCAGCTTCGACATCGACCTGGATCTCAACGAGTGGCGCATCACCAACCTCTATTGGCTGGGCCGCGCATCGTTGTGGGACGTCGTCTGGAGCAGCCTGAGATGTCCTGAACACTCGATGAAGTACCGGGTTCAGCGGCTGCGGTGGGTCCTGGCCAACAAGGAGATGTATCGCAACGACTGAGCCGGCGACAAACCGCCGCCTTCAGGGCTTGGCCAGCCCCTCGATCTGCTCGACGATCGCCGGCAAGGCGTTCGGCAGATTTGTGTCGGCGAACTGCCGCGCGTGGTGCTGGGCGGCGACCATCAGGGAGTTGTCGCGCAGCAGGTCGCGCAGCGTCGCTGCCATCTCGCCGACCTCGGTGCTCGGCGGCTTCGTCCACGACAAGGCCATCCAGCCCACCATGTAGGTCAGGATCTCCTGCTCTCGCTTCCACGGCAGCATCAGCTGGGGCCGGCCTTTCGTCAGGCAGCGCTGCGCGACATCCTGAACGCCATGGTGGACAAGCGCGCTGGCGGTTTCGACCTGCCCCAGCAGAGCGGCATGGTCGTTCCAGACCTTGATATGCGGCTGCTGCTCGAGGAAACGCCGCATACCGGTGGTCACGCCGCTGATGTGGATATCGATCGGGATGGTCGCCAATCCACTGAGTGCCAGCATGATCCCCTCGACCCCCGGGCATTGGACGTCAAGGAACACCGCGAGTCGCGGTTTCGCCGGCGGCGGCGCGGGTTCCGGGTGGTCGCCCAACAGGCCGATCGTCAACGTACGGCGCAGCTGCAGATAGGGGTCGAAGGACGGCGGGCCATACAGAATCGACGTGCAGTTCTGGATGATCTCCGACAGCGACGCGAGGGACGGCTTGCCGAAGCGCGCCAGCACCGCGTTGGCGTTGGCCAGCATGGCGTTCTCGTCGGCCAGCGGCGTCGAATTCACCGACAGGCGCGGAAACGACGTGCCAAGTGTCGGCGGTACCGCGAAGCCATTGCCGATCGCGACTGTCGGCGCGTGGAACTGGCCGATGAGCCAAAGAACCGGGGTGCAGAACCCGAGGATCAGGTCAGGCTTCAGCGCTTCGAGTTGCCGGTTCCAGATCGCCGCGAGCGTCATGAGCGTCTGTTTGCTGTCGTAGCCCGACACGGCGATCTGATCGGCGAAGCCGTCCACCGGCGGGCGCTTCATGACGAGATGCGGCACGGCGGGCAACACGGGAGCCTGGTGCAGTTCGCTCGGCACCCAACTCCCGGCCTGGTCGACAAAGGACACCGGGTCGCCGACCACATAAACCATCGTGTGCCCTCTAGCCGACAGGGCGGCGCCTACGGTCAGGGCATCTCGAACGAGTTCTGCGGGTGCGGCAAAATCCAGGGAAACCAACACTCTCATAATCTGTTCCAATATCGCTTTTCCGGCCTATGAACAGCCGCCGGCTACTTCAGACGCGACGAACCGTCGATCAAAGCCAGGCGTAGTCGCGCTCGCGCGCGGGCCGCATCCTGGTCTCGCCGCCGGCAAATCGTGTCTCGTCGGTCCACTCGAAGCCATCTTCGGCCAAGAGCTGGACGAGTTCCGCGTGCGTCTTTCTGAAGCTCTGCCCACGCGTCGCATCGAGATCATTGGTGAAGAGCATCAGCTCGCGAATCACATCAGGCTTGAACGGCGTGTCCATCGTATCGAGATAGCGCGCCAGCGATAGCACCTGCGACTTCGTGAGATCGCGGCAATCGTCCTCGTGATAGGCGAACAGCTTGGCCGCGGCGGCCTTGCGCACCCGTGGCGGCAAATGGTGGATCGCCAGCCGGTCGGGCATGTGCAGGATGTTCATGGTGATATCCATGTCCATCGCGTCACAGAACCGGAAGATTTCGACGAGGTTGAGCACGTTGTAGACCTGGATCACGGGCGGGACCTTGCAGAGCAGGCCGTGCTCGTACTTCAGCTTCCGCACATTGGCTTCCACCGTGCTCCAGCGCGCCGGATAGCGGATGTATTCGTACGTGTCGCCAACCGCGTCGAGGCTGAGCAGCAACTCGACGTGGCGGAACTTCTTGATGCGGTCGATGTAGCGCGGGTCGACGCTGGTGCAGTTCGTCGACAGCTCGAGGTGGATACGGCTGGCGGCGCCCGAATCGACGAGATAGCCCAGTATGTCCGCCACCCGATCATTGATCAGGGGCTCGCCACCGGTGATATACAGCCGCTCCAGCGTGTCGATGGATTTCAGCGCGTCACCGAAGACCTTGGCGTCGCTCATGTACCAAGGGCCGTCGCTGCCTTCCTGCGGCGACAGGAGCCGCGGGCGGGGCAGCTGGGTCGCCAGCGTCTCCGGGAGATGACGGTTGAGCGTGACGTGCGTGAGCGGAACGCCGCGCTCCACGTCGCCCATCGTCTCGATGATCCGGTTGCTCAGAATTTCGACGACGAGCTCGCGACCGGCCTCGAAGCCGTTCAGGTCGATCACGACGGGCGAGTCGCCTTCGTTCAACACGCCGCTCGCCATGGGCCGGCCGTTGACCACGATGCGGTAGTTCTGCGCCCTCCGCCCCGCGTGGTGAAACGCGATCTCCAGGTTGTCCAGACGTGTGTCGGCGGGCAGCGGCAGGTTCAGTGTCGCATGTCCGTCCGTCCACGACCGCACGATCCCGTCGTAGTACTCGTGAGGCTGGAGGCCAGACGTTCGCACGCCAATCCGTGGCTCCGGCCCAACCCGGGCGGTCGCACCACGCCAGATCGCATGCAGTGGATCAACGCCACCGCTCCATCTGCTGTGCACCGGATCGCGCTCGATCTGCGAACTGGCGGCGCCGTAGCACATACGGCACTTCAGGTTGCAGAGATTGCTGATCTCGAGCTTGATGAAGCTCGGCGAGCGATCGACCCGAAAGCCGGCATCCGCGCCATACTTGCTCATCGACGCCGCGGTGCGCTTGCGGCCCATGACGGGCTCGAGGCCGGTATGCGTACGATAGCTCTGACCGCTGGCCGCCTCGCTTTCGTAGCAAACCTCGCATGCCGAGACACGCTCGCCCCGCAGCATACCGCGCCGGATGTTGCGCATGTATGCCGAGTTCCAGATCTCGTCCATCGTGTTGACGTTCAGCGACATCGGCGCGCCGTGCTGGCTCACCATGTCGTGCGCGACACAGCAGACCCGTGCTGTTCCCTCGGGTCCGATGCACAGATGCTCGAAAGGCAGGGCGCAGAATGTCTTCGGGTCAGGCCAGTCCATTATGGGACCTTGTGTCGTGGAGACGCCCGCGGTTCACGACGCCGGGCTGGCGGTCGCCGCACCTGACGGACCGGAGTCGTCGAAGGCGATCGCCCGCCGGACGGATTGCGCGACGCGGATCACGATACCGCTCTTGGCGTTCGCATCACGGCCGAAGTAGCTGTCGAGACCAGTGGCCATGAAGTCGCCGGCCGCCGACGGCAGCTGCCCGTCGGAGAACACGGACAGCCCGGACAGGATGCCGTAGGTACCAACCGAGTTGGCCGCGGCGAGGCCGGCTGGCGCAGTCATCGCCGGAGAAGCCGGCGTCGTCTTGGCCGCCGCCGGATAGGCGACCGCCGACACGGCGATCGCCATGGCGCCGGGTGCGAGCGCGATGCGGCACATGCGCGACAGGCGGCGGCCAATGGAAGCCGAAGCCGCGTCAATCGCAACGAGCTTGCGTGGCGCGGGTTTCGGCACGACCCTCACGGTGATCGGCCAAACACCCGCGGCGTCCGCCAGATGATTCCAGTCGGCACCCGCGCCCGTCGCGGAGATGATCTCGACCGCGCGCTGCTGATAACGACGGACCGTTTCCGATCCTGTCTTGGGATGAACCTCGAGCACCACGGCGCGGCTGCCCGGATCGAAGAAGACCGCGGTCAATGTCTTGCCAAACTCCGCGCGGCAGGCCTTGGCGGCGGCCACCAAGACACGCGCCCTTTGCGCGACCATGGTCGGATCGTAGATCGTCGAACCGGCCGCGAACTTTCGCAGCCAGTGCTCGATCGACTTGGGAAAGGCAAGGTCGCTGACGCTGTGCGACAGGACTTCGACCTTCAGCTTCAGGGCCGCCTCTTCCAAGGCCACCCCGGCATCGACACGCGCCTTGGCGACGTCGACGCCGTTTCGAACGTGAAGGCGCAGATGGGCGCCATCAAGGTCAGCCAGGAACACGCCGGCTGGCAGGCCAGCCACGAGCTGGCCCAGATCCTTGGAATTCGCAGTCATCATGTTACACCCCCAGTGTGCCTACATCGTCACCGGCTTTTCGCCGCTTGGGACAGCAGACCTTGGCGTTCCGAGTCCAGTGGATCGCGGTCAGAACGCACATTCCTGTGCTT
This sequence comes from Reyranellaceae bacterium, assembly GCA_022844045.1. Taxonomy (GTDB): domain Bacteria; phylum Pseudomonadota; class Alphaproteobacteria; order Reyranellales; family Reyranellaceae; genus JAFAZJ01. The sequence goes on along the minus strand of JALHMM010000053.1, from coordinate 15,694 downwards.
CATTCGCTTTTGGATCGCGGGGGAAACGACCCAATTTCAGCAGCAAAAACATACGCGAGGGCAATCGAAGAATGCACGCTCACTTATTAACAAGAGGGTAATGCCACGGCTTTCACCGTTTGTCGAGAGGTTACCGCACTTCAATAGCAATAAGCACGGCATCCGATTGCCGATTTCACGGCTCGGCCGATTGCTATCGAATCCTCTGGAATTTGCACGATTAGTCACCGATGCGGAGCTGCGGCGCTCGGAAAAGCTACGCAAACAGCGCTGATGTTGCAGGTTACACGACGACTATTGTTGATCAGTTCATGAATTTATGATATAGCATTGAATTATATAGAATTTTTGCCTGCGAATTTATTTCCGCGCTCTGCGGCCATTGATTGGACAGAAAATGATGCTTGGTGCATTGCGGCGTTTTGCCGTGGTGGTCGCTATTGTCGCGTCGCCACTGTCGCTCGTCGAACCGGTTCAGGCCAGCGAGACCATTGATCCTCAGAAGCAGCTTGAGGATGTGTTCGGCGCGTTCAAGGACGCCGCCATGCGCATCCAGACCTCACAGGCAAAAGAGCTTGCCCGATGGACGGGCCCGATCTACCTGGCGTTCAGCGATTCCGCCGGCCTCGAGCGTGCACGCGCCGACGTCGAGTCCACCGTCTCCACCCTAGCGGCGGTCGTCAGGGTTCCTGTCGAACGGGTCGCGGCGAACGATCCGCGTGTCAACTTCCTGGTGAGGGCGAGCACGAGAAACTCATCGGGCGCGACGCCTTGCTTCACGATCATCGACTGGGACGATACCGGACGCCTGGTGCGCGTCGAACTCCACCTCAACCTCTCGAATCTCGAGAGGCTGACGCGGTGCACGAACCACGAGATCCTGCACGGCTTCGGGTTGCGCTCGCATCCCGACAAGGCATTCAGCGTGCTGAGCTATCGCTACAACACGCAGGCCCACCTCACCGATACCGACCGCATCATCCTGGAGACTCTCTACGACGCGCGCCTGCCGGCCGCGGGGTCGATGGACTCGATCGGGCGGATCGCGTGTGGGCTCATCGCGGATCGGCTGCAGGTCTCGATCGACCGCGCGGCATCTGTTTGCGAACGCCAGCATGCGCCGGTTCGCACGTCTCTGTTCGGGCGACCGCACGAGAACATCGGACAGTAACGCCGTAGTCAGCGTCCGGCGAGCCGAGCCCGCCAGTCTTCGCCCAGCAGCGCGAACAGCACGTGGTCATGCCACATGCCGTTGATCTTCAGGTACTGGCGCGCCAGCCCCTCCTCATGGAAGCCGACCTTGCGCAGCACCGCCTTGCTGGGCTCGTTGCTTGGCAGGCAGGCGGCTTCGAGCCGGCGCAGGCGCACCTCGTCGAACATGAAGGGCAGCAGCGCCGCGAGGCCCTCGGTCATGTAACCGTAGCCGGCGTAGCGCTGGCCCATCCAGTAGCCGATGCTGGCGCTCTGCGCGACGCCGCGGCGCACGTTGGAGACCGAGATGCCGCCGGTCAGCCGGCGGGTGTCGTTGAGGAAGATGAAGAAGGTGTAGCCCTCGCCGGCGCGCCACTCCTGCAGATAATGACGCAGGCGGCGGCGATAGGAATCGCGCGTCAGCGCGTCCTCCGTCCATGATGGTTCCCATGGCGTCAGGAAGGCACGGCTGGCGGCGCGTAACTCAGCCCACTCACGCCAGTCGTCGAGATTGGGCATACGCAAGAACACGCGCTCCGACGGCAGGCGCGGCGTCGAGGCCAGCGCGAGAGGCACGTCGGACAGTCGGAACATCCCTAGCGTCACTCCCTGAGGGTGCGGCAATTATTTTACACGATTTCTAAACTTTGCCCATGCCCCTACTCCCGCTAGGGGCGCAGGCGAGCTGTGATCGAGTCGTAGGCCTCTAGTCCACCGACCGGTCCCAAGGCGCAGACGCTGGGCTTGCCAGCCAGTAGCCGGCGGGCGACTCGTTGCACCGCGGCCCGATCGACAGCTTCGATGCGCGCCACGGTCTCCGTATAGGGGATCACGCGGTCGTAGGTGAGCAGGTGGCGCGCCGCCTGCTCGCAGCGCGCGTGAGTGGACTCCAGCGACATCAGCACGCCGGCCTTGAGCTGGGCGCGGGCGCGGGCGATCTCGCTCTCCTGCAGCGTGTCGGCCACCGACGCGAACTCGGCGCAGACCATCGGCACCAGCTCGGCCAGGCTCTCGGCGCCGGTGCCGGCGTAGATACCGAACAGCCCGCCGTCGCGATAGGACGAGGTGAAGGAGGAGATGCTGTAGACCAGCCCGCGTTCCTCGCGGATGCGCTGGAACAGGCGCGAGGACATGCCGCCACCGAACAGGGTCGAGAACACCGCGGCGGCGTGGTGGTCGGGGTCGAGATACGAAAGCCCCTCGGTGCCGATCAGCAGGTGCACCTGCTCGAGGTCGTCCTCGTCGCGACGCTCGCCGCCTTCGTAGCGCGCCGGCGCGGGCGCCGCTGTATCGCCGGACTTCGGCACGCGCGCGAACGCTTTCGCCGCCAGTTCGACGAAGCGCTCGTGCTCGACGGCGCCGGCGGCCGAGAGCACCATGCGGCCACCGTGATAGCGCGCCCGCAGCCAGGCGAAGAGATCCTCGCGCGAGATCGACGTCACCGTCTCCTCAGTACCGAGCACCGGCCGACCCAGCGGCTGGCCGGGAAACGCGACCTCCTGGAAGCGGTCGAAGATGACGTCGTCGGGCGTGTCGAGCGCCTGGCCGATCTCCTGCAGGATCACGCCGCGCTCGCGGCTCATCTCCTCCTCGACGAAAGTCGAGTCGAGCAGGATGTCGGCGATAAGGTCGACGGCCAGCGCCACGTCCTCCTTGAGGATGGTGGCGTGGTAGGCGGTGGTCTCGCGCCCGGTATAGGCGTTGAGGCTGCCGCCGACGGTCTCGATCTCCTCGGCTATGCCGCGCGCGGTGCGCCGCCGCGTGCCCTTGAACGCCATATGCTCGAGCATGTGCGCGAGGCCGTTGCGCTGGGCGTTTTCGTGCCGCGCGCCGGCGGCGATCCACACGCCCAGCGCCACGGTCTCGACCGAGCCCATCGTGTCGGTGACGACACGCAGTCCATTGTCGAGCGTGGTGATGCGGATGCTCATCGCGGCGCCGGCGTGGTGTCCATCAGCTGCTGCAACGCCCTGAGGTCGTTGCCCAGCACCGTGCAGCGCTCGGGACGCTTGTAGAGGTCCGCCATCCGCTCCGGCAATTCCGGCCGCTTGCCGACCGCCTTCTCGACCGCGTCGGGGAACTTCGCGGGATGCGCCGTGCCAAGCACAACCATCGGCAACGATGGATCGCCGCGCTTCTGGCGTGCCACCGCGTAGCCCACCGCGGTGTGCGGATCGAGCAGCTCACCGGTGTCGCGCAGCGCTTCGGCGATGACGCGCAAGGTGCCGCTGTCGTCGAGCCGCCCGGCGTCGAAGATGCCGCGCGCGCGCAGGAGCTGCGCGGCGCTGGCACGCATCGTGCCGGTCGAGCGGAACGCCGCCATCGCCTTGGCGAGCCCGCGGCCGTCGCGATCGAACAGGTCGAACAGCAGGCGCTCGAAGTTGCTCGACACCTGGATGTCCATGCTGGGCGACAGCGTCGCCTCGACGCCGGCCATGGTCTGCGCGCCACTCTCGATGAAGCGCGCCAGGATGTCGTTGGTGTTGGTGGCGATGATCAGCCGGCCGATCGGCGCGCCCATCTGCTTCGCCGCATAGGCGGCGTAGATGTTACCGAAATTGCCTGTCGGTACGCAGAACGACACCGGCCGTTCGGCCGAGCCCAACCGCACGGCGGCGGCGACGTAGTAGACGATCTGCGCCATCACGCGCGCCCAGTTGATCGAGTTCACCGCCGTCAGCCGGTGATGATCGCGGAACGCGAGGTCGTTGAAGCAGGCCTTGGCGAGGTCCTGGCAGTCGTCGAAGGTGCCGTCGATGGCGACGTTGTGCACGTTGGGCGCCAGCACCGTGGTCATCTGCCGGCGCTGCACCTCCGAGGTGCGGCCCTGCGGATGTAGCATGAAGATGTCGACGCGCCGGCTGTCGCGCACCGCCTCGATCGCCGCCGAGCCCGTGTCGCCCGACGTCGCGCCGACGATGCGCGCGCGCTTGCCCGAGCGGCTCAGGATCTCCTCGAGCATGCGGCCCAGGAGCTGCAGCGCCACGTCCTTGAAGGCGAGCGTCGGGCCGTGGAACAGCTCCATCAGGTGCAGATTGTCGACCGCCAATGGCTTGATCGGCACCACATCGGGGTGATCGAAGGTGGCGTAGGCCTCGCGCGACAGGCGCAGCAGGTCCTCGGCCGAGAAGGCGTTGCCGACGAAGGGCGCGATGACGCGCGCGGCCATGTCGGCGTAGGGCATGGTGCGGTAGGCCGCGAGGTCTTCGGCGCTGAAGGCCGGCCAGCTCTCGGGCAGGTACAGGCCGCCGTCGCGCGCCAGGCCCGACAGCATCACCTCCTCGAAGGTGAGCCGCTCGGCCATGTTCTGCGAGCCGCCGCGCGTGCTGATGTAACGGATGTCTGTCATAGGGGCGCGGACCATAACGGCGGGGGCGGGACCGGGCAAGGCGGTCAATCCCGCCGGAACATCACGACGCTCCAGTGCACGCCGGGGGCGCCAAACCGGCTCGGCCGGTGGCCACGATGGATCACGCCCAGTCCGCACACTTCGGCCAGGGCGGCGGTCTCCTCGATCGAGACGTCGAACATGCGCCGCCCCACGGGCACGGGGCCGTGCCGCAGCCGCATCGGCATGACGCCGCCGGGTGCCAACAGGCTCGCGACCCTTGGCATCGCACGTTGCCGTTGCGCGAGGTCGAGATGCATCCAGACCGCGGTCAGCAGCACGACGTCATACTGCCCGCCCATGGCATGCACGACATCGAGGTCGGGCAGCGAATCATCGATCCAGGTGAAGACCGATGTGCCGTGCAGGCGCTGGCCGTGCGCGCGCAACTCCGGCGTTGGCTCGACGGCGGTAACCGTGTGGCCCAGGGCGGCCAGCGCGGCGGCGTCGCGCCCCGTGCCGGCGCCGATGTCGATCACGCGACTGGGTCGTGTCGGCATCAGCCGAGCGACGTCACCGTGCAGGTCGGCGAAACTGACGCTCTCGTATTGCTTGACGAGCGCGTCGGCGGTCTCGCCATAGCCCTCGGTACCGCTGACCCGGCGTGGCGGCTCAGTCGGCGGCACGGTCGAGACAGGCGGCGTGGTCCTTCTTCAACCGCTTGGTCGAGGCGGGAAAGCGGCCGAGCTTGTCAGCCGGCCGCGTCGGGCGCTTCACCAGGTCGCCACCACAATTCGGGCAACGCCCGCCCAGCCTGGTCTCGGCGCAGGCGGCGCAAAAGGTGCACTCGAAGGTACAGATCAGCGCGTCAGGGGCGCCATTGGGCAGGTCCTTGTCGCAGCACTCGCAGTTCGGTCGCAGGTCGAGCATGGCGGTCTCCGTTCAACTCTGCATACCTTCCCCCGCTCTGCGGGGGAAGGTAATCAGACGAGATATCGCGCCTTCAGATGCGCCTTGAACGCCGCTGTACCCAGCGGCGCGCCAGTGGCCCGCTCCAGGAGCGCGTCGGTCGACAGCAGCGAACCCTGGCTGTGCACGTTCTCGCGCAGCCAGTGATAGAGCGGCGCGAAGTCGCCGCGCGCCAGGCCGGGCTCGATGTCGGGATCGGCGGCGCGGGCGGCGGCGAACAGCTGCGCCGCGGCCAGCGCGCCCAGGGTGTAGGTCGGGAAGTAGCCCCAGCCGCCGTCGGGCCAGTGGATGTCCTGCAGGCAGCCCAAGGTGTCGGTCGGCGGCCGCACGCCCAGCGACTTTTCCATGCCCTCGTTCCAGGCACCCGGCAGGTCGGCGAGCTTCAGCTCGCCGGCGATCATCGCGCGCTCCAGCTTGTAGCGCAGGATCACATGCAGCGGGTAGGTCACCTCGTCGGCGTCGACGCGGATGAAGCCGGGTTTCACCACGGTGTAGAGGCGGTGGATGTTGTCGGCGCCCCAGGCCGCGCCCGTGCCACCGAAGGCGGCGGCCATGCGTGGGGCGGCGAAGTCGATGAAGGCGCGGCCGCGACAGGCCTGCATCTCCAGCAGCAGCGACTGCGATTCGTGGATCGCCATGCCGCGCGAGGTGCCCACCGGCTGATGTCGCCAATGCGTCGGCAGGCCGGCCTCGTACATCGCGTGCCCGGTCTCGTGCAGCACGCCCATCAGGGCGCGGGCGAAATCGGCCTCGTCGTAGCGCGTGGTGATGCGCACGTCGTCGGGCGTGCCGCCGGTGAAGGGATGCGCCGAGACATCGAGGCGGCCTTTGGCGAAGTCAAAGCCGACCGCCTTCATCATCTCCAGCCCGAGCGCGCGCTGCGTCTCGATCGGGAACGGGCCCGGCAGCGGCAAAGGCTGTGGCCGTGACGCCTGCCGCTCCAGCACTTCGCCCAGCAGCGGCGGCAGGAAGGCCTCGAGATCGGCGAATAGCGCATCGATGCGCGCCGCGCGGCCATCGGGCTCGTACTCGTCGAGCAACGCCTCGTACACCGAGCAGCCGAGCTTCGCGGCTTTCGCCAGCCCCGCCTCGCGCGTCACGTCGAGCACGGCCTGCAGGTGCGGCAGCAGCGCGGCGTAATCGTTCTTCGCCTTGGCCTCGCGCCACGCCATCTCGGCGCGCGAGATCGCGCGCGAGCGGCGCTCGACGAGATCCGAGGTCAGCGCCGTGCTGTGCACCCAGGCTCGGCGCATCTCCCTGAGATTGGCGAGCTGCCAGGCGTCGAGATCCGCCGTGCGCTGCTCGGCCGAGGCCAGCAGATCGCCGACCTCCGGCGCTGAGATTAGCTCATGCGCGATCACACCCAAGGCCGCCGACTGCTCCGCACGATCCTCAGCGCTGCCCGTGGGCATCATCACGGAGCGATCCCAACCGAGAATCGCCTGCGCGCCGCCGATCAGCGACAGCCGGCGGAAGCGCGCCTCGAGCTGGGTGTAGGAATTGCTGACGCTCATCGATTCATTCCATGTCTGGCTCTCCCCACCTCAGGGAGAGGGAGAAAGGCTCAGCCCCGCTCCGGCACGGGCGGCGGCGTGGGACGGCCGCGGCGCCAGTGATAGGCGATGTAGACGCCGACCAGACTCAGCGCCAGCAGGAACCAGGTGATCGAGTACTGCAGGTGATCGTTGGGCAGGTTCACCCGGGTCTGGCCGCCGATCGGGAAGCCCCCGGGGTTGGGCGTGGCGTCGGCGGCGACGAACCATGCGTCGGGCTTCAGCGCCGGCGACTCGGGCAGGCCCGCGGTGCGGCGCATGGTGGCGACGTCCATGGTCAGCCAGACATTGCGCTCGGGCTTGTTCTCGGGAACGAACCAGCTCTGCAGATTGGCTTCGCTCAACCGCACGACGCCTTCGACGGTGACGACGCCCTGCACCTGCCCCGCCGCGCGACGCGCCGGATCCTTCAACCGCTCCGGTATCCAGCCGCGGTTGAACAGCACGACCTCGCCCGACTCCAGGCGCAGCGGCGTGACGATCTGCAGGCCGACATTGCGGTTCAGGCTGCGCGCCAGCAGATGCATTTCCTTGTCGTGCAGGAAGGTGCCGGTCAGCCGGACCTTGCGGTACTCGGCCGCCTTGGGATCGGCGGCGACGCCGGCGGCGTCAAGCGGCGCCATGGTCATGCGGCTCTGCAGGCGCGTGATCAGATCGTTCTTCCACTCCATGCGCTGCAGTTGCCAGGCGCCGAGCCCGAGCATGACCAGGAAGGCCGGAACGCTGAAGACGGTCGGCCAGAATGACGGCTTGAAATCGCGCATGACGCTCATGTAGGGCCATCCTCGCCCGCCGTCGAGCGATGGTGGTACTGCTGCGCCACTAGGACGCCCTTGATCAGCCGCAGCGGCAGGATGGTCAGCGCGATCACCACGGGCGTCCACAGCGCGAGATGGACCCAGACCGGCGGCTCGAAGCGGAACTCGACCCACAGCACCAGGCCCATCATCACCGCGCCCAGGCCCAGGATCACGAACACAGCCGGGCCGTCGCCAGCGTCGTGGCCGCGCAGATCGAGCCCGCATTCTCCGCAGGCCGAGTGGATCTTCAGCACCCCGTCGAAGAGCCTTCCCCTGCCGCAACGCGGACAGCGTCCGGCGAGGCCGGTCGACAGCGATGACAGAGGCGGCCAGTCGGATGACATCGATTCACTCTACCTTCCCCCCCGGAGGAAGGTAGAAAAAGAGACGCCGGCCTCTCGGCCGGCGTCGTCATGTCGCCGATAACGGCGCGTCAGTGCGCCGCCGGGATCGCGTCGCCCATGCCCCACCAGTAGATGGCGAAGAACAGGAAGATCCAGACCACGTCGACGAAGTGCCAGTACCAGGCGGCCGCCTCGAAGCCGAAATGCTGCTCGGGCTTGAACTGGTTGTCCATGGCGCGGAACAGGCAGACGGTCAGGAAGATCGTGCCGACCAGCACGTGGAAGCCGTGGAAGCCGGTCGCCAGGTAGAAGGTCGAGGAGTAGATGCCATCGCGGAAGCCGAAGGCGGCGTGGACATACTCGTAGGCCTGCACGGCGGTGAACAACATGCCCAGCAGCACGGTCAGCAACAGGCCGCGCACCGCCGACTTCTGATCGCCTTCCAGGATGGCATGGTGCGCCCAGGTCACGGTGGTGCCCGAGAGCAGCAGGATCAGGGTGTTGATCAGCGGCAGATCGAACGGGTCAAACGGCGCCACGCCCTTGGGCGGCCAGACGCCGCCGGTGGCCTCGGTGCGGCCCGGCATGTTCTCGGCGCCGGGGAACAGCGAGGCGTCGAAGAAGGCCCAGAAGAACGCCAGGAAGAAGAACACCTCCGAGGCGATGAACAGGATCATGCCGTAGCGCAGGCCGAGCTGCACCACCGGGGTGTGGTGGATGCGCGATTCCACGATCACGTCCTTCCACCAGTACCACATGGTGATGAAGACCAGCAGCAGGCCGGGCGCGACCTTCCAGACGCCTAGCGCCTTCACCGTCGGCGCGAGGCCCGCGCCCAGCATCGTCGGGTGCATGTACAGGACGCCGCCGAAGGCGAGCAGGACGCCGGCGAAGGCGCCGATCAACGGCCAGATGCTGGGATCGACCAGATGATACGGATGCTTCTGGGCTGCTGCGGCCATCTCACCCACCCCTTTTGCTGTCCGCCGAAGCCGGCAGCCGGCTCAGCAGCTCGCGCGCCTTGTCGGTGCGCGCTTCGAAGAACGTATAGGACAATGTGATCGTGCTGACGCCGTCGTAGCGGCGTTCCTTCGCCATATCAGGGTCGACGAAGAACACCACGGGCATGTCGATGCTCTGCCCCGGCATCAGGAGCTGCTCGGTGAAGCAGAAGCACTGGATCTTGTTGAACCACTGGCCGGTGATGTCCGGCAGCACGTTGTAGGTCGAGGTGCCGACGATCGGACGCTGCGAGACGTTGGTGGCGCGGTAGAAGACCAGCGTCTCCTCGCCCAGCCGCACCGTGACCTCGCGCTGCAGCGGTTCGAACTTCCACGGCAGGTTGGCGTCCCTACTGGCGTCGAAGCGCACGCGCACGGTGCGCTCTAGCACGCGGCCCGGCGCCGCCGTGGCGACCTGGGTGGTGCCGCCGAAGCCGGTGACCCTGCAGAAGAGCTCGTAGAGCGGCACCGAGGCGAAGGCGAGGCCGAGCATCGCCGAGCCGGCCAGCGCGACCATCAGGCCGACCCGCCGGTTGCGGCGCTGGAGATCGTCGGCCGCGGCGCTCACTTCATGCCTCCGGCGCCGGGTAGCACGCCAGCGCCACCGAACTTCACGATGGTGATGACGAAGAACAGCAGGCAGATGCCGATGATCACGCCCAGCACGACGCGATTCTTGCCGCGCTGCTGGATGTGGCGCTCGGTGATGTAGGGCTTGCGCGGATCGGGGGCCGCCATCTCCATGCTCCCCGCCCTCAACCGAAGGCCAGACGGTCCGCGACCATCGCCACGAACAGCAGGAAAAGATAGCCCAGCGAATAGCGGAACATCGCGCGCGCGGCGCTCTTGTCGTCCTCGGGCGCGCGCAGCACGCGCAACGCGTGGCCAACGAAGACCATGCCGGCGGCCAGCGAATAGAGGCCGTAGCCCCAGCCGACCGCGCCGGTCAATGTCGGCAGCAGGCCGACCGGCAGCAGCAGCAGGCAATAGGCCAGCATCTGCAGCTTGGTGTGGCGCACGCCGGAGACCACCGGCAGCATCGGTACGCCGGCGCGGCGATAGTCGTCGTCGCAGTACAGCGACAGCGCCCAGAAATGCGGCGGCGTCCAGAAGAAGATGAGCAGGAACAGCGAGACGCTGGCCCACGACACGTCGCCGGTGATCGCCGCCCAGCCGATCATCGGCGGGAAGGCGCCGGCGGCGCCACCGATGACGATGTTGTGCGGCGTGCGCCGCTTCAGCCAGACGGTGTAGACGAAGACATAAAACAGGATGGTCAGCGCCAGCAGACCGCCGGCGACGGCGTTGGTCGCCACCGTCATCAGCGCCACCGAAAAGATCGACAGCAGCACGCCGAAGCCCAGAGCGTCGTCGGGCGCCACGGCGCCGGTCGGGATCGGCCGCTTGCGCGTGCGGGTCATGACCGCGTCGATGTCACGGTCATACCACATGTTGATCGCGCCCGAGGCGCCCGCGCCCAGCGCGATCGCCACAATGGCCACGGCACCCAGCAACGGATGGATGTGGCCCGGCGCCAGCCACAGGCCGACCATGCCGGTGAACACCACCAGCGACACCACCCGCAACTTCAGGAGCGCCACGTAGTCGGCCACGCGCGACGGCGTCGGCGCTGTGGTCGCGCCGGTGTCGTGCAGGGTGGTCGCGGACAGATCGGTCATGGTTTACCGTTACGGTTCAGGGGGCGCCCCGTGGCGCCCCCTGGAATCCTCAGTGGTGCGTGGCGGGCTGGACCTTCGGCAGTTCGTCGAAGGTGTGGAAAGCCGGCGGCGAGGGAACGGTCCATTCCAGCGTCGTGGCGCCCTCGCCCCAGTAGTTCGCACCCACCTTGTTCTTGCTGAAGAACACGGTGTGCACCGCCGAGATGAACCAGATGATCGTCGCGCCGAAGCCGATGAAGGCGCCGATCGACGAGACCTTGTTCCACAGCTCGAAGGCGTCGGGGTAGTCGATGTAGTGGCGCGGCATGCCGGCCAGTCCCGAGAAGTGCATCGGGAAGAACGTCAGGTTGACGCCGATGAACGTTCCCCAGAAATGCACCTGCGCCCAGAACTCGTTGTACTGCTTCCCGCACATCTTGCCGATCCAGTAGTAGTACCCGGCGAAGATGCCGTACACCGCTCCGAGCGACAGCACGTAGTGGAAGTGGGCGATGACGTAATAGGTGTTGTGCAGCGCGATATCGACGCCGGCATTGGCCAGCACGACACCGGTGACACCACCGACGGTGAACAGGAAGATCAGGCCGACCGCCCACAGGAAGGGGATCTCGAACCTGATCGAGCCGCCCCACATGGTGGCGATCCACGAAAAGATCTTCACGCCCGTCGGCACGGCGATGACCATGGTCGCGGCCACGAAGTAGGCGCGCGTGTCGACGTCCATGCCGACCGTGTACATGTGGTGCGCCCACACGACGAAGCCGACCACGCCGATCGCGACCATGGCGTAGGCCATGCCGAGATAGCCGAACACCGGCTTCTTCGAGAAGGTCGAGATGATGTGGCTGACGATCCCGAAGGCCGGCAGGATCATGATGTACACCTCGGGATGGCCGAAGAACCAGAAGAGGTGCAGGAACAGCATCGGATCGCCGCCGCCGGCGGGATCGAAGAAGCTGGTGCCGAAGTTGCGGTCGGTCAGCAGCATGGTGATGGCGCCGGCTAGCACCGGCAGCGCCAGCAGCAGCAGGAACGCCGTGACCAGGATCGACCAGGCGAACAGGGGCATGCGGTGCAGGGTCATGCCCGGCGCGCGCATGTTGAAGATCGTGGTGATGAAGTTGGCGGCGCCGAGGATCGAGCCCGCGCCGGCGAGGTGCAGCGAGAAGATCGCGAAATCCATCGACGGGCCGAGGCTGCCCTTGGCCGACAGCGGCGGATAGATCGTCCAGCCCGTGCCGGCGCCGGCGCCCAGGAACACCGAGCAGACCAGCATGATGAAGCCGGCCACGGTCAGCCAGTACGAGATGTTGTTCATGCGCGGGAAGGCCATATCCGGCGCGCCGATCATGATCGGCACGAACCAGTTGCCGAAACCGCCGATCAGCGCCGGCATGACCACGAAGAACACCATGATCAGGCCGTGCGCCGTGACGACCGCGTTCCAGTGGTGGCCCGGGTCGGAGTGCCAGTTCATGTACTGCACGCCCGGCGAATAGAGCTCGAGCCGCATGTAGACCGAGAGCGCGCCGCCGATCAGGCCGGCGAAGACGGCGAAGATCAGATAGAGCGTGCCAATGTCCTTGTGGTTGGTCGACAGGAACCAGCGGGAGAAGAACCCGGGCGTATGGTCATGATGATCATGACCGTGGGCGTCGTGGTGGGCGCCGTGTGCGGCGTTCGTGGCCATGGCGACTTCCTTCCGTCTACGCGACTGTTGTGGGCCGGGCGCGCATCAGCGCGTCGGCTCGGCCCTTATCGAATCATTGGCGGCGAATTCCGTGGGCGCGGGCAGCGCGGCCGCCTTCTTGGACGCCGCCCACTTGTCGAACGCCTCCTTCGAGACGACGCGCACCGCGATCGGCATGTAGGCGTGGCCCGAGCCACAGATCTGCGAGCATTGGCCGTAGTACAGGCCTTCCTTGCGCACGTTGAACCAGCCCTCGTTGAGGCGGCCGATGATCGCATCGTGCTTGACGCCGAAGGCGGGGATCGCCCAGGAGTGCATCACGTCGGTCGAGGTGACGTAGAAGCGCACGTTGGTGTTGACCGGCACGACCATCTCGTTGTCGACGGCGAGGAGGCGCGGACGGCGCTGCTTCTCGGCATCCGACAGCTTGACCCAGTCGGCCTCCTTCACCATGAAGGCTTCGAAGTCGATCTTGAGGTCGGGGTACTCGTACTGCCAGTTCCACTGCTTGCCGGTGATCTTGATGGTCAGGCCCGGTTCGGTGGTGCGGTCCATGAAATAGAGCAGCTTGAAGGACGGGATGGCGATGACGATCAGGATGATGATCGGCACCACCGTCCAGGCCACTTCGAGCAGCGTGTTGTGGGTCACCTGCGAGGGCACCGGATTGCGCGAGGCGCGGAAGCGCACCATCACGTAGACCAGCAGGCTCAGCACGAAGATGGTGATCACCGAGATGATCACCAGCAGCAGGTTATGCAGGCTGACCAGCTTGTCCATGATCTCGGTGACCGGATGATGCAGGTTCATCTGGCCGCGGTGCGGCAGGTCGACGAAATCGCTGTCCTGGGCGACCGCCATGCCGGAGGACGCGATGAGAGCGAAGCCGGCTGTCGCCAGCATCCCCAGGCGGCTCATGATCGACGCGCCGCTGTTCGAACCCATGCCCCCACTCCTTGCCGCTTGCCGCAATATCCACGCGGATGATGGGCGTATCTAGCAGAGGACGTAAAGCCCGGTCACTCCAATTCGCCCCCCGCCGCGATGCGTCCGCCTGACGCACTCCGGCAGGCGAAAACGCCCATGCTGTCAGCCGGTTGGCGCAACTCTCGACGGGTCGCAACAATTCCGACTCCTGCCTTCCCCCGGAAGGGGAAGGTGGCTCGCGCAGCGCGACGGTCGGGGGCTGCGGACGGCCCCGCGGGGGGATGTCGAAGACAAACGCAGGAGTCCGTCTTCGACATCCCACTTCCGCCCTTCGGGCAACTTCCGCCTCCGGGGGAAGGTAGAGATGACTCATGGGGCTGACGTATCGCCGCCGGACGCCTATGTTGAGGTCTGAGCCAGCGGAGTGCCCATGTCCCATCTCGCCACCGCCACCGACCTGTTCTTCAAGCGTGCCGGCCTCGACGAGGCGCGCACCGAGCGCATCGTGCGCGAGGCGCTCAGCGGTACCGACGATGGCGAGCTGTTCCTCGAATACGCCCAGAGCGAGATGCTGGCCTGGGACGATGGCAAGCTGAAAAGCGCCTCCTTCGACGTCTCCCAGGGCTTCGGCCTGCGCGCGGTAAAGGGCGAGACGGTGGGTTATGCCCATGCATCGGCGCTGGACGAGCAGGCGCTCAAGCGCGCCGCCGCCACGGTACGTGCGGTGGCCCGCGGCAAGGGCGGCACGGCGGCCGAAGGGCCGCGCGGCACCAATTCGCTGCTCTACACCGACGCCAATCCGCTCGACGGCATCGCCTTCGAGCGCAAGGTGAAACTGCTGGAGGAGATCGACGCCTATGCCCGCGGCAAGGAGCCCAGGCTGAAGCAGGTCTCGGCCTCGATCGCCGCCTCTTGGCAAGTGATCGAGATCGTGCGCGCCGATGGCCGGAAGGTCGCCGACGTGCGACCGATGGTGCGGCTCAACGTGTCGGTGGTCGCCGGCAAGGGCGATCGCATGGAAACCGGCTCCTCAGGCTCGGGCGGGCGCATCGGCTATAGCGGCATGTTCGAGCCCGAGTACTGGAAGAAGCAGACCGACGAGGCGATCCGCCAGGCGCTGGTCAACCTCGAGTCGGTCGACGCGCCGGCCGGCGAGATCCCGGTCGTTCTCGGAGCGGGCTGGTCGGGCATCCTCTGGCACGAAGCCATTGGTCATGGCCTGGAAGGCGATTTCCACCGCCGCAAGACCTCGGTGTTCACCCATCTGATGAACGAGCGCATCGCCTCGCCCGGCGTCACCGTGGTCGACGACGGCACGATGCGCGACCGCCGCGGCTCGCTCACCGTCGACGACGAGGGCACGCCGAGCCAGCGCACCGTGCTGATCGAGGACGGCAAGCTGGTCGGCCTGATGCAGGACCGGCTCAACGCCCGCCTCATGGGCGCGAAGCCCACCGGCAACGGCCGGCGGCAGAGCCACGCCCACAGCCCGATGCCACGTATGACCAACACCATCATGCTGGCCGGCGACAAGGACCCTGGCGAAATCATGGCCTCTGTGAAGCGCGGCCTCTACGCCGTGAATTTCGGCGGCGGCCAGGTCGACATCACCAACGGCAAGTTCGTCTTCAGCTGCACCGAGGCCTACCTGATCGAGAACGGCAAGGTCGGCGCGCCGGTCAAGGGCGCCACCCTGATCGGCTCGGGCAGCGAGGCGCTCTTGAAGATCGGTATGGTCGGCAACGACCTGGAGATGGATCTCGGCGTCGGCACCTGCGGCAAGGACGGCCAGGGCGTGCCCGTCGGCGTCGGCCAGCCGACGCTCAGGCTCGACGGGCTGACAGTAGGCGGCACGGCGACGTAGCAGCGCCTCTGGCCCGCCCCTCTCCGGGGCAGGGCGATCGCAGGCGACCTGTTGGCTGTCTCCGGGCCGCGTCGCTCCAGTGACGCATCATGAGCGCCGCTGGAGCGGCGCGGCCCAAACGGCTTGGACGTCGTTGCCAGGTCGGGTCGGTCGAGTACCGTCGATTCCTAGCTCACTTCTTATTTCGGCGCCGTCGGCATCGGCACGGTCACCCTCGGCGCGGGCGCTGATGGCGGTGCGGGCTCGGGTGGCTTGGGCGGTTCTGGTGGCGGCGCGGCGGGCGGTGCGGTGGTTGGTGCGGTGGCTGGCGCGGGCTCGGCGGGCGCAGGCGCCGCCGGCGCCAGGCGC